>NZ_JBSFCK010000015.1:0-170021 GCF_053593435.1 Streptomyces sp. NPDC002306
TCCCGGCCGATCGCCGCGATCAGGCGGCCGGGTGTGGTGGCCTGGAGGGCTTTGCCCCACAGCCGGTACCAGGTGCGGATGTCGCAGTCCTCGACCGTGAGCCGCACCCCATGAGCTTCGACGACCCGTTCGGCGATCCGCCGCGCCCGCTGGTCCTTCGCCGCGGCCGTGCCCGCCGCAGCCTCGACCAGGCGGGCGCGGCCCATCCGGTACCCGGCCGACAGCACATCACTCCGGTATGCCTGCCGCGGCACACCTGCCTTGTTCGCGTCCCGGGCGCCGCCGGGCACCGCGACGGTGCGGGCGGGGAGTCCGACTGCTGTGCGGCGCTCGTCCCGGGCCTGCTGCCGTTTCGACGGGCCGTACTGTGCGGGGTTGGTGGCCCGCCGGGACCGGTCGAGGGCACGCTTGCGCCCGCGTTCCTTCCGCCGGACTCGCTCGAGCGCGTCTCGTTCGTCGTCGGTGAGCTCGATCCGGCTGGTCCGTATGTCTCCGTCGGCGGGGTCGAACGTGTCCGGGAACGACACGACGGACAGGTTCGACACGTTCCCGTCGATGCCTCCGGCCCGGTCCAGACCGGCCGCAGCCTGACGGCGGGCCCGGGTTGCGGGGGACGCATATCCGCCGGCGAGGACCATCATGTGCGCTTCGTAGGCCCACCCGCCGGGCGCTGATGCGTCACGGCGGCGGACCAGGTCGACCTTGTGCCAGGAGTCCGGGTCGTTCAGGAAGTGGAGCAGGCGCGGCCAGCGGCCGGCGCCGGACGGCAGGCGGACCGGGAGGACCAGGTCGCCGCGGCGGGAGTCCGCACCGCCGGAGAATATGAGCGTGAGCGGCCCGGTGTGGTCCCACCACGTCGCCGCCCTCGTCTTCGGCGTTCCCTTCGGGGTGGTCTCCCCGGTCGGGACACGGCCAGACGGCCGGGCCAGCGCGGTCAGCCTGCACGGCTGCTCGAGGACCTTCGTCCCCGTCTCCAGCGCGGCCGCCTGCACGGGCGTGAGGGGCTCCGGGTCCAGGCTCCGATGCTGGTAGGCGGTGAGGTGTCCGGCGAGGGTGCCGTGGAGACGGAACGTCTCCCACTTCCGCGCCGTCGTGTGCGACCGGGCACGCCCGGGTATCCGGACGTAATCCCACCACGATCCCGTCCTGGGCCGGCCGGACCTGCGGCCGGACGCGTCAGGGAACAGATGCCGGGAGACGCCCTCCCACACCTCGTCGGCCTGATGCATCACCAACGCCTTCGTCACGTGATGCCCGAGGTTGCGGGATCTTTCCATGTGCCGGTACCCGCGGTGTTCCGTCCCCTCACGGGACAGACCCAGCACAGCCCGCCACGCAGCAGCATCCACCTCACGCCGGACATCGCCCGCCCAGTACGCGTCGACCGCGGCACGAGCATCCCGCTGCAGGGCACGTTTCACCGACCACATAGCCGCAAACAGCTGCTCGAGCCGGGCAATGTCCTCGGGCAGGTGCACATCGAGCGGCAGCCGGATGACCGCGAGCTCGGTGTCCGCCCCGCGCTTCCAGCGCTCGGACTTGTTCTTGCCGCGGAACCGGCGCGCAGGAACAGCAGCGGAGGCAGAAGGCGCATGCTGCGGACGTGCAGTCATGAGCCCTCCACCTCCTTTTTGGACGCGCCGAACACCTGCAGACCTGTCCGACCGCAGGCCGGATCAGCAATCGCAGGAACAGTAGCCCGCCCCACTGACAACGGGCCCTGCACCCATGCGGGTTGGCTGGCTACGCTCACCGGCATGTACCTGCGGCTCGCCCACTGCACCCCTTCCGACCTGCGGGCATGGACCGGGCTGGCGGGCCCGCAGATGCACCGGCTCGTCGAACAACTATGGGCGGCAGTGCCGGACGCGGGCGGCGCTGGGCGCTGCCGTTCCCCGCGGCACGCTGCCCGGCACCGCAGCGGCGTCCCGTCGGGCTCGTCCGGGCCCGCACTCAACACGGACGGCTACTTCGTGGGCCGGATCAAGGGCAACCTCTACTGGGTGACCGACTCGTACTACCAGGCCATGTTCCTGAGCACCCGTGAGGGTGTCGTGCTCGTCGACGCCCCACCCACGATCGGACACAACCTGCTGCGCGCCATCGAGCAGGTGACCAGGGCCAACGGCATGCCCGGCAAGGTCACGCACCTCGTGTACTCCCACTCCCACGCCGACCACATCGGAGCCTCGGCCATCCTGGGCAAGGACGTCGTGCGCATCGGCCACACTGAGACCCGCCGCCTGCTGCGCCTGGACCGGGATCCCAACCGCCCTGCCCCGACGGTGACGTTCGACGACCGTTACGTCCTGAAGGTGGACGGCGAGCGACTGGAGCTCGCCCACCACGGCCCGAACCACTCGCCGGACAACATCTTCATCTACGCCCCCGACCAGGCGACGTTGATGGTCGTGGACGTGCTATACCCCGGCTGGGTGCCGTTCAAGAACCTCGCCGTCTCCCAGGACATCCCCGCCTGGCTGAAGGCGCACGACGTGGCCATGGACGACCCGTGGAAGACCCTGGTCGGCGGCCACCTCGGACGCCTGGGAGTCCGCGCCGACGGCGACATACAGAAGCGGTACATGGCGGACCTGGACGCCTCCGTACGCAACGCCTCGGCCACGGTGGACCCCACGCCCTACTTCCAGAAGTACGGACCCACCGGAAACTCCTGGGCCATCTTCAAGACCTACCTCGACGCCGTCGCCCAGCAAGCCGCAGACCCGGTGATCGCCAAGTACACCGGAACCCTGGCCGCCGCCGACGTCTTCACGGTCGACAACGCCTTCGCGCTGCTTGAGTCGCTGCGCATCGACGCCGGACAGCTCGGGCCGTTCGGCGTCCGCCCGTAGCAGCCGGACCAGCTGGCCCATTCTCTGCAGTCGATCGGCGTGCGAGGCACCAAAAGCCCTTCGGCCAGCACAGCCGGTGCGGGACGCGGCTGCGCAGGCGCCAGCCCGCGCAGCCGCGTCACCCCCGCGAGCGGGACACCCCTGGTGCGGCGAGCCGGCGGCGCTGACCGGCCCATCCGTCCGGCAGACCACCGCACGTCGACCACCACGAGAACAGACCCCAGGAGCAGCCTCCGGCTCCTGCCGGCCCCGCGCCCTGGCACGCTCGCCCAGGACCGGCGCCCGGGATCCCCCACCTGTGGTGCCGACGGCCGCCGGCTCCCTGCAGCCGATCAAGCACGGGGAGCCGGTGACCACCGCGCCGCCTCCTCCCCTGCCTTCGACAGGTGATCCAGAAGGCAACCCAAGACGGTCACAGGGTTCGACTCGATCGCGCGGCGAATCCAGTTGCACCTTGACCTGCGAAAACTCCGCGCGCCCGCCTCGCACCAACATTCTTGATAGTTCAATCCAGAACCTGTTAGGCTCGCCGATGCAGGGTCACCGGACCTCGCCGCATCTCAATTCTGGATTGAACAATCCATTAACCAGGACGGAAACCCCATGACTCACTTGCTCCACATCGACTCCAGCGCCCGCAGCACCGGCTTCGGCTCCGTCAGCCGCCGCCTCTCCGCCCAGTACGCCGAGGCGTGGAGGGCCCAGAACCCGGACGGCACCGTGACCTACCGCGATGTGACGGCCGACGTGCCGAATCTGGTCAGCGAGCACTGGGTACGCGGAGTGTTCGGCCCGGCCGAGATCCACGACACCCACTCCCATGCCGCGGTCAGCGCCGCCGAGCAACTGATCGCCGAGGTCAAGGCGGCCGACGTCCTGGCCCTGGGCGTCCCGGTCTACAACTTCAACGTGCCGGCCTCGTTCAAGGCATGGATCGACCAGATCTGCATGGCCGGCCGCACCTTCACGTTCAACGCGGAAGGCCCGCAGGGACTGCTGAGCGGCAGGAAGGCCGTCATCCTGCGCTCGTCCGGCAGCGACTTCAGCGACCCGCGCTTCGCCCCGCTGGAGTTCCACGAGCCCTACATCCGCGGCGTCCTCGGCTTCCTCGGCATCACCGACGTCGAATTCATCTCGGTCAACGGGCAGACCGAGGACCAGCTCACCCCCCACCTCGAGAAGGCCGCCGCCGCCATCGCGAACTCCGTAGGCGCCGTCGCCTGAATCGCCGCCCGCCGCCGATCGGGCGCCGACCACATCATGGACCCCATGCCGGAGACCTGACGCAGAACGGCCACCGCGTCCTGCCAGTCCTCCTTCTGCACACATACGGAACAAAGCCCAGACAAGGAAAACACCATGGACATGCAGCTGGAAAACAAGGTCGCCGTGGTCACCGGAGCCAGTCGGGGCATCGGACTCGCCGCGGTCCGCGCACTGGCCGCCGAAGGCGTCAAAGTGGCCGCCGGCTCACGCAACGGCAGCGCCGACCTGGACATGCTCGCCGAGAAATACGACGTGCTCCCGGTGTCCGGTGACCTGTCCACCGCGAAGGGCATGGAGGCCCTGGTGACCGCCGCGCAGGAGCGCTTCGGCGGCATCGACATCCTCGTCAACAACATCGGGGTCCTGACCCCACGGCTCGGCGGCGTCCTCTCGGTCACCGACGCGGACTGGACGGCGACCCTCAATGCCAACCTCTTCAGCGCGATCCGAGCGGTACGCGCCGCACTGCCGTCGCTGATCGAGCGCAAGGGCGCGATCGTCACCGTCAGCTCGGTCAACGCCTTCCTGCCCGACCCCGGCATCATCGACTACACCGTCTCCAAGGCCGCACTCACCAACTTCTCCAAGGCCCTGTCCAAGGAGGTCGGCCCCCAGGGCGTCCGCGTCAACACCATCAGTCCCGGACCGGTCGAAACCGACATGTGGCTCGCCGAGGGCGGCATGGCCGCGAGTGTGGGCAACGCGATGGGCGTCGACAAGGAGACCGCGCGCGAGCAGATCGTCGACAGCCTCGGCGGCTTCGCGACCGGCCGCTTCACTCGCCCCGACGAGGTCGCCGACCTCATCGTGATGCTCGCCGGCCGGCGCACCGCCAACATCACCGGCGCCGACTTCGTCATCGACGGCGGCCTCATCAAGACCCTGTGAAGCGCCGCCTTCATGGACGGCGTCGGGCAGACACATACGGCCGGGTCCGGGGGTGCCGGACATCACCGCCCCCGATGCGGCACCGCGATCGCTGCGACGAACGGGCATGAGAGAGCGGTAGGTCATCTGCACCATCGGCCGCCGGAGGCGGCCGCCTCGGGCGGCCGACAGCGCGGAGGCACGCACGCGCGGCGCGACGACGCCGCGCCGCCGACATCGACCGGTAGCGCATTACCGTGGCCCACTGGCAGAAGCCCATAAGAAACGGCGCCTCAAGTCCGTCCCAGAGCGGAACTTCACGACGGTACCGATTCTTCTTGCAGAGTCTCGCGAATTCCCGCCGTCACGCGGCAGCTGGCCCAGCGCGCTGATGACCGCCGCGGTCGTAGGAGACTCGTCGCAGGCACGTAGATACGCACCTATCGCCCTCCGGTTTCGCTGCAGCACATCAATACGTCGTTCAATGCTGCTGAGTTGTCGGCGCAGTCCGTCCAGGTCCTTGGGCGCCGGGCAGGGCTTGACTTCTGTCTCCCCCTTCGCGGCTTCAATGTCTCGGCGATCAGGGCCTCTATCAGAGCCTGGGTACCCGGTCGTCGACCAGGACCGTAGCGCTCCCGGGCGTCACGACAGCCGCTACTGGTGCGAAGAGCCCACGTCCCCAACATCGTCGCACAGTCAGTACAGAGTCTTTTCCGCTTCCTTTGTGAACGGGACGAAGCCTTCGACCCGGCCGTCCAACACCTTTCTGGCCCATTCGGGATCGGCCAGGAGCGCACGGCCCACCGCGACGAGGTCGAAGTCATTGCGCTCCAGTCCCTCGACGAGCCGTTCCAACCCGGCCGGCTCGGCATTGTCCGTGGTGAGGTCACCGTCGAGGCCGACCGAGCCGACGGCGATGGTCGCCTTGCCGGTGAGCTTCTTCGCCCAAGCCGCGAGGTTGAGGTCGGATCCCTCGAACGCCGGCTCCCAGTAGCGGCGGGTGGAGGCGTGAAACGCGCTGACGCCTGCATCAGCTATGGGGGTGAGCACGGCTTGAAGCTCGTCGGGGGTGTCGGCCAGCCGGGCATCGAAGTTGTACCCCTTCCACTGGGAAAAACGGAAGATGACCGGGAAGTCCCGCGCGACCTTCTCCCGGATGGCCTGCACGATCTCGGTGGCGAACCGTGTCCGCGCGACGGGGTCGCCGCCGTACTTGTCGGTGCGCCGGTTGGTGTGGGACCAGAGGAACTGGTCGATGAGGTAGCCGTGGGCGCCATGGATTTCGACGCCGTCGAAGCCGATCCGCTCCGCGTCCGCGGCCGCTTGCGCGAAGGCGCCGATAACCTGGTCGATGTCCGCGCGGGCCATGGCGTGACCGCCGCTGCTACCGGTGAGTGTGAGGCCGGACGGGCCCACCGGGGGCGCGCTCTCGAACGGCGGTTTTCCTGGTTCGCGCACCATTCCGATGTGCCAGAGTTGCGGCACGATGCGTCCGCCTGCGGCGTGTACCGCGTCGGCCACCCGGCTCCAGCCGACGAGTTGCTCCTCCCCGTGGAACCGGGGGACTGCGGCGTCTTCACCAGCGGATGGGTGGTTGACGTAGGTGCCTTCCGTGATGATCAACCCCACCCCGCCCGCGGCGCGGCGCGCATAGTAGGCGGCTACGTCCTCGCCTGGGATTCCTCCAGGCGAGTGCGAGCGGGTCATCGGGGACATGGTGATCCGGTTGGGGACGGTCAGTCGCCCCAGGCTGAAGGGCCGGGACAAGGCCCGGGCCGCGTGGATTGTCATGTGCTGCTCCTGAATCATGTGCGGTGCCCTGGGATCGTGTCCGGGGACCCAGCCCTGGCCGGAGCAGTGCACCTAGGCCGGGAAAAGTGGCCGCGCGGCGCTACTCCGTGCTGGGGACGACGGTCTCGGGAGAGAGTCGTCGCTGTGTGATCCAGGAACCACCGAAGCTCACTTCCGACCAGTGGTCGGTGGACTGGCCGTTGCGCACGCGGCGATGGAGATGCCACTGAGCTGGACCTGGCGGCCGTACATAGGGTCCCGATCTTCAGGAAGATCATGGGTTCCTCATGCGCACAGCCGGTGACTGGACCCCACCTGACGTCTTGGACAGGACGGGGCATTTACTTGACACAGCAAGCGTCTCACTTGCCTATTGCAAGCGTCAAGGAGGTTGTGATCGAGCCCACGCGCCACGCCCGGACGTGCGCGAGACCGTTCTGACGGACGGCTGGACCCGGCAGGCAAGGCGGCGCTCTCCCGACCTCATCACCGCTGACCGCGCGAAGGCCTCCGAACGGGATGCGCATGAGCGTGCCGCCCGCGACCAGGACGCCGGAATCAAGCACAGACGTGTCCTGCTCAACCAGGCCGGCTGCTGCGGTGCCGGGCTGTGGCATCAGTCGCCTGACGCCACTGCCCGACTCACCGGCCCCATAGAGACACCATGCGATGCATCTGGGTAACTGATCGTTTCAAGACGAGGTTCGGAGTCGCTTCAGGCAGACGATGCCGCAGGCGAGTTGGAGCAGGCCGTGGTGGAAGTCGGCGCCCGTCTCGTAGCGGGTGCGCCGCGTCTCGTCCAACGCTCCGCCCGTGACGCCCTCACCCTCGATCCCCACCACCACAGTGCGCATGCCGCCGCAGCCGCACTGATCGCGGCCTGCCCGACGTCGAAACCGACACCACCCTCGCCGAGACTCCGCGTGCCGGCACCGAGGCCCCCACCGCTTGTGTCGAGACCGAGGTGCACACCCCTGACACCCACAACATGCTCCATCGCGCCAGGCGCAGCCTCGGGGAAGCCGGACAGGTGGACAGGTTGCAGCCGCCCGCGACCACCGCCGGCAGCGTCCGTCGGACAGCAGCCACTCCGGCCTCCGGGCGGAGATGCTTCGCAAGCAGCGGCCTACGGAGGTGGTACGGGTCCATGGCGTCTTCCTCGGCTCACCCAGACGGCTGGCCCCCCGGAGTCGGCCATCACTACCTCCCGATCACGGTGCCGCGCGTTCCGCCGTCGGCAGCCACACGCGCATCGTCGAAGGCCCGCGGTTCGCCCAGAAGTGGTAGGGCACCAGGACGATCCCCGCGCGCGCGGCGGCGGGAGCGGCGGCTCGGTCGAGGGGCCGGTACGGCCAAGCAGCGTCGCCCGGTTGGCCCGGTACGGCGAGTTCGCCAGGTGCGACGACGGTGTTGTCCGGGCCGTCCTGCGGCTCGGCGGACGGGTCCACTCGTACGACGTCGGCTTCGTGTCCGCCCGGCAGGTCCACCGACTCGGCGCAGTACACCAGCGGCCCGCGCTGGACGGCCGCGGTGCCGCGCACCGCGTCGATGCGCGGGTCGGGCCCGATCCAGCGCGGTGCCATGGGCAGTTCGAGTCGTATCTCGTCACCGGGCCGGAAGATGCGGGTGACCGTGGCCGTGCCCGGTGCCACTGCGCGGCGTGCTCCGTCTGCGTCGACCAGCCACGCGGTGGTGCCCTCGGTCCACGCGGGGACGCGGAGTGACAGGGTCCAGGGGTGGTGTGGGGACCGTCCGATCCGCACGGTCACGCTCCCTGCGGACGGGTAGTCGGTCCGGACCCGCAGCGCGACGCCGTGGCCGCCTGCGAGGGAGGTGGCGATCTCCGCATCGGCGTACTGGTGCAGTTGGATGCCGTGGTCGTCCGCCGTCGCCAGATACGCGGGCAGCTCTGCCAGGGTCCGCGCCACGTTGGTTGGGCAGCAGGACACCGCGAACCAGGGTGCGCGCAGGCTCGATTCGGCGCGCGGGCTCTCGGCGTCTGCCGGGGGTACGGTGCCCCGGCGCCGCCGGTGCAGGGTGTTGGCGTAGAAGAAGGCCCGGCCGTCCTCGGACGGGGAGGTCGCGATCACGTTGAACAGGGTCCGCTCCATCAGGTCGGCGAAGCGCGGCTCGCCGGTGGCGAGGAGCAGCCGCCAACTGAGCATCACGGAGGCGACGCCGGCGCAGGTTTCCGAGTAGGCGCGGTCGGGCGGCAGTACGAAGTCGTCGCCGAAGGATTCGTCCCTGTGGTGTGAGCCCATGCCGCCGGTCAGGTAGGTCCGCCGGGCGACGGTGGCCTCCCACTGCCGTATCACCGCAGCGAGCAGGGCGTCGTCCCCGGTCTCCACGGCCACGTCGACGGCGCCTGCCGCGAGGTAGAGGGCGCGGACGGCGTGGCCGCGCAGAACGGTGGCCTCCCGGACGGGCATGTCGTCCTGGTGGTAGGCGCTGCCGAACTCGATGTCGGCAAGTGTGCCGTGCCCGCGGCGGTCGACGAAGAGCGCGGCCTGGTCGAGGTAGCGCTGCTCCCCCGTCGCCCTGGCCAGTTCGACCAGGGCCGTCTCGATCTGGGGGTGTCCGCAGACTCCCTCGTTGCCGCCTCGGCCGAAGGTGGCGCACACGTGGTCGGCGGCCCGCCGGGCGATCTTCGCCAGCTCGCCCTCGCCCCTGGCCCGGGTCTGGGCCACACCCGCCTGGATGAGGTGTCCGTAGCAGTACAGTTCGTGGCCCCATGCGAGGTCGCTGTAGCGGGGCTGCTGGCCGGAACGGCCGAAGGCGGTGTTCAGGTAGCCGTCCGGTTCCTGGGCCGGGGCGATGGCTTCGGTGAGTGCGGCGATCCCCGTGTCCGGCGCGGTGTCGGCACGCCGCCCGTCCTGCCAGGTCATGGCTTCGAGCAGTTTGTAGACGTCGGCGTCGGCGAACTCGCGGCCGCGCCGGTCTTTGTGGATCCGGCCCTCGGCGGCGGCTCGGAAGTTGCCGATCCAGCCGACACGTTCCATCCAGTCCCGGCAGTGGTCGAGTGTGGCCATCGCGTTGATCTGCCGGCGCCGGGCCCAGAAGCCCCCGGTGATCCTGACCTCGTCGAGACCGAGGGGGCGCAGCCGGCCCCGGGTCGGCGCCACCGGCAGGACGAATGAACCCTGCGTGTTCTCTCTCACCAGTTCATGCCTTCGGTTCGTCCTTTCGGTCGTTGGTCGTGCGCATGCGGCAGGTGCGCGTCTCAGCCCTTGAGCGCGCCCGACATGAAGCCCCGTACGTAGTGCCGTTGCAGCAGCAGGAAGACGAGGAGGCAGGGCACGGCGAGGACCACCACGCCCGCCTCGGTGGCCCCGTAGTCGACGGCGCCCATGCTCTGCTGCCGCAGGTTCGCGACGGCCAGCGGCAGGGGTGCCTTCTCGCTGTCCGAGATGAGGATCAAGGGTGCGATGAAGTCGTTCCAGGCCGCGAGGAAGGCGAAGAGGCCCACGGTGATCAGCCCTGGTCGTACCGCTGGGAGGAGGACCCGGCGCAGAGCGCCCGCCGTGCCGCACCCGTCGACGAGTGCGGACTCCTCCAGTTCGCGCGGCACCGCTTCGAAGGAGATCCGCATCATGAAGGTGGCGAAAGGCAGTTGGAACATGGCCAGCACCAGGCTCAGTCCGATCAGTGAGTTCTGCAGGTGGAGCCTGCCGAGCAGCACGTAGAGCGGGATGAGGAGCGTGGCGTAGGGGACCATGAGGATGGCCAGCGTCAGCAGGAACAGGAGGTTCTTGCCCGGGAAGTCGAAGCGGGCGAAGGCGTATCCGCCGAGCAGCGACACCGCGAGGGTCAGGGCGACGGTGAGCGCTGCGACGACGGTGCTGTTGAGGAGGTAGCGCCACAGGCCCGCGTCGTACTCGAGGAGCGTGCGGTAGTTGCCGAAGCCGTAGCCGGACTGCTGTGCGGTGCCGGGCTGAGCGCTGACCGATGCCCAGGCGTTCCACAGCAGGGGGAAGAGGAAGATGACGGCCAGCCCTCCGGCGACGAGGTAGTGGGGCATCCGGCCGTGGGCGCGGGTGAGCACCGTGGTGTCCCTTCTGCCGGTGGTGTGGCTCATGACTCGTCGGCGCGGCGCAGAGCGCGGAACTGCGCGACGTTGAGGAGGAGCAGCGCGGCCAGCACGATGATCGAGAGGGCCGCCGCGGTGCCGAGGTCCAGGCGCTGGAACGCCTCGCGGTAGATCAACTGCACGACGGTGACGGTGCTGTTGTCCGGTCCGCCCTTGGTGAGGACGAAGAACTGGTCGAACGCGAGCAGCGATCCGGTCACACAGAGCAGCAGGGACAGGGCGAGGGATGGCCGCAGCAGCGGCAGGGTGATGCTGCGGAAGATCTGGCCGCGGCTCGCGCCGTCGATCCGCGCCGCCTCGTACACCTCGTGGGGGATGCGCTGGAGGCCCACGAGCAGGATCAGCATGTAGAAGCCGGCGAACTTCCAGACGATGAGGAACACCGTCGACAGGAGGGCGGAGGTCGGCGTGCCGAGGAAGGACACCGGATCGTCGACGAGTCCGAGCTTTTCCGCAATGCGGCTGAGCGGGCCGGTGGTGGGGCTGTACAGGCCCCAGAACAGCAGGGAGGCGGAGGCCAGTCCCAGGGCGCCGGGCAGGAAGTAGACCGTGCGGAAGAAGCCCGAGCCGGGGCGGGATTCCTGCACGAGCAGGGCGAGCAGGAGTGCCAGGGCGAGGAGGAGGACCGTGACGATCACGGTGTAGAGGAGGCTGAAGCGTACGGCGGGCCAGAACAGGGTGCTGTCGGTGACGTCGGTGTAGTTCTCGGGGGCGTTGGCGCCCTGGTCGCCCGCGAGCAGTGGCCAGTCGCTGAGCGACATCTGGCCGGAGAGCAGCAGGGGCAGCAGGAAGAAGACGGTGACGAAGACGGCTGTGGGGGCGGCGTAGCCGAGCCCTTGGACCGTGCGGGAGCGCCACAGGGGCGCGGTGGCGCGGTGGCGCGGGACGGGCGGGCCCGGCGTTGCGGCCGGGTCGTGGGTCCGGCCGCCGCCGGGTCGGCTGCCTTCACCTGCATGACTCTCCTCTGCCGTGGGACGTGGGAGGGGGTGTCGGAGGGGCCGGTGCCGGGAGCGTGCGCCGACGTGCGGTGCCGCTCAGTCGGCCAGCGAGGCGGTGACCGCCTTGTTGTCCTTGTCGACGGATGCCCCGTCTCCGAAGACGGCATTGCGCATCAAGGTCAGCCAGGGTCCGTTGGGGTCATTGAAGGTCTGGCCGAACTTCAGTGCGTACGGGGTGCGGCCGGACGCCACGAGCTGGTTGATCGTGACCAGCCGCGGGTCCGCGTCGGAGTACTTGTTGGACGCGAGGTCGGTGCGCGCCACCACGTCCTTGTGCGCGGCGACCACATCGACCTGCGCCTTGTCGCCCAGTGACCAGGCGAGGAAGTTCCAGGCCTGGTCGGCCGACCTGCTGGTGGCGGCGATACCGATGGCGTCACCGCCCACGAAGGTGGACTTGCCGCCGTCGGGGCCGGGGATGGGCGCGACTCCGAGGTCGAGGTTCTTGGGCATCAGCCCCAGGGTGGTCGACGGCATGGGCATGACGCCGACCTTCCCCTTCGGGAAGACCCCGGTCCAGGTCGTGCCCGTCTCTTCGCGTGCTCCGGGGGCCACGATGTCGTCCCGCACCCACCCTTGGTAGGTCGCGTAGACCTTCTTGGCGGTGTCCGAGTCGAGATTCGCCTCGGTGCCTTCCTTGTTGAGCACCTCCGCGCCGCCGGCCCAGATGGACGGCCACCAGGTGAAGACGCCGCAGCCACCGCAGTTGCCGCCGAAGAAGGTTCCGTTGACGCCGTTGCCGAGCGCGTCCACGGCCCGCGCCTGGCGGTCCCACTCGCTCAGGGTGGTGGGTGGCTTGGCGGGGTCGAGTTTCGCCTGCCGGTAGAGCTCCTTGTTGTAGAAGAGCACGGACAGATCGAGGGTGTGCGGTACGACGTACTTCTTCCCCTCGTACGTGCCCGCCTTGATGTGCGACTGGGCGAGGTACTTGGCGAAGGGCAGGGCGTCGATGCGCTGGGTGAGGTCGGCGAAGAGCCGGCTGGAGGTGTAGTTCGGAACGAACACCACGTCGGAGGCGAAGAGGTCGGGGAGGTCGCGGGATCCGGCGGCCGCACCGATCTTGGCCTGGTAGTCGTCGGTGGGGATCACGGTCAGTTCGATCTTGTTCTTGTGGCTCGCGTTGTACGCCTTGACCAGTGCCTCGCTCTGCGGCCGGGTCGCCGCACGCGTCCACATCGTCAACGTGGCGCCGTCGTCGACACCGTTCGCGTCCCCGGCTCCCCCGCCTCCCCCGCCGCTGGAACCGCCCTCCCCCGATCCGCATGCCGTCGCCAGGCTCGCGGCGGCGAGCAACGCGACGGCACCCGTGACGAGGCGGCGCACGCGTCCACGCGGTCCGGCCGTGTTCCCCATGGCGATCCCCCTTGCATGGCGGCGGGCGCCGAGCGCGCCCGCGGGTCGGGACGATGAAATGTTGTGGCGCTGAACTCTGGGACCGACTTCCGGGACGATCTTCAGCGGCTGGCCTTCGCAACGACCTTCAGTGGCGGGCTTCCAGGACCGGATCCAGCGACGAACGCCCGCCTGGGAAACAGACCGAAAACCCTTTCAGAAAGCTAGGACTCGGCCCGACGCCCGTCAATGCCCTTGCCACGACGACTACATGGGAGTCACCGAAACCTGGCGAAGCACCCTGTCCACAACCGCCGCCGAAACTTCTCGCGTACGGTTTTACGCGCGACGTGCCACCCCCGACATCCTCGGCACGCGACGCGAGATGAGGAGAACATCCATGACACCGGCCTCAGGCGGCCCTCGTTCGCATCCCGCCACGCTCAGCGACGTCGCCCGGCTGGCAGGCGTGTCCATCGCCACCGCGTCCAAGGCCCTCAACGGCCGCAGCCAGGTGCGCGCCGCAACACGGGAGCGGGTGGTCGAGGCGGCCGAGCGGCTGGCGTTCCGGCCCAATCAGCTGGCGCGCGGCCTGCTCGCCGGGCGGACCGGCACGGTCGGTCTGCTCACCAGCGACCTGGAGGGCCGGTTCAGCATCCCGATCCTCATGGGCGCCGAGGACGCCTTCGGAGCGGGCGAGGTCGCGGTCTTCCTCTGCGACGCCCGCGGCGACACGATCCGCGAACAGCACCACGTCCGCGCGCTGCTCGGACGCCGGGTCGACGGCCTCATCGTGGTGGGCAGCCGGACCGACCCCCGTCCGTCCCTGGGCCGCGAACTGCCCGTCCCCGTCGTCTACGCGTACGCGCCGTCGGACGACCCCGCGGATCTGTCCATCGTCCCCGACAGCGTCGGCGCCGGCCGGATCGCGGTGGAGCACCTGCTCGCCTGCGGCCGTACCCGGATCGCGCACATCACCGGCGACCCCGGGTACCTCGCGGCGCGGGAGCGGGCCGAAGGGGCGCGGGCCGCGCTCGCCGACGCCGGTCTCACCCTGATCGGCGAACCACGGTTCGGGGCGTGGTCGGAGGGCTGGGGTCGGGCGGCCACCGCACTGCTGCTCGACCAGCACCCGGAGGTTGACGCCGTGCTGTGCGGCAGCGATCAGATCGCCCGCGGCGTCATGGACGTACTGCGCGAGCGCGGCCACCGGGTGCCGGACGACGTGTCGGTCATGGGCTTCGACAACTGGCACGTCCTGACCTCCGCCTCCCGCCCGCCGCTGACCAGCATCGACATGAATCTGGAACAGGTCGGACGTGCTGCCGCGCATGCCTTGTTCACCGCGATCGCCGGGGCGGCGCGCTCGGGGATCGAGGCCCAGCCCTGCCGTGTGGTCATCAGGGGGTCCACGGCGCCGTCGTCCTGAACATCACGGCTGACGACGTCGGCTGTCACGCATCCGTCGTGACACCTCATCAGCCCGCCCCCACCTTGCGAAACCCTTTTAGGTTGCTTTTCAGCACTCCTCCGCTCATCCAGCCGCCGCCATCGCGGGCAAACCCTTGTTGCCAACCCGGCAGCGAGCATCCGATGAGCAGACCCAACGCCCCACCGATGCTGACGGGCGATCGAGTCGGCCATGGCCCGCCTCGCCCACAGCCTGACTCGGATCGGACGCAGTGGCGCTTGTTGAACCGGAGATACGACGGCGTCCCGGCTGGTCACATCCCGCGCGACAGGCCCTACGCCTCGCGGGTGCGCTGGCCCAATCCTGCGGGCGGGTCACTCCAGCCCAAGCAGACCGAGGCTGAAGGCGGCGCTGTCCCAACCGGCCACCTCCTCGCCGATCAGGCAGCGCTACAACCACTCGGCAAAGGTCATCGAGTGTCCGGCCCAGTCACCCTCCGCCCCCTGGACCACCACACCCTCTGAGGATCCATGGACCCGCGGAGCTCCGAACACTGCAGCATCTCCCTGATCGGTGGCGGCGCCGGCACCGGACCCTCGGCAGTGCCGAAGGTGAGCTGTGCGAGATCGCGCACCAGGGTGATGGCTCCGGAGAACCATGGGCCTCCCCCACGCTCTCGCCGCGCTGGTACCCGACGGCGTCCGGGCAAGCGCACCAGGTGCTCGACGAGTACGCCATCCTGGGCCCAGCGCGTCAGCCGGCTCCGCCGCTGTGATGCGCAGTGCCGCCAGTCGGGTGGCCCGCAGACGCTTCCTCCCTGCCGCGCGGACGACCCGCCATACTCCGCAGCCCGCCACGACGGCCGCCGCACTCACCGTCACCGGCCACACCTGCAGCAGCACCTGTCCGGCCGCGACCGCCGCTTTCCCCGCCATCCACAGGACTGCCGCGGCGACCACGACGGCCGCCGGCCACTGCGCGCGCGTGCGCGGAGCCCGCCACATGCTCCTCGCTCCGGCCATCAGCGACACACCGGCGCCGACACCAACGCCGACCTCGACCTCGACGGCTGGGGTGTGGGTGTGGTCCGCAGGGCAGGTCGAAGCACCGCCGAGACCGAAGGTCTGGCCCCATAACCACACTCCGGCCACCAGCCCCGCGATCGCCCAGCCACTGAGCCTGCCGCCCCGGCCCGGCCGCGGATTGCGGCGGATGTGCGTGCAGACGGGGGACGTCGCGCCCGCTGCAGCCGTCAGAACCGGCCACCTGCGGTGGCTTCCCCGGCCCGGACAGGGAGCATCATTGCCAGCAGACGTTCCGCCGGCCGAGACCGACATGGCCCGGCCGAGGCGTCAGGGAACAGCCAGACGATCTTGGTATTCCTGCCGGCATGCCTGCTCTCGCACCGTGCACCCCAGCACACCGCGGGAGTCTCGCGCGAAACGGCCAGCAATCCACCAGGCCGACCCACCGTGTCCAGCATCCGAGTGAGGCGCGACCGGCGCCCGGATCAACCCGCCGTCGCGTTGGGCCACTCGGACAACGCCCGCACCGGCGCAGTGCCCGTCTGCAGCGAAGATCACGCAGCGCCTTCGCGCCGCGGCACACGACCGGGCATCCCCGCCAGGCCGGCAGTCAGCTTGTCCCAGACCGGCCCGTAGCCGAGTACATGAGCGTTGGCCCGTGCGAGGGCAAGGTCACCGCCACGCCGCTGAGCCCGCGCCTGTTCACGGCCGACGAACTGGAGCACTTCCGCGACATCGACGGTCTCCTGTGGCTGGCCGTGACCGCAGACGTCAACGGCGAGGTAGCCGACGAAGACCTGCTGACCAACGTCGGCTGGGCCGTTCGAGGAGATGGCCGCCTACGCCTCCTGCGGCACCCGGGGCAGACCCGGCGCCGTTCTGGGCTCCGGCACCTGCGGCAACGGCGGCTGCCTGGCCGAGCTTTGGGGCCTGTACGGCAAGCCGGATCCGGCACCGCTGAAGCCCGGGGACACCATCACCGACACCGTCGTCCCCGGCCAACCCGTGCAACACATCAGCCCCGCAGGGACCCGGCCCCGCACACCCACCTGACAGAAGACACCCAGGACAGGAGAAGCCAGGAACCGCCTGCGCGGAAAGTCGTCGTGATCACCGAAGCGGCCCGCAGCCAAGACACAGCCCATGCCGCAGCCCTCGCCCGGCTGGGCGTCCCTTGTCAGCGCCAGGGACGCGGCGCCCCAGCCCGACTGAAAGCTTCTCGACGTCTCCGCTGCCAAACCTGGGCAGCACTTGGCCGTCCCCCGGCGCGCCGCCGACAGGGCCGTAACCGGCCTGGACACCAATTGCTGGCATCACCTAGCACGCCCGCCTGAGCGAAGCCATGCCCGAGGAGCTCGCGTAAGTCCTGGGCCCGGCGGGGAGTTGGGGCGGTCCGAAGCACGCTGCGGTGCGCCTGGAGGGTGGCAGCGCACCGACCCGCTCGGCGCGATTCCTCGCCTCGAACGGAGTGCCGAAGGCACCTCTTCCGCCACCGAGTCAAGGTGAAGCGTCAGCGCGCATACGAGTCCCCGCCGGACACCCGGCGGGGACTCGTATCTATGCGCGAACGTTGGTCGTGCGGCTGGGTCAGCTACAGACCGCGTAGACCGTAATGGTGGTGAGGGCGCCAGCTGTCGCGGTCACGGTCCAGTGGTCTCCGTTCGGGAAGCTCTGCCCGAGGACGGTGGCGAGGCCAACCGCAGACAGTCCTCCAGAGATGGGACTGGTGCCGGCCGGACACGCCGGGGAGTCGTAGGACGCGTTGACGCCCAACAGAACGTTGTAGTCCTGGGAGACGATCTGCGCGTCCACCGGACCGGCGGGGCCAGTGGGACCGGTGGCGCCAGCAGGGCCGGTAGCGCCCGCCGCACCGGAAGGACCGGTCGCACCCGTCGCGCCCGTGGCGCCCGTGGCACCGTCGACACCGGCAGGACCGGTCGCACCCGTCGCGCCCGTCGCCCCGGCAGGACCGGTCGCACCCGTGGCACCCGTCGCGCCCGTGGCACCGTCGACACCGGCAGGACCGGTCGCACCCGTCGCGCCCGTCGCACCGGCAGGACCGGTCGCACCCGTGGCACCCGTCGCGCCCGTGGCACCGTCGACACCGGCAGGACCGGTCGCACCCGTCGCGCCCGTCGCCCCGGCAGGACCGGTCGCACCCGTCGCGCCCGTGGCACCGTCGACACCGGCAGGACCGGTCGCACCCGTAGCGCCCGTAGCGCCCGTGGCACCCGTCGGCCCCGTCGGCCCCGTGGGGCCGGTGGGTCCTGTCGGACCGTTTTCACAGTGGTCGTATCCACAGTCCCCACCGGCCGGCTTGGCGGCAGAGGCTATGTTGGCGACCGTCTTCGTGGGCTCCATCGCGAGAGCCGGTGTGGCCATGCCCGTGAGCACGAGAGCGAGGGATGCAAGGCTGCTGCCCGCGATCCAAGTGCTCCGCTTGGGGAGCGGGAGCGGACCGAGTGAGGACCTTGTCCTGGAGTCAGGACGCATGCGTTCTCCTGATGTCGCGAAGGGGGTTAGTCACGCCGCCCCGGCAGGGGCAACATGCACATCATTACCATGTGCGATGAGTCGCGCACGTTCAGTGATATTGACGCTCCGCCGCAGGCCGCCCACCACTTTGCGTGCGCATGACATCTCCCGGCCGAGCTTCGATACTCCAGGCCCTACACCCACTTGGGCGCGACCCTCAGTAAGGCAAGGGCGGCAGCCGGCCTTGCCGGCACCCGCCGGTTTCCTGCCGCCCGGGGCAGCTCGCTCATAACAAGAATCGGCGTTGCGCCGACAATCCATGAGTCGAAGTGTCTAAGGTGACTGCGGCGACTTCCTCCCGTGTGATTCAGGCTTTTATCGTCATGCTCGATTAGAAACTCGAAGGTAGGGCCAGAACAATGAAGCCGACCATCTGTCTCTGCATGATCGTAAAGAACGAATCGGCCGTAATTGAGCGGTGCATCGCCTCGGTACGCGACATCGTCGACACCTGGGTCATCTCCGACACAGGCTCGACGGATGGCACCCAGGATCTGATTCGAAAAGCCTTCGACGGCATCCCCGGCGAGCTGCACGACGACCCGTGGGTGAACTTCGGGGTCAATCGCACACTCAACATCGAACGCGCCCGCGGGAAGGCCGACTACCTGCTTCTGATGGACGCCGACATGACAATTCGGCAGGTAGGACCATTGCCTTCGCTGTCCTGTGCGTCCTACATGATCCCGCACGCCGGCAGTCTCGCCTACCGGATCAAGCGTCTCGTCCGCGGCGATTTGCATTGGCGCTATGAAGGGGTGACACATGAGTTCCTGACCGCCGCCGAGGAGCACGAGCAGGAGAACCTCGACGCCCTGGTGATCGAGCACTTCGCCGACGGAGGATCCCGGCACGACAAGTTCGAACGGGACATGGCCCTGCTGAGCGCGGAGCTCGAGCGTGATCCCACGAACGCGCGCAGCACCTTCTACCTGGCCCAGACCATGCGTGACATGGGCCGCACCGAAGAGGCGATCACCCTTTACGAACGCCGTGCGGCGATGGGCGGCTGGGGAGAAGAGATCTATTACTCCCTCCTGCAGGCAGGAATCCTCAAGGATGAGTCCGGCGACTGGCCGGCAGCCATGGACACCCTCGCGCGGGCATGGGAGCAGCGTCCGCAGCGCCTTGAAGCCTGCTTCGAATTGGTCTCGCGGCTGCGGAAGCGTGGAAACTACCATGCCGGACATGCCTTCGCGTGTGCGGGAATCAATCGCGCGGAGCCCGACGACATTCTCTTCACTCACCCATGGGTCTACAGGTGGGGGCTGCTCTTCGAATATTCCATCGTTTCCTACTGGGCAGGGGATGTTCAGGGCTCTCTCGAAGCGTGTGATCGTCTCCTGGCCATTCCTGACCTGCCGGAGGCGCATCGTCTGCAAACACTGCGGAATCGCGAATTTGCCGTCGCCCGCCAAGCCCAGGACTCGAACAGTATCGAGGCTGAAACGTCCCGGAAGTCTGGGGCCGGAATTTAACGGAAGGCTCGGAAACCAGGGGCATAGAGGTCTTCTCGGCAACGTGATAGTTGCCGTGTGCGACGGGGCGCGGATGCCCGCTCGCGGTCTAGCTCTCCGGTGCCAGGGTGCGAACGACGTCGAACTCGTTGCCCTCGGGGTCTGCCATGACCACCCAGTTCCGGCCTGAGCCCTGGCCCACATCCGTCTTGGTGGCGCCGAGGCCGAGCAATCTGGTCACCTCGTCCTCGGTGCTGCCGTCGATCGGGCTGACATCGAGGTGAAGCCGGTTCTTCACGGTCTTGCCTTCGGGCACCCGGATGAACAGCAGGGTGGGCGGCATCTGGCGGGCCCGAACATCCTCGACGGTCGGCACCCAGGAGCCGATCTCGACCTTGCCCTCGCTCCGGTCGATCACCTTGAAGTCCAGGACCTCGCACCAGAAGGCCGCGAGCCGCTCCGGATCGTGGCAGTCAACAGCCAACTCGGTGAACCTACTTGTCATGACTCTCCCAGATAGTACGGACGGGGCTCAGAGTATGCCGCCCGTCCGACAGATCCGAGATCTTCCTGGCTAGGGATATCAGACGGGCTTGACCCGGCATCAGATTCGGGAGAAGCATCCGGTAGGAGCAGGTCTGCGAAGAACAGGTTCCGGGTACCGCGAGGCTTCACGCGTCGACCACTATCACCTGCATCGGCGTGCTCGATGTCAGCCAGGCCACTGCTGAGGCTCTCGCGAGGCTGCTGCCGGAACACCGTGAGCGTCTCGGGACCCGCAAGGGCACCCGCGTCCTGGAGCCGTTCAAACAGAGCGTGTTGATCCTGCGCTGGTTCCTGGACGGTACCCGGCTGACTCAACTCGCCCGCGACAACCGGATCTCCGTCCCGACGGCCTACCGCTACCTCCACGAAGAGCTGACCGTGCTCGGCGACCACGCCCCGGGCCTACTGGCGCGCGCGGCCGCGGCCGACACCTCGGCACGGCCAGCACCCGGCACAACCCCGCCCGCCCCCGCGCCTGGAGGCAGCTGCATCCACACCGCCGACAGCAGTACGAGTTCGAAAGTCCCTTCCAGGCGGCACAGTTCAGGCAGCGCGTTCTGCACCCACCGGGTGCTCTCCCCCGGATACTGGCTCCGCGCGGCCTACCGCAGCTCGCGCACCGGCTCCGCCGCCACCTCGTACCCACGCCGTGCCAGCGCCGCGGCGTCCCGCCCGGTTCTGGCGCGAGCGCCGGCGCCGGCATTCAACACCGAACCGAAGCCTGCGGCAGCAGATGCAGCACCTGGTCGTGCATGTCATTGAAGGTGGCCCATGCACAGGGCCTACGCGCGAGCATGGCGGCACGGGCTATGGGATGACGGGAGGCTCCAGCTCTCGGCGTACATATCCCGCTCCGCAGCCGAACAGCTCACCGAGCCGTTCGTAGCGGGCGTACTGGGCGCCGGTGACCGTGATGTCGTAGCCGTCGACGAACCGCAGCAGGATGCGAAAGCCCAGGTCGGGGTCTGCTTCCGTCATCACCTGCTCGAGCGCCTGCACCCCCTCACGGACCACGGCGTCACCGGTCGCTTCCAGAATCGGAGCGATCACCCGGAGCTCGGACAGCACCACGTGCGCGAGATCGGTGCGCACAGAACGTGGCCTGGGTGTGTAGGCAGGATCGACCACGACCAGGTGCTCCCGGCAGACTTCGGCGATCTGGCGCAGCCAGGTCCGAACGTCGGCGTCGAACTCCTCACTCGCGCGCCGCCGCCGGGAGGCCGTCCTCCACACTGCGGTGATCTGCTCGTCCGTGAGCGGGGAGTCCAGCAGGATGGTGACATCCTCCATCAACGCGGCCGCCTGCGCCCCGGGCACGAGGCCGCTGTCGGCGTGTACGAACCTGACGACGTGCTCACGTGGCTCTCCCGTGCCCTCGTACCGCCATGCGTCCCACTCCGCGTCAAATTGGCGGGAGAGCGCGGGCAGTCCGAATCCGTACACGAAATTTCGCCCGATGGTGTCAAGAGGCGGCCAACGCACGCTGAGGCCCTCGAAGACAGCAGTGAGGGGGTAGTCCAGCTGATCGCCGAGGCGCAGGAAGCTGTGGTACTGGTCGTGCGATACCCGCACGGAGTACGCCTTCACAGCGCGCAGCAGCAGCCGTAGGCCGAGATCCGCGTCGGCCTCGCGGACCACCCGTTCCAGTGCGTGTGCCAGGTCCGGCACCGGGATGGCAGTGGCCAACGCGGGCGCAAGCAGGCGCAGTTCGGCCGTCACGGCGTCGCGCAGTTCCTCCTCGGTCACCGTCGAGCCGCCCTCGGCGTCGGCCGGCGAAGGCCGCAGTGGCGGAGGCAGGGGCGGGCAGACCGTAAGTACTCGGCGCAGCCAGGCCCGTGTGTCCAGACCGTTCTCGGCCGGGTCGAAGCCGCGGCGGGTCGCGGCCAGCCATACGGCCTGGAGCGCCTCGTCGGACAGCGGCGACTCCAGCAACAGCCGCACGTCCCTGCCGAGCTGGTCGTCCTCGTCGAGGGCCGCCCGTGCGGCGAGGGTCGCCACCGTCGGTTCGTCGACGCGGAATGCCGCGCGACGGCAGACGGTTTCGGCCAGACCGCTGAGGCCGAAGTCCGCCGCGTAGTCCACGTAGTACGCCTCGCGGTGCGCCATCACAGAACCTTTCACGCCCACGGGCTCCTCCCGGCCACACAGGAGCCTGTGGCCTCATTTGGCCCGGCCGATGCCTCGGCCCCCTTCCTGCTCCTGGTCAGATGCCGTTTTCAAGCGGTCCGGGATCGGCCGTCGTCTGCTTCACTCGAGTACGACCGTGACTCCGTACTCGCGCAGGAGGTTCACGGTCGCCTCGAAGTAGGACAGGCCGTCCTGGTGGTCCAGGATGTGTTCGGCGAGGGCGTGACGGGCGGCGTCGGCATGGTGCCAGACGAGGGTGAACGGGGGGACCACGGAGGGGCCGCCGCCCAGATAGTCCTTCACCGAATCGAGGCTTCTCCCGTAGTGGGCGCCAGGGCCGAGTAGGGCTTCGCCGAGTGCCAGGAGCAGGCTGGTCCGGTCCGTGACGTGCTGACCGTCGAGGCGGTACGTCCCGCCTGAGAGGCCGTCAGGCCCGTACGGGCCGACGCGGGTGAGATCCAGCCATTCGGATCTTCCGCTGGTGTCGAACTGTGCCCACTTGTTGGGTTGGGTGGGAACCCCGTCGAACCATATCTCCAGAATTGGACGGGCGGCCAGCGTGTGACGGTCGTCGCCAGGGTCGGTGAGAGTGACGTCGATCAGGGTTCCGCCGAGGACGGACGGGCGTGCCTCAACGGTACGTAGCTCGAGTCGGTGTGTGTCCATCGTGCGGCCCTGACGGTCGAGGCACCAGAGCGCGATCGGACTGGCGTTCCGCGGAAGGGGACGGCACAGCAGGTCCAGCAGCGGTTCAGCAGGTTCGCATCCGACCAGGTGCACGGGCTGGCTCGGTTGCCGCGGGCGAGGGGAGAACAGGCCGTCGATGGACCGACAACTGCCTGACGGGCCGGTCTCCAGGAGGGTCGGGAGCCACAGGTCGAACCGCGAGTTCACGGGCAGGCGTTTACTGTCCCAGTGGTCGTCTTCCGCGACGCCGGCGCCCAAAACGACATCCACGCGCCCAGGTTCCCCGGGTGTAGGCCAGTGCGCCAGGACGGCCGTGTTCTCCAGGTCCCAGGACCAGAACGGGAACGGCCCTTCGTTCGAGGGATCCGTGGGCTCGATGGAGATCGTTCCATCGCCCAGCAGCCGTACCGGCTCAGCGGTCCTGGTCACGGCCTGGGCCAGCAAGCTCTCGCGCGGACAGCCACGCAGAGTCAGTACCTCCCGCGGCAGCGGAGGCGGGTCCATGAACAGGCCCTCGACCTCCGCGCACCGCCCCCACGGCACGGCCGGTTCCTTGTCGTCGAGGTCATCCTTCACCAGGAGATACCGGACCGGAAAGTCCCGCCCCCACACCGCATACTCCTCGGACCGCACGCTTCTCCCTGCTGCCAGGCTGACCTCGCGCGCCAACCATACGGGTTCCCTACCGCCCCGAATATCGCGTTCTCGGAAGGACGCTCCCCGCCAGTCGGAGTCGAGCGATGACGGTCCCCGGGGTGGTGAACGAGCAGGCCATCGTCAGCTCTTCCGGAGCCCCTTGCCACCGGCCGACCGCATCCCGCTTGACCCAGTTCCGCAGTCCCTCAGCACTGACCCCGAGCTCCCGAGCCGCCTCGGTGACGGTTCTCCCGGACAAGCGCACTTGCGCGATCGCGTCCCGCCTGGGCTTCTCCGTGTACCGCAGCCCGCCGCGGTTGCTTCCCCGGTCTCCAGATGTCCACATCGCCAGCAGATCGGCACTCTCGGAGTCGGCGTCCTGGCTCCTGTCGGCGGCGTCCGCGTTACCGGCCTCGGCGTGCATTTCGCGCTCCACCAAATCCCCCAGCTCGCTCCAGCTGTCCTCGAACTTGGTCAGTCCTTGCTGATCTGCGGTCTGGGTGCGCCAGAGTGACCAGCGCCGCGTCCCAGGTACTCTCGCCCGGCTGGCGGTAAAATCGGTATGGGTGATCGGCAGGAAGTCCTTCAGCCCCGAGCCGACGATGCAGGGCTCTTCTCGCCGTAGGTCTCCGCCGGCACCCACACGATCAGCGGCGTCTCAAAGGACCAGGCGCGCCGCGTCTTGCGGGGAGAGTGTGCGCCAGTTCCTCGTGGGTCAGATTGTCCTCCTCGCCTACGTCGTCGGCGGACGCCAGCTGCGGGTCAGCGAGGACAGGGCGCCGCAACACCAGCATGGCGCCGATCAGAGTCCCCTAGCGGGCAGCGTCTACGACGAGGTCCAGTCCTCGCTCGGCCGCAGCCGTGAGGAACTCCGGTCGGCATCCACCGCGGCGGCCTGTCCGCACAGGCAGGTCCACCGTCAGGCCGAGCGGCTACCGCGCGGGGACACGTCAGCCAGGATCCACCACCATGCATCCGCCCACCTTGAGGTCCACGTCACCCCTTCGCCCTGCATCTGTCATCAAGGTCAGAGGTGAAGTTCTCAGTGCCCCCTCTCGCCGCACTGGAGGTGCTCCATGAACACGCGGTACCTTCCGATCCCTACGGGGCACCTCCGAAGCCGCCACTACCGCCGCCGAACCGTGCACACCGACGTTCCGGCTCGCCCGTCAGCATCGGACGCGATCGATGTACCGGCCGCCGGTCGTGAAGACGGAGGCATCCGGACATGACCGCCTTCCACTGGATCTTCGGAGATCAGCTCGGACCTCACTTCCTCACGCCCGGTCCGGGCGGCCCGGAACGCGACTCGCCCGTCGTCATGATCGAGGCGCGGTCGGTCTTCCAGCGGCGCCGCTTCCACCGTGCCAAGGCCCATCTTCTGCTCTCCGCGATGCGCCACCGCGCCGCCGAACTCGGGGACCGGGTCCACTACGTCAAGGCCGACACCTACGGCCAGGCGCTGCGCGAGACGGTCGGCGCCAACGCCGTGACGGTGCACCACCCCACCTCACGCGCCGCTCTCGGATTCGTCCGTGCGCTGGACGGCGTCCGTGTGCTGCCCGCCCGGGGATTTATCGTCCACCAGGAGGACTTTCGGGCGTGGGCCGACGGTCACGGGGGCGAGCGCCTGCGCCAGGAGGACTTCTACCGATGGGTGCGCCGCACCCACGACCTGCTGATGGACGCCGGAGAGCCGGCGGGAGGGCGTTGGAACCACGACCACGACAACCGTGAGCCCCCGCCCACCGGCGCCCGCACGCTGAACGCCTCAAAACCGTATCGTCCGCGCGAGAACGGTATCGACGACGAGGTCCGCCACGACCTCGACCGCTGGGAACGCTCCGGCGAGGTGTCCTTCGTCGGGCGGGACGGTCCGCGGATCTTCCCCGCGTCCCGCCGAGAGGCCCGCATCGCCCTGCGCAGCTTCGTCGCGCACCGGCTCGCCGGGTTCGGCCCGCACGAGGACGCCATGCTCGCCGCCGATCCGGTACTCAGCCACAGCCTGCTGTCCTCGTCGCTCAACTTGGGGCTCCTGGATCCGCAGGAATGCGTCGACGGCGCCGAGCGGGCCTGGCGCAGCGGTGACGCACCAGTCAACAGCGTCGAAGGATTCGTGCGCCAGATCGCGGGCTGGCGCGAATACGTATGGCAGCTGTACTGGTACTTCGGCGAGGACTACCGCCATTGCAACACCCTGCGCCACCACACCCCGCTACCCGACTGGTTCCTGGAACTCGACGCCGAAGCGGTCACCGCACGCTGCCTGTCCACCGTCCTCGCGCAGGTGCGGGACAGCGGTTGGACCCACCACATCCCGCGGCTGATGCTGCTGGGCAGCCATGCGCTGCAGCGGGGATGGGACCCGGCGGCGGTGACCGACTGGTTCCACCGCTGCTTCGTCGACGGCTACGACTGGGTGATGCTGCCGAACGTCATCGGCATGTCCCAGTACGCCGACGGCGGACGGATGACGACCAAGCCGTACACCTCGGGCGGCGCGTACGTGAACCGTATGAGCGACTACTGCGGCCCCTGCGCGTACCGACCGACGGTACGGGCGGGCGAGAACGCCTGCCCGTACACAGCCGGATACTGGGCATTTCTGCATCGCCACCGCTCCCGGCTCGAACACAGCCCTCGGATGTCGCAGGCCGTACGGGGGCTCGACCGCCTGACCGACCTCGACGAACTACTGGAACAGGAACGGCAACGTGGAGACGAGCCGCCCTGATCAAGACCACGAGCATGGAAGCGTCGGCCGGTAAGTCGAGCCAGCTGCGGGCGCGTTGGTACCGAGACGCAAGAACTCTCACGTGTTTCGGTGTTCACCGGTGTGCGCGGAAGAACTCGGTGAGGTCCTGCGCGAGGAGTTCGGGTTCTTCGTGGGCGGCGAAGTGTCCGCCACGGGGCATGCGGGTGTAGCTGGTGAGGTTGTATGTGCGTTCTGCCCAGCTGCGGGGCGGCTGGGTGAGGTCGGCCGGGAACAGGGCGAGGGCCGTGGGCACGTCGACCCGTTCCACCCGCCTCGTCAGGCGCTGCGCGTATTCGTAGTAGGGCCGGAAGGAGGTCGAGATGGTGTGGGTGAACCAGTAGAGCGATGCCTGCGTGAGGAGGAAGTCGTCGCTGAACCGGGACGACAGGTCTCCCCCGCAGTCGCTCCACGCCCGGTACTTCTCCACGATCCAGGCGAACAGCCCGGTGGGCGAGTCAGCCAGACCGTAGCTCAGCGTGAGAGGGCGGGTGCTCTGTTGGTGCTGGTACCCGCCCTCTTCCGCGGACCACGCGGCGACGGAATCGAGGTACTCCTGCTCCTCGGGGGTGACACCGGCAGCGTCATAGGCGGCCGGGCTGGCGATCGCCGTCAGATGGATGCCCGTCACGGCCTCGGGGTGGGCTTCACCGAGCCGGGAGGTGATGCCGGCGCCCAGGTCGCTGCCGTGTGCGGCGTAGCGTGCGAAGCCGAGTTCGTCGTGCATGAGCCGGTGCCAGATCTCGTGGGTCTGCGGCAGTTCGGAGAGCGAGGGACGCTGAGGTGAGAAGGCGAATCCGGGCAGCGAGGGGATGATGACGGTGAAGGCGTCGGCGGCGTCACCCCCGTAACGCGACGGCGTGGCCAGCCGGCGGGCGAGGGTGGTCAGTTCGAGGAAGGAACTGGGCCACCCGTTGGTCAGGACGATGGGCAGGGCGCCGGGGTGTTCGCCGTCGAAGCGGAGGTAGTGGACGGGGGTTCCGTCGATATCCGCGAGATGGGACGGCAGGGCGTTGATGGCGGCTTCGTGGGCACGCCAGTCGTATCCGGAGGCCCAGTAGGTGACGAGGCGTCGCAGTTCTCCGGACTCGGCGCCGGCCTCCCAACCTGTGGTGGGCCAGGCGGTCGGCCAGCGTGTGTTGCGCAGTCGTGAGCGTAGGTCGTTGAGCTCGTCCTCAGGGACGGCGATCACGGGCGCGTGGCGGGTCATGGGAATCTCCAGGTTTCCTTCTCACAGAGCGGCGGTGTGTGCCAGGGCGTCGGAGCCGCTCTGCGTGCGGTTGTCAGGGGACCGGCGGGTGGTCCCGGCGATCGCAGCGGACCGGGGCATGAGAACCGCGATGACGAGCAGGGCAGGCCCGACAGTGGTCTCGTTGCTGAGGAAACCGCTGAGCGGCGGGCCACCGACGAAGCCGCGGTATCGCGTGCCCGTCAGAGAGGACCACGTCGCCCCGGCGAGCCCCAGACCGGCGAAGACCGTGTAGGTCGCCCTCGGGCCCGCCGTCACCTTCCGTTCTGTCGGCGCCGTTGGGATGGCTGCAGACGTTCCGGTCACGATCCCGGCCGACCGGCTGGGCCGAGCGTCTGGTCGATCGCGTCCCGCGTCCTCTCGCGCGACTCCGGCGCTGTCGTGAGCAGAGCATGCATGATCATTCCCTCGAGCAGGGAGTCCAGGCGGGCGGCGCTGTCCGGGCCGGTGAAACGGGCCAGAACGGCGCGGCTGTCCTCCGTCCATACCTGCGTCAGGGCTCGCAGTGCGGGGTTACGGAGGGCCGCCAGGTGCAGCTCGAAACCGAGGACCGCACTGCGGTGCCTGGCAGGACCTCCGTGGACGAGATCGACCAGGACATCAACGAATTGCTCGTGCGTTTCGACATCCTCGAACAGAGCCTCAAACAACGCGGACTGTAGTTCGACATGCCGGGCGAACGCCTGCGTCTGAAGATCGGCCAAGCTGGCGAAGTGGTAGGTGATCGACCCGAGCGGCACGCCGGCCCGGGCGGCGATGACCCGATGCGTCGTCCCGGCCACCCCGTGATCCGCGATGACGTCGAGGGTGGCGTCCAGGATGTGCGTCTTGCGGCCGGGGTCGTTGCGGCGGGCCCGTCGCCGCCCGCCCCCGGATTCGGCCGAGGTCTGGCGCCCACCACCGGCCATTTCCTCGGCCGTTTCACCTTGCGGAGGGTCCGCTGACGGCGGCTCGATGTGCGGCATGCCGGCAAACGTACAAGGCTTAAGAACAGATGTACAAATCAACGGATGCTCATCGCCACCGCACTGCGGCAACGCACCCGCACCTACCGCACCGCCTGCGGTCCGGACGGCGACCATAGGGCATGCGTCCGACGTCGTCAGCGGGATCGGGCCCCGGGGAACTCCGCCAGATCCCCAGGGCCCGTACGCACGGCGCTGCCCGTGAGCGATCGCATGCTCGGCACGCCGCATACGCCCGGGGGAAGCGGTCTCGGGGGCACGCTTCCCCCGGGCGATGCTCCTCAGACTCACACGCTGTCGACAGCCCGGCTCATTGGATCATCACCCTGGGTAGCCGGATCTCCATTCGCTGCACCACTGATGCGGCCACCGCGGCTCGAATCTAGACTGGCGAAAAGCATAGAAAGCCCCGGATTAGGGAGATATGCACCATGGCTAAGCGAGGGAACAAGCGACGCGCCCGTAAGAAGAAGAAGGCGAATCACGGCAAGCGTCCCAACGCTTGAACCGACCTGAGCACCCCACCGAGGGCTTCCGCCTTGGCCACTCGGATGGGAAGCAAGGACCGGGATCCTGCAGAGGTGCGCGGCCGGCAATGCTCACCGCTGTCCGGAACTGCGGAGGCGGCGGGTGGGGTCGCCCCACCCGCCGCCGTGGGTTCAAGGGAACCGAAGGTCCCCTCCTCGCCCCTTGAGTTCGCCGGCACTCACAGCAGGATGCGCAACGGGTGTTCGAGAACGTCCACGAACGCCTTCATCCACTCGGCCGCGGTGGCACCGTCCACCGACCGGTGGTCGACGGCGAGAGTCAGACGCAGGACTGACGCGACGTTGATCGCACCTTCGTCGACGACTGCTTCCTGCCGCACCGCGCCGACGGCCAGGATCGCGGCCTGTGGCGGGTTGATGATCGCCGCGAAGCTTTCGGTGCCGTACATGCCGAGGTTGGTGATCGTGATCGTGCCGCCTTCCAGCTCGTCCTGCTGGAGCCGGCGCTCCTTCGCACGGGCGATCAGGTCCTTCGTCGCCTTGGCCACGCCACTCATCGACAGCGAGTCCACACCGCGGACCACCGGGGTGACCAATCCCCCGTCGGTGGCGACGGCCACAGCGATGTCGACATCCGAGAAGTGCCGGATCGAGGTGTCGTTCCACCGCACGTTCATCGCGGGAACGCTCGCGTGCGCGGACGCGATCGCCTTGACGAGCAGGTCGTTGATCGACACTTTCACGCCCTGGCCGGCGTTGATCTGTTGGCGCAGCTCAAGCAAGGCGTCGACGCGGGCGCCGGCGTTCAGATAGAAGTGCGGCGTGTGCTGCTTGCTCTCCGTCAGACGGCGGGCGATCGCCGTCCTCATCCGCGTGTTGGGCACGTCCACGAATCGCGGGCCGCCCGCCGAAGTCCCGCTGACCAGGATCTCCGCCTCGGTGACAGCCGGCACTGTTTCCGCCGGTTCCACCGGTTCCACCGGTTCCACCGAAGTGACGACGGCTGCCTCGACGTCGGCGCGCCGGATTCGTCCGTGCGGGCCGCTCCCGACCACGGCTTTCAGATCGACGCCGAGTTCACGCGCACGACGTCGTGCCAGGGGGCTGGCGAAAATGCGCTCGCCGTCGTCCGCCGCCACGGCGGGCGCCGCAGCGACCGTGTCCGCCGGCGTCGCGGGCTCTTGCGGCGCGGTCGCCGTAGCTGTGGGCGCCGTCTCCGGCGCTTCTTGGATGCCCAGCGAAGCCACCAGGGCGTCGACCTCGGACGCCGGCGCGTCCTTTGCGCCCCAGACCGCGATCGGTGTACCCACCGCCACTGTCGTGCCCGCTTCGACCAGGAGACGCAGCAGTACGCCGTCGCTCTCGGCTTCCACGTCGACCGTGGCCTTCTCGGTCTCCACCGTGACGATCGGGTCGCCGGCCGCATAGGGGGTGTTCAAGCCGACGTTCCAGGCTTCCAGGATCGCCTCTGTGGTGTTGGCGGCGACCTCGGGCATGCGCATGATCTCAGCCATTGTTGTGCCCCTGCGTGATCTCGCGGAGCTTGGCGACGACTTCCTCCGTGGAGGCGAACGCGGCACGCTCCAGTACCTTGCTGATGCTCGGGGACGCCTCGCCACCCGTCACGCGCTCGATCGGGGCGTCGAGCCAGTCGAACAGCCGGCGTTGGATCTCGTCCGCGAGCCAGCCGCCGTAGGAGGTGCCGATGGCGCCCTGCTCGGCGATGAGCACGTTGTTGGTCTTCTTCACCGATCGGGTGATCGTGTCCCAGTCCAGGCTGGCCCGGTCCAGCCAGCGCAGGTCGATGACTTCGGCGTCCACTCCCGTCTGTTCGACGGCGGCCAGAACGGCGGGCGTCATCGCCAGGTAGGTGATGATGGTCAGGGCCGCTCCCTCGCGGCGTACGGCTGCCTTGCCGACGGGGAGGTAGTGGTCGTAGTTCTCCGGCAGTCCGGGTCCGGTGGAGTTGTACAGATCCACGTGCTCGAGGACCACGACCGGGTCATCACAAGCCAGAGCCGTGTTCATCAGGCCGACGTAGTCGAACGGCGTTGACGGAGCGACTATTCGCCAGCCCGGTGCCGTCGCGAAGATGCCGGCCGGGTCCATCGAGTGCTGCGATCCATAGCCGGTACCGGTGGCGACCTTGCTGCGCAGGACGAACGGCACCCGCCCCTCGCCTCCGAACATGTGGCGGGCTTTTCCTATCTGGTTGAACAGTTGATCCGCTGCCACCCACATGAAGTCGGCGTACATGAACTCGACGATCGGGCGGAACCGGCCGTCCAGAGCCAGTCCGCCGCCGAGGCCGGCGAACGCGTTCTCCGAGATCGGGGTGCCGAGTACGCGGTCGGGGAACGCCTCGCTCAGACCGCGGGTGGCGCCGTTGGTGCCGCCGTTGAGCCGGTGCACGTCCTCCCCCATCACCACGACATGAGGGTCGGCCTCCAGGCGGCGTCGCATCACGTCGGCGACGGCGTTGATGAATTTGACATCGGTCAAGCCGTCGGCGAAGTCCTCGGCGTCGGTGAACTCGATCTCGGCCAGCTCCGACAGGTCGCCCCGGACGCCTTCATCGACGAACGCCGGGTCGGGCCACTCCGAGGGCCGGATGCGTCGCTCGCCTGGCTTGCCGCCCGGACGCGGTTCCAGGAGGACGTCGCCGAGTTCGGACATCAGAGCCTTGGCCCGCTTGATGGTCTCCGCGACCGCCCTCTTGCTGAGGATCCTGCGTCGCACCAGGTGCTCCACCATGGTGTCGATCGGGTCGCGAGCGCGCCACTGCGCTTCTTCCTCCTTGCTCCGATACCGGAACGCCGATCCGGGGAAAGGACCGTTCTGGTGGAAGTAGCGGTAGACATCGGCTTCGATCATCGTCGGACCGTCGCCGCTGCGCATATGGGCGAGTGCCTGCTGCGTCACGAGGTGCACGGCCAACGGATCCATGCCGTCGACCTTCCAGCTCCGGATGCCGAAGCCCGGGCCGCGGCCGGACAGCCGTGGTTCGGCGGTGACTTCGGACACGTGGGTGGAGACGGCGTAGAGGTTGTTCTCCACGAAGAAGCACAAGGGCAGCGACCACGCGGCCGCGAGATTGAGGGTCTCCAGCGTGGATCCAATGTTGATCGCGCCATCGCCGAAGAACGTGAAGGTCACCGCGTCGGTTTCGGCCTTCTTGTGGGCCCACGCGGATCCGGCCGCCAGCGGTACCCCGCCACCGACGATCGCGTTGGTCCCGATGGCGCCGGCCTCGTGCCACTGCAGGTGCATGCTGCCGCCTCGACCGTGGCTGAAGCCCTGGTCCAGTCCGCATATTTCGCGCAGGCTGCGCAGGAGTACGGCCCGTACATCCTCAGGGAACGACTTTGTCGGATCTATGCCCTTCGGGTACAGATGGGCGAGCACCTTGGCCAGGAACTGGTGATGGCCACGGTGTGACCCGTTCACGGTGTCCTCTGACGTGAGGGCGAAGCACGCGCCGACCGCGCCGCCCTCCTGGCCGATGCTGGAGTGCGCGGGGCCGTGGATGAGCCCGTCGGCGGCGAGCTCCAGGACGTACTCCTCGAAGGTCCGGATCAGCACCAGCTGGCTGAACATGCCCGTCAAGAGTTCTGGAGCCGCTGCGTCCCAGTCGTCCTGGGTGACGACGAACTCCGACCACGCGGCGTTCGCTTCGAGCGGGTGTTCCGCAGGCATCGGGAGCCTCCTTCAATCGGCCAGCATGCGAGCGACCCTGCCACACGATTGGATCCAATGACAAGAGCAGGCTCGACTTCCGGCCCTCAAGCGCGCACCATGGGAACGTGTTTGTATCCAAAGGAGGAAGATCATGGCTCTGCCCGGCCTCAAGCGTCTGGACCACATCGGCTTCACGGTGCCGGACTTGGACCAAGCGCACGCATGGCTCGTGGACGTCCTCGGTTGTGAGTACCTGTACTCGCTCGGCCCGTTCAGCGGGACCGGGGACTGGATGTCGGAGCACCTGAATGTGGACGCGCGCACAGTCATGCGGCAACTGCGCTTCTACCGGTGCGGCGAGCAGGCCGTCTTCGAGGTCTTCGAGTACCAGGCGGACGGGCAGCACAAGGCCGTCCCGCGCAACAGCGACGTCGGCGGTCACCATGTCGCGCTGTACGTCGAAGACCTGGACGAAGCCGTATCGTTCCTCAGGTCGAGGGACGTTCCCGTGCTGGGCGACCCGACCGTCAGCGCCGGACCGTCGGAGGGACAGCGGTGGGTCTACTTCCTCTCACCATGGGGAATGCAGTTCGAGCTTGTGTCCTATCCTGGCGGCAAGGCCTTCGACCGTGACCCGTCCAAGTTCAGAGGTGACCGCTCTTGACTCCTGAGCCCGCTCGCGATCCGCGCGGGTCGGACAGCGTCAGAAGTCAGCGCATCGTCGGCATCCTCCGCGAGGAGATCCTCGCCGGCGAACTGACTCCGGGCACGTGGCTGCGCCAGGACGAACTCGCGGAGCGCCTCGGCACGAGCCGGATCCCGGTCCGCGAAGCGCTGCGGATCCTGGAGTCGGAGGGGCTCGCGGAGTCGTTCCCCAATCGAGGGTCGCGAGTTCCCGTGCTCAGCCTCGAAGACGTGAACACGTACTACCGGATGCGCGAGCGACTCGAGCCGCTGACTCTGGCCGAGAGCCTTCCCCATCTCACTGATCACCACCTCGCCCGCCTGGAGCACATCCAGGACGAGATCGAGAACCAGAGCGACGTCAATCGGTTCCTTCTTCTGGACCGCGACTTCCACATGGCGACCTACGCGGGTTGCCCCAGCGGCCACCTGCTGGCCATGACAGAGCGGCTCTGGAACTCCACCCAGCACTACCGGCGTGCGTTCATGGTGCTCACGGACCCCGACCGGGCCACCATCGTCAACGCCGAGCACCGGCTCATCCTCGACGCCGTGCGACGCCGTGACCCTGAGGACGGCGAGCGGTACCTCACGGGGCACATCCGCCGCACGAGGGTCGAACTCACCGCTCACCCCGAACTCTTCGTCGAATACCGCTGACGCGGGGCGGACTCCTGCGGCGGTCTGCCGGCGGGTGCGGGAGTCCGTCGTGGAAGGCGAGATCAGCGACCGCCTCGGCCACGAGAAGTACGGTTCGGCGGGAGCCGGCAGCGGAACTCCGGTATCGGCGTCCGTTCTAGGAACGTGCCCGTCGGCGTCGGCCTTCTCGAGCTCCTTCCTGATCTTCCGGGTCGCCGACTGAGCGGTCTCCGCGTCAGGGCTGCACGCCCACCCTGGGACCGAGACGCCCACCCAAAGACCGGGACGTCGGTGCGCGTGCCGAACTCGGCGCGTACGGACGGGACGAACGCCCGCTTCGGCCGTCACCCGTGAGAGCCGAGCCTCTCATCGCGTCGCGACATGCTCTCGCATGACCCGCCGAGAATGTATCCAACTAGACGCCCACGAAGGACATCTACCTCCTCTTTCCCTAGCACAGCCGTTCCATGAACCTTACAATGGATCCAATCTAAGCTCATGGAGTGACCTACACCGCGAGGAGAGCGTCGTGCCCATCGCTACTGTCAATCCCGCTACCGGTGAGCTCATCGAAGAGTTCGCCTCACTCACGAAGGAACAGGTCGATCAGCGGCTGACGCAGGCGGAGGCCGCGGCCGCGATACTGCGGGCGACCGACTTCGACACGCGCGCCCGGTGGATGCGCGCAGCCGCGGACCTGGTCGAGGCAGAGGCAGCCCACACGGCGCGAAGGCTCACGTCCGAGATGGGCAAGCCGATCACGCAGGCCCGCGGAGAAGTCCTCAAGTGCGCGCACGCGATGCGGTTTTACGCCGACAACGCCGAAAGCCTGTTGGCCGACCAGCCGCTCGCCGACCCGAGCTCGGTCAGAGCTTCGGCTGCCTACACCTCGTACGAGCCCCTGGGCGTCGTTCTTGCCGTGATGCCGTGGAACTATCCGATGTGGCAGGTGATCCGCTTCGCCGCGCCTGCGCTGATGGCCGGCAACGTCGGCCTGCTCAAGCACGCCTCGAACGTCCCGCAGTCCGCGATGTACCTCGACACGCTCTTCGAACGCGCGGGCTTCCCCGTCGGGTCGTTCCAGACGCTCCTCATCGGCTCAGCCGACGTCGAGGCGGTCGTCCGCGACCGGCGCGTCGCCGCCGTGACGCTGACCGGTTCCGAGCCGGCCGGGCGGTCGATCGCAGCTGTCGCGGGCTCAGAGGTGAAGAAGGCCGTGCTGGAGCTGGGTGGGTCCGACCCGTTCATCGTGCTGCCCTCCGCCGATGTTCGCGCGGCCGCCCGAACGGCCGTGACCGCTCGTACGCTCAACAACGGCCAGTCCTGCATCGCGGCCAAGCGGTTCATCGTCCACACGGAGGTGTACGAGGAGTTCGTCGAGGCCTTCGTCGCGGGCACAAAGGCGCTGACAGTCGGTGACCCGCTCGACGAGGAAACCGAGATCGGGCCGATCGCCACCGAGTCCGGTCGACGCGAGCTCGTCGAACTGGTCGACGACGCCGTCGCGAAGGGCGCCGTCCTGCGGTGCGGTGGGTCGGCGGTCGGTACCGCGGGATGGTTCTTCGAGCCGGCGGTGCTGGAGGAGGTCACCACCCAGATGCGCGTGTACCGGGAGGAGGCCTTCGGTCCGCTGGCCGTGGTGCACCGGGTCGACGACATCGAGCAGGCCGCTGCGCTCGCCAACGACACGACCTTCGGCCTCAGTTCGTCGGTGTGGACCACTGAACCGGACGAGGAGCGGTTCCTGATCACCCGCCTCGAGGCAGGTGCCGTCTTCGTCAACGGGATGAGCGTCTCCTACCCCGAGCTGCCTTTCGGCGGCATGAAGGACTCCGGTATCGGCCGCGAGCTCGCCGCGGAAGGCATCCGGGAGTTCTGCAACCTCAAGACGGTCTGGAAGAACTGACGGGAAACGCTGGTCCCTTCGGACCGGGCGCGATGGGCTCGGCTGACCCCTGTCGGCTCCTCGCGCGCGGTCCGGCATCACGGCCTGGAACCATCTCCCCGCACCACCTCCGAGCCTCGAAGCCGACGCGCCGACCGCCTGTCTCGCCAGAGAAGGCGGTCGGCGCGCCGATGTCCTTCCCGACGCTTGCCAACGGAAGTTTCCGCAGAAGCCGCCAGGACTTGAGGATCGCCATGGCGCGTTCGCCCAGGCTGCGGATGTTGACGTGGGCCCGATTGTGACGCCGGCGCCAGCCGTGCAGGTGCTTGCCCCGGAACGGGACGCGGATGGCGGAGCCTGCACCCTGATACGCATGGGTCGCCCAGCGCTTGATGCCGTCGGCTGCCAGAGCGACGGGGATCCCGTGGGTCCGGGCTGCGGTCAGGTCGTGCGTGGCTCCCGGCAGCGCGTCCGACACCCAGATCAGGCGTCCGGCTGGATCGGCGAGGACCTGCACGTTCATCCCGTGATGCTTCTCCTTCCTCGAGTAGTACGGCCGGTCGGCGGCGATGCGGTCGATCGGCAGGAGCGTGCCGTCGAGGATCACGTATGCCTTCTTCCGTACGGTCTGCATGGCCTGCTCAAGCGTGGGCGCGAGGGCGGCCAAGAGGTCGACGGCCTCGCGTATGTAGCGGTAGACCGTGGCGATCCCGACGCGGAATCCCGCCGCGAGGCGGGCCTAGGTGTCGCCGCAGCGCAGGTGGGCCAGGACCAGCAGGGCCTGTCGGCCAGGTCGGGTCTGCCGGCCACCCGTTGGATCATGGAACGCCTGGCTCACTGACCGCTCTTGAGAGGGAACCAGGCGTCCCACGACAATGTCCGGTAAGGCGTGGAAGCCATTCTCTTCTTGATCCTGGCGTTCTCGCCCCTCGTGTGTCCATGGGTGGTCGTGGGCACGGCCGTGCAGCTTGTGTGGCGCGCACGTCACGGTCAGCCACCAGACGGGTGGACGTCACCGGACGCCATGTCGTGTGCGCTGGTCGTGCAACTGGCCGGCGCAGCGGCTGTGGGCGCGTACGCCTGGGGCGTGATGTCGGGGTTCTACATCCTGGACCCGGACCAGATGTGTGCGGCTTCCGGTGCCGACGGCGACCACGTGGTGACGCGCATGACGCTGCCGGTGAGCGTGCAGTGCGTCACGGACCAGGGTGTGGGGAGCGAGTTGGTGCCGGTCTGGGTGAACCCGGTCGTCTTCGCCGGCCTGGCGGTCTGCGTGCTCGCCGTCTGGGCGGGAGTCTTTGCCGCGATACGCCGACGCGCCGACCGGGCGCGCGGTGAGGTTGAGGTGGGAGGCGGCGAACTCCGTAGCGGCGGGGTCGGCTGACCGCTCCGACACCCCTTTGCCCGAGCCGTGGCCCGGGGAGCGTGGCCGATCGGGTGCGAAGAACGCGCCATGAGGCGCGAGGGGGGTGTGCCGGGGAGTCCGGTCGGCGTGGCAGGAGCCTGTGTGCTCGTACGTTGATGCCGTGGAGGTGTCCGGATGCGTGCCGGCCGTCGCGAGCGTTCCGTCTCTCCGGTGCGCTCCAGTACCACCCCAGGGGCCACAGCCAGCCAGCGGATTACCTCGGCAGCAACTACGGCGCCGAACACAGCCAGGGGATCGTCTCGATCCCAATTGGACGCAGCGGCCCTTTCCAACGTGCCGGGCAGTTGGGCTGACAACGTGGTGAATCCCCTGGTAGATGGGTTTTCGACCAAGAGAACCGTCTCCACCAGAGGCTTCACGTGCTTGCTCACCCGTCGGGCGTCGACGTGTCCAGCTCTGCCCTCCGCTTCCTCACGCAGCGGTTGCGGCGGCACCGCCCTACGATCGGCTCCCGTTGGCGGCGCCTGAGCGCCGGTCGCCAGGCTCTGCTCGCGCTCGCTCATCTGCGAGTGGGGCACACGTATGCCCAACTCGCGGCAGGGTTCGGCGTCGGAACCACGGCGGCCTACCGCTATGTCACCGAGGCTGTCGAACTCCTGGCCGCTCTTGCCGCCAGTCCGGCCGACGCGGTGCGAACCGCCTCGGTGAAGGCGTTCGTGATCCTGGACGGCACGCTCCTGCCGATCGACCGCATTGCCGCGGACCGCCCGTTCTGCTCCGGCAAACACAAGGAGCACGGGATGAACGTGCAGGTCATCGCAGACCCCTTCGGCCGACTGCTGTGGGTCTCGCCGACGCTGCCCGGAGCGGTCCACGACATCAAGGCCGCGCGAACCCACGGCATTATCGACGCCCTGGAGGAAGCCGGCGTGGAGTGCTGGGCCGACAAGGGCTACCGGGGCGCCAACGGCACCATCCGGGTGCCCTACTGGGGTCGCTGGGAGACGCTGTCCGCAGGTCAGCAAGCCGTCAACCGCTCACACGCGAAGATCCGCGCGCTCGTTGAGCAGGCCATGGCCACTCTCAAAACCTGGCGGCTCCTGCGCAAGGTGCGATGCTCCACAACCCGCATCACCACCCTCGTCCAAGCCGTCCTCACGCTGCACCTGACCTGCTCAAACTGAGGTTGGAAACAGCTCAGTGACTAAACGCAGCCGGTGCCATCGGCCGTGCCGGCAGCCGTCCACCAGGACATCAGCCGGGCAGCCATCGTTTTCGGCTCCGACGGCAGAGGGGCAAGACCGTAGTGGTCCTCCAGCTCATACCGCAGGAGCTCATCGATCTCCCCCTGGTTGGCGCCACGCCGCAGCCGCTCGAGGAGAGGGGCGAGCATGCAGTCGTACTCGTCCTGCACCTCGTCAGCGACGCCGAGCGGATCCCGCTCATTGAGCAGATGCCGCAGGCCGTTCTCGGTGGTGTCGGTTCCGGATCGCATCGCTCCAGGGTGCCACCCGGGAACCGCCGTCGTCCCTCCCCCCAGGGTGCCCTGAGACCCTCGTCCCAGGGCCGGGGAGATCCGCCGTTGATATGGGCGGCACGACCAGGTCGCGGACGTCAGCCGTACCCCGAAGATCGGCACATGTCATCCCCGGCGGCACTCCGACGAGGTCAGCGGGCGAAGAGCTCGACGAAACGAGATAGCGACGCGTCGAACGCGTCGTCGTACGACATCGCTGCGAACTCGTAGAGGGAGCGGCGGCCGATGGCACCCGCGCCGGCCGCCCTCAGTGCCTTGCCGAGCCACTCCTGGGCGACCTCAGCTGCTCGGCCGGCCTCGACCACGGCCTGCACGAGACCGACCTCGCGGGCCCTGTCGGCGGTGAACGGCTCGCCGGACCCTATGTTCTCCATCGCCAGCCGCGGCCCGATCCGATGGATGATGGGCACTTGCGCGATCATCGGCCACATCCCGGCGCTGACCTCGATCGTGCCGATGCGGGCAGTGTCCACCGCGACGGCGAAGTCGCAGGCCGCGACGAACGAGGCGCCCCCGGCGAGCGCGTCGCCGTTGACGGCGGCCGCGACGGACACACCCAGGCGGGGGAAGATCCGAAGGGTCTCCACCAACGCCTTGCCGAACAGAGCGGGGTCCGCACCCGCTTTGATGGGAGCGATGTCGAGACCGCCGCAGAAGGTGTCACCCGCGCCGGTGAGCAGGACAGCGCGGATGTCCGGGTTGTCGTCACACTCCTGGAGCCGGGTGCGGAGGTCGGTGAGGATGCCTGGGTTCAGCAGGTTCCGCTCGCCGTTCCGTATGGTCAAGACGCTGATGGCGCCGACCGTTTCCTGCTCCACACCGCCGCTCCAGTCGCTGTCCGCACTGTGCATCATCGGAGTCCTCTCCATTCGTTGACTGTTGTCGAAATCGGCGCGTCCGGTTCCTGGCATGTCGGCCTTGCCGCGCCGCGCTACGTCACTCCTGCGTGCTCGCCGAGGTATCAGAGGACTCGGAGAATGTCTTGGACGCGGTCCTTGGCGTCGCCGAAGAGCATGGCGGAGTTCTCGCGGTAGAAGAGCGGGTTCTGGACGCCGGCGTATCCGGAGGCCATGGAGCGTTTGAAGACGACGACGTTCTCGGCGTTCCAGACCTGGAGGACGGGCATGCCGGCGATGGGCGAGTCCGGGTCCTCGGCGGCCGCGGGATTGACGGTGTCGTTGGCGCCTATGACGAGGACGACGGTGGTGGCGTCGAAGTCGTCGTTGATCTCGTCCATCTCCAGCACGATGTCGTAGGGGACCTTCGCCTCGGCGAGCAGGACGTTCATGTGGCCCGGCAGCCGGCCCGCGACCGGGTGGATGCCGAAGCGCACGTCGATGTCTCGGTCCCTGAGTTTGCGGGTCAGCTCGGCGACGCCGTACTGGGCCTGGGCCACGGCCATGCCGTAGCCGGGGGTGATGATCACCGAGTCGGCCGACCCGAGGAGTTCGGCGACTCCCTCGGCGGTGATCTCGCGGTGCTCGCCGTAGTCCTTGTCGTCGGCCGGGCCGGCCTCGATGCCGAACCCGCCGGCGATCACGGAGAGGAAGGACCGGTTCATCGCCTTGCACATGACGGAGGACAGGTAGGCACCCGAGGAGCCGACCAGGGCGCCTGTGATGATCAGCAGGTCGTTCTCCAGCAGGAATCCTGACGCCGCGGCTGCCCAGCCGGAGTAGGAGTTGAGCATCGAGACCACGACCGGCATGTCACCGCCGCCGATCGAGGCAACGAGGTGCCAGCCCAGAGCCAGCGCGACGATCGTGACCGCGACCAGCAGCCACAGCCCCGGGTCGATCACGAACCATGTGGTCAGCACCACGAACGCGGCCAGGGCACCGAGGTTGAGGTAGTTCTTGCCGGGCAGCATCAGCGGGGACGACTTGATCCGTGCGGAGAGCTTGAGGAACGCCACGACGGAGCCGGTGAAGGTGACCGCGCCGATGAACACGCCGATGAACACCTCGGCGGAGTGGATCCCGAGCAGTTCCTGAGCCTCCAGCAACTTGGCCTCGGCACTGGCCGGGCCGTCCAGGGTGGCCTCGACGTGCAGGTAGCCGTTCCAGCCGACCAGCACCGCGGCCAGACCCACGAAGGAGTGCAGCAAGGCGATCAGTTCGGGCATCCCGGTCATCTCCACGACCCGGGCCCGCCACAGTCCTATGGCGGCACCGACCGCCACGGCACCGATCATCAACGCCAGACCGACTCCGGAGATGTCACGGTGGACCGCCAGCGAGATCGTCGCGGCCAGGGCCACCGCCATGCCGCCGATGCCGTAGGTCTTGCCGGACTTGGCGGTCTCGTGATGGGACAGTCCGGCCAGTGCCAGGATGAAGAGCAGGGCCGCGACGATGTAGGCGGCGGCTGCCGCGGTCTCGACGGTCATCAGATCAGACATGACAGGGCCCTTCAGCTTCTCGAGAACATGGAGAGCATGCGGCGGGTCACCGCGAAGCCACCGAAGATGTTGACCGAGGCCAACAGAATCGCGATCGTCGACAGCACCGTGACGACATCACCGTTCGGGGTCTCGCCGTGGCCGATCTGCAGCAGGGCGCCGACCACGATGATTCCTGAGATCGCGTTGGTCACGCTCATCAGAGGGGTGTGCAGGGCGTGGTGCACCTGCCCGATCACGTAGTAACCGATCACGATCGCCAGCGCGAACACCGTCAGGTGTCCCAGCAGCGCCGACGGGGACAGGGCCGTCAGAAGGAACAACAGCGTGGCGCCTGCTCCGACCGCTGTGTACCGCCGCTGGGTCGACACCGGCTGCACGGCAGGGGAGGCGACCGGCTTCACCCGAGAGGCTGGCGCGGCTGCCGGGGCGGCGGACACCTGGACCGGCGGTGGCGGCCAGGTCGACTCGCCGTCGCGGACCACGGTCATCGACCGCTGCACCACGTCGTCGAAGTCCAGCACCAACCGGCCGTCCTTGCCGGGGGTCATCAGCTTGATCAGGTTGACCAGGTTGGTGCCGTACAGCTGAGAAGCCTGCGCGGGCAGCCGGCCAGGCAGGTCGGTGTAGCCGATGATCGTCACACCGCCCGCCGTGACCACCACCTCGTCCCTGACCATGCCTTCGACGTTGCCGCCGCTCGCGGCGGCCATGTCCACGATCACGCTGCCGGATCTCATCGACGCCACCATCTCCGCGGTGATCAGCGTCGGGGCCGGCCGGCCCGGGATCTGTGCCGTCGTGATCACGATGTCCATCTCGGCGATCCGGTCGGCATACAGCTGGGCCGCGCGGGTGTTGTAGTCCTGCGACATCTCCTTGGCATAGCCCGTCGCCGACACCTCCACCTCGTCGGCGTTCTCGGGCTCGACCGAGAGGTACTCACCGCCCAGCGACCGGACCTGGTCGGCGACTTCCGGCCGCGGGTCGGTGGCGTACACGATGGCACCCAGACTCCCCGCCGCACCGATCGCGGCCAGACCCGCCACCCCCGCACCGCAGACGAGGACCTTGGCCGGCGGCACCTTGCCCGCGGCCGTCACCTGACCGGTGAAGAACCGGCCGAAGGCATGAGCCGCCTCCACGACCGCCCGGTAGCCCGCGATGTTCGCCATCGACGACAGGACGTCCAACGACTGTGCCCGCGAGATACGCGGCACCGCGTCCATCGCCAGCGCCGTGACCGGGCGGTTCGCCAGGTCCTCGACCAGCGCGGGGTTCGACGCCGGGCTCATGATGCCGACGACCGTCGCACCCGGCTTCAATCCGTCCAACTGTTCCGGCGACAGGGCGTTCACCCCGAGCACGACGTCCGCTGCCAGCGGGTCACCGATCCTCGCACCCGCCTCGGTGTACGCCGCGTCGGGGAAGCTCGACGACTCACCAGCACCCGGATCCACGACGACTTCGTACCCGAGCTTCACCAACTGCACCACCGTGGCGGGAGTTGCGGCAACGCGCGTCTCTCCGCGGCGGGCTTCGCTCACGATTCCGATCAACATTCCGATAACTCCCGGCTGTCGATGTTGCAGAGCACTCCGCGGATTCTCAGGTATGCAAACCAGGAGCGCCATCCAAGGTGAGTGCGGTCCTTGGATGGCGCTTGCCCTGGTGCCTGGGATCAGGCGACGTACTTCGACAGTCCGCCGTCGACGCGCAGCACCTGCCCGGTCACGTAGGAGGCGTCGTCGGACGCCAGGAACGCCGCCGCGGCGCCGATCTCGGCGGGCTCGGCCCAGCGGTCGAGGCGAATGCCGAGGCCCTTGGCCATGCCCGCCCGAACCTCTTCGGCGCTCTTGCCCTGCGCCTTGCCCATACCCTCGGTCTTGGTGAGCCAGCCCTCGGTCTTCGTCATTCCGGGGGAGATCGCGTTGACCCGGATGTTGCTGGTGGCCGCCTCACTCGCCAGGTAGCTCGTGAGCGCGACCACGCCCGCGTTCACGATGGCCGTGGGACCGGTGTTGGGAATCACCGCGTGTGCGGTGGCGCCGACGACATTGACGATGGTGCCGCTGCCGGTCTGGCTGAGGAACGGCAGAGCGGCCTGCGAGACACGAAGGAACCCGAGCAGCTTCGTGTCGAAGGCCGCCGCGACGACCGTGTCGTCGACCTTGTCCAGGGTGGACGGCGCGAGCTGCGGCCCTGCGTTGTTCACCAGGATGTCGAGGCTGCCCTGCCACGCGTGCACCTCCGCCAGCACCCTGCTGACGGAATCCGTGTCGGTGACGTCCATGACGACGGGGAGCACGTCCTCGGCGCCGGCTCCAGCGGTGAGGCGACCGGCCGCAGCCTTGACGGCGGCTTCGTCCCGGGCCGCGATCGCCACCTTGGCGCCACGCTCGAGCAGCGCCTGCGCAATGGCGAAGCCCAGGCCTCGACTACCACCGGTCACGAAAGCCGTACGGCCTTCCAAGTTCCAACCTGCAGCCATGTTCGGCTCCTCCAGTCAGCGGGTCATTCCTTACTGCGCAGAGTGGATCCGAAGCGTCGAGCCCCTGCAAGCGCGGTTAACGCAAGGTTCACGAGCGGGCTGTGGAGCCCTCTCGCACCTTCCGAACGGATAACGGTGCCAGGCGGACACTGCGCCCAGCATGCACGGACGTCGAAGGAGGGAGGGGTGATGGAGGTCATCAGCCTCGCGGTACCCCACGGGATGGGGGGCGCCGTTGGTCGCCGCACTCGTGGAGCGCGCTCGCGCGCCACAGTTGCGATCGGGACCTTCGACGGCGTTCACCTCGGCCACCGCCAGGTCCTCCACGGGTGCGACACAGTGCTCACATTTGACCCTCACCCCATGCAGGTGCTCAAGCCGCATCAGGTGCCGAGCCTGCTGAGCGATCGCCGACGGAAGCTTCTGAAGCTGTGCGGCCTGGGGGTCAGGCGCGTGGCCATCGTCCCGTTCGACCACGCCTGGTCGCGAGTCTCCGCCGCGGACTTCATCGAAGATGTCGTGGTCGACCAGCTCGGCGCGGGGTTCGTCAGTGTCGGCCAGGGTTTTCGATTCGGCGCTCTGGGCGCCGGGACGACGACCACTTTCGAACAGCACCCTGAGCTGAGCACCCGGGTTGTCCCGCTCGTCACGTGGGGCCCTGCCCATGAGCCGATCTCATCGACGCGCATCCGCAGGCTGATCTTCGACGGCGACGTCGAATTGGCCGCTGACCTGCTGGGAGCCCCCCTGACCCTTTCGGCAGTCGTGAGCGATGAGGGACGATTGCTGATCTCGCAGGAATACGCCCTCCCCGCACCAGGGTTGTATCTCGGCTACGTCGACAGTCACCCTCACGCGCTTCGCGTGTGCCAGGACCGCACGGTCGAGGTGATGGTCGCCGCGGGAACCGGTACCCAAGTCGAGGTGGCGTTCGTGAAGCGGGCCCCATAGACCGAGCCGACGTTCCCCTGTCCCCTGCGGTGCTCGGGTTCCGCGGATCCCACCGCATGCGCCGGTGCGTTCTCGGCCTCGAAGTCGGCGGGGCAGAGCGCGATGCGGATCCCGCCGGCATCACCGCCGTCGTGTTGGACTTCACCTGATCCGGGCCGCCGTACCGGAAGGGCCCCGGGTTGACGCACGTGAAGGCAGGCTGCCGGCCCTGCCCTCGGTGGCCACTCCCGGATGCCCGCAGGCATCTCGCACCTCCCCGAGCCGTTTACTATTACTGCACATCAGTCCTGGGTAACGTCCGGCGACGGTCAACGACTGCGCGTGGCCCGCCTGCCGGAATCGAGGAGGGAACGCACCCGTGGAACCCGAAGCACGCGCTCGCCTGCGCGCCGCTCGCACGGCGGCCAAGCTCAGCGTTCGTGAGTTGAGTCGCCGCGTCGGCATCTCACCGAGCATGTTGTCCCAGATCGAGAACGGGCACTCCGAACCCTCGGTCGCCACCCTCTACTCCCTGGTGTCGGAACTCTCGATCTCGTTCGATCAGCTCCTCGCCCGGCCGGGGGTGGAGCACAGTCCCGGCCCCTCAACGCCCCCCATGTCCCCCCTTGTGGCGCCCGACCAACGAGCCGTGCTCGTGATGGACAGCGGCGTCACCTGGGAGCGGCTCACACCCAGCCCTGACCCGCTGGTCAACGCACTGCTCGTGACCTACCCGCCGGGCAGCAGCTCCTCCACGAACAAAGGGTTGATGAGTCACCACGGACGGGAGTACGGCTTCCTGATGTCGGGACGCCTGACCGTCCGCCTCGGCTTTGAGACGTACAGCCTCGAACCCGGCTCGTCCATCAGCTTCGACTCCGCGGTTCCCCACCTGTACGTGAACGAGAGCCAGGAGCCGGCGAAGGGCCTGTGGCATGTGGTGGCGGGCTGCGGCGCGCCGGGAACCGAGGGCTCCATCCCCTCCTGTCACCCCACTGACACCGGGCCAGGAGGAAGCCGCTCCTGAAGACCCGGCTGCTCAGCGGAGGTTGACGTCGCTCGCCCAGCGGATGTTAAGTATTACTGAACAGCGTGCATCAGGCCGCATGCAGGCGGTGCACGTGCGTCTCCCACACCCGCGACTGTGCGCTTGGCAAAGGACTTGTGATGGCGATTCCGACGTTTGGACCGAACGCGGTCGACTGGGAAAACCGCATCGACATGAACAGGCTCCGCGACGAACGGCTGGCCCGTCTCCGCGAGTCGTTGGAGCGGTCCGACGTCGGCGCGGTCCTGGCCTTCGACTTCTCCAACATCCGCTACATGACCGCAACCCATATCGGCACCTGGGGAATCGACAAGATGATCCGGTTCTCCCTGCTGGTCAGGGGAGGTCAGCCGATCGTCTGGGACTTCGGTTCAGCCGCCAAGCACCACCAGCTGTACAACCCGTGGTTGGACTACTCGAAGGCCCACACGGACGCCGATCCGCACGGAGCCCATCACGGGGCCGACGCCCGCAACCCGAGCGGCGCTCGCGCCGGCATCTCGACGTTGCGCGGCGCCATCAACCCTCTGGTCGGGATGGCCGACTCCGTCGCCCGGAAGATCAAGCACGAGCTCGAGCTGTACGGGCTTCAGGACGAACCGCTCGGCGTCGACGTCATCGAGCTCCCCGTCCTGATGGCCCTGCAGAACGCCGGCATCACCGTCGTCGACGGCCAGCAGGTGTTCCTGGAAGCCCGACGCATCAAGACACGCGACGAGATCCAACTGCTCACCCACGCATGCTCGATGGTCGACGCCGCCTACGAGAACCTCTACGAGTTTCTCCGGCCGGGCGTGCGCGAGAACGAGTGCGTGGGTGTGGTGGCCAAAACCCTCTACGACCTCGGCTCGGAATTCGTCGAAGGTGTCAACGCGATCTCCGGGGAGCGGTGTGCACCACACCCCCACGTCTTCTCGGACCGCATCGTGCGACCCGGGGATCCGGCGTTCTTCGACATTCTGCACAGCTACAACGGCTATCGCACCTGCTACTACCGCACGTTCGCCGTCGGCAGCGCCTCCTCCGCCCAACGCGACGCCTACACGCGCTGCCGCGAGTACATGGACGAAGCGATCAGCCTCGTCCGGCCCGGAGCCACGACGGCCGACATCGTGTCAGTGTGGCCGACGGCCCAGGAATTCGGGTTCCACGACGAGGAAGCCGCCTTCGCGCTTCAGTACGGCCATGGGGTCGGGCTGTCGATCTGGGAGAAGCCGGTCTTCTCCAGACTGGTCTCCCTCGAGCACCCCGAGGTGCTCGAAGAGGGCATGGTGTTCGCGCTGGAGACCTACTGGCCGTCCAAGGACGGCTGGGGCGCGGCCCGGATCGAGGAGGAGCTCGTGGTGACCGCGGACGGATGCGAGGTGATCACCAAGTTCCCGGCAGAGGAGCTTCTCGTCGCCGGCCAGCGCTACTTCACCGTCTCGGGACCACTGTCGACCGAGCGCGACTCCCAGTCGCATCTGAACACGGCCGCCGGCACCGGGTCCAGTCACCGAAACAGCTCTGCCGGCCTCTGATTGACCACCGGTCGGCCGACCCTGCGGTCACGGCTCCGTGAATGCGGGAGTCCATCGTCCTCGGCGAGAACCCGTGCGGATCGTGACGCGACGTCCAGAGCGGTGAAGGACACATGAGCCTGCCCGAGCAAGACTCTCAAGCGAAGACTCCCCCTGACACATGGAGCGTGGCGCTACGAGGCGCCGTACGAGGCAGGTCCATGGCGCAGACCACCACGGCCGCCCTGATAGTCGGGTCGACCCTGTTCATGGTCAACCTGTATTCGCAGGTCCGGGACGGCCCGTTCACGTGGGTACTCGCGATGCGCATCGCCCTGACGTTCCTCGTGCCGTGGTTCAACGCGACGATGGGGATCGCGATCGGCTCGCGGAAATCCAGCGCCTCACCACGTTGTCAGGGCGAGCCCGCAGATACGACGACCGGACCCCAGGAGTCTGTCTCGCCTTCACCCCGATCCAGCCGCTTCCAGACCGGATCCGTCGAAAGGTAACTCTCATGTCACTGGTGCCTATACTCACCTCCGATCAGTTCTCGTCGGTCGACCAACCCGCTCTCGCCCAAGGGGTGAATCTCTACGGCGACGTGCTGAACACCTGGGCGGGCATCGGCAACAGCCCCGGCTTGCTCGCCAAGTACCTGCCGTTCCTCGGGCAGCTCAACGGCCCGGGCGCCTTGGAGCTTCGGGTGAAGGATCTGGTCGCCGTACGCGTCGCCGTCCTCAACCACTGTCGCTACACCGCAAGTCACCGATGCACGTCCGCGCTGGCCAAAGGGGTGACGGTCGACGAGCTCGCGGCCGTCGCGAACGGCAAACTCGAAGGCTTCACCGAGCAGGAGCGGCTCGCTCTTCAGCTGGCTGAGGAGATGACGGTCGCCATTCCGACGGTGCCCCTGGAAAGCAACCCCACCGGCGTCTCGACGAGTCTCCGCGACGACGTGCAGCGGGTGTTCGACGCACCGGCGCTGGTAGAGCTGGTCATGTGCATCAGCATGTGGAATGCGTTGTCACGCTTTCACCGTGTCATGGACTTCGAGATGGACATGCCGGAGGCACCCGCACCTGTGGCAGCCCAGCTCTGAAACCCCGTAGGGCACTGAGGCCGGTCAGGCAGAAGCCTGGCCGGCCTCACGCGTGAGCGGATGAGCTCCACCGGACCGAACCGAGTGACGAGCTGGTCCGGTGGCTTGGCGGGTGGGTCACCTTCAGCGGACCCAGGGCCCGGGAGGATCCTTGCGCACGATCTCGAGATCAGCAGTCGTGTGTCCGCGCGCATGGATCCAGGACTGGTCCTGGATCCCGTCTCTGCGTACCAGCCTGCCAGGTGCCGCGTACCAGCGCACGGGCGAGTCGTCCTTGCCGGCCCACATGGGATGGTCGGGAAGGTTCACTCGGGCATAGCGCTCGTGGAGGCTCGGCAGCAGCGAATCGGGCAGCTCGCAGGCATCGTAGAGACCGAGGTCGTCCGCTCCGAAGAGGGACTCGCTCAGCACGAGTTCGACCCATGCGAGGGACATCCGATCAAGGAACGGGATCCAGCCGTCGCATGACTCCACCACCACTGGCGGATCGTCCTGTTCGATCTCGGCCAGGGGGATTGCCCAGAAGGCGCAGTCCTGATTCTCATGCCGGAAGACCAGGATGCCGCCCAGATCGTCGGTGACGTAGAGCCCTGTCGCCGGGACCAGGGGGTCCTGCTGCTGGGTCAGATCTTCCCGGCGCCCGAACAGTGCGTACCCCTCGCGCAGGGCAGCCGGGAGTTCGAAGCCCAGCTCGGCTTCGATCGCCGCCAACTCGCCCTCGCTGTAGCCGTCTGCCGACTCCAGCGGGCGCCCCATCCACGCGTCGGCGAACCAGCGCACGAAGTCCCAGGCTTGCGTGCGAGTGCGCACCCCGCCTCGCAGTGCCACCGAAATATCAGGACCGTCCAGCATGCCGAGGACGCTACCGCCTTCGAGCCTGTGGCGGAGCACGGGCACAGCTCCACGAGACCGCCGGCAACCAACCTGCCCCAGCGCCGACATGAGTTGTCTTCGACCGCTCGGCCACGGCGTGATCGGGGGTGGGCAGGGTGCGTCCATGATGAGCACGGCGTCGTCGACAAACCGCTTCCGTGGCTGGAGCGCGAGCATCGGCCCCAGCTGGTGCCCTGTCCTTGCCGCAGGGCGAGGTAGGTCCGCCGCTACGCGGCGTCCAACAGCACCCGGTCTTCCAACCCAAACTTCCAGGGTCGTCCTGCCTGTGCGCATCGGCGTCCCTGCGGCGCAGGGCTGTCAGCAACCGACCGAAGGCGTGCGCGCTACACCGTGCTTCTCCATCGAGGCCCAGCACCCGGCGGTCACAAAGGCCCAGCTGTCGCTGCGCGGGCCGGGCTCCACGACGAGAACTCGCAGATCGGGCACTGTCTCTCGCCGATCTGACTCGAGGTCGTAGTCGACGACCTCCACGGCATGCCCCATGAAGAATGCCCGGACGTGTGACTCAACGGCCTCCGCGGCCCGGCAGCCTTGCATCACTCACCGCGCGATCGTTTCACACTGCGATCGACCGCCTCTGACGCTCACGCAGCCCCATGGGGCCGCGGCCCCAGCCCCGCTACCCGACACCTCAACTTGCTGCCTCACCAGCGTCACCGCCGTAGCGGCACCGTCCTTGGACTTCGTCTCCTACGGTGCTCTTGCCGTTATCGTGCCTGGGGGCACCCTTTGTCGGGATGAGCAAGGAGCTGGGGGATCGTGGACGAGACGTTTGACGCCGTGGGAGAAGCACTGTGTTGCGCCGCGGCCATTCGGCTGAGCGGAGCCGTGCAGGTGCTGACCGAGCGATCTGGCCTGCTTGATCACTACACCCCGATCATGGCGGGAGTGGAGAACATCAGGGCATTTCTTGACGGCCTAGAACTCGACAACGACTTGCTTGGCCATGCGTTTGGCGAGAGCTGGTGTCTGGGTGCCAGGTACCCGACAGGGCTCGCGGGCCGTGCCTTCGTTGACGACTGGTCGCGTCTGGTGTTCGGCACGGTGGGCCTGACCAAGCCAAAGCAGTGCAGCTTCGGGTCAGCCCAGGCGCTGGACTACGCCTCGCGGGCGGCGGCAGCGTGGCCGTCCGCCGTCCGTATCGGCTCCTTCGACAGCCTGGCCGCCTTCGAGCGGGCTTGCCAGCAGGAGGCGGAGGACCGGCTGCGTAAGGACGGTCTGCCTGCTCTGTGGAAACTGGCGGAAGTCCGGTCGGAACAGTATCGCCGGACGGCGGAACAGCTCAGCGGGTAGTCGACGCCTCAGCCCGTGAGTCTTCGACAGCCGATGCGCGTTGCGGCCACGCCGACGAGGGCGAGAAAGTGTTCGACCTCGCGTTCCTACCTGCGGCGGAGCCGGCGGCGGCCTGCCGGCCAGGGCACCACGACCCTGATCGAGTGCGTATCCGACGCCCATGCAATGCTTCTTGCCGCGGCGATCGTCCAAGACGTGCGCGTCGGGTGCGCCACCTCGGCGGCGGCGCACCGGCGGACGTGCCCGTGCTCCAGGCGGAAGCGCTCGGCCCGGCCTCTTCGCTCCACCACTGTCACAGGGGCTTCACCGCTGCTACGAACCGGTCCGCCGGCTCGCTCCGTGTCGCTGCACGAGCCTCCTCCACGTCCAGGACGTGGAACCAGGCGTCCATACGACGTGATGGCCGAGCCACGGACCAGTCCGTGATCGCCCCGACGACCGTGACGGCCCAGCGCAGACTCCGACAGGCGTCGCGAAAGACCGAGGTCAGCGACGTATCGGCACGATTAACAGCCCGTTAACGTCGTCTGCCTAAACTCCAAGGAAATCAACGAAGCGTCAGCCGATTGTGGCACTGATTTTCCGGCTTCTAATCCGTTGAGGGCAGGTTCGCAAACGGGTTCGGCAATTCCCTTTGACGTTCTGTCGAGTGGAATTCAGATGGCGACCCGACAAGAACAGCCCATGCACGATGGTACCTGGCGAAGTGGAGAGGGTGGCGTTTGATGCGAACTGGCGACGAGTACTTGGAATCCCTCAGGGACGGGCGCGTTGTCTGGGTCGGAGGTGATCGGATCGATGACGTCACGACACACCCGAAGACCAGGGCAGCGGCCAAGAGCTTCGCGAAGTTCTACGACCTGCACCACGAGCCCGAGATGCAGGACGGGATGACCTTCGTCGACGACGACGGAGTGCGTCGTTCGATGATGTGGTTCAAGCACGCGGACGCCGCAGGGCTGCGGCGCAAGCGTGAGTATCTGGAGTCCGTGGTCCGGGAGCTCGATGGCGGATCGATCGGGCGGACCCCGTGCGCGAACAACTACGGCCTGGTCACCTACGAAGAGGACCCGCAGCCGTGGAGCGACCAGTCCGTGGGCACGGGCGGGCGTGACCTGACCGTAGGCATCCGGAAGTTCCTGAATCTGGTGAAGGAGGGCGACCTCAACTGCGCCTTCGCCTTCATCGACCCTCAGATCGACCGGTCCAGGACGCACGCGGCCAAGACCGCGTTGCGTGTCATGGAGACTCGCGACGACGGCATCGTGGTCAACGGTGTCAAGGCCGTGGTCACCGGTGCTCCGTTCGCCGACTACCTGCACATCGGCGTCTTCTACCGCCCGGGTATCGAGAGCGAGCAGATCATCTACGGTGCTGTTCCGGTGAACGCGCCGGGCATCACGATCACCTCGCGCGAGGCGACGGGGTCTGAGGACTCCGCCAACCACCCGATCTCCTCGGCCGGTGACGAGCTCGAATGCACCGTCATCTTCGACAACGTGTTCATACCGTGGGACTGCGTCTTCCACATCGGTAGCCCCGAGCACGCCTCGCTGTACCCGCAGCGCATCTTCGACTGGACGCACTACGAGGCGCTGATCCGGCAGATGGTCCGGGCCGAGCTCATGGTCGGTCTCGCGATGCTGATGACCGAGCACCTCGGTACGTACAAGATTCCGGGGGTGCAGGCGCGCGTGGCGCGTCTGGTGGAGTTCTACCAGACGATGCGAGCCCACGTGATCGCGTCCGAGACGGAGGGATTCATCTCGCCGTCGGGGCTCTACAAGCCGAATGTCCTGCTCTTCGACTTCGGCCGGTCCTACTACCTGGAGAGGTACGTGGACATGAGGAACGAGGTGGTCGACCTTGCCGGCCGCGCCTCGCTCCTGTTCCCCACCGAGGAGCAGTGGAACAACCCCGAGCTGCGCCCCTGGCTGGAACCGCTGCAGGAAGGTGCGGTCGGGGAGCCGTACGACCGCCTGCGCATCTCGCGCGTCATCCGTGACCTGTTCCTCTCCGACTTCGGTGACCGGGTCAGCACCTTCGAGCAGTTCAACGGGACTCCGCTGCTCGGCACTCGGATGCGCACGATGACGCGCTCGGAGCTGTCGCCCTCCGGGCCGATCACGCAGCTCGCCCGGAAGGTCTGTGGGCTTCCCGAGCCCAAGGCCCCCGAGGTGACGGCTTACACCGAGCAGGCCGAGTACGCCCGACGCCTGGACGGCGTGCGGCTCGAGGGCTCACGGGTCCGCTGACCCGACGAGGTGCAAGGGCGGTTCGTGGCGGCTGTCGGCCGCCACGAACCGCCCGCCCTCACCGGTGCCCCTGGGCAGAGGCTCGATGAGGATCAGCAACAACTGGGCGAGGGACGCCGGCCCGGGCACCTTCGCGTGAAGACGGAGAGAATGGCATGGCTTATTACATTGCACGTGCGGCCGACCGGAAATTCTTCGATGTCGAGGGCGTACCGGGGCTTCGGCAGGCACTCCTGGTCGGACACGAGCAGGGTGCCGACCACCTGGAAGTGAGCCTGTACGAGCTGGCTCCCGGGGCGACGACGGGCTGGGCACGCTGCCCGTTCGAGGAGTCGTGGTTCATCACCGGCGGATCCGGCGAAGCCGCCTTCGCCGGGCTGCGCTACGAGCTTGGTTCGGGCGACTACGGTGTGGCGCCTGTCGGTGTGGCCCACTCGCTCTCCGCCGGAGACGAGGGACTGACCTGGCTCGGGGTACGCGCACCGAAGCCGCCGACGTTCGACGGAGCCCGCAGCAGCATCGCCGCCAAGGCCACTCCGGGTGAGAATCTCGGTCGTCCGTCCGAGACGGACCCGCGGCATCGCTTCGTCGGGCACTTCGAGGACTCGGACATGGCCCCGTACGCGCAGCTGTCGATGCCTGGCTACCACGGTCCCAACGTCAAGAACATCAGCCTCAGGATGATGGTCGACCAGCTTCTGGGAGCACAGCATCACACCGTCTTCGTGTGCGAGATCGCACCGAAGTCCGGCCCGGGCAAGGCGGCCAAGGTCCACTACCACCCGTTCGAGGAGATCTACTACTTCACCTCCGGCGGGATGCGAGGGACCCTCGACGGCAACGACGAGGTCATCCAGACCGGTGACCTGGTGTGGGCGGGCACCAACGGCACCCACGGTTTCGTCAACGAGCGGGACGAGCCGGCGCGCTGGATCGAAGTACAGTCGCCGATTCCTCCGACTTCGGACGGGTTCTTCTTCCCGGACGACTGGCGTAAGGTCCCGGATGATCACTGAGGTCGACTGAGGTTCACTGACGAGCACTGAGGAGCACGGAGGCTCGACGATCGATGGGTGACTCCGATTCCGATCGGCCAAGCGGCTCAAGGACGCCAGGCCGCCAGCATCGCGCGATCATCAGACGGAAACTGGCAATGCCGGAGCCCGGCAAAGGCGTCGTCGTCCGCGACAGACTCAGTCAACGGCTGAGAGGACTGCTCGACCGCCACACCGTGGTGAACGTCTTCGCGACGGCCGGGGCCGGCAAGACCACGGCTGTGGCCCTGGCCGTCAGTGAACTCGACAGACCCGTCGCCTGGCTGTCTCTCGACGGGACGGAGCAGGCGGCGGGCCGCCTGCTCGTCTATCTCGAGGCGGCGGTCGAGAGCGCTGTCCCCAGCGAAGCCGATGTGGCGACTGATGCCCTGAGCAGCAGTCTTCACATCGGTGAGGCAGCCGGGCTGCTGGCTGAGAGCCTCCAGGGGAGTCGGCTCATCCTCGTGTGCGACAACGTGGAACGTATCGCCCCCGACGACACGTGCCTCGTCGTGCTGTCGTCCTTCGCCCGCTACCTGCCCTCCGGCGTGAACCTCGTACTGATCTCGCGCGTCGATGTCCGTCTCGACCCGGGCTCGACGAGTGAACGTGACCGGGTGGGTGAGCTGGTCGAGAGCGATCTCGGTTTCGACGCTCAGGAAGCGGGCGCGGCACTGCGATCTGTCGGCCATGTCGATGTGAATCCGGCTCAGGCGGTGGCGGCGACAGGAGGCTGGGTCACCGGCGTCCTGTTCGAGGGCTGGCGTCACGCACGGCCATGCGAGCTGGATCCCGACTCGCTGCGGTCCTATGTCGCGGCGAACGTCTTCAACTCGCTCTCCCTGATGGAGAGGACGTTCCTCCTTCACACGAGCCTGTTGGAGGAGGTATCGGTTGAAGGGGCCCAGGCCCTGGGGCAGGAGAACGCCGCGCAGGTCATGGTGGATCTCCGCGCCCGGCATCTTCCGGTGACGTGGTCCTCGGACGGCTCACGCATGACGCCGCACCCGGTGTTCCGCGACTTCCTCCAAGAGGCTCTGGGACGGGAGGACGCCAGGACGCTCCGCGTGGTTCGTCGCCGGCACGCCGAGATTCTGATCGCCCGCGGCGAGCACGAGGAAGCCGTCGACGAACTGCTCCGGCTCGGTGACCTGGAGGCGGCCGGGCGGTCGGCTGCCGTGGCACTGCCCAGCCTCGTCGCACGGATGGACTTCGCGCCCGCGGCACGGTGGCTCGATGCCCTGGGAGCGTCGGTCCGGACCCTGACCCCGAAGATCGGATCGGTCATCCTGCGCGTCGCGTTCGCCCTCGAGCAATCTCACCGTGGGGTGGAACTCGTCGACCGCCATGGCTACGACTGGCTGCCGGAGCGCGGAGATCCCGACTTCGAGGAGGCCCACGTCCTGGCCTGTTGGTGCCTTTGGCACTCCGGGCGGATCAGGGACGCGCAGTCCGTTGCCGACCGGCTGCCACCGGGCCGCAACCGGCTCATCGCGCAGACGCTGATCGCGCTGGCCACTGGCGAGAACCAGCCCTCTTTCCCCGAGTACTCGACCATGCCGTCCGGTCCGCTCGACGGCTTGCTGATGCGGCTTGCTTTCATGCGCGGCCGGCTTGAAGGACTCGACGACCCGGGTTCGTTCGATCCGTGGCGCACCATACTCGGCGGCCCCTGGGTCGTCGCCGCGCTGCGCGCCACCGGGCGGCTCGACGCCGCGATGTCCATGTTCGAACCTCGCAGTGGTTCATCGCAGCCGGTCTGGCTGCATGCCGTCGACGCCGTCGATCTCATGCTCGACCTCGGCCACGGAGAGGAAGCCTGCGCGGCCATCAAGCGAGGAAGGGAGCTCATCGCGTCGACCGGCTCGAAGGTGTACAGGAACATGAGCCTGCTTGTCGAAGCCAAGCTGTGGCTGCGCCTCGGGGGTGACACACAGCGTGCCGACCGCGTGCTGGCTGAGGCGACTGTCAACGGAGCCTTGGACTATGCCCTCACCCGGGAGACGTGGCAGATGTGGTCGGGCCTGTCGATGCTTCTGCAGAACAGAGATACCGAGGGATACGAGCAGCTCTCGGAATGCCTCCGGAGCATGCAGCAGGGAGACCGCCATCTCGATCTCCCGACGGCTGCCGTGTACCTGGCCGAGGCCCAGTGGCGCCTCGGTCTGGAGGATGAGTCCGACGCCATGGCCGATCTCGCGATGGATTCCGCCTCGACGCACCGAACGAAGCACCTGCTGCTGACGGCCCTGGCGGACGTCCCGTCAGTCGCCGCCAGGGCCGCGGACACCAAGTCGAGTCGCATGTCGCCCTGGCACGAGGTCCTCGCTGTCCTCTCGGGTCAACATCCCGTACGCGTGAACGCGAGTACGCCCCGACTGGTGCTCGAGGAGTTCGGCGAGCCGACCCTCACGGTCGACGACAGCGTGGCTCCGCTTCGGCTGACGAAGAGTGTCGAGCTTCTCAGCTACTTGCTCTGGACCCCCGATCGCCGGGCCACACGCGAAGAGCTTCTCGGCGCGCTCTTCGGTGGCCGCAACGATGCCGCCGGCCGAAGCTATCTGCGGCAGGCGCTCTACCGGCTTCGCGAGGTGCTGCCCGAAGCCTTGGGACCGACGCATGACGGCGACGTCGTGCAACTGGTCGGCCCCTCGTTGGCCATAGGTTCGGCGCAACGGGCAGTCGACCTCATCGCCCAGGCGGGAAGGCAGGACGGAGAGATTCGTCTCCGGACGCTGTCGCTCGCTCTCAGCATTGCCGAGAGGGGGCCCTACCTCGCGACGGTTTCAGGGGATTGGGTTGTCGAGCGTCGCGCGGTCCTGGCGGAGACCTTCTTGTCGGCTCGCGTCGCCGCAGCCAAGCTCGCGTATCGAATGAACCGTTATCGCGAGGCAAAAGGACTGGTCGACCACGTACTTCGCGAAGACCCGTACCGCGAGCAGGCCTGGCAGCTCGCCATCGGGCTGGCGCATGCCAGCGGCAGCGACGACACCGTACTCGCGCTCTACCAGCGGTACGTCGCGCGGATGCGGGAGCTCGGCGTGCCGCCGTCCGACGAGGTTCGCCGGCTCGTCGTGCAGCTGCGCCGATAGGTCCGGACCGATTTCGCCTCGATAAACACGTCGTCAGTCACACTCAAGCGGCTGGATACAGGAAACGCTCAAGCCATCTCGTCACAGGCAATGGAGGCATCATGGATGCATCGACCCCGCAGGAAATGCGTACCGCATTTCGCGGAGCAATGGCGCGCTTCACGACCGGCGTTACGATCGTGACCACCAAGACTCCGAACGGACCGGCAGGAATGACAGCCAGTGCTGTTGCTTCTGTTTCACTGGATCCCCTCCTGCTGCTGGTATGCGTCGGAAACACCCTTGCGACGAGGGACGCCATCTCCAACTCCGGAGTCTTCGCTGTCAGCGTCCTTGCGCAGGGCCAGGAACAGTACGCGCTTCGGTTCGCGAGCCGATGCGAGGACAAATTCGCAAACATCGGTCTGCGAACCGACCACGACCTCCCCATAGTCGACGGCTCAGTCGCTCACTTCGCTTGCAACGTGAACGAAGAGATCGCCGGCGGAGACCACACGATCTTCATCGGCGAGGTGGTCAGCTGCGGTTACTCCGTCACCCCGGACCCCCTCGTGTACTTCGGCGGAAAATTCGGCAGCCTCTGCGATCCCCGTTCCCATGCGCAGATGGAGTACGACTGGCAGCTCGCTTCATCGGTGTAGCAGAACCCCGCCCACGTGCCCAGGCCTGTACCGCAGCATCACCGTGCGGTGTCGGGCCTGGGTGATATCAACACCCCTTTGCGCACGGCGCGCACCTTATCCCCAGGAGATGAACGTGGACGTATCCGTGCTGGGCCTTGGCCAGATGGGATCCGCCATTGCCGAACGACTCATCAACGCGGGCCACGAGGTCCGAGTCTGGAACCGGTCGAAAGGCAAGGCTGACGGCCTGGTGGCCATGGGCGCGTCCGAGCTGGACGCCCCCCACGAGGCATGGGAACGGTCACAGGTCTGCATCACGATGCTCGCGGACTCCCGTGCCCTGGCCGATGTCGCGCTCGCGCCCGACGGAGGGCTCGCGCGCACCGCGTCCGGCAAGGGACGGACGCTCATCGACATGAGCACTGTCTCCGCGGAGGTCTCCCGTGACGTGGCCGACGCGGCCGCGGCCGGCGGCGTCCAGTACCTACGCGCTCCAGTGAGCGGGAACCCGGGTGTCGTGCGCGCCGGGAACCTCACGATCATCGCCTCGGGTGAGGATGCCGTCTTCGCGTCCGTCGAAAGCCTGCTCCGCGACATCGGTCCCCATGTGTTCCACGCCGGCGACGGAGATGCCGCACGAATCATCAAGCTGGCTCTCAACCTCATGGTCGCCGGGACGGCCGAACTCCTCGCCGAGTGCATCGCGTTGGCGGAGGCACACGACGTACAACGGGACAAACTTCTGGAGATCGTCGGTGCCTCGGCGGTCGCGTCACCGTTCGTGAAATACAAGATCGGGCCTCTCCTCGCGGACGACTACACGTCTACGTTCAGCTCGCGGCTCATGCGCAAGGACGTGGACCTGATCCTCGAATCGGCGGCGGCCGGTGGCGTTCCGCTGCCGGTCACCGGCGTCGTGCAGCAGCTGCTTCAGGCGTGCATCTCGACCGGTCTGGGTGAGCTGGACTTCATGGCCCTTCTCATCAGGCTTCAGCGCGAGGCGGGTCAGCGCTGATGTGGCGTGGGTGCCGGCCGTGTTCCCCTATCGCGGTCGGCACCCGCTTTCGTGTCCTCTCGGACACCGCCGGTGCGGGTGGCCGACAGGTCCTCGGGCTCCCGACGGGTGGTGGGCCGGTCGATCGCAGCCCCGCCCACCGCGGCGCCGCTCACCAACGCACGGGCAATGGGGTGCGGTTCGGCTTCCGCGCCTTCACCGAATGCACCTGGGCCACCGGCCCGCCGCCCTCCATGGGTTCATCGGAAACCGCGTCGACAATGCAACGATGGAGCCCCCTTCTGTAAACGATTCCAGGTCGAACTGCTCAGCGCAGAATCAATGGCGGACCCGTCCGGAGCTGTCCACCGCACTCTTCGCGTACCTGGAAATCCTCCACAATCGCGGGCGCGAACACCCGTCCTGGGCAGGCTCAGTCCGGCGGAGTACGAACTTCGCGGTACCCGCAGCGCGAAATCAGCTATCCCGACTCCACAAAACTCAGGGCACGCCTGAGTCCCTACCGAACCCGGGGCTGTTCACGTAGACTCCACCAGAAGCAATAACATGCGCGGAGGTTCGGCGATGTCGAAATGCATGCCCTGGAATGCCAGGAGGGGAGCTTGCCCCTGCATGCCTTCTCGAAATCGCTCCGATGACTGAATCCCAGCCCGGTCCATCAAGTGGGCCAAGGACGCCAGGTCATCACCACCGCACCATCATCAGACGGAAACTCGTAATCCCTGAGCCTGCGAAAAAGGTGGTCCGCCGCCAGAGGCTCAGCCGACGCATACACGAACTCCTCGACCACCACACGGTGGTGAAAGTCCTTGCGACCGCCGGTGCCGGCAAGACGACCGCGGTGGTTCAGGCGCTTCGCGACCTCGACAGGCCTGTTGCCTGGGTGTCGCTCGACGGCACCGAGCAGGCGGCTGGGCGTCTGCTCGTCTACATCGAGGCGGCTGTCGAGAACATGGTCCCCAGTGCGGCGGCTGTCGCCTCGGATGCTCTGAGCAGCAGCCTTCAGATCGGTGAAGCCGCTGGACTGCTCGCCGAAAGCCTGCAGGGCAGTCGGCTCATCGTGGTCTGCGACAACGTGGAACGCATCGCTTCCGACGAAAGCTGCACCGCCGTACTGTCCTCCTTCGCCCGCTACCTGCCGTCCGACGCGAACCTCGTCCTGATCTCGCGCGTCGACGTGCAGCTCGACCTGGTCTCGACCAGCGAGCGCGACCGGGTCGGCGAGCTGGTCGAGACCGACCTCGCCTTCGACGTCCAGGAGGCGAGCGCGGCACTTCGAACGGTCGGCGACCTCAACGTCGACCCCGCGCAAGCGGTAGCCGCGACGGCGGGATGGGTGACCGGCGTCCTGTTCAAGGGGTGGCGCCACGCCCGCTCTCGCGAGATGGATCCTGGCTCACTGCACTCCTACGTCGCCGCGAACATATTCAACTCCCTCTCCCTGGCCGAGCGGACATTCCTGCTCCATACCAGCCCGTTGGACGACATATCGGTCAGCGGAGCTCGCGCACTGGGCCAGGAGAACGCGGCGCACATCATGGCCGGCCTCCGGGGCCGATATCTTCCGGTGACGTGGTCCGCCGATGGTTCGCGCATGGCACCCCACCCCATATTCCGCGACTTCCTCCAGGTGACCCTCGAACGGGAGGACGCCGAGACCGTCAGGAAGGTGCGTCGCAGATACGCAGAAGTACTGATCGCCAACGGCGCGCGCGAGGAAGCCGTCGACGAACTGCTCCGGCTCGGCGATGTGGAGGCGGCCGGGCGGTTGGCCGCAGCCGCCCTCCCGAACCTGGTGGCGCGCATGGACTTCGCCCCGGCGGCGCGCTGGCTCGACGCACTGGGTGCCTCGGTCCGGACCCCGACTCCGGAGATCGGATCCGTCGTCCTGCGCGTTGCCTTCGCACTGGAGCAATGGGGCCGCGGAGTTGAGTTCATCGATCGGCACGGCTACGACTGGCTGCCGGAGCCAGGTGCCCCCGACTCCGAGGAAGCCCGCGTCCTGGCCTGTTGGTGCCTTTGGCACTCCGGACGTATCGACGAGGCCCGAACCATCGGCGACCAACTGCCGCCCGGCCGGAACCGGCGCATCGCCGACACATTGATCGCGGGCGCAACCGGCGAGGAACCGCCGCCCTTCCCCGAACACTCATCGACACCCTCCGGCCCGGTCGACGGTCTGCTGATGCGCCTGGCCTTCATCCGCGGTCGCCTTGACGGACTCGACGACCCAGGCACATTCGACCCGTGGCGCACTGTCCTCGGGGGCCCCTGGGTCGTTGCCGCATTGCGCGCCACGGGACGTCTGGACGCCGCGATGGCCATGTACGAGCCTCGTCACAGTTCGTCGCAGCCGGTCTGGCTGCATGCCGTCGACGCGGTCGATCTCATGCTGGACCTCGGCCGCGGAGAAGAAGCCTGGTCCTTGCTCAAGCGCGGGCGAGACCTCATCGCGTCAACAGGTTCCAAGGTGTTCCACAACATGAGCCTTCTCGCCGAAGCCAAACTGTGGCTGCGCCTCGAAGGCAACCGGCAACGCGCCGACCGCGTGCTGGCGGCGGCCGCCGCCAACGGCGCCTCGGACTACGCCCTGACGCGCGAGACGTGGCAGCTGTGGACAGGCCTTTCCCTGCTGTTGCAAAGCAGGGACGCTGAGGCGCAGGAACACCTCTCGGCATGCTTGCTGAGTATGCAGCGAGGAGACCGCCAGCTCGATCTCCCGACGGCTGCGGTGTATTTGGCTGAGGCGCAATGGCGGCTCGGCCTCGAGGATGAGTCCGACGCCACGGCAGAGCTGGCCTTCGTCTCTGCCTCGACCCACAGGACCCAGCACTTGCTGCTGACAGCGTTGGCGGACATGCCATCGGTCGCGTCCAGGGCGGCGGACACCAAGTCCAGTCGCATGTCGCACTGTCACGAAGTCCTGGCCGTGCTCTCGGGCCGGCACCCCGTGCGCGTGAACGCGAGCGCCCCACGTCTCGTCCTCGAGGAGTTCGGAGAGCCGACCCTCACCGTCGACGGGAATGTCGTCCAGCCTCGACTGACGAAGAGTGTGGAGCTGCTCAGCTATCTGCTAGGAAGCCCTGACCGGAGGGCTACACGCGATGAGCTTCTCGGCGCGCTCTTCGGCGGCCGCAACGACGCCGCCAGCCGAAGCTACCTGCGCCAAGCCCTCTTCCGGCTTCGCCAGGCGCTCCCCGCGGACCTGGGGCCGTCCCAGGACGGGGATGTCTTCAGTCTGGTCGGCCCGGAGCTGGCGATGGGCTCGGCCCAACGAGCTGTTGACATTGTCACGCAAGCCGGACGGCAGGACGGAGCGGTTCGGCTCCAGACGCTCTTGCACGCCCTCGGCAGTACGGACAGAGGCCCTTTCCTGGCAGCGGTGGAGGGCAGATGGATCGCGGAGCGTCGCGTGGCTCTGACCGAGATATTCGTGTCGGCCAGAGTCGACGCGGCCAAGGTGGCGTATCGGCTGAACCAGCTACGTGAAGCGAAGGGGCTGGTCGACTGCGTGCTCCGCGACGATCCCTACCGCGAGCAGGCCTGGCAGCTCGCCATCCGGCTTGAGCATGCCAGCGGCAGCGATGACGCGGTGCTGGCGCTCTATCAGCGCTACATCGCACGGATGAGAGAGCTCGGCGTCGCACCGTCCGACGAGATTCGCCGACTTGTCACCCAACTGCGCCGGTAGGGGCTCGCGTAGACGGGCGCGACTGCGGCGTGTGGCGCAAGTGCCCGGATGCCACTGCTGTACCTGACCGGCCTCGCCCAGTTCGCGAAACCCGAGCGTCTGAGACAGGGCCCGTTCTCCACCGACCCCCGACTCGTCACCACCGGCCGGCGTCGCACCCCCCGCCTCGCGAAGAACCGGCCTGGACAACAATGATCAGCAGTTGCCCGACACACCCCGCGGCGCTTCCACAACCCCGGCTGACCAGCTGCTTCCCGCCCCTACGAGCAGCCTCACCCTGACCGCAGCCCTGAAACCCGGCGCTCACCCGACGCGACAGCAGGGCCATCAACCTGCCCACAGGCAGGAATCTCCGCTCCCGACGAGCAGAAGGCGCCCGTCAGCAAGCTGACGAACCCTCATGCGGAAGCGAGATCGAACAGCAAGCTAACACCCTCTTCGCAGCCGGTTAACACCTCGACCGTGACGATGAGCCGCGTTCCTGGACAACTGGAGGCATGACATGAGGACCGGTTCCGAGTACCTGGAATCTCTGCGTGACGGACGTAACGTCATCATCGACGGCGAGCGCATCGAGGACGTGACAAAGCATCCTCTGACCCGTGGCTACGTCGAGCAGGCCGCTCACTTCTACGACCTGCATCACGAGCCCGCGAACCAGGACTCCCTGACCTTCGTCGACGAGGACGGCACGCGGCGTCCGATCGGCTGGCTGTATCCGCGAGACCAGCGCGACCTCGAGCGACGGCGCGACTACGCCAACCAGGTGATCCGCAGCTTCGCCGGCGGCGCGTTCGGCCGCCTCCCTCAGAGCAACAACGGCAACTGGTACGCCCTCGTGGACGACACCGCCCCTTGGGCCGAGCTGTCCAAGGACACGCCCGCGCACGTCGACCTCGCCCGCAACATCGTCACCGACTTCGAGGCCAACCGCGACGCGGACCTCTGGACGGTACCCCTCCTCAACGACGTGCAGCGGGACCGCTCGGACCCCGGGGCGGCCGCGCGCAACCCGATGCTCCGCGTCAAGGAGCGCAATGACGAGGGCATCGTGGTCGAGGGCTGGAAGGGGGTCTCCACCGCGGTCATATTCGCCGACACCATTCTGCTCGGCAACATCGTCAAGCCCGGGACGGAACCGGAGCACATCATCTGGGCGAGCGTCCCGGTGAACCACCCCAAGGTCACGCACGTGTGTCGCCGTTCCAACGCCGCCTCCGCCGAGGCCGACTTCGAGCGGCCTTTGTCCAGCCTCGGCGACGAGCTCGACTCCATGGCGTACTTCGACGACGTCCTCATCCCGTGGGAGCACGTCTACCACCTGGGCAACGTCGATCACTCCAGGCTGTACGCGCAGCGCACGTTCGACTTCGAGCACGCCGACACCCTGCACCACATGATCGTCAACGCGGAACTCATGACCGGACTGGCGGTCCTGATCGCGCAGACGACGGGAACGCTTCAGCACCCGGTCGTGGGATCCGACATCGCCGACCTCGTCCGCTTCCACGAGACGCTGCGCGCCTTCACGATCGCCTCGGAGTCGACCGCGTTCGTGACGCCCAGGGGGCTGTGCAAGCCGAACAACATCTTCTACGACTTCGGCCGCGCGCACTACCTGGAGAACGTCAGCCGGCTGTCGGAGAAGATCGTGGAGATGTGCGGCCGTTCGGCGGTGCTGTCGCCGAGCGTGAAGGACTTCGAGGTTCCCGGGATCGGCACCAGGCTGCTGGAGATGTTCCACGGCACGACGATGAGCGCGCACGACAAGGTGCGGCTGTTCAAGTTCGTCCAGGACCGGTTCCTCAGCGACTGGGCCGGACGCTTTAGGTCGTTCGAGAGGTTCCAGGGCACGCCGCTGTTCCTCATCAAGCTGCTGACGATGCAGCGCATCTCGACCGACCCCGGCGGCTCCATCACCGAACTGGCCCGTGAGGCGATCGGTCTCGGCACCTCCGGCGAGATGACCGCACGCGTCGTCGCCGAGCGCGAGGCGCTGTTCCCCTCGGCAGATGCCGGCGCATCAGTACCCGCGCGCGCTCGGGCCACCGATGCCAACCAGGGCTTCTCGCTGGACGACAAGGACCAGCCCGACTACATCAAGACCCAGGACGCATGACCGCTGCCGATGTGCCCGGCCCGCAAGCTCCCGCGGGCCGGGCACATCGGCAGTTCGCTTCGCTCGTCAGCGATTCAGGAGGCCGTCCATGAACGTGCTCCGCATACTCTCGAGTGCCGTTGTCACGTCGCGGGGTGTGTGAGGGCGACGGTGTGCAGGAGCGTTGTCGACCTGGGACGTTGGCTCTAATCCAGTCCCTCGCGGGTTGGCTGACTGCCCCGTTGATCTGCTCAAAGTCGGCGAAGGGGATGGTCCTTTCGGCTCGTTGGCCCGATGACGCATCGTCGACTTCGTCGGAATGAGTGGTCTTGCCCTGTGCCGAAGACCACGGATGACACATCATGAGCGAGTGCCGACCCGGTTGCCATGGCCACGGGACGGCATGGAGGGGGCGGCGGCGCGGATCGGGGGGCGGGCAGTGCTGCAGCAGCACCGCACAGGGGCGTGCGGCGGGGCGGGGACAGGGAGAGTGCCGTGACCGGGGCGGATCCGGTCGGTCGGCGGCGGGAGTTCGAGGTGCTGGACGGGCTGCTGGCTTCGCTTCTCGACCGCGGCGCCGCACTGCTGCTGAGCGGCGATCCCGGGATCGGCAAGAGCACGCTGCTGGACTACACCGCGCGGCGCGGCCGTGCGCGGGTGCTACGGGCCCGGGGTGTGGAGTCGGAAGCGGTCCTGCCCTACGCGGTCCTCGCGGAGGTTCTGCTTCCGCTGCGCCAGCACTTCGCGCAGCTGCCGGGATCCCAGGAACGGGCGCTGGAGGCCTGCTTCGCCCTCTCCGACGCCACCGCCGGCCCGGACCTGTACGCGGTGTGTGCGGGCGCGCTCGGGGTACTGGCCGCCGCCGGGGACGAGGATCCTCTGGTCGTGCTCGTGGACGATCTGCACTGGGCCGATCCGTCGTCCCGGCAGGTGCTGCAGTTCGTGGCGCGCCGTCTGGAGTCAGAGCGGGTCGTCCTGCTCATGGCAGCGCGGTCCGGCCCGGGTGACGGGACCGCCTGGGAGGGGGTGCCGCGACTGCCGCTGTCGGGGTTGGACCGTGAGGCGTGCGAGGAACTGCTGCGCGGTCTGGGCCTGGACCCGGCAGAGCCCGTGGCGGCACGGATCGTGGAGCTCAGCCAGGGAAACCCTCTGGTGCTCGTGGAGTATGCGGCGACGCTGCGGGACAGCCGGGGAAGCGGGTCGGATCCGTGGGCGACGGTGCGAGAAGCCCCGGGACCCATGGTGGAGCGTGCCTGGCAACGGCCGCTGCAGGCCCTTCCTCCGCAGACCCGCACGGCGCTGGTGTATGTGGCGGCCAGCCGCTCCGGGGACATTCCCGTGCTGGAGCGGGCGTTCGCCGCGGTCGGTCTGCCGATGGCGGCTCTGGGACCGGCCGAGGAAGCGGGCCTGGTGTTCGTGGAGCCGGAGGGAGGCTACCGGCTGCGGCATCCGGTGTTGCGGCCGCTGGTCCTGCACGGGTGTCCCTTGGACCAGAAGCTGCGGGTGTACCGGGTCCTGGCCGAGGCATCGCCCACGGAGCTGCGCGCCTGGTACCTGGCGGCCGCGGCGACCGGACCCGACGAGGAGGTGGCCAAGACACTGACGGCCGAAGCCGAGCGGGCCCGGCGGCTCGGTGCCCTGGGTACGGCGGCCGAGACCTGGTACCGGGCGGCCGAACTGTCACCGGCGCCGCACGACCGCGCCGTACGCCTGCTGCACGCCGCCTCGGACGGCTTCCACAGCGGCGATGTCCGGGACGCCGTGCACTGGTGCGTGCAGGCGCTGAGGTGGAGCAGGGATCCCGCTCTGACAGCGGACATCGAACTGCTCCGCGGACAGGCGTGCGCCTGGTTGGGGGACCCGGCACAGGCCCATCGCCTGCTGGTGTCGGCCGCCAAGGCGATCCGGCCCGCAGACCCGGCACGGGCCGCTGTCCTGTACGGCGCGGCCACACTGCCCGCGGCGATGTCCGGGCACGTTCTCCTGGCGCTGGAACTGGCCCGGGAGTTTTCCGCGCTCGCCGGCGCCGCGCCCGCCGACGGGCACGGTGCGGTTCAGCGCCGGCGGCTGGCAACGGTGCTGTTCGGGGCCGCACAGGCACTGGCCGGCCAGGTGCGCAAGGGCCGGGAACTGCTGGTGCGGGAGCACGCGGCACTTCCCCTGGCCACGACGCCCGAGCTGCAGCAGGTGACGGTGCAGATCGGTGAGGGCCTGTCATGGGTGGACGAGGACATCGCCGCCGGATCCCTGCTCAGCGAGGTCGTCGACGGCATACGCCGTGGTGGCTCGCCCGGGATACTCCCCTACGCCCTCGCGGCCAGGTGCGAGGTCGACAGCTGGCGGCACTGGGCCGCCGCCCGCGCGGACGGTGCCGAGGCCGTGCGCTGGGCCAGAGAGCTCGGGCAGACGGCCATGGGCGGCTATGCGCTGATCCAGCTGGCCCGCCTCGACGGACAGCGCGGCGACCGCGCGGGCTGTCAGGGACGCATCGCCGCATACCGCGGGCACGGCGGCGGACCAGGCACGCAGGGTCTGGAGGTCTTCGCGCTGGGGGCGCTCGGATCGGCCGCGTTCGCCGCGGGCGAGCTGGACGACTGCGTGCTCCACTTCGAGCGCGCCTTCGCGCTCGCCAAGGATTCAGGCCTGGCCAACCCCAACATGCTGACCTTCGTCGCGGACCTCATAGAGGCCCATGTCCACGGCGGGAAACGCGATCGGGCAGCCGAACTGGTCGCCTGGCTGGAGGAGCGCGCCACGGCGACCGGGCTGGCCTGGCCGGAGGCAGCCGCGGCACGCTGCCGCGCCCTCCTGGCAGCCGGCCCCGACGAGGCAGCGCGGTGGCTGGCCACGGCCGAACAGGCCCATACCCGCCGCGAGATGGTCTTCGAACAGGCACGGACCCGGTTGGTGCATGGCCAGGTCCTGCGACGGATGCGCCGCCCGGCGGCGGCACGGACCCCGTTGCTCGCCGCACACGCGTCCTTCACCGCACTGGGCGCCCGGCCCTGGGCCGCGAGGGCCGAGGCCGAGCTCGCGGCAGCCGGGCACCGCACGGTCACCCGGGGCGCGGTGGCGCCGGTGACCGATCTGTTGACGGCACAGGAGCTGCAGGTGGCGCGGGCCGTCGCCGAGGGGCTGAGCAATGTGGAGGCGGCGAGCGCACTGTTCATGTCGCGCAAGACGGTGGAGGCGCACCTCACCCGGGTGTACCGCAAACTGGGCATCCGATCGCGGTCCGACCTGGCACGGACACTGGCGGGGGCCGGGGTGGTGCGCTGAGCCGTGGAGTGCGGGCGGATCATGGCACCAAGACGCAACACCCGCCTCCGGCTGCGCGCGTCGCAAGAATGGCAGCGGGCGGGTCGTCACGGTCGGCACGCGTCTTCGCAGTCGCACGCGCGGCCGGCACTGTGCCTCTCCCTCGCTGCGTCACGGATAGAGCCTCTGGTAGGTCTGCCACACGTGCAGGCCGTACTCCGGCTCGTGGGGGTTGTTCTGCTGGGCCACCGCCCGTACGACGGTCTCCGTGGCCGGAGCGGGTGACGTGGCGAGTTGCGCGATGACCCTGCCGCGGACGGTGGGGATCACCAGCGCGGTGCCGTTCTCGGACACCGCCACGGCCTCGATACGGCGACCCACGTCGTCCGGCATCGCCGCCACCGCCCTGCGCTGCCAGCCGGCACGGTTCTCCCCCCAGAGGGCCGGCCTCTCGGCGTAGGCCCGCAAGCTGGCCTCGCCCAGGCCCAGCCGGTCCGCGGCGGGAAGAGCCGCGAGCGAGGCGGTGAGACACGCCCGCCGTGCGGCAAGGGCGGAGGCCTCCTGCTCCTTGGCGGACCGTTTCTCCCGCGCCGCCTTGTCCGCAGCGGCTTGCCCGGCCACCTCCGCCTCCTTCCGTACCCGGCCCAGGGCTGCCCTGAGCGCCTCCGCCCGGAACATGGTCCTGACGTCGTCGTCGGTGAGGCCGGTCGCCGTGATGTCCCGACGGTGAGCCGCGACGAACGGGTCCGGTGCGATGCCGGGACCCCAAGCGGTCGCGACCAAGGCGAGCAGTCCGGCCACGGCGGTGACCCGGGCGCCCGCGGCGTTGAGCTCCTTCAAGGTCAGCGCGGGCCGCGCCCGGTCGCGCAGCGCCTTGTGCCGGCGCAGCACGGTGATCGCGTACGGCATGGTGGCCTGCTCGATGGTGGCCATGCTGGCGTGCACACCTGCGACCGTGTCCAGCGTGGACTCCCTGGGCAGGGGGTAGTCGCGGCCCCGGTTGGTCTCCCAGACGCCGATGCAGCGGGCGATGCGCAGCGTCAGTTCCTCCGCGGTCGGCGACGAGACGGGCGACACGGGCGCCGCCTCCGCGTCCGTCGGCCCAGGTGCCGGGCCGAGCAGGCCGGGAAGGCGTACGGCCGGTACCTCGCAGTGCGGTTCGCTCACGCGCGTCACGGTCAGACGGGGCCGCTGACCGCGATGGAACCTGTCGCCGACGTCCGCGGTACGGGAGCCCGGCCGGTAGAAGCAGTGCACCTGCAGATCCGGGTCGGCCTCCAACCAGTCGGTCCAGGTCCCGACCGATCCCGCGTACGTGGTGTCCAACGCCCAGACGCCGGTCAGTTCCGCGAGGGCGCCCTGCCGCATCGCCGGATCCCGTCGGCTTTCGGCGAGCGGCTCCAGGAGATCGTAGGCGCGCGAGTGTCCGGCGAGGAGCAGGTTCGTCAGGGCCGGTGACACGGTGCCGCGTACCCGGCCCACTTGATCCAGTACCTCGTCGACCAGGCGGTTGAACCGCTCCGGCCGGCCCAGCGCGTGCCGGCGCTCGAACCCCCTGCCGAAGGCATGCTCACCGCCGGGGTGGGCCCAGTCCAGCAAAGGCACGGCCAGCACCAGGGGACGCCCCGAGGCGTGCACGGGGGCGCCCAGCGCGAACGGCCGGTGGGTCACGAATCCGGCGGGAGCCTGTCCCGGCAACGGGCAACCGTGGAACAGACCGTGCGCGAAGACCAGGACCTCGACGCTCTGCCCGGACAGCGCCCGCTCCGGGCAGAACACGGCCACGGGCAGCGCGGTCGTCGCGGACACGAAGGTCCACAGCTTGCCACCCAGATGGCCGGTGGTCTCGGGAGCGCCGACGGGGGCCGCCTCGGCGTCCGCCGGCCGCGCCGGTGCGGGCAGGCACGGATGTCCCGTGGCGGGCACGAAGTTGACACCTCGGGCAAGGGCCTCCCCGACTCCGCCGATACGCGCGTCGAAGTGCATCATGTCGCCGCTTCCCCTCGCGCCCGGGCCGAGGTCGACCGCACCCCAGGCCAGGCAGGCGTGGTCGCGCAACGCGACGACGAGGTCGCGGGAGAGCGTGAGGAAGCCGCGGCCGGGCGGCTCATGGCCGCAGAAGTCGCTGTCCTTCTGCCTCAGGCTGCCGCGGTCCTGTTCGATCCGGGTCCGCCAGGTCGCCGTGGCCTGGTCGAGGGATTGGCCCTGGCCCACCAGCCCCGCCGTTCCGTTCGACCGCCCGGACTCCAGGGCCGCCCGCAGCTTCGCCGTGTCCTGGCCCAGGGCGAAGTAGGCGATGAGTTCGTCGCTGCGCCGGCGCACCTCCTCCCAGATCCGCTCGGTGGACCGGTCGCGGGCGGCGCCCAGTTGTGAGAAGTACTCCGGAGCGCTCTTGTGCTCGAGCCTGGTCCCGGAGATCAGGAGGGCCGCGTGCCGCACGGCCTGCCAGCTGGTCGGACGGTGGATCCACGGATTCGCCTTGAAAGCGATGTCGAGGGCGAGTCCGAAGGTGTGCACACTGCCCGTCGACGCGCCTGGCCGGGCACCGCCGTGCCGCTCCTTCAATTCCAGCGTCGCACCGAGCGCGGCCGGGGTCATGCCGCGATACGCCGGGAGCGAGAGCAGGTGGCGTTCCGCCTTCCGCAGCCTGCGGACCAGCAGGACGTGCAGCCCGTGGCCGTGCTTCGTCCGCCAGCCGAACACGGACGGGTCTGTCATGGCGTCGAACCAGGTGGCGGGGGTGAACTCGTTGGAGGTCAGGGACGCGAGCGAGGTCTTGTCGTCGACGGCGTGCAGCCGTTTGAGCGCTGCGGCATTGCCCCGGTCGGCGCCGCGGAAACCGGAGCCGGACCGCACGATCAGCCCCAGACTGTCGAGGGTGGATTCCCCGGCCTGCCCGTCGTGCTCCCGCCGGTCGCAGTAGCACTTGATCTGGAACTGGTGCACGCACTCGACGAGGACAGCGTCGGTGTCCGGGCTCGACGCGTCGACCGCCTCGCCGGGCTGCCGCTTGTTGCGGCGGTCGAGCGCCAACTGGACCGCCGCGGGGTCGACGTAGTCGCGCAGCGCGGCGCGGATCTCCTCGACGGTCACCCCCGACACCGCGGAGTGCGTCCGGCGGGTCCAGGCCACCGCCTTGGCCGACGCCCGGGCGGACAGCAGGGAGTCGGCCACCCGGGCGCGTTCGGTCTCGCCGAACGGCGCAACGGCCGCGGCCGTGTCGCGCCGCACGGATGTGCCAGGCCCGACCTCGTCACCGAAGTCGTGTTCGTGGACGGGGAATTCGCCCGACGGCGGATCCTCACGGCGGCGGTCCGCTGCGACGACGGCCGGCTCGACGGGCAGCGGCTCCGAGACTTCGGCCCGCCCCCGGGGGCGCAGCAACAGGCGCCCTGGCGTGAACGGCCCCCGCGCGAGGCCCGGTTCAGCGAGTTGGGCCGGGGTGAGGGCAACACATCGGCCGTGGCCGGCCCGGCCCAGCGCGACCTCGATGAGGAGGTCCCCCGCACGCGGCGCCCGGCGGACTGCGCGGCCCGGCGCCGCCAGTACCTCGAACCTGTCGTCGATCCAGCGTGCGAGGCGGCCGTTCGGGCGATACAGGTACTCGCGGTACGCGGCCGCGGGAAAGGCGCGCAGCAGGACGACGGCGTCCTCGGACTCCATGCTCGGCTCCTTCGGTACGAGAGGTGCTGTGCCCCAGGACATCGCCCCTATCGCCGGGGCACGACGCTCGCGACCACCTGTCCGCGACGGGCGGTGACAACTTTCACCCCGGTCGATCCGGGCCGGGCGATCTCGGCCTCGACCACGGACGGGGGGACGCCCCTCGGATCGATCCTCTTCAGGGCCCGTGCCATCACAGGGGCGTACGCCGGATGGTCCGGGCCGATGCCCAGGGGCCGCAGTCGGGCGGCGGTCCGGGCGCCCAACTCGGCCCGGACCTGGGCCATGTCGGGCGCCATCCGCTCCAGGGCGTGCTCGCTGTACCACCGGCCGTCGATCCAGGTGCCGCCGCCCTGCGGGGGCAGGTCCCAGACCGGGTCGGTCAGCGGACGCGACCGCACGGTGGGAGCCGGGCGCGCCGGGACCGGTCGCCCTGAACCCAGCGCCCGTCCCACCCCGTACACCACGCCGAGCGAGAGCAGAAACTCCCCGGCCGCGCCGAGCTGTGCAACGTGGTCGCCGGTGAACAACTCCCAGCCGCCGCCCCTCTGCCAGCCCCGCTCCAGCGCGAAGTGGAGGGGGTCGACGTCCCGCACCACGCGGTGGAGCCCCAACTCCGCGCGAAGGGTGGCCGGGTGTTTGTCGACGTGGTTGGCGACGATACGGCGGCGGTTCTCGTAGTTCGCGTACCGGGCGGCGCTCGGGGGGCCCGCCCCGAACCAGGCGTCGGCCCGCGTGCGTTCGTCGGCGGTCAGACGCGCCGGGTCGACGGGCGCGCGCATCCGCAGCAGTCCGGGCGTCCGCGGATCGATGAACGCCTCGATGTACCCGCGCTCCAGCTCCGACAGAGGGTGCCCCCAGCCGGTCCGGCCGGCCCGGACCTGGCGGGCCCAGTACTCCGCCACGTCACGGGGCTTCTCGTTCTCGCTGATCAGCAGCACCACGTCGTCGTACGAGTCTTCGGCCGGTACGTCGTCCTCAGCGGCCGGTGCCCTTCCGGCGCCCCTGGCCGCGACCAGTTCCTCGGCGTCGGCGACGAGACGCGCGATGTTCAAGTACCCGCTGCCCAGCCGGAACCGGGAATCGGCCCCCGCCGGCGGATCACAGCTTCCGAGGACCAGCGCGCGGATGTCCCGTGCGTCGAGCCGGCCGCCCGCGACCTCGAGGCAGAGTGCCACGGCACCGGTGACGTGCGGTGCCGCGAAGCTCGTACCGCTTCCACGGACCAGCAGGCCGGTGTTGCGGTCGGTGCCGGGCGGCGCGGACCGGGCGGCGAGCACGGCGACCCCCGGGGCGACGAGGTCGGGTTTGCGGCGCCCGTCCCGCGAGGGGCCCGCGCTGCTGAACCCCGCGGGCGGCCGGGCCGGGTCATGGGCGTCGTAGGCACCCACGACCAGCGGCAGCCTGCTGGTGGCGATCGCGCCCAAAGTCGTGGCCCGGTCGCTGTCGTGCGAGGTGAAGCGGGTCTGGCAGCCGGGGCAGCGGTCGTCCCGCTCGATGAAGGAGTGGTAGCGGCCGCGGACCACCCGGCGGCCCTCCAGCGCGATCGTCCAGTCGCCCGCACAGCCGACCGGGTCGATGTACGCGACGATGTGGTGGTCCCCGTTGTTGGGGTCGTTCGCCCGGTGGTAGACCCGCCCCACTACCCGGCCGTCCACCCGGATGTCGGCCCGCTCGCCCAGGCCCACCCAGCGTGTGGCGGTGCGTCCTGGCGGACTGAGCCGGACGGCGAACTCGTCCCGGCCGTCGTACCAGATCTCCACCTCGTTGGTGGTCACGTCGGTCGGATGGACGACGAAGGTCAACTGGTGCGTCTCGCCTGCGTCGAGGGTGCCGCGCGCGTGAGCTCGCCATTGGAGGTAGTTGCCGGCGGTGTTCACAATGAACGTGCCCGTCCTCGAGGAGAGCAGCTCGTCGAAGGCGCGCTCGACGAGGGTGGTGCCGTCCTTGGGACCGCAGATACGGCCGGCGCTGATGTTGATCACACACGGATGCGAGCCCGCCGTACGGAATATCCAGTCGCACGCCTCCAGCAGGCGCACGGAGTCACCGAAGTTGCCGACACCGCCGGTACGACGGTCGGCGAGGTGCACGAAGAGCAGCTCCGCGTCGGGGGCGACTCCCGCGGGGCCGCCGGCCCGGCCGTTGCCGGCCGCGATGTCCAAAACCCGGGTCCCGTGCGACCCGCGGCCGCTGGGATCGGCGATCGCCGGGTGGTACCCCAGTCGCTCATAGGGCCAGGGGTCCCGCAGGGCCCGGTCGATCTCCGCCCTGCTGTGCACATGTCCGTAACCGTAGGGGTCCGGCCGGGAACCGGCGGCCTGCTCCCGCTGATCCCACAAACCCAGAAAGCGCGTGACAGGAGACTGCGGATCCAATGCGTCGGGCGGCCGCTGGAACGCGGCACTGGCCACGTCCGCGCCCCAGTCGACCGCCGCGACGACCACGCCCGCCCCGGTCGGCCCGAGCAGCGGCCCCCGCCGCAGGTCGGCGCGGCGAGGCAGCGGACGCGCCCCTGGGCTGTCGGGCACCGCCGCGTCCGGCTCACGGCCGGGAACGACGCCGCGGGCCGCCTTGACGCTCAGAACCTCGGGCCGGGCCCGTACGGCGACGATGTCCGAGATCGGGATCCGGCAAGTAGCGACCGTGCCGAACCGGGAGACGACCCGCACGCCAGGCACCTCGACACCCGGCTCGCGGAACCGGACGACCGCCTCGACCTCGCGGTCCGCGTCGGCCCCCGCTTCGGCCCGCAGCACTTCCTCCCACAGAGCGGGATCCACTATGCCCTCGCAATCGTCGGCCGGTGGTCAGTTCTTGTCTTAGGACGGATTCTGGGACGTGTCTTGGCCTTGAGTCGCCGTGTCCTGGTTCTGAGTCGCCGGGCCCTGGTCCTGAGTCGCCGGGCCCTGGCCTTGAGACGGGTCGCCGACCGACTGCATGGCCAGCCCCCATCCGGGTGCCGGAACGACGGTGACGGTGATGGGGATCCGTACGTCCTTGGCGCTCGCGATCACTGTCACGGAACGCGTTTCGTCACCCGCCTTGTACTCCCCGGTGACCGGGTCAACTTTCAGCACGGCCTGGTCGGTCGACTCCCAGGTGACGGTGACATCGGAGAGCGTCCGGCCCTCCTTGTCGACCGGGTAGCCCACGAACCTGCCCGTCTGCTTCGCCTGGACGCTGTTAGGGCTCACCCGGACGTCGGCCACACCTGGCTTGGAGTTCGTGAACTTCCCTACGAGGAAGATGCCACCGATCAGTGCGCCGCTCAGGAACGCCGGGTGCAGCAGAAACCCTTCCACGCCCTTCTTGTTCTGGTCGCCCGGAAGCAGGGCGAGGGGTGCGAAGCGCGCCGCGGCCCGGACGAATTCATGGTCCGCGAGGGTCTCCTGGTACGTGTCCAGGGCCTGGCCGACCGCACCCGTGGCCAATGCCGAGTACATGGACCGGGTGGCCCGGCGGTTGGCCTCGTCGATGGCCCGCCGCATGGAGTCCAGCTCCGCCTTGTTCTCGAGGTCCACCGCACGGACCCTGACGGTGGCCGGACTGGGCCGCCCGGAGGACCGCGGCGGCACCTGCGGCGGCTGCGGCGCCCGACGGGCCGGCGCCTGCCGCTGCCGCTGCCTCCGCCGGGCGTCCACGATCTGGCGCCGCCGGCGCTGCTCCGCGCGCGACGCCTCGCCGTAGGCGTCCCAGCCGGCGTCGCCCCATGCGTCTCCGTACGCTTCCGCCTCGTAGGCTTCTGCCTCGGCGTCACCCTCGTAGGCTTCCGCCTCCAGGGCCTCGAACGCTGCCTCACTCATCGGTCCACTCCCTGTGATGATCGATGGTTGTTGCCGCTATGTCCTGACTCCGCGCCGCCGCCCGCTGCCGCGGACATGCGCGCGACGGCCGGTCCCACCAACTCCGCGAACAGCTCCGGATCCGGCAGCATCCAGCCCGGCGTGCCCGCTCCCCCGCAGACCTCGCAGTCCGACACCAGGCCCCAGCACTCGCAGGCCCCCAGCGCGGCGGAGACGAGGATGTTGGTGTCGGCCAACCCGTCGTACATGGGGGACGGCTGAACCTGTGTCACGACGGTCCGGTCCACCAGCCCGTCGTCCTGCTCGACATCGGCGTAGAAGGTCGTGGGGTCGGGCATGCGTATGTCGCCCCAGCTCGCCATGACCTGCATCAGCAGCCGTTGGGCGAACCCGGCGGGATCAGGACGGACCCGCTCGAACAGCGCCTGTACGTTGTCCAGCTCCGTGGTGTCCATCAGTACAGCCCCTCCCAGGCGGCCGCTTCGGACAGTTCGAGGTTGTCCGCGCCGAGCAGATCGGCGTACAGCGCATCGGGTGACTCGGCCTCCCCGATCGCCTCCGCGTCAGCGGACCCCCGCTCCAGGTACATCAACGCGTCCGCGTCGGCGGCCGCCTCCGCGAAGAGACGGCTCAGCTGCGACAGCACCTGGGCGTTGGGGATGCCGCTGACGGACTTGCGGCCCTGGGCGCCGAGAGCGGTTGACAGCAGACTCTGCAGGACGTCCTGGTGCTGGCTGAGCACCAGACCCTTCGCTGCAGCGTGCGACCCCCCGGCGACCGCAGCCGGCGGTACGACGCCCGGCGGTACAGCCGTGAGCGGCACGGACGGAACGACCGGCGGACCGGGAGCCGGGGGCCCGGCCGCCGCACGAGGCGCGGCGCGGCCGCCTGTGAGCGCCCCGGCCGCGAGGGTCCCCAGCCGACCGCCCACGGCACCGCCGAGGGGGCCGCCGACCATGCTGCCCGCGACGCCGCCCAGCGCCGGCAGGGCCGCCCCGGCCACGGACGCGAACGTCGGATCGGCCAGCACCTTGCCGGCGTCCTTGGCGATACGGTTGAGCGCGGAGCCGAAGTTGAACGCCTCGGCCGGGCTCATCGCGTCCAGAATGCTGTCCAGGGCCTCCTGCATCTCGTACTCGCCCGCGACCGCGTACTCGTCGCGCAGCGCGGACCGCAGGGCCTGAGTGAGCTCGTGCTCCCGCCTCATGGTGAACCTCCTCTTGGAGCACCGTAGGGAGACGGCTGTCACCCCGTCGTCACCAGTGCGTCACCCCACGAATCCGGCGCGGGCCAGGCAGTGGCCCTGCGTTGGGAACGCCCAACATGGGTTCTCTCAAGGCACGTTGTGGGCTCGGCCCGACAAGGCCGTCGACCCGGCCTTCGGTGTCCGTTCCGCCGTCGCCGCGCCCACCACAGCCGTCACGTCCCTGAAGCCCCGATCCCCCGCCACCCTTGTGCGGCCCGTCGGCCGGTCACCGGAATGCCTCACGGACGAGACCCGACGTGGGCCGATCCGGTATCACCGCCGCACCTGTCTCGACGTTCGTCAAAGCAGCGGCACATGGGGAGTTCCCCGATGCGCCGGACCACAGACGTGCAGTTGCGTAGGGCAGGTCAGCGCATGCTCCAGGGGGAGGGTCATGGCATCGACAGGCTGGACGGCAGATCCGTCACTCACCGCTCTCAGTCCCCGGCTCTGCCTGCTCGGCCGGTTCACGCTCGCCTACGGCCCCACCGTCGTCGCTCTCGGGGCGGGCGCACAGCGGCTGCTCGCCTACCTCGCCCTGTGCCGGCACGGCACCCGCGCGGTCGTCGCGGGCACGCTGTGGCCGGAGGTGACGGAAGAACGGGCGCACGGCAGTCTGCGTACGGTGTTGTGGCGGTTGCACCAGGGGCGGGAGCCGCTCGTGCGCAGCGAGCGCGACACGCTGTCGCTCAGCGAGACCGTCGCGGTGGACGTCCGTGACCTGAGGGTGTCGGCCTTGCACTGCATCGGCGCGCCGACCGCTCTTGCGGACGCGATGGACGCGCCCTCGGACCCGCCTCCCGATCCGGGGCGACGCGTTCTCTTCGCCGGTGACCTGCTCCCCGGCTGGGACGAGGACTGGATCGTCTTCGAACGCGAACGCCTGCGCCAGCTCCGCCTGCACGCTCTCGACGCTCTCGCCCACCGGCTCGTCGCGCAGGGCCGGAGCGCCCTCGCCCTCGAGGCAGCGCTGGAGAGCGTCCGCGTCGAGCCGCTGCGCGAGAGCGCCCATCGGGCCGTGGTCGCCATCCACCTGGCCGAGCACAACGTGGTGGAGGCGATCCGCCACTACCGCGCCTTCAAGGACCTGCTCCGCGACGAACTGGGTATCGCCCCCTCACCCTCGTTCGCCTCGATGCTGCCGGACCGCCTGGTGACCGACGGCTGACGGTCGGGTGACACCGCAGCCCGACCCTGGTCCCGACGCACCCCGAGTCTCCCTGCGACGAGCGGAGCGGCATGAGCGACGTCCTGCGGACCCCGACCGCGATCCTGCTCGTCACGGTGTGGTGCGAGCCCGGCACGTCCCTGCTGCGGGCCCGGATCACCAGCACCACCGAAGCGCGGGTGCCGGGCACCGTCCGCTACCTGTCCGGCCGGGAAGCAGTGCTCGCGAGTGTGCGCGACTGGCTGGAGGAGCGTGAGGCGGAATTGCGGGACTGACTGGCCTTCAGCAGGTGCTTGGGCGATGAGGCCGCCGTATTTCGATCGCGGTTCCACTTCAGCGGCTTGACGGGGCGGCCGCTGGTGCCTTCAGCCGTATTGCGGCCGCAGCCGAAGAGGAGCGCTTCGCGTCCCCATGGCAGTTGACCTACGACACCGAATGGCAGGCCAGGGCACTCCCTGGCCTGCCACTGCCTCACGAAAGTGTCGGCGTACCCTCGTGGCTGCCATAGGGCCGCGTGATGATCTCCATGCCATGCCCAGCCGGATCCATGAAGTACAGGCCGCGCCCACCATGGTGGTGGTTGATCTCTCCAGGCTGCTTGAGATGTGGATCGGCGTAGTACGTGATCCCGGCCTGCTGGATACGCGCGAAGGCCGTGTCGAACTCCTCGTCAGAGACGAGGAACGCGTAGTGCTGCATGACGATCGACTCCGCCGGGACGGAGGCGAAGTCCAGGGTGACCCCGTTGGCGGTGGCCACGGGAATGAACGGGCCCCACTCGGTCCCGATCTCAAGCCCCAGGACGTGCGCCAGGAACTCGGCCGACTCCCGGTTGTCCCGGGCATGGATGATGGTGTGATTCAACTCGACTGACATCTGTGGAATGCCTCCGCAAGGCAATCTCACGGGCACCTCCATGCCTCACCCAGTCGGTGACCGACACGCGATGCCGTGCCCGTGATCCTAAGCAACACCGCTCACGACGTCGAGAGCGTTCCCCCGAACTCCGGCCGACGACGACCACACAGCGTCATCAACGAGAAAAGACTCAGGCGCGGGTCCATATGTGCATGACTCCGAAGTCCGAGGTCGCGTATGTGTACCAGGTGCCGTCGGCCAAGGCCTGGGCGGCGCTCGTCACAGGGAATGGGTACGTGATCTGCTCGGGGGGCTGCTGTCCTGTCGAGAGCAGCCAGTGGCGACCCTCACCCCACTCCTCGTCGCTCTCGACGGTCCCGGCGATCAGGGTGGTCTCGTCCAGGAAGCCGCCGGCCCAGTCCCAGGCGGACCAGGCTTCGTCGTTCTCGGGTTCGGCTTCCGGATGGCGCGGGACATCGGACTCGACGTCCCACCGCGCGAGGATCGACCCGTCCGCGGTGTCGTGCACCGCGAGCGTGTCCTGGTCATGGGACACGGTCATGAAGCGCTCGCCCGACGGGTTCAGCCCGATCAGCGCGAGGTCTTGAGTGTCGAAGTAGTTCACGGTCAGGGTCCGGCCGTCCCAGCGCCCCCAGCGCAGGGGCGCTCCGTCCTGGCCCTCCCCGATACTCAGCCCCATCTGACACGGGTCCGGATGGGCCAGGTGATCGCTTCCGGCCGCCGCGGCGCGGGCGTCCACCCGAGCGAGCACCCGACCGTCGTCAGCCGAGACAATCAGCCACTCGTCAATCACCCCGTCCGCCAGTTCGCCCTCCGGCAGCGGGCCACGCACATGTGCCCACACCAGCCGGCCGTCCGACGAGAACCCGGCCGAACCGCTCTCCAGATACTTGTGATCAGGCTGGTCGCCATATTCTTCGTAGGACTCGTGCATCTTCAGGCAGGCGCCGTACCAGCACCCGTGCCGGATCTCCCAGCGCAGGATTCCCGACGGCTCCACCGCCCGTAGCGCGTGCACGCCCGCGAAGACGGCGAGGCCTCCGTCCGGCGCCACGGCCCAGGTCCCCCGCCGCTGCGGCCAAGGCGCCGGAAACCTGACCGACGCATCTTCAGAACTGAGCGTGTAGGAGTCGTCCAGGGGGACCCAGAGTGCCTCCCGGTCGCCGCGCTGCAACAACACCGTACGACCAGCCGACCGTGACAACCGTGGTGCCCTCGCCTCCGACGCGGACAGTGGCGCGGTCAACGTGGCGACCAGACGGGCAACGACAGGGGACACGGGACTCTCCTGGGCAGGGCGGATCACTGTATGCGGGCGAACAGTACGACACGGCAATGACATCGCCCGCCGCGGCAGAGGGGAACGCCCCCCTTCGGCAAACCGTCCCGTAGGTGCATGGCACTGTGCTGCGCGCACGGCGTAGGAATCCGGGGTAACGAGGAGGCGGCCTCCGCCGACGGCTGGTGGGCCGTCGGCGGAGGCCGCCGTACTGCTCGGGCGCGACTACCGCCTGGGGGTCACCCGGAAGGAGCGGATGACGGTCTGGTCGACCGCGTTGCCCGCCGTGTCCCTGGCGGTGAGGCGGATCGATGCGTGGCCGCCGGCCGACGGCAGCGCCAGCTTCGCGATGCCGCGGTCGCCGCCGCACCGGACCTTGACGGTCTTCCAGGTCTTGCCGTCGTCGAAGGAGATCCGAAGGCCCAGCGAGGTGACGGCCGCCGGTCCGCCGCGCTCGGCCGCCACGGTGAAGTCGTACGTACGGCCACCGGCGATGCTGCTGGAGCTGTTCACCGGGCCGTCGAGGCGGACGTTGAGAAGCGACAGTTCGGTCATGGACGGGCTGCTCGGGCGCCCGGAGGTGAAGGTCCACGTGGCCGAGGCCTTGCTGCCCAGGGTCGACCAGCCGACCTCGCGGGTGCCGGTCGACGTCAGGGTGTAGGTGGCCTTTTCGTAGGGGACGGCGGTCTGCAACTGGCCGAGGGAGTCCAGCGACGCGATCTTCACCCCGTTGCGGTACAGGGTCGACGAGCCCGTGGCGCCCCGGGCCTCGCCCGCGTAGGTCGCCGTGTTCTCGCCCGCCGTGGAGAACAGGCCGGGGGTGAGGAAGAGCCGGTCCTCAAGGCGCAGTGCGTCCAGCGACCGGGCGCGCAGCGGGGCATGGTTCCACCACCGGGTGTAGGCCTTGCCCGGCTTGAAGCGCGTGGTGCCCGCGAACTGGATCTCGTCGAAGCCCGCGGTGCCCTGGGCGCGCATGCCGAGCGTGCGGTCCCAGACGATCGCCGCGTCGTCGGTGTAGTAGCGGGTCTGCCGGCCGGGGACCGGAATCTGGTTGCCGTCCACGAAGGTGATCGCGCCGTAGGTCGGGACCGGGGTGTCGATCCGGACACCGAGGGGCTTGCCGCCCTGGTCGGCGTAGGTTTCCTCGACCCGGCCGAGCGCGCTGTCGTGGATTCTGCGGGTGAGGGCGGCGGGGATGCCGCCCTTGGTGTTGACGGCGAGGTTGTAGGCGTAGCTCCAGGCCGGCTTGGTCCTGCTCTTGGGGACCGTGCCGCTCCACCGCTGGGTGGCGAGGAACCAGAACGGGTGGCTGGTGACCGTCGTGGTCGGGGTGGCGTAGACGCGGCTGCCGGGGAAGCCCATCACGAACTTCTGGGTGCCGTAGCGCCCGTCCGCGCTGATAGAGGTGGTGCTGGCGAAGATGCCGTCGTTCTTGGCCTGGTCCTTGTCCACGGTGAGGTTGACCGGTTTGGCGGTGCTGCCGTCGAGGACGACCTTGGTGTCGGAGGTGAGGTTGACGCCCGGCTTGGAGAAGAGGACCGACGTCTGCGCCACGGGGTCGAACTTGCTCGCCGAGATGTCGTACTCGCTCTGCGGCAGTTGCATCACCACCTTGCCGGCGGCGTCGGTGGTGACGCTGTACTGCAGGCCGGTCCGGATGTCGAAGGCGGAGACGTTGGTGCCCTCGCCCACGGGCTTGCCGTCGAGCCCGAGGACCGTGAACGACAGGCCGTGGGTGAGGGGTTCGGCGTAGATGCCGAAGGCGTCGCGGACGGCGGTGGTGCCGTCGTCGGTGGCGGCGACGATCGAACCGCCGTAGGCGCCCGCCATCGTGCCGTCGACGGTGGCGGTGAGGGACGCGGTGGCGGTGCCGCCGGCCGGGACGGTCACGGTGTCGGCCGACAGGGCGAAGGCTCCCTTCGGCGCGGCCTGGCCTCTGGGGCCGTACGCGTCGACGGACAGGTGGAGCGTGACGGCGGCCGCGCCATCGTTGGTGTAGGTGACGGTGCCGGTCCGGGTGACGTCCTGGTGCGGCCAGTCGGCCTTGCCGAGGCTGATGCTGCCGGAGGTGGCGCGCACCTTCTGCGTGCTGGCGCGGGCGACGTCCAGGCGGCCGCTGCCCTGGTCGTAGGCGGTCAGCCCGGGCAGGCCCTTCGCGGCGCTGGTGAGGGCGGCCTTGAAGTCCGCGGCCTTCCAGTCGGGGTGCTGCTGGGCGAGCAGCGCCACGGCCCCGGTGACGTGCGGGGTCGCCATCGAGGTGCCGGAGGCGGTGACGTACGAGGTGCCGACCGGGTCGCCCATCGTGGTGCCCGCGGCGCGGGCCGCGGTGATGTCCGAGCCGGGGGCGACGATGTCGGGCTTGACGGCGAAGTCGCCGATCCGCGGGCCGCGGCTGGAGAAGTCGCTGAGCGTGTCCTGCTTGGTGGTGCTGCCCACGGTGAGCGCGGAGTCGGCGATGCCGGGAGAGCCCACGGTGCCGCCGAAGTAGTCGGCCGCGGGGGCGCCCTCGTTGCCCGCCGCGATCACGAACAGGGTGCCGTGCTCGGCGGTCAGTGCGTCGACCGCCTCGGTGAGCGGGTCGGACTGGGCGTACGGGGGGCCGCCCAGGCTGAGGTTGACGGCCTTGGCGCCTGCCTCGGCCGCCCACGTCATGCCGTTGATCACGGCGTCATCGGGGCAGAAGCCGTCGTCGGTGCAGACCTTGCCGATCAGCAGCTTGGCGTCGGGGGCGACGCCCTTGTACTTGCCGCCGGAGGCCGCGCCGGTGCCCGCGATGGTGGATGCGGTGTGGGTGCCGTGGCCGTTGCCGTCCACCACCGACCCGGAGTCGGTGAAGTCCTTGGTCTGCCCTGTCCCGGCCTTGTCCGCCAGGTCGGGGTGCGTCGGGTCGTAGCCGGTGTCGAGGTCGGCGACGGTGACGCCCCTGCCGGTGATGTGCGCACCGGTGGAGTCGACGCTGTCCCAGACCTTGGGAGCGCCGATGATGGCCGTGCTCTCGGCGAGGGCGACACGGCTGCGGCCGTTGAGCCACAGCTTGTTCAGCGGGCCGCGCAGCCCCTGTCCTCCGGTGACGAACGTCCAGAACGATGCGGCGTCTCGCTTGGTGGGGGCGAAACTGCCGCCGTTCAGGGCGTCGAGAGTGCGGGAGATCCTGGCGCCGTGCTGCTGGATCGCGCCGCGGGCGACGGCGGACTTGCCGCTACGGCTGGAGTAGATCAGCGGAAACGTTTCTCTTGACGCGTCGTCATAGCCGGCGCCGAGCTGCTCGGTGACGTCGAACAGGCGGGGGTCGAGCTTCCCCGCCGTCAGCAGGGCCTGAGCATCCGACGGGACCACCGAGATGTGATGGTCGGCGCCGTGCCATTCGTGCGACACCGCGAAGCCGATGTGGCCGCGGCCGGGGCCACGTTGAACGCTGACGCCCGGAACACCTCCAGCGCCTCGGGTGACGGTGACCTTGTCACCGGTGATCAGCGTGAGGGTGCGAACCGTCTTGGCCGCGGGTGACGCGGTGTTCGTGACGGGTATGGCGGTGGCGGAGCCCTGGGATGCCTGCGCGGCGCCGGGTACGGCGCCCGCGACGAGGCAAGCCAGAGCGGGCAGCAGGACCCACCCGGCTCGTATACGCATGTATGAGTACCCTTTTTGCCGTCCGGGAGACCTGTGGCACGGGCGGCGGACGGCGGGGTGTCCGGCGGTCGCCGGACACCCGGAACACGGCCTGGGCAGCGCTGAGTCAGGGTGTACGACGTCCCGGTCAGCTCGAACTCCCGACCGAGTTCTTGGTCACGAGGGATGAGAAAACCACACTGGATCGATGTTGCCTAGACTCCAGCTGCAGATCGCGATCTTCATGTCCGGGTGGCCTGGTGCTGGTAGTGGGCGGCCTGGGATCGGGCCTGGTGGGGGCGTCACCAGCGCAACCAGCCAAGCCGGTGGGCAGCGCTGTGGACGAGCCGGACGACGAGTGCGATTCACAGGTGTGGGATCTCGTTGCAGGTGCGCGGTATCAGCCTGTCGGGCTTCGGGGCGCCGGGGGGCGTCGGCCCGAACGACGGCGAGGAAGGCATGGGCGAGCATTGCAGGGGTGACCCGGCGGTGCCAGGACGTCGAGATTGTGACCTGGTGTTCGTCCAGTGCGGTCAGGCCCTTGCGGGGCTGGAAGGTCTCCTCGACAAGCGCCTGCGCCCTGCAACCCGCACCAGGATGGACAGCGACGCCGGGGTGGCTGAGTAGCAGCGGTAGAGGGCGAGTTCGTCGGTGTGTCGGTTGCGGCGGACGGGCAGGTAGCGCTGGGGCGGTCATCGGCGATGCCGGTCGGGGCACAGTCGTTGAAGCGGTGGCCCTTGGCGTCGGCGGAGCGTTCTTGCCAGGTCTGCTTCGGCAGATTCTTGGACCAGTGCGTCGGGGCGGAACGTGCCCGCGCGGGTGGTGATCTGGTGGTCGCGGCCGACGGCGAGTATGTAGTCGACCTGCCTTCCTCCAGCGTGGTCCGCAGGTGTGGGTTGCTTCCGTAAACCTCGTCGCCGGTCTCCCAGGAGACGGGGTCGGCGGCGGCCCGTGCGCGACCGATCACACGCGCGGCGAGCGCGGGTTTCGTGGTGAAGCCGGCGGAGTCGGGTATCCCGGGGCCGCCCCGGCAGCGGGCCGTGTCCTGGGTCCAGGAGCGCGGGACATACAGCTCCCGGTCGATCGCCGCGTGCTCGAGAGGGGACGCGAGGTGGACGGCGGCCTGGCTGTTCTCGACGCGTCCTGCGGTGCCGATGTACTGGCGCTGGACTCCCACCGTGCCGGCGCAGTCTCTTCAGGTCGCCGGTCTCATCCGCGACAGGCACCGCGTCCGCATGGTGCAGGTGCTCGACGACGAGGCCGCGGCCATCGTCGCGTACCGCGTCGTGAACCCACCTGGCCCTCGACAGCAGGTGCCGCAGACCCCGCCTGCGCTTCTGTCTTCACACGCCGACGGTCACCGGTGGGCGCACCCGTTCCCGGACCAGCCTGAACCTGTGCCATCGACTGGCAGGCGGCGAACCCGGAAACCCGCGCGACGGCTACCGACCCGACTGACACCCTGGCGCGCATGACTGCGTCACCGACCGCGAGACAACGACTTGCCGCGCTTCACCGCTATGCGGCCGTGAACCGTGAGGACTTCACCGGCCAGAACCTTGCTTCCACTCGCGCGTCCCAACTGCGGTTCACCCATTGCTCGTTCATCGACGCGGATCTGCGCCACGCCACCCTGGACGGGTGCTGTTTCAGGTTCTGCGATCTGAGCGGCGCTGACCTGCGGGGCGCTTCACTGCGCGGGGTCAGCCTGACCGGATGTGACCTACGGAGTGCTGATCTGCGCCACACCGATCTGACCGGCGCCAGACTCGGGAGCGTGAACACCGGTACGCCCTTGCGCGGGCTGACCGTCATCACCGGGGCCCGGTTCGAGGGGGCGACCCTGCGCAATGTTCAAACGGAAAGCGTCATCGGCTGGCCGCCCGGGCACGACGGAACCAAGTAGGGCGTGCCGGGAGGAACGCTGATCTCAGCGCCGACCAAGCTGAGGCTGAGCACCGGACTCCGCCAGCCGAAGCACCCAGCGACACGACGCAAGACCGCGATATACAGCCGGAGTACTGGGCGCTCTCACGCCGGGGCGGCGCTGCCACCTGGAGGCCGGCGGAGCAGGTGCAGGCAGACGACCGAGGCAACGACGGTCCGCCGTTCTGAGGCGTTCAGACTGGAATTCGTTTCGACTACGTACCGCTGCCATCCGCGCCACCGGTTGACCGAACTCACCGTGACCCGACCGAGTGTCTCGGGCACCGGGGTCTGTTTCGGATCGGTCTCCGTAAGAAGCCACTCGCCGGACAGAAGACCCCGCCGTGTGAGGAAGAGTTGGCGTCCCTGCTCCGTCTGGAGGGTCAGCCGCAGGCTTTGCATGACTCCATGGGCAACAGCGGTGCCGACCTCCTGGTCCGCGCTGTCGGCAAAGTGGAACCGCACCGGGCCGAACTGGCCGAACCGGGAACGCCTCTTGATACGGACGATGCACTCGCCGGACGCTTTCGCGAGGAGGAAGTGCGTGTCGTCGGTGTGCGTGACCTGGGCGAGCGGGGTCTCCTCCACGGTGGACACGGCCAGGACAGGGCCCACGTATCTGCGCCACGATGAACGCTCCGGTTGCCTCACCACGACGGCTTCCAGTTCGAACAGACCTGATTCCGTCATCGGCCTTCCTCCCCCCGCCACGGCTTCCCCTCGACCGTGTACGTCCACTGTGACCGAGAACCTGTGCGACTCCTATCCCCTGGGCGCAAAACGACGCCACTCGATGGGGCCCTGGACGATGCCGGCGGCGCTCATCTCACCGCTCAGGACGAGGGGGCGAAGTCGGCGGACTGGTCAAGGCGGAAAGCGGAGCCCAAACCCGTCGGAGTCCAACCCGCGCGCAGGGCCACGCGAACAGCCGCAGCGACAGTGGACGGCAGCACAGGCTCAGCCTCGCGTCCGATCCAGTTGCTCGGATGCGGCTGGCCTGTGGTGACCACGAGCGTCGTCCCCGGCGTGTCCGCATGCTCGACCGCGAACGTGCACGGCGACCAGGACAGCCCCTGGAAGTACGTCGGCCTGCCTCGCAGCAGCCAGCGGTAGCCCGTGCCGTCGACAACGATCCGCCGTGATCCCTTGCGGACCAGTGTCATGGGTCCCCCCCCTCAGTAGCCAATACGCCGGCGAGCCAGGCCTGGCGTGCGGCCGACGGGCGGAATCAGTCATCAATAAACGATCACTCGCCACCGCTCCACCCACAGCAGCCGATCGTGGTCCGACACGTGTACCTGGACACGGTCGCCGTCCACCTGCCGGACGTCGCCGTAGAGCGTGGCATGGGGGAGGTCCACCCTGACGATGTCGTGGACATCCAAGTCGTTCTCGATCGCCCGGCTCCACACCTTTGAACAGTGCTCACAGACGTAGCCGACCACCTCAAGACCCGCAACGGTCATCGGTCGGCCCGGACGGACCGCCTCAACGAAGCATCGAGGGCAGGGGTCGGCAGTGTACGGGCCAACGGATCGGGACATTGTTCGATCTTGCTGTACGACACTGAAGTACAGCAACCCCAGCAACCGCCGGCACCCGGTACCGCCCCGCGGAGCTCTTCGGCGGCCTCTCTGACCTTCAATGACCTGACGGTGCTTGCCGCACCAGGAGGCGACTTCGGTTGGTCAGTCTGGTGTCGGGTCCGCAGGACCTACGCTCGCATGAACCCGTGGCTCCGTTCCACTTTCGCCACGTGCAGCGTGTAGCTCTGGTACCACTCGGCTCGCCCACGCTTCTGCGCTGCACGGTGCTCGGCGTTGGTACGCCACTCCGTGAGGGCATCGGCGTCCCGGAAGTACCCGACGGTGATGCCCAGCCCGCCAGGAGTCTGCGCGTGGTCCATCCCCAGGAACCCCGGGACGTCCTTCACCAGTTCTTCCATGCGGGCGTTGGTCTCGCTGTAGCCGCTCTGTTCGTGGGCTCGCACCGTGGTGAAGACAGCTATGTAGTAGGGGGGTTCAAAGGCTTCGACGGGCGTGACAGGCGCTTCTGAGTGATCGCTCATGGCGTCACCGTAAGGCGGGACGTGCCCGACGATCCAGCGCCTTTCCTGACCGGGATACATGAGGGACCGGGTTCGTGACCGAAGCCGTCCGAGCTCTCCTTCCAGCTCCCGGCAACGGCCAGTAGCCTGCCAGCTCACGATCCCGCCAAGTCCTCAGGCACCGGGCGGGTTGTAGCCCCCCTCAATGCAGCCAACCAGCCCCTCGCCCCTCGGTTCTCCGTTGAAATCGCTTGGGGAGATGTCCGCTGGCAGTTGGCACATCGTAGGGGCAGGCCATTTCTACCGACTCGGTCAACCCGGGACCGAGCAGTCCAGGATTCGCCCGTCCGCCGTCCCCACGACCAGTCGTTGTTGCTCCGCCCGGTACGCGGCGGACACCGGCGTGACGGGATGGCCGTGCGCGCGCAGGGTGTGCCGGGCTCGCACCTCGCCCGTCGCCGTGTCCAGGGTCTCCACCTCACCGGTGAGGTACACGACGTACAACCTCCGCTCGTCGCCGTCGAGATCGGCGAGCGGCTTGTCGGTGACGTACACCCAGCGTGCCTCTCCGTCCGGCAGCCGGCGGCTCACGACGTACGTGCCCTCGCGGGTTTCGGCGTAGGTGGCGCCCCGTTCGTAGGACCGGCCCGCGTGGACGAGGGTGTGTGTCAGCTCGACGGCGGGGCCGTACCAGGGCTGGAGTGCGGACGCCGGGTCCCAGCGCAGAGGGAAGAGGGCGCGCACGGTGGCGGGACCGTGGGCGCCTGGAGGATCGATCGCGTGGACCCACGGCGCGTCATCGTCCGGGCCGGGGCCGTCCGCGTAGAGCAGACGGGCGCTGTGTCTGACGCGCAGCGCCGGGGAGTTGGAGCCGCTGGGAACGAGGCCCAGGCGTGCCGCCACCTGGTGCGTGGGGGCGAGCAGCAGCGCGTCGTGTGCGTCGTGCCCTTGCGGGCGCAGGGCGAGCCAGCCTTCGTCCGCGGCGCACAGTGCGGGGACGGATGGCACGTCCACGGAGTCGACCGCGCCGCCGTCCGTCGTCGATATCCGCCGAACAGTGGTCGCGCGGTCAACGCGGCGACCCGTCACCTCGTCGCGTCGGTAGCCGCGGTACGTCACCCACGCCGACTCGTCGTCAGGGGCGGCCTCGACCCGGACGCTCCCCTCTCCCTCCGCAGGTAGGGCCCACTTCAGCGCGCCCGAAGGGTTCCAGCATTCGAGGTCCGTGTACCGGCCGGTGGCGAGCACCCGGCCGTCGGTCAGCACCGCGAGGTCCCGCACGTCCGCCCGCCGCCGCCACCGGCCCTGCGTCAGCCGCGCGAGGGTGTCCTCGACGCGCGGGTCGTAGAGGAGCCCGCTCTCGACCATCGGATGGCGTGTGTCGTCGGGGTCGACCAGACCGGCCGGAGCGGACAGCCAGTCGTCCACCGCGACGGCCAGCTCGAAGCCCTTGTCGAAGCCGCCGTCCTTGTCCTCGGGGGAAAGCAGCATCGCGAGCCTGCCGTCCTCCAGCCAGCGCAGGTGGCGCACTTGGCGGCTCTTGCTCAGCAGGTTCGTCACGTGTCCGGTCTCCAGGTGCAGCAGGAGCAGCTGTCCCTGAAAGTCCCAGGAGCCGTCGTAGCGGCCGGTGCCGACGGCGACGAGCGGCAGCTCGGGGTGAGGCTCGATGGCACATACGGAGTGGCGTGAGGCGATGACGTGGCGCGGACGGAGGGTGTCGGCCTCGTACACGCCGATCCGGTGGCTGAGCCAGCGGCCCGTACCGCGCCACATGACGTGCCCGAGGTCACCGGCCGCGATGACACAGCCGTGACGTGCGTCGGTCACGGCCCATACGGGCCGGCCGATCTCGGCGAACGGCTGGTCCCCGAGTATCCGGCGGACGGTCAGCTCATCCGGCATGATGATCTCCCCCCAGGTGGCGGACAGTCTGCCAGGCTCGGCGCTTTCCTGCGGTCTTCCGAGGGAATCGACTCATCCATGGACGTGATCGGGAATGGATCGTTCGTGCGCGCGCTCGCTCGCTCGCTCGCTGACCAGTACATGGGTGAGCGCGATGTGCCTGGTTCAGCGTGTGGCGCCTGGCATCGTGCCGTCTACATCAGTGAGGTCGTAGTGGTGCGCGAGATCCGTCGTGGACACCGCGGAACCTGAGCGGTCCCGGACCGCTGGGTCGGCTGCCAGGGCCGCCACACCCCGCCCGACGAAGCGCGGCGACTCCGCTGCGCCGACGTCGAACGTACCCTCGCCGGGAAGCTCGATCTCCGAACGGCCGCGGTCGCTCGTCCGCGTGGCGGCGTCGACCAGCTCGGTCCGGACGAGGCCCGGCCACACTGAGACGACGGAGACATCTCGCGGGCGCAGTTCCACGGCCATGTCGGCCGTCATCTTGTCGAGCGCGGCCTTGCCCACGCCGTACGCGGTGTTGTGGGAGTACTGGCGGGCGCCTGCTGACGAAATGTTGACGATCAGCCCCCGTCCCGCGGTGAACAGGAGGGGTGCCGCATAGACGCTCGCGACGTAGTGCGAGCGCGTGCCGATGTCCAGTACTTGATCCCACGCGGCGAGCGGCAGTTCCCAGAACGGCTTGCCGAGCCACGCTCCGAGGTCCGGGGACGAGAAGACGTTGTTCACCAGCAGGTCCAACCGTCCGGATTCGCTCCGCACGCGCTCGAACACGTCCGCGACCTGACTGTCGCTGCGGTGATCGCAGACGACGGCTATCCCCTTGCCGCCCGCTGCGGTCACCTGCTCGGCGGTCTCGTTCACGGTGCCCGGCAGCGGGCCCGCCGAGACGCTGCGACCGGTGACGTAGACCGTCGCGCCGGCGGCACCCAACTCAAGCGCGATCCCCTTGCCCACTCCACGGCTCGCGCCTGTGACAACGGCGATCTTGTCGACCAGCGGTCGATGCATGTCCACTCCTCCGGAAGGTCACTGCCTGGGCCGTCGCGGCAGCCCCGATGTCCCCGTGGCCCCCGTATGTCTCGGCACAGTAGGCGTTATTGCACTGAGTGCAAAATTGCGAGGGTGGTATGTTCGCACCCATGGCGGCGGACGGGCTGAGACAGCGCAACAAGGACAGGAAGCGGGAAGCGATCCTGCGGGCCGCCCACGAGCTCTTCGCCGAGCGCGGCTACGAGTCGGCCACGATCACCGACATCGCCGAGAAGGCCGAGGTTTCCCGGCGCACCGTCACCCTGTACTTCCCCGCCAAGCTCGACCTCGCCCTGGCTCACCTCGACACGCTCGAAGCGCGGCTCCACGCCGCCATCAGCGAGCGCGAAGCGGGCTGGAGCGTCATCGATGCCGTCGAGCACTGGCTCTACGGCGAACTGGACCACCCCCAGGAACACAGCGCCCTCACCGAACGCATGCTCGCCCTCAACCCGCAACTGCTGGCTCCCCACAAAGCACGCATGGCCGAGATCGTCGAGAGCGGGGCACGTCGCCTGGTCGAGGACACGGACACGCCTCCTGATGAGAGGGATGCGCGCATGACGGCCGCCGCCGCCGCTGCCCTGTGTTCCTCCCTGGGCCCCACGCCGACACGCGAGGACATCGCCGCGGCCATGACCTTCTTGCGTGCGGGTGTGGAGGCCCTGGCGACGAGGGATACGTGAATGACGCCGTGTGGCCGTGAACCTTGCCGATAGGTCGTCGACGGCGGCTGTCGCGTTGGACGACCTGTGCTCAGGAGCACTGAGCCGGGGGCTTCCCTGCGGAAGGCGAGGTTCAGGTACCGGCGTTCACACCCCGGCGCTCCCGCTCCCCCGCTCGACCGGGATCCACAGCTGGGAGTCGGTCTCCGCGCCGATTTCCACGGGCCGCGTCCGCAGAAGCTCCGGACCTGGCCGGCTCACGTAAGGGTTCGAGGGGAACCACTGCGTGAACACGTCTCGCCACAGCTCCTGAAGGGCGCTCGGATAGGGGCCGTGGTTGTCGAAGACCGCCCAGGTCCCGGCCGGCACGTCGAGAGCGTCGAGCTCATCGACGGCCACCTCGGGACCGGTCACCACGCCGATCCAGTGGTCCACCTCGGCGCCCTCCGCCCGGCTGTCGGTCAAGTGCACCGCCGCCGACAGGATCCCCTCCGGCTCCCGGCGACCGGGCAACTCCTTCATCCGTACGATCGCCCGCTCGTCCAGACTCTCCACGTGCGCCGCGGCGGCCGCGTTGACCCCCTCGTGCACGAGGGGGACCCGGGCCTTCGTGCCCACGACCCTAAACGACTCCTTCTCCACGATCCGATACCGCATGGTCGTACTGCCCTCGACCACGACACGGAAGGACATGCGCGGCTGTGCCGTGAGCACCGCACCCGTGCGCCGGGCCTCGCCCGGCCCGATGCCGTGCACCGACCGGAAGGCCCGAGCGAACGCCTCACCAGAGCCATACCCGTACCGCACGGCGACATCGAGCAGCGTCAGCTCCCCGGCCAGCACATCGGCCCCGGCGAGCGTCATCCGCCGGCGCCGCACGTAGACCGGAAGCGGCATGCCGGCGAGCGTGGAGAACAGCCGCCGGAAGTGGTACTCCGACACCGCGGCGATCCGGGCCACCTCAGCCACGTCGACCTCTCGGTCGAGGCATGCCTCCAGGTGGTCCAGCGCCTGGTTCAGCCGCTCCAGCACACGTATCCGTCCTTCCTCATGGCTGCCCTCCGCTGTGGGAAGGCCCACCCTGCGAACCAGGCACGGCCGCGGGAACCGCAGCGGCCGGCACGCGAGCCGAGCCGGAGTCGCTCATGGAGAAAATTCGATCGCGTGCCGCCCGACAAAACCAGTGCGGGAATTGTTGGGCTGGAAGCCCCGGCGTCACCTGAGGCTTACGCCCATGATTGATATTAAGGGAGTATGCGAGCCGCGGTTCGCCGCAGTCCGTGCGGCCCTTGCGGATTCGCTCGGCAAGGACGACGTGGGCGCCTCCGTCGCTGTCTACCTCGACGGCGAGCGGGTGGTCGACATCTGGGGCGGGTACGCCGACGCGGACCGCTCTGTCCGTTGGGAGCGTGACACCCTCGTCGGCGTGAACTCGACGACCAAGAATATGACCGCCCTGTGCGCGCTCATCCTGGCCGATCGAGGCCGGCTCGATCTGTCCGCGCCAGTCTCCGCCTACTGGCCCGAGTTCGCCGCGGCCGGCAAGGAGAACGTGCTGGTACGGCATGTACTGTCCCACACCGCGGGGCTGCCGGAGCTGTCCTGGCTGACGGCGGTCGAGGACCTGTACGACTGGGAGAGCGTGACGGCAGAGCTGGCTGCGCAAGCACCCGAATGGGAACCCGGAACGGCCGCCGGCTATCACGCGCTCACCTTCGGATTCCTCATCGGTGAGATCGTCCGCCGCATCACCGGCCGCAGCCTCGGCGAGTTCTTCGCCGAGGAGGTCGCCAAGCCGCTGGGCTCGGACTTCCACATCGGACTCTCCGCCGAGCACGACGACCGCGTCGCACCGCTCATCGCGCCGCCGTCACTCACCGACAGGTACGCCGCCAGCGCACCGCCCGGACCGGACGGCGTGCCCCGGGAGATCACCGGTGCCGCGATCCGGGTCAAGGACGTCAACTCAGTGGCCTGGCGCCGTGCGCAGATCCCCGCCGTGAACGGCTTCGGCAACGCTCGCTCTGTCGCTCTTGTTCAGTCGGTACTGGCGAACCGGGGAACGGCCGGCGGGGTGCAACTGCTGTCCGCCCAGGGTTGCGAGCCCGCGTGGCAGGAGGTGTTCCGTGGTGAGGACCGCGTCCTGGGGACGCAGATGTGCTGGACGGTGGGCTTCGGCAAGTTCGGCAACACCTTCGGCTGGGGAGGCTGGGGCGGCTCGCTGGTCGCGAGCGACCCCGACTCACGCATGACGGTGGCCTACGTCATGAACCAGATGATCGACCGGGACCAGCAGGAGGACAACCGCGGCCTGGAGATCGTGATGGCCGCCTACAGCGGACTGCACTGACAGACAACGGGTGCTGTAGGCCGGCACCATCTGCCCCTCTCCCGCTCGCGGTTCCGCGGGCAGGAGGGGCCCCTTCCGGTGCGGATGAACTTCATCGTCCGCACCGGAAGGGGCCCGCCGTGCGCGCCAGCATCGGGCCCTTCGGCGCGGCTCCCGTACTCGCTCTGCAGGCAGTCGAGTTGATGCTCCGCCTGGGCCAGGGCTTGGCGTAGGAACTGTCCAGGACCGACAGGTCCGGAGCGGACTGGCCCGCATCGGCGTGGCATACGTTCATGGGTGGTGTCCTTCGGCGCCTCCAGCGCGTCATCGAGGTCAAGGGTGATCCCCCTGACGACGCGGGCAGCCATGCCCGCGTCGTCAGGGGGATCGGGCCCCAGGGAGCTCTGCCAGATCCCCGGGGCCCGCACGCGCGGCGCTGCCCGTGAGCGATCGCCTGCTCGGCACGCCGCATTACAACCGGGGGAAGCGGGCTCGGGGTCTCGCTTCCCCCGGGCGGTCTTCAGGTTCACACGCGGTCGACGGCCCGGCACATTGGATCATGACCCTGGGTAGCCGTCTCTCGCCACGCCTCGCAACTCGGACGCGCGTTCTATCCGCACACATCCCGAATCGCTGGGATCGCGGCCAGGAGCGGCCGGAACTGTGTGACATCGTGGCGCTTGCCGCCGGTCAGTGTGACGGCGAGCGGTATGCCGTTCCGGTCGACGGCCAGACGGTGCTTGCTGCCCGGCCAGCCCCCGCCGACCCGCGCAAGCCCGGTGTGGTCCCCCTTTCAGCGCCCGGACGTGCAACCTGTCGATCGACGAGTCGTCCCTTTCCAAAAGCCCCGCCGCCCGCAGCTCGGCGTGAAGGATCCCGTGCGACCGGGGCCAGACGCCAGTTTCAGCCCAGTTCCGGAGCCGACGCCAGGCGGTCACTCCCGAACGGCCAACGACCTGGATGGATGATGTCCCGCAGGCTGTACGAGGTGACATCGCGGCCGTGGTCGGCCAGCGTCCAACAGGTCTTGCGTAGCAGGTCCGACAAGAGCCCGCGCATGAACTCCCGGGCCCGTCAACGTGGTTCCACCCGGGTGAACCGTTCAGTGATACGGCCCATGCGTGCCTCGAGCAGATCCTGCCGCCGGGCAGGATCTGTGCTGTGACCTGCGGCACCAGCCTGGTCTTCTGTCCTCACACACCGATGGTCACCGGTGGCCGCACCCGTTGCGCATGCCACCGATGGGTGAGCAGAAGGTGTCAGGTATCGGCACTGTGTTGGGCCGACCCAGACCAGGCAGCTACGAGGCGACAACGAGCGCGCAACGGGTAGGCGGCGACGCTGTGGCCCGAGTTCGCTTGCCCCGTACCATCCAGAGGACGGGGGCCAGACGCGCTCTCCGGGCAGGGGGGGCCATGCGGGCGACCACTTCACGGCCGGTGTTCCGGCGCTTCATCGGGGCCTTCGCGGCCGGCGTGGCCTTGACCGCAACCTCTGGGTGCACGGTTCCGGTCGATGCCGTCACAGGTATCTCTGTGACCAGCGACGGCCATCTGCTCGGCGTCATGATGGTCTGTGGGCATCACATCGACGGCGCGACTCTCTACACGGACAGCGCCGACGTCGACAAGACAGTGACGGTCGGTTCATGGACATCCGACCGTCCCGTCAAGGCAGGTCTCACCACCTGGCCCCTTGATTCTTCTGCCGCCGGCTGGACCGCGACCAGGTCTCTCGCTCCGCTCACCGCCAAGACCAGCTACGCCCTCTACGGTTGGACCGAAGACAACTCGTGGTCATCGAGGAGCGTCACCTTCACTCTGGCCGACCGGGACCGGCTCGCTCCGGGAAAAGTCCTCTACAACAACATCTCGGACAACGGCGACGAATCCACAATCACCGTCCCCATAGCGAAGTTCAAAGCCCGGGCCTGCCACAACATGTGACGCAGTGGCGCCTCCGGACAGGCCGAGGCACTCCTGTCCGGGGGCGGGCGCTCAACACCTTCGCCGTCACAGATCACGATCTACGACTGGTGCATGGGAAGCCGGTGACATGTCTGGCTGACTGTCCGGTGCCAACGTCGCATCCGTGGTGGGTGACCAAGTCGGCCACGGCATGCAGGCGGCCGCTATCGGCCGACTGCGGACCGTCGTGCGCGCCCTCGCCGACATCGATCTGCCGCCCGACGAACTCCTCCTCCGCCTGGACGACGTCGCCATCCGCCTGTCCGTAGAAGTCTCCTTCGATGCCTTCGTCGATACGGCCTCCCTGCCACGCCGAACCGGCAGCAGCAGACGCGCGGTCCCGTGGACAGGGCCGCTCATGCGACCGTCCCCGTCAACGTGGCCGCGGCTACGCCGTGTGCTGGGCGGCGAGGCGTACGGGAGCGTTCTGGGCGCCGTAGCCCTGGTAGTCCGGATCGCGCTGGAGGAGTTCGAAGAAGAGTCGGCCGATGGTGCGGGTGTAGCAGTGGCGGAAGGTGCCGCCCGCGTCGCGGTCGTAGAGGATGCCCAGCTCCTGGTAGGTCTCCAGTTCGTCGTCCGGGAGGTTGTAGCGGGCGGCGAGATCGTCGTAGTAGTTGGCGGGGATCTTCAGCAGGCGGCCGCCGGCGGCGCGGAAGCGGTGGGCGGCGGTGACCACGTCGTCGGTGGCCAGCGCGATGTGCTGGGCCGGTGCGTCGCTGTCGGTGGGTGCGGCGCCGACGGTGAGGACGATGCGTACGGCGCCGTCGGCGGTGCTGACGGCGCGGCTGCGCAGGAGCCCGTAGGGGTCTGCGACGTCGACGCTCTCCTGGGGGCGCAGGCCGAGGACGCTGCGGTGGAAGAGGGTGGCTTCGTCGAAGTGGTGCCAGGGCTGGGTGAGTGCCAGATGGTCGATGCGGCCGACGGCGGCCGGACCCGTGGAGGCAGCCGCGGTGGCTACGGCGGGATGCTCGTCCGTGGTCGTGAAGTCGGCTTGCCAGTCGGGTAGTTCGGGGTGGCCGGTGGCGCAGAAGAAGAGTTCGGTGCCGTCGGGAGCGGCCACCGCGTCGAGCGGGACGTCCTCGGGGGTGCGGCGGCGGGGCAGTACGGGGGCGAGGAGGGCTTCGGCGCGGCGGGCGGCGGCGGCCGGGTCGGGTGACTCCAGGCCGATCGCGGCGAGGGTGGTGCTCTCGCGGCGCGCGGCGGTGCCGGTGTTGACCAGGATGCGGGCGTCGCCCTGTTGCCAGAGGTCGACCGGTTTGCTGCGGTGCCGTGCGGTGCGGGTGAAGCCGAGCGCGCCGAGCACCTGGGTGACGGGTTGAGCGTCGGGGGTGGCCAGTTCGGCGAAGGCGATGCCCGACGGGACGACCGGTGGCGGTAGTCGGGTGACCCCGGTGGCTTCCTGGAGGACGAGCAGGGAGCGGTGGGCGTCGACGGCAGTCGGTGCCGCATCGGCCTGGCGGAAGACGTCGTTGAAGATTTCGAGGGAGAGGGGGCCGTCGTAGCCGGTGCGCAGCACGTGCCGCAGCAGGCCGGCGATGTCGAAGCCGCCTTGGCCGGGGAAGCAGCGGTAGTGGCGGCTCCACTGCAGTACGTCCATCGCGAGCAGCGGGGCGTCGGCCAGCTGGAGGAAGAAGATCTTCTCGCCGGGGATGTTCTCGATGGCTTTGGGGTCGGTGCCGCGGGAGAGGATGTGGAAGCTGTCCAGGCAGGTGCCGAGTGCCGGGTGGTCCGCGCTCGCGACGACGTGCCAGGCGTGGTCGTAGGTGCTGATGTGGCGGCCCCAGGCGAGGGCTTCGTAGGCGACGCGGATGCCGAATTCCTGCGCCAGGTCGGCGAGTCGGCTCAGTTGCTCGGCGGCAAGGTCGTCGTCGTCGAGGGCGAGCGGGGAGACGCTGGAGCAGACGAGGACGGTGTCCGCGCCGAGGCGCCGCATGACCTGGAACTTGTGGCGGGCGCGGCGCAGGTTGCGGGCGAACTCGTCGGCGGGCACCGCCTCGGTGTCCCGCATCGGCTGGTAGAGGTCGATGCTCAGGCCGAGGTCGGCGCAGCGGCTGCGGATGTCCTCGGGGGTGAGGGGGCTGGCGAGGAGGTCGTTCTCGAAGATCTCCACCCCGTCGAAGCCGGCCTGGGCAGCGGCGGTCAGCTTTTCGGTGAGGGATCCGCTGAGGCAGACGGTGGCGATGGATGTACGCACCTGTGTTCCTCTCTTCCGTCCGGTCGGTTGCCGCCGTGGGTGGGTGCTACTGCGCGGTGGGCACGGCGCCCGTGAGCTGCCGGAAGTCCGCCAGCATCCGGGTGCTGTCCGGTTCTTGGCCGGTGAACAGCCGGAAGGCGTCGGCGGCCTGGAAGACGGCCATGCCGCCGCCGTCGAGGGTGACGCAGCCTGCGGCGCGGGCGGTGCGCAGCAGTTCGGTCTCCAGTGGCCGGTAGACGACGTCGGCGACCCACAGGCCGGGGTGGAGCAGTTCGGCGGGCAGGGGCAGGCCGGGGTGGGCGGCCATGCCGGTGGGGGTGGCGTGCACCAGGCCGCCGGCTTCGTCGGCCGCGGCCAGCAGAGCGGGCAGGCGTTCGGGGCCCGCCATGGCCGCGCGGTCCGCGCCGAAGTGGCGGCTGAGGGTGGTCGCGAGGGCGGCGGCCCGCTCGGGCAGGGCGTCGACGAGGGTGATCCGCTCGGCGCCGAGGGTGAGCAGGGCGTGGGCGACGGCTGCGCCCGCGCCGCCAGCGCCCAGTTGCACGACGTGCTGGAGGGGTGCGTCGGGCAGGCCGCGGGCGAAGGATTCGGCGAAGCCGGTGACGTCGGTGTTGTGCCCTGTGGCGCGGCCGTCGGTGTCGATGACGACGCTGTTCACCGCGCCCAGTGCCTGGGCCTGCGGGCTGAGCGCGTCGAGGTGGGGGAGGACGAGTTGCTTGCACGGGTGGGTGATGTTGAGCCCGTCGAAGCCGAGGTCGCGGGCGGAGCGCAGCAGGTCGCCGACCGCCTCGGGCGGTACGCCCAGAACGTCGATGTCGACGATGCGGTAGACGTACCGCAGGCCCTTCCGGTCGGCTTCCCGCTCGTGCAGCGCCGGGCTGAGCGACGTTCCGATGCCGGAGCCGATCAGTCCGACGAGGTACGCGTCCTTGGCCACCGGGAACCTCCTGACAGCCAGCAATGTACGAACTAGTACGTTAGCTATATCAGTGCGGCGGCCGCACCGGAAGCCCCCGGCCTGCGCGCGGGAGCCACGCCGGCGCCGGCTTCTACAATCACCGGCACCGCACCTACACGCGAAGGAAGCCGATGACCAGCGCCGACGAAGCGGCACGACCCAACGGGCGGATCCGCGACGCGGCCCGCACCCAGGCCGAGATCCTCGACGTCGCGACGCAGGAGTTCGCGCGCGCCGGGTACGACGGCGCCCGTGTCGACGAGATCGCCGCCCGCACCCGCACCACCAAGCGGATGATCTACTACTACTTCGGCGGCAAGGAGCAGCTGTTCACGGCCGTGCTCGAGCGGGCGTACGCGGTGATCCGCCAGGCCGAGCGGGAGCTGGACGTCGAGCATCTGGACCCGGTGGCGGCCATCCGGCGGCTGGCGGAGCTCACCTTCGACCACCACGAGCAGCACCCGGACTTCATCCGCCTGGTGAGCATCGAGAACATCCACGAGGCCGCGCACATCGCCGCCTCCGAGGAGCTCGGCCGGATGGGTTCGCCCGCGCTCGACGTCATCCGCCGCATCCTCGACTCCGGGCGGAGGTCCGGGCTGTTCACGGCCGACGTGGACGCCGTCGACCTGCACGCCTTCATCAGCTCCTTCTGCTTCTTCCGGGTCGCCAACCGGCATACCTTCGGCGCGCTGTTCGGCCGCGACCTGGTGGACCCGGCCCAGCGCGAGCACTACCGGTCGATGCTCGGCGACATGGTGATCGCCTACCTGACAGCGGACGGCGCGGCGGCCTGAGCCACGGAGCGGGCCCGACCCTTGACAGCGGGGCGCCACCGGCGCAACATCCCTACCCATTGCGGCTAACTACCCAGTGGGTTAATTAGCAGGGGCGACCACTCGCAAGTCCCGCCTCCACCCGCCCTGTTCGCCCTGCTCGTGCGCCCGCTCCACTCGTCTGCTCACTCCGCCGCGGGTGGAGTGCCCTTCCGAAGGAGTACGCCGTGCCCGTCTCCCCCTCCCTCGGCGCAACCGCCCCGCCCGGCCGGCCGAAGAAGGCCGCGGCGGCCGCCTGGATCGGCAGCGCGCTGGAGTACTACGACTTCTTCATCTACGGCAGCGCGGCGGCACTGATTTTTCCGAAGGTCTTCTTCGACTCCTCCGACCCGGCGAACGCCACCCTGCTCTCGCTCGCCACGTTCGGCGTCGCCTACGCCGCCCGTCCGATCGGCGCGCTGTTCCTCGGCCATTTCGGCGACCGTGTGGGCCGCCGCTCGATCATGGTGTTCACGCTGATCCTGATGGGCCTGTCGACGTTCCTGATCGGCTGTCTGCCCACCCGTGCCGAAGCCGGCGCTCTCGCCCCGGCCCTCCTGGTCGCCTGCCGCGTCCTGCAGGGCATCTCGGCCGCGGGTGAACAGGCCAGCGCCAGCTCGATGACCCTGGAACACGCGCCGGAGCGGCGGCGCGGCTTCTTCACCAGCTTCACCCTCAGCGGCACCCAGGGCGGACAGCTCATCGCCACCCTCGTCTTCATCCCGGTCGCCTCGCTGCCGGAGCACCAACTCCTCACCTGGGGCTGGCGGATACCGTTCTGGGCGAGCATCGTCGTCGCCGTCGTCGGCTATCTCATCCGTCGCACGCTGGAGGAGACACCCGCCTTCGCCCGGCAGGCCGCGACCGAGGGCGTCGTACGGCTGCCGCTGGCTGTGCTGCTGCGCGAGCACTGGGCGGACGTGCTGCGGGTGATCGCGGGCGCACTGATCGCTTCCGTCTCCACGATCTTCACGGTGTGGGCGCTGGCATACGCGACCAGTGACGCGGTCGGCATGGGCCGGACCCAGATGCTGTGGGTGGGCGCGCTGGCCAACGTGGCGGCGCTCGCCGCCATCCCGCTGTGGGCCGTTCTGTCGGACCGCATCGGCCGCCGCCCGGTGTACCTGATCGGCGCCGTGGGCAGTGCTGTCGCGATGACCGGCTACCTGTGGGCGATCTCCACCGGCTCCTATGCCCTGATCTTGCTGCTCGGCATCGTCGCCTTCGGCATCGTCTACAGTGCCGCGAACGGCGTGTGGCCCTCGTTCTACGGTGAGATGTTCTCCACCCGCGTGCGGCTGTCGGGTATGGCCATAGGTACCCAGATCGGCTTCGCGGTGGCCGGATTCGCCGTCACCTTCGCCGCGGAGATCGCGGGCCCGGACGGCACCGACTGGTCGTCGGTGGCCCTGTTCACCGCGGCGCTGTGCGTCCCGCCGGTGGTGGCGGCCCTCACCGCCCGCGAGACCCACACGGTGCCCACCGAGCGCCTCGGCGAACGGGTGGCGCGGGACGCTGTCCAGCCCGTGGCAGTGACCACGTAGGCGGCCTTCTGGATCACCCGGCCGCTCCGGCGGATGCTGCCCGGAGTCCCGGCGTTCCGAGCGCCGCCGGGGCCAGGACCTTCGTCGGTGGTTCACCAGCGTCACCGTTCCCCCGTGAGGCCGGCCCGCAATACAGGACACGTCGCCTTGCGGGCCTTCGTCGACGTCCGTCATCGCCAGCCCGCAAACCTTTCGTGCGGCAGAGACGACGTGCTCGCCGTTGAGGGCTGCTCGCCGCGGCACTTACCGCGCGGTTCGCGCCTGGTATCGGCCTGTTGCTGCGGGACGGCGGGGTATGAGTGCGGGCCGGCTACCGGGGCGGGTGAGATCGATCAAGGTGGCGTGGTCCGGAGACAGTGAGCAGGCCGGGTCGGTACGGGCCGCGTCTCCGGTCAGGGCGAATGCCTGGCAGCGGCATCCTCCGAAGTCCTCGGTCCGCCGCTCGCAGCCGCGGCAGGGGTCGGGCATCCAGTCGGTGCCGCGGTAGGCGTTGAAGGCGGGTGACTCCTCCCAGATCCAGCGCAAGGGCCGGTCCGCGGCGTTGGGCGCATCGAGTCCGGGCAGTGTCGCCGCTGCCGGGCAGGGAAGGGTCGTGCCGTCCGGAGTGACGGTCAGCGACACCGCACCCCAGCCTCCCATGCAGGGCTTGGGTGTGCCGGAGAAGTAGTCGGGAACCACCCAGGTGATCTCGGGAGTGCCGTGCAGGCGTTCCCTCCAGGCTTCCACCTGTTCCCCGGCGGCGGCCAGCTGTTCACGGCTCGGCATGAGTGCGGCCCGGTTGAGCAGGCCCCAGCCGTAGAACTGTGTGTTGGCCAGTTCGACGCGGTCCGCTTTCCAGGCCACGGCGAGTTCCATCAGTGCGTCCAGGGCGTCGAGATTGTGCCGGTGCAGGACCACGTTGATGCCGAGGGGCAGGCCGCGTTCCTTGACGAGTGCCGCAGCCTGGCGTTTCGCCTCGAAAGCGGGGTGGCCGGCGAGGTCGTCGGACCGGCGTGGGTCGGCGTGCTGGACGGACAGTTGGACACTGTGGAGCCCGGCATCCGCCAGGGCATCGAGCCGTTCGGCCGACAGTCCTACTCCGCTGGTGACCAGTTGGGTGTACAGGCCCGCGCCCGCTGCGGAACGGGTGATCCGCTCAAGGTCCTTGCGCAGCAAAGGCTCGCCTCCGGAGAGGTGTGTGTGCAGGACGCCGAGATCCGCCGCCTGGCGGAAGATGCCGGCCCATTGACCGGCTGTGAGTTCCCGCGACCGGCGGGTCAGTTCCAGGGGGTTGGAACAGTAGGCGCAGTGCAGGGGGCAGGCGTGGGTGAGTTCGGAGAGCAGTGCCCAGGGCGGGGTGGGAGCCGTCATCGCAGACCGCCTTCTGTACGGAGGTTGTGCAGGAACGAGATGACGTCGTCGCGGATCGTGTGCTGTACGGGATCCGGCGCGAGGGCGGCGATGATCTCGTCGACGGTGCGGGTACCGTCGACGAGATCGAGGACTGCCCGGCCGGAGCCGTGCAGGACGATGACCCGTTCGGGCAGGAGCAGGACGTGGGTGTCGCGCACCTGGTCGTGGCGCAGGCGGGCGGCGGGTGGCAGGCGGGGGCGCCAGGTGGATGGGTCAGGCATTGCGGCGGTCCTGGTCGGCGGCCCCTTGGACACTGTCGAGCAGGCTCCACAGGACGTCGCACTTGAAGGACAGTGCGGCCAGGGCCTGGTGCTGCTGCTCGCGGGTGACGGACCACGCGCGTACCCAGCCCAGGGCTTCGCTTCCGTCGCGCCGGCCCTGGGGAACGCGGCCTCGGAAGTAGGACAGGCCGTCGGACGTGATCCAGGGGTAGTGCAGGGGGAAGGTCTCCAGGCGCGTCAGCATGATCGACGGAGCGCAGAGCTCCGTCAGGGACGAGGCGACGGCTTCCAGCACAGTGGCGTTGCGGCAGAAGTTGACGTAGCCGTCCACGGCCAGCCGGACGCCGGGCAGGAGGTGCCGATGCTCGAGCAGCTCCTCCCGCCGGAGGCCGACGGCCTCGCCGAGCCGGAGCCATCTCTCGATGCCGCCGTCCTGATCGGTGTGTCCGTCGTGGTCCTGGATGCGTCGGAGCCAGGACCGGCGTTGCGCGGGCAGGGGGAGTTTGCTCAGGATGAGAGCGTCCTTGATGGGGATGTTGCACTGGTAGTAGAAGCGGTTGGCGACCCAGGTGCGCAGCTCGGCCGGTGTCAGCCGGCCTCGGTGCATGCGCTGGTTGAAGGGGTGGCGGTCGTGGTAGCGGCCGACCGCCAGTTCCCGCAGGCGGCGTTCCAGTTCCTCCGCGGTCCAGGGTGCCGGGCCCTCTTCGGTGGTGCGGTGGTGGGTGCCGAGCGCGGTGCCGGGTGCGGTCGTGGTCATAGGGACACCACCATCCTGTCTGCGGCGACGCCCAGGCCCAGGCCGGCGAGCCGTTCGTGTGCGGGATCGTCCGGGTCGACCAGAGGATTGCTGTTGTTGAGGTGGGTGTAGAGGATCTGTCCGCCGCTTCCTTCGAGGCGGGGGGCGGTGCCGTGCGGGCCTTCGATGGGCAGGTGCCCCATGGCGGAGGCGGTGCGCCGGGAGAAGCCTGTGCGGCGGGGCTCGTCGTCCCTGAGGAACGTTCCGTCGATCAGGACGCAGTGCGCGGCGGCGATCTCGTCGTCGAGGCGGTCGCTCCAGTGCGCGAGGGCCGGCGCGTACAGTGCCGTCTTCTCGGTGGCGGGGTCGTGGACTTTGAGAGCGACGCTCCAGGCCGGGTGTGCGGGTTCGTCGGCGGCGTAGCGGGGGCGCTTGGCGGACAGCGGGACCGCGCTGACGTGGAGTCCGCCTAGGTCCGTGGGGTGTTCGGCTCCGGCGAGGGGAAGGCCGTACCAGTTCAGCGCGGTGTAGGGGGAAAGGATCTCGTCGAGGGCCAGACGTGTGGTCAGGGCTTTGCGCACGGGTTCGGTGCACCAGATGTCGATGCGGGAGGCTTCCCTGAGCCGCAGGAGGCCGAGGGTGTGATCGAGTTCGGCGTCGGTGAGAACGACGCGTACGACGGGCGTGCGTTCCTGTCCGGCGTCGGGTCTGAGGCTGGGGTGGCTTTCGAGCTGCTCGGCGATGTCCGGTGTGGCATTGGCGAGGAACCAGGTCCCTGAGTCCGCCGGTCGGAGGGCCAGTCCGTCGTGGAGGCGTCGGCGTGAGGGGTTTCGGCGTGTCCCGGTGCAGCCGGGGCACGCGCAGTTCCACTGAGGTATGCCACCACCGGCTGCTGTGCCGAGGACGCGCAGCAGCACGGCGGCGTCCCCCTACTTCGTGCGCAGCGAGTAGGCGGTCACTTCGAGGGCGGTGTCGACCACCGTGAAGTCGGGGCTCTGCCAGTCCGCGGGGGTCTGGGCCGCCGGCTCGGTCGGGTGCTGGGTGGGGGTCTCGTCGCGCATGGTGATCTTGCCTTCCTTCAGGGAGGGGTGAGGGCGCCGTGGTGGGCGCCCGGAGCCGGCCGACCGTTGCGGCCGGAGGTCACTTGCAGAACGGCGCCTTGCCCATGGCGGATTCGATGCCGCCGAGGAGGAGCTTCTGGAACTCGGCGGCGCCCGCGAAGGAGCCGTCGGTGGAGAAGTCCTTGGCGTCGTGGCCGAGCGTGGTCAGCCAGGCGCGGCCGCCGTCGTAGTACTGGCACCACGCGACGGGGTGGTTCCTGCCGTGCCCGGGATGGTTGTAGTTGCCGGCCACGCCCTTGGCGAGGGTGCTCTCGTCGACATCGGCCAGGACACGCACCCGCGTCGGCGCGGGGACGAGGTTGTACCACTCGTCGGAGAAATTCCACCTGGAGGGCAGCGACTTCGTGGAGGCGTCCTTGCGGTCGACGGTCTCGACCGTGCCGGGCTGTGCGGGGCCGTGGTCGTAGAAGTTGGCGTTGCCGAGCAGTCCCTCGTACCAGGGCCAGTTGTATTCGGTGCCGAACGCGTTGTGGACGCCGACGAATCCGCCGCCGCCGCGGACGTACTGCCGAAGCGAGGTCTGGGCCGCGTCGTCGAGGGCATCACGGCTGGTGGAGTAGAAGATGACCGCGTTGTACTTGAACAGGGTCGCGGGTGAGGCCAGTTGGGATACGTCCTCGGTGTAGTCGACCTGGAAGCCGTTGTCGGCGCCCAGCTTGAGCACGGCCTTCTGGACGACGTGGGCGTCGGTGAGGGGCGGGTTCAGGCCCGTGGCGAGCGCCGGGCCGAGGTTGGCGTGGCGGGGGCCCGCGGTGCGGGTGTAGAGCAGGACTTTGAAGCCCTTGGTGGTGTCGAAGTTGCCCCAGTTGTGGTAGCAGCGGGCGTCGATGCCGCGGCACACGCCGTAGTCGGGGTCGCCGAGTTCCTGGGCGCCCTGGCCGATGCGGCCCTGCGCCATGCTGAGGGTGCCGGTGGCCACCAGGGCGACGGTGATGCCGACGGTCGTGGCGGCGCTGGTGAGTGCTGCATGCAGCGGACGCATGCGGAATCTGGCTCTCATGTGGCGTCCTTACCTCGTTCGGAAGAGCGTGGCGGGCGGCCTGGCGGGGTGGGGGCTGGGCCAGGAGGCGCGCAGGGCTGCCGCAAAGCCGCTACGAGAGTGCGGTGCGGTGGGCGGGCTGTTAGCGGACGACGATCTTGCCGGTGTTCTGCGGGGCGATCGGGTCGTTGTAGAAGTACTCGCCGGGGGTGTTGAAGGTGTACGCGTAGGACTGGCCCGGCATGAGGAGCCCGGTGTCGAACTCGGCCTCGAAGAAGGAGACCGCGCCGTGCGCGGACTTGTTGTCCGCGGGGTTGACGAAGGTGATGGTGGTGCCCTGGGCGATGCTCAGATGCTGCGGTGCCATGGCGTTCTGGGCCACGAGGTTCTCGGTGGCGCCGGGGGTGTTCTTCGCGTTGTCCCAGGTCCTGCCCAACGTGATGGTGTTCTTGGCGGTGTCGCCGGTCACGGCGGCGGTCCGGATCTGGTTGCGCTTGGACGGCGGGGTGGGCGCGGCGGCCGGCTTCACCGTGCCGCCGAGCTTGAACGCCCACAGGTGGTCGCCCCTGGGGATGTCCGGGTAGGGCAGGCCGTTTCCGCCGGCGAGCACGGCGATGTACTGCTCGCCGTCGATCTCGTAGGTCAGCGGGTTGGTGTTGACGCCGGCGCCGCACTGCCAGGTCCACAGTTCGCTGCCGTCGCGGTCGTCGAGGGCGGTGAGGACGCCGTCGGGGCGGCCCTGGAAGAGCACGCCGCCGGCGGTGCTGAGGACGCCGTTGCCGTGGGCGAGGGACCACTCACCCTCCTGGCGCCAGGCCACGGTGTTGGTGCGCGGGTCGACGGCGGCGAGTCCGCCGGCGAAGTACTCGCCGAGGGGCCGTGCGGTGTTGACGCGGCCGCCGTGGGTGTTGGAGTAGGCGGAGTTGATGAGGCCGTAGCCGACGTAGACCAGGCCGGTGCGGTGGCTGAAGGACGGGGAGGACCAGTCGGCGCCGCCGCCCGCGCCGGGGAAGATGATCGTCGCGCGGTCCCAGTGGGCCTCGAAGAGGCCCCCGGTGGGATAGAAGGGCACCGGCCGGGTGGCCTTGTCGAGACGCGGCTCGGTCTCGACGAAGGGCTCGCCGCCGGGGAACGGCTGGGTGGGGGCGGTCTTCTGGGCCGCGTGCTGCGGCACCGGACGCTCCTGCATGCCGTGGATCGGCCTGCCGGTGGCCCGGTCGAGCATGTAGTACATGCCCGTCTTGCTGCCGTAGACGACGATCTTGCGCTTCTTGCCGTTGACCAGGATGTCGGCGAGGACGGGGGACATGACACCGTCGTAGTCCCAGATGTCGTGGTGCACGGACTGGAAGTGCCAGCGCCTCTCGCCGGTCTTGGCGTCCATGGCGACCAGGCAGTTGGCGAAGAGGTTGTCGCCGCCGCGGGTGGAGCCGTCCGTGCGCGGATAGGGGTTGCCGAACGTCCAGTAGACGATGCCCAGTTCGGGGTCGACGGCGGGGTGGATCCAGCAGACGGCGCCCCCGGTCTTCCAGGTGTCGCCCTCCCAGGTGTCGTGGCCGTACTCCCCCGGGCCCGGAGTGCCCCAGAAGACCCAGGCGACCTCGCCGGTGCGGGCGTCGAGGGCGTAGGCGCGGCCGCGGGCGCCCGCGGTGCTGCCCTGGGTGCCGATGTAGACGAGCCCGTCCCAGTACACGGCGGCTCCGGCGAGGCCGCCCTTGCTGCCGCCGCACTGGCCGGACGCCGGGTCGCAGTCCGGGTCGCCCTGGTCCTCGACCATCAGTTCGCGGCTCCACACGACGGCGCCGGTCTTCTGGTGGAGAGCGAGGACCTTGTTGTCGCCGGAGATGGTGAACGCGAGGCCTTCGCCGAGGGCGAGGCCGCGCATGTTGGTGGTGTCGGTGCCGACGTTCGTCTTCCACTTCACCTGACCGGTGCGGCCGTCGACGGCGAAGACGTTCTGCTGGGTGGTGGCCAGGTAGAGCACGCCGTCCTGGGCGATGACGGCGCACTGCTGGGCGGAGGAGGTGGAGGCGTTCTCCAGGTTGATGTGCCAGGCGCCGCCGAGCTTGCGGACGTTGCCGGCGGTGATCTTCCGGAGCGAGGAGTAGCTGTGGTTGCCGAGGTTGCCGCCGGCCTTGGGGTAGTTCGCGCCGGTGGCGGCGTGGGCCTGGTCGGGTACCGGCCGCGCCAGGCCGTCGGCTGTGTCGGCCTGGGCGGGTGTGCCGTGGAGCAGGGCGACGGTGGTGGCTGTTCCGGCCGCGGTCGAGGTGAGAAAGCTGCGTCTGTCCATGGTCCCTCTTTCATGACGAGTCCTGAAATACCCGTCAGTGGCGGGGCTGCGGAGTCTCAGGTGGGGGGAGGGAAGCTGCGAGGCGGATCATGGTCCGCTGTACGGTTCGGATGGTCCGTACGATGGTTGCCGATTGGCGGAAAGCTACGTTAGGGATGCGCTGGGGGTGTGGCAAGAGCTCTGACGCGGATTGCTCACGCGTCTTTCGGCTGGGGCAGACGCGCCGGCAGCATGGTGCGCGGGATCGGGCCCTTGTTGCGGCGGCCCTGCCCGCTCTCCTCCCACGCGTGGGCGAGGATGCCCACCGAGCGGCTGAGGACGAACAGGCCGCGGGCGAGTGGGGCGCGAAAGCCCAGCTCGGCGTAGATGACGGCGGTGGCGCCGTCGATGTTCATCGGCACGGGCCGGGCGCCGGCTCGGCGTCTTTTGAGGATGTCCTCGACGCAGAGGGCGGCGCTCAGGAAGTCGCCGCCGACGACGTTGTCGGAGACCGCCTGCTGGACCAGACGGATCAGCGGATCGCGCCGCGGGTCGACGGGGTGGAAGCGGTGGCCGAAGCCCGGAAGGTAGCGCGAGCGGCTCTGCCAGTCGGCCATGACGTCCTGGGCCGCCTGCCGCCAGGTGACGCCGGAGGCGTGCAGGTCGCGGATGTCGGTGAGCATCTCCACGCACTGCTGGCCGGCTCCGCCGTGGGCGTCGCCCAGCATGTTCACGCCGGTGGCGATGGCGTTGTTGAGGCCGACCCCGCAGGTCGCCGCCATGCGGGCGGCCGCGATGGACGGGGCCTGGGGCCCGTGGTCGACGCCGGCGACCAAGGCCGCTTCGAGCAGGGCCGATTCGCGTGGCGTGGGTGTGGTCGCGCGCAGCATCAGCCAGATGACGTCGACCAGGCCGACGGTGCCGATGAGGTCCTGCACCGGGTGGTCGCGCAGTTCGATGCTGCCGGGCTCGATGTGGCTGACCGCGGTGGCCCACCACTGTGCGGCCTCACCGGCGTCGTGGGGAACGCTGGTCATGACGCGGCGGCCTCTCCGGCCGGCTGGGCGGCCGCGTCGAGCCAGCGGCTCGCGATCTCCTCGCGGTGGACGTTGTGTTCGCCCAGCAGCGGCGGCGGAGAGGGCGGCCCGAAGGCTTCCCCGTCGACCAGAACGCCGTTGCCCACGACGTGCAAGGACTGTCCGGGACGTCCTGGATGGCTGAGAGGGGTGATGAAGTTCCGATGGGCCAGTTGCGGCTGGCCCAGGGCCTGGGGCACGGTGAGCACCCGGGCCGCGGGCACACCGGCGGCGTTCAGGTCGCGCTCCCAGTCGGCGGCCGGACGGCTCGACAGTGCCGCGTTCAGGGCGGTGTTGAGCTCGTCGCGATGAAGCTTGCGCTGTTCCCGTTCGCCGAAACGGTCATCAGTGATCAGTTCTGGCGCGCCGGCCAGCCGGCACAGCGCTTCGAACTGGCGCTGCTGGTTCGCCGCGATGTTGAGCGGTCCGTCCAGGGCGTGGAAGGTGCCGGAGGGGGCCGCGGTGGGGTTCTGGTCACTGAGCGGTTCGGGTGGGATTCCGCTGACCAGGTAGTTGGAGACGGCCCAGCCCATGGTGGACAGCGACGCCTCCAGCATGGAGATGTCGAGGCGGCTGCCGTGCCCGGTGCGTTCACGATGCAGGAGAGCGGCGCTGATGGCGAAGGCGGCCATCAGGCCGCCGGTGGTGTCACAGACGGGGAAGCCCACGCGCTGGGGCGCGGTCTCGGGTGTGCCGGTGATGCTCATCATGCCGGTGAGACCCTGGACGATCTGGTCGTACGCGGGTGCGTCGCTCATCGGGCCGTCCTGTCCGAAGCCGGAGATGGAGCAGTAGACGAGACGCTCGTTGAGCTGGGCGAGGCGTTGCGCACCGTAGCCCATCCTGTCCAGGACACCTGCCCGGAAGTTCTCCAGCAGCACGTCCGCCGCGGACAGGAGCCGTTCGAAGAGTGCCCGGTCGGCGGTGTCCTTGAGATCGAGTTCCAGGGAGGACTTGCCCGCGTTCTGGGCGAGGAAGGACGCCCCGACACCGTCCCGGTTGAGGGAAGGATCGGGGCCCAGGTTCCGGGCCAGGTCGCCGTGGCCCGGACGCTCGATCTTGACCACTTCGGCGCCCATGAGCATGAGCTGGTAGCTGCAGTAGGGACCTGCCAGCACGTTCGTGAGATCCAGAACGCGTATTCCGTCCAGTGGGCGAACGGGCATATGACGTCTCCTTCCAGCGGCGCCTGCTGCGGCGCCGCTGCCGGCGTGGTTAGGTGCGCGGCCCCAGGGGGTGGCGGAAGCCCTGCGAGGCGATGCGTGCGGCCGTCTCGCGCAGGTCGTCCGCGAACACCGCGATGTCCTGCTCCGTGATGCGCGCACTGGGGCCGCTCAGCGAAAGGGAGGCGACCGTGACACCCGACTGGGTGCGGATGGGCACGGCGACGGCCGTGAGGCCGATGTCGCGCTCGCCGTGGCTGGTGGCGTACCCCCGGCTCGCGGCCTCGTCGGCCCACAGCCGCAGTTGCTGCACATGGGCCACGCCGTGTGGGGAGGCGGCCGCGACCCGCTGCAGCAGCCCGTCGGTGGCCCCGATGAGCAGCACTTTGGACGAAGCGCCGGCCCACAGTGGCAGTTCGTCGCCGACGCGCACCACGTGCCGCAGCGGCTGAGGGCTTTCCTGCTGGGCGACGCAGACACGGTGGATGTCGCGGCGGATCATCAGATTCGCCGTCTCGCCGCGCCGGTCGACCAGTTCACGCAACAGCTTCTGCGTGTCCGGCGGCAGTTCCCAGCTGGTGTGGGCCAGATGGGCCCAGCGCCACAGGCCGGGCCCGGCGGTGTAGCCCCCCGGCGTCGCCCATAGCAGTCCGTACTGCTCCAGCGTCTGGACGAGGCGCACCACGGTGGTTTTGGGCAGGCCGGTCGCATCGACCATGTCCTTGAGCGGAACGGTGGGCTGATCTTCGGTCAGCAGCGACAGGATGTCCAGAGCCCGGCGCACGCTGCGTACGCCGCTCGGTCCTTGCTCCGCGTCCATGCGCTCTCCTTCGTCAGTGGTCGGCCGCTCGGCCCGTTGCCGGGCGCGGCACTCGAGGGGACAGCTTCCACCAGCCAAGGTCCATTCGAAAACCGCTGGCTTCAACTTCCTCACGCCGACCTATTGCCACGGCCTCTCGGCGCCCGTACGTTACACGCCAGTCCACAGAGCAGTCCACGGAAACCATCAGATGGTTTTTTCTGGAGACGTGATGCTGCAAGACCTCCTCAAGGCCGCCGACCAGAACGACGTGGCCGAGGCCCTCCCCTACCTCGCCGGATGCTGGGGCGGCGAAGGCCCTCCCACGGACCGCACCGGCCCCTATCTGCGGCGCACCGTCAGCCGCGCCCCCGCCGCGACCGAGCGTGAGATCGACACCGCGCTCGCGCAGGCCGGCCGCTACGCACGGCAGATGGCCGACCTCGCGCCCGCCGCCCGCGCCGACATCCTGGAGGCCGCGTCACGCGACGCGCTCGCCCACCGCGACCGGCTCGCTCGCCTGCTCGCCCTGGAGCTGGGCAAACCCGTCAAGGACAGCCGCACCGAGATCGAACGGGTGGCCTCGACGTTCGCGGTGTGCGCGGCCGAGGCCCGGCGCGTCGACGGTGAGACCCTGCCCGTGGCCGGCTGGAACACCGGCATCGGCACCACCGCCTTCACCTACCGGGCGCCCGCCGGAGTGGCTCTGGCCATCACCCCGTTCAACGCGCCGGCCAACCTCCTCGCCCACAAGCTCGGTGCCTCCTTCGCGGCGGGCAACACCACCTTGGTCAAGGCCCCGCCGCAGGCGCCCGCCGTCTCGGCCGCCGTCGTCGCCCTGCTCCTGGACAGCGGCATGCCCCACCAGGCGGTCCAGCTGCTGCACGGCGGCGGTGATGTCGGCGCCGCCCTGTGCGCGGCCGACCCGGTCAGCGTCATCAGCTTCACCGGCAGCGCCGACACGGGTGCCGCCGTGGCCCGCGCCGCGGGCCGCAAGCGGCTCGCCCTGGAACTGGGCGGCAACGCCGCCACGATCGTGTGCGAGGACGCCGACGCCGCCGCGGCCGCCCGGATCTGCGCCCGCACCGGATACAGCAACTCCGGTCAGAGCTGCATCTCCGTACAGCGTGTCTACGTCCACCGGTCCCACTACACCGAGTTCCTCGACGCCTTCACCGCGGCAGTCGACGCCCTGGTCGTCGGTGATCCTCTCGACGACCGCACGGATGTCGGTTCCATGGTCGACGAGAACGCGGCCGAACGCGTGGTGGCCTGGTCCGACGAGGCACGCCGGCTGGGCGCGAGGGTGATCCGCGGCGGCACCCGTGACGGCGCCACCGCCGCCCCGACCATCGTCGCCGACCCGCCCGTCCACGCCTCCGTGGTCGTGCACGAGGTGTTCGGCGCACTGGTCGCCGTCCTGCCCTTCGACGACTTCGACACCGTTCTCGATCAGTGCAACGCCAGCCGGTACGGACTGCAGGCCGGCCTGTTCACCCACGACATCACCCGCATCCTCACCGCCTGGCGGCGCCTGGAGGTCGGCGGACTGATCGTGAACGGGACCTCCAACTTCCGCCTCGACCATGTCCCGTTCGGCGGTGTGAAGGACTCCGGCTTCGGCCGCGAGGCCCCTCGGTGGCTGATCGAGGACTACACCGTCGTCAAGACCCTCGTCCTGCGCGGACTGTCCATCTGGGGCGACAGCCGCGAGCTGCCCAAGGAGAACCCGTGACCACTGTGACCGCCGCCGAGGCACTCGTCGCCCAACTCGAGTCCTACGGCGTGGAGTACGTCTTCGGCACCTGCGGGCACACCAACATCGCCCTACTCGACGCGCTCGGCCCCAGCTCGGTCGAGTTCGTGATCGCCCGGCACGAGCAGGCCGCGGCCCACGCCGCCGACGGCTTCGCCCGGGCCACCGGCCGCCCCGGAGTGCTGCTCACCCATGTGGGGCCGGGCATGATGAACGCCGTCACCGGCGTCGCCACGGCCGCCCTGGACTCCGTGCCGCTGGTCGTCATCACCGGCGACATCCCCTCCTACTACTACGGGCGGCACCCGCACCAGGAGGTCAACCTCCATGCCGACGCCGACCAGACCGCGATCTACCGGCCCTTCTGCAAGCGCACCTGGGAGGTCCAGCGGGTCCAGGACATCCCCCGCGTCACCGAACGGGCCTTCTTCACCGCCGCCGGCGGCCGGCCCGGCACTGTTCTGATCAATGTTCCGATGGATCTGTTCAACCGGCCGGTCGCGCCCTACGACGGCGGCCATCCGCTGCCCGGACACCTCGGCCGCCCCGGCCTGGACGCGGAGACCGCCGACCGGATCGCCCAGGAACTGCTGCGGGCGCAGCGGCCTCTGATCTACTTCGGCGGCGGCCTGCGCGGCCCCCGGGCGCGCGCCGAACTGCTGGCCCTCGCCGAGCACCTCGACATCCCACTCGCCCACTCCCTGATGGGCAAGGGCGTCGTCTCCGACCGTCATCCCCTGCTGCTGGGCATGCCCGGCTTCTGGGGACTGGACAGCACCCACGAACACACCAAGGGCGCCGATGTCGTCCTGGCGCTGGCCACCCGCTTCGCCGAGACCGACGCCAGCTCCTGGGACGCGACGTACACCTGGAACTTCCCGCCGAGCCGGCTGATACAGATCGACATCGACCCCGCCGAGATCGGCCGCAACTACCCCGTGCACATCGGTGCCGTGGCCGATGTGGAACTCGCCCTGGAGAACATCGGTGCGGCGGTCCGGGCCCGCCGGAGCACGCCCGTCTCGCGTCCGGGCCTGCGCGAGAGCATCGCCGCCGCGCGAACCGCCGTGTTCGACGCGGCACGCGAGGCCGGCCGCAGCGACAATTTCCCGCTGCGGCCCCAGCGCATCCTGGCCGACCTGCGCGAGGCCCTGCCGCACGACGCGATCCTGGTCACCGACGTCGGCTGGAACAAGAACGGCGTCGCACAGTGCTACGAACTGCCGGAGGAAGGCCGCTTCATCACGCCGGGAGGCGCCTCCACCATGGGCTTCGGCCCGGCCGCGGCCGTCGGCGTGCAGATCGCCGAGCCCGGGCGCGTCGTGGTCGCCCTCATCGGTGACGGCGGCATGAGCGCCCAGCTGCCCGCGGTCCCCATGGCGGTCGAGCAGGGCGCACCCGTCATCTTCGTGGTGATGAACAACCGCGCCCACGGGACCATCGCCGACCTGCAGGCCTCGTCCTTCGGGCGTTCCTACGGCTGCGAGTTCACCGACGCCGAGGGCCGGCCCTACAGCCCGGACTTCGCCCGGTACGGCGAGTCCTGCGGCGCCGACGGCTACCACGTCACCGCACCCGGCGACCTGCGCAAGGCGCTCGACGACGCCATCGCCCGCCGCCGCCCGGCCGTCCTCGACGTCCCCATGGTCAATGAGCCGGTACCCACCCCCGGCCACTGGAACATCAAGGACATCTACGCCGGCCGCTTCCCCGCCGACATCCGCTGATCCCCCTTCCTGCAACGCCCGCCGGCCCCGGCAGCACGGGCCGGCGGAGCTCGCGTCGCCTCCCCCCACCCCGCCCGCCACCCCACCGACACCGACGAGGTGACCATGATGTCCCGCATCTCCCAGCCTTCGGCCCCACACACCCTGCTCGCCGCCGCCATCGCCGCGGCCGCGGCCCTCACCGCCTGCAGCGCGCCCGGCGACTCCGACAAGGGCGGCAGCTCCGACTCGGGCCCCATCAAGATCGCCGTCGTCAACGCCCGCAGCGGCCAGCTCTCCTCGCTGGGCGACTGGGAGTACAAGGGCGCCAAGCTCGCCGTCGACGAGTGGAACAAGAAGGGCGGCATCAACGGCCGTACGATCCAGCTCAAGTCGTTCGACGACCAGGGCGACCCCACCACGGGCACCAACCTGGCCCGAAAGATCTCCAGCGAGCACTACATCGCGATGATCGGCACCGCCGAGAGCGCGGTCACCATCGCCATGGCGCCCGTCCTGAAGCAGGAGGGCATCCCCAACATCACCTCCGGCCAGTCCGACGGCCTCGTGGCACTGAAGAGCGAGTTCCTGTTCCTCAACGGCCCGACCAGCACCACCTACGACAGCACGCTGGCCAAGCACCTGGTGCAGACCAAGGGCTACACGAAGATCGCCATGATCACGAACAACGGCTCCTTCGGCACCGGTGAGCACGACGCCTTCACCAAGGCCGCCAAGGACCTCGGCGTCACACCGGTCACCGACCAGGTCGTCACCACCGACCAGAAGGACTTCAGCGCCGCCCTCACCAAGATCCGCGCCAAGAAGCCGCAGGTCATCTTCATCGGCTCGGAAGAGGTCGAGGCCGGCCTGATCGTCAAGCAGGCCCGCGACCTCGGTATCACCGCCCCGTTCGCGGGCGCGGCTCCACAGGGCACACCGGTCTTCGTACAGACCGCGGGCAAGGAGGCGGCCGAGGGCACCATCGTCAGCTCCCCCTACCTGAGCAACGACGCCGGCCCCGCGGCGCAGAAGTTCGCCGCCGCCTACAAGGCCGCCTACGGCGAGGACGCCGAACTGCACGGCGCCAAAGCCTACGACGGCACCAGCATCCTGCTCACCGCGCTCAAGAACAGCAAGGTGGCGACCGGCAAGAAGCTCGCCGACGCGATCCGTGCGACCCAGTACGACGGCCTGCTCGGGCAGTTCCGGTACGGCGCCGACGGCGTAGGCATCACCAAGACCAGCATCGGAGTCATCAAGTCCGGCGCGCTCGTCGCGCAGAACTGAGGGACGACGTGCAAGACACCCTCCAGACGCTCGTCAGCGGTCTGAGCCTCGGGGCCGTGTACGCCCTGGTCGCGATGGGCTTCTCCCTCGTCTACCGCACGATGGGACTGGTCAACTTCGCGCACGCGGACATCGCCATGATCGGTGCGTACGCCGCCTCCACGTTCTACCTCACCTCCCGACTCCCCTTCGCCGTGGCCATGGTGACCGCCATCGTGGTCACCGGGGCCATCGGCCTGGTCATCGAGCGAGTACTGCGCCCGCTGGAGAACAAGGACTTCGACCTCATGCTCATCGGCACGATCGGCTTCGGCATCGTGCTGCAGGCCGTCGCCATCCTGATCTGGGGCACCACCGGCCGCGCCGTCCCCTCGCCCCTGCACTCCGCGCCGCTGGACCTCTTCGGTATCCGGGTGCGCACCTACGACCTGCTGGTCATGGCGGTCGCCGCGGTCGCCGTCGTCGCCCTGGCCTTCTTCCTGTCGCGCACCAAACGCGGCGCGGCCATGCAGGCGGTCGCCATGGACCACGAGGCGGCCACCTCCGTGGGGATCGACGTGGGCCGCAGCAACGCCCTGGCCTTCGCCATCGGCGCCGGGCTGGCCGCCCTCGCGGGCGGTCTTGTCGGACCCATGCTCTACGTCGACGCCTCCCTCGGCGGAGCGCTGGGCATCAAGGGCTTCGCCGCGGCGATGCTCGGCGGTTTCGGCTCGATCCAGGGGGCGGTGGTGGGCGGTGTGGCCATCGGCGTCCTCGACTCCTACGCCGCCGGCCACTTCCAGGGCTACTCGGTCCTGGTCACCTTCCTGGTCTTCACCGCGGCCATCATGATCCGGCCCACGGGGATCTTCGGCGAGAGGACGGTCAGTCGCGCATGAAGACCCGCATGGCCACGACAGGCGCGATCATCGTCGCTGCCTGGCTGCTCCCCTACGGTCTGGGGAGCTACACCATCCACGTCGTCAACATCGCCCTCATCTACGCCCTGCTGGCGATCGGAATGGGCCTGGCGATGGGCGTCTCCGGCCAGATCAACCTCGCCCAGGTCGCGTTCTTCGGCGTCGGCGCCTACGCGGTCGCCATCCTCACCACCCACTACGGGTACGGCTTCTGGACCGCGGCCCTGCTCGCCGTCCTGGCCACCGTCATCACCGGCCTGTTCGTCGGCGTCCCCGCCCTGCGGATGCAGTCGCACTACCTGGGGATCGTGACCCTCGGTCTCGCCCTGGGATTCATCAACTGGATCACCAACGCGCACATCTCCGGCGGCGCCGACGGCATCTCCGGTGTCCCCGGCCCCACACTGCCCGGTATCGATCTCTCCAGTGAGTACCTCTACTACTACCTGGAAGCGGTGGCCTTCGGCCTGGCGCTCGTCTTCGGCCTCTTCGTCGTCCGCACCTCACTCGGGCGGCGCCTGCGCGCCATGCGCGACGACTCCCTGGCGGCCGGAGCGATGGGGGCACAGATCCCGCTGCTGCGGATGACGGCCTTCCTCCTGGCCAGTCTCTACGGTGGCCTCGCCGGAGTCCTCTACTCGGGACTCATCCGCTACGTCGCACCGGAGACGTTCTCGATCGGAAACATGTTCATCCTGCTGGCGATGGTCATCATCGGCGGCCGCCGTTCCCTGGTGGGCTGCGTGGTCGGAGCCATCGGGCTGACCCTGGTCCGGGAATGGCTCTCGGACTTCTCCACCTACGCCCAACTCGGCTACGGCATCGTCGTCGTCCTCATGGTCGTGTTCGCGCCGACCGGTCTCGCCGGCATCCCGGCGCGACTGCGCGGCGTATACGAACGACGGCGCGGCCGGCGCTCCGTCCGCGCCGAGTTGCGGCCCTTCACGCCCTACTCCCCCATCGAGCGTCCGGACACCGCGAACGTGCTGCTGGCGGTGGAAGGCATCACCAAGCAGTTCCGCGGCCTGCGAGCGCTCGACGAGGTGTCCCTCGCCGTGAACGAGGGCGAGATCCGGGGGATCGTGGGTCCCAACGGCTCCGGGAAAACGACGCTGTTCAATGTGATCAGCGGCTTCTACCGGGCGACGGCAGGCACCGTCCGCTTCGCCGGCGGCGACACCACCACCGCCCGGCCTTACGTCCTGTCACTGGCCGGAGTGTCCCGCACGTTCCAGAACCTGCGCCTGTTCGGGCAGCTGACGGTGCGGGAGAACATCCTTGTCGCACTCGACCGCAGCCGCACCCGGTCGATCTGGCAGTACGCCGTGTGGCAGCCGGGAGTGTGGGCACACGAGCGCCGGCTGCGGGCGCAGGCGGCCGAAGTGCTCGATCGTTTCGGGCTGGCGGACTTCGCGGACGCCGACCCCACGGCGCTTCCGTACGGAATCCAGCGCCGTATCGAGATCGCCCGTGCCATGGCGGCGCGGCCGAGGCTGCTGTTGCTCGACGAACCGGCCGCCGGGCTCAACGGCGAGGAGGTGCGGCAGCTCATCCGCATCGTCCGCTCGATCAGGGACAGCGGCACCACCGTGATCCTCATCGAGCACAACATGGGGCTGGTGATGTCGCTGTGCGAGAAGATCACCGTCCTGTCCAGCGGGAACGTCATCGCGGAGGGCACCCCGCAGCAGGTCGTGACCGCGCCCGAGGTCATCGAGGCCTATCTCGGCGAGTCCGACCTGGCCGAGCTCGGCATGGACGCTCCCGAGGCCGGCGACCACCCTGATCGTGCGAAGGAGGCGACCTCATGAAGGTCATCGCAGGCAACGCCGCAGAGTGCCTGAGTGTGCGGGAACTGAGCGTGCACTACGGCGGGGTCCAGGCCGTCAGCTCCATCGACTTCAGCGTCGAGCCCGGCCAGTCCGTCGGCATCATCGGGGCCAACGGGGCCGGCAAGACCTCCACTCTCAAGGCGCTCATGGGTCTGGTTCCGCGCAGCGGCGGCAGCGTCCGTCTCGGCGACAAGGACCTCACCCGGGTCAGGGCCCGCGACATGGTCCGCCACGGCATCGGCTACGTTCCTGAGGGCCGGCACGTCTTCCCCGGGCTGTCGGTCGAGAAGAACCTCCTCCTGGGCGCCTACTCCCGCGCCTGGGACAAGGACACCCATCGGCAACTCGACGAGATCTACGCGCTCTTCCCCGTGTTGAAGGAGATGCGCGAGCGTCTGGCAGGGGCGCTGTCCGGCGGACAGCAGCAGATGCTCGCCATCGGACGCGCACTCATGACCCGTCCGCGTCTGCTGGTACTGGACGAACCGTCCATGGGTCTGTCGCCGAAACTCGTCGGCACCATCCTCGACGTGCTGCTGCGGCTGCGCGAGGAAGGCCTGAGCCTGCTCCTGGTGGAGCAGAACGCCAAACTCACCTTCGGGGTGACCAGTCACTGCATCGTGATGGAGAACGGCCAGGTCGCCATGCGCGGCACCTCCGCACAACTCAGCCACGACCCGCGGGTGCGGGAGGTGTACCTGGGCCTGTGAACCCCGCCACGGCCGGCACACCCGCCACCGATCCACGGGTGGTACTGGCGCTACCGCTGCGGGTGGAACGCCTGATGCTGAGGAGCCGATAGTTCGCCGCCCGCATGGAAGACAACTACTGCGCCAAGGACGGACCGGTCACCGAGCGGTACATCGCCGGCCGCGGTGCGCGGGCTGCGGGCGGCGCCGCGACGGCATGTGGTCGGCCACCGGAGGACGCAGAACAAGCTGATGAAGGCGAGCAGGCCGAGCGCGTCCACGTCGGCGGTGATCCGCCCGCTCTCCCGTCCTCTGCGCAGGAACCGCTCGATGACCGCGAGTGCCGGAGTCCGCAGGTCCGTCAGTGCCGCGACGGGGGCAGGTGACGCCCTCGGTGGACGTTCTCGATGCTCACCGGACGGACGAAATCGGGGCGGGACTCGTGATGGTCGAAGGTCAGCTCCGCCAGCCGCCGCACAGCGTCCACCGGATCCTGCTCGTCAGCGTCCAACAACTGCTCCTGCTGGCGGATTTCACGGTAAGCGCCCTCCAGGAACGCTATCAACACGCCTTCATCGCTGCCGAAGTAGAAGTAGCTCATCCTCTTGCTCGTCCGAGTCCGCGCCGCGATCTCGTCCATGCGCGCGCCGGCGTACCTGGCCTCCGCGAACTCCGCCCTGGTTGCCGCGAGATCTCGCGCCGTGTGCGGTCGGCGTCGCGCGAACGGTGCCGTGTCCGCTGAGACGGCCATCCCCATGCGAACCCCCACGCCCGCCCCCGCCGAATGCGCGACGTGTCCTGAGCGCGGTCGGCGCATCCTTGCCACTTCCCGCAGTGCGCCGATCCTGATATGGATAACGAACCAGTTCGTACATTACTCGTATGGAGTCCGGATGAACCAGCACTCGTACCTGGTCGGGTTGATCGCACCGGGAGCCGAGTTCTCGGTCAGCTCCGAACTCCACCGACGCGAAGCCGAGCGCCACCGCCTGCGTTACCTGTGCCGACACCTGGGCGGGCGGCGGGACTTCGGCACGCTGCTCGACGACTGCCGGGTCTTCGGGTTCTCAGGACTCAGCGTGGCCGCATCCACCGATCACCCGGTGACGGCCCTTGACGGACTGTCTCGAACCGCTGCCAGAACGGGCACGGTCACCACCATCGTCTACGACACGGACGGCCGGGCCACCGGCCACGACACCGGCATGGAAGTCTTCACCGCCGCCTTCGCGCGGAGCCTGCCGGACGCCGCACTCTCCCGGGTCGTACAGGTCGGCGCGACGGGTGCGGGCGTATCCGTCGCTCACGCACTCGCTGAGCACGGCGTGGAACAACTGACTGTGATCGACCCCGACTCGGCTCAGGCTTCAGCCCTGGCCGAGGCCGTGAACCGGCACACGGAGAACCGACCGGCCACGGCCCATCCGGTGGAGACTCTCGACCACCACCTGAAGCAGGCCGACGGACTCGTCAACGCTCTCCCACCCGCGGAGGACTCCGACCGCTTGGCCCAGCTTCTCACCGATTCACTGCGCGGCGACCTGTGGATCTGCGACCTCGACCACCGCCCTGGCGCGGGACCGCTCGCGCGGGCGGCATGGACCTCGGGGTGCCCGGTACTGCAGGGCGGGACCCTGCTGGTCCACGCGGCAGCGCGAACCTTTCACCTCGTCACGGGCCGTCACGCGCACACCTCGCACATGCTCGGGGACTTCGCCGACCTGACAGCCGCACCGGCTGCCCACAGCTGAAACCGCCTCGCCGCCACGCAGGAGCGGCACTCCGACAGATCACGTTGTGACACGCACGCCCTCATCCGGCCTGCGCTGCGGGTGAGCGTGGCCCCGAGCACCGCCGCACTCGACCGTCTCACCGGCCGTCGTCCCGGCGCCCTGCGGGCCGTCTGAGCGCCCCCGTCGACATCTGCGAGGACCTGTACCGAGAGCCTGCGGCCCCGCCCCTGCTCCAGCCTGATGACGTACTCGACACTCACTCCGGCGAATGTCGCCAGTTCCGCGCGGCGCGGTGCAGGCGGGTGGGTGAGCTGTGGTGCTGCGAGCGACGAGAGTCGGGAGAACTCGACCTGGGAAAAACGCCTTCGCCGGCACACGGCATCCCGCTCGCGCCGGACCGGTCAGGACGGTGGGCGGCGGACCGGTCCGGCTGCGGCGTACGCGATAATCGCTGCCGGGACGGGAGCGCGTCGGTGACCGGACAGCGCTGATCAGGGGACATGCACATGGGGACCGAGACGGCGGGCAGGGGCGGGCTCGGGCAGCTGCTGACCGAACTGCGGGCCCGCGCCGGGATCAGTCAAGAACAGCTGTCGCACGCGGCGGGGATCAGCGTGCGCGCGGTGGCGGATCTGGAGCGAGGGCGGACGCGGGGAGCGCAGCGCAGGACGGTGCGGGCACTCGTCAGTGCGCTGGAACTGGACGCCGAGGACGCGCGCGAGCTGGAGGCGGCGGCTGCCGCCGGTCGGCCGCGTCCCCGGTTCGCCGCGGGGCCGGCAGTCCGGGGTGCGCTGGAACTGCCGCGTGGCGTCGCGGACTTCACCGCGCGAGGGCCGGCGCTCGGCCGACTGCGGGCGTGGCTGGAGCAGGCCGATCCGGAGCACGCTCCGGTGGCGGTCATCTCGGGCGAGCCGGGACTGGGCAAGACGTCGTTCGCCGTGCACGCCGCTCACCAGCTGGCGCCGCTCTTCCCGGACGGACAGTTCGCGGTCGGCCTGCACGGCATGCAGCCCGGGCCTGTCCCGGCGCGGGACGCGCTCGCGGCACTGCTGAGCGCGGCAGGCGTGGCCCAGAGCGCTGTGCCGGCGGCAACCGAGGACCGTGCGGGACTGTGGCGCAGTGTGGCGAAGGAGAAGCGCTTACTGGTCCTGCTGGACGACGCGGCCGGCGAGGAGCAGGTACGTCCGCTGCTTCCCGGCGGCGGCCGCTCACTCGTGATCGTCACCAGCCGGCGCGCGCTGGCGGGGCTGGAGTCGGTCCACCGGTGTGAACTTGCGGTGCTGCGGCGGGAGGAGGCCGTCGAGCTGCTGACGAGGATCGCCGGACGGCAGCGGGTGGAGCGTGAGGCGCAGGCGGCCCGTGACATCGTGGACCTGTGCGGGGGCTTGCCGCTGGCGGTACGGATCGCCGGCCAGCGCCTGGCGTCCCGGCCGAACGAGCATCTCGCGAAGCTGGCCACCCGGCTGGCCGACGAGGAACGGCGCCTTGACGCGCTGCAGGCCGGCAGCCTCCAGGTGCGGGCGGCGTTCGCGCTCTCCTACCAGCAGTTGGCCCCCGCGGCGCGCCTGCTGTTCCGGCGGGCTTCCCTGGCGGCGGGCCCCGACTTCAGCCCGGAAGTCGCCGGCCTGCTGGCCGACCTGCCGATGGACCAGGCCATTCAGCACGCCGACGACTTGGCCGACGCCGGCCTGCTGCAGACCCACCCGGCCGCCGAACGGTACCGCTACCACGACCTCCTGAAGGTCTTCGCCGCCGAGCAGTTGGCCGCCGAGGACGGGCCCGCGGGCACCGGCGACGCACTGGAGCGGGCCGACCGGTGGATCCTGCAGCGCGCCACCGCCGCCGCGCTGCGGTTCGACGCCGACCGCCACCAGGACACCTCACTCGGCGACCCCGATCCACACTCCGCCCCCGCCGGCCGGGACGCGGCCCGGGCCTGGCTCGAAGCCGAACGGGACAGCTGGCTCGCCGCCCTGCGCCGCGCCGCGGCGGCGGGCCGCCACCGGCGCGTGCTCGACGTGGCCGAGGCGATGCACTGGTTCTCGGACCTCAACCAGCACTGGGAGCTGTGGGCCGAGGTCTTCTCGCTCTCCTCACGCGCCGCACGTGAACTCGGCAGCCGGCAGGAGGAAGCCGTGCACCTCAACTACCTGGCGTGGGCGTGCAACATCTGCGTCTACGACCACCACGCCGCGTTGGCGGCGGCCGACGCGGCACTCGCGGCGGCCCGCGAGGCAGGGGACCGGCTGCAGGTCGGGTGGGCACTGGGCTACGGCGCCGGAGCCCTGATCCGCACCGGCCGTCCGGACGAGGCGATCACCTGGCTCCGCGAAGCTGACGCCTGCCTGGGCGCGCTCAGCACCACCCAGGCCGTCCTCGGCCGGCTGAGCGTCCTCAGCACCCTCGGCAACACCCTGCGCCAGCAGGACCAGCCCGCCGAGGCACTGACGGTCCACCTCCGTGCCGAAGCGATCTGCAGCGCCGGGCCCCCCGGACCTGTCGGCATCGCCGAGCTCTATCGCGCCGTCGCCCAGCAGAACATCGGCAACGACTACGCCGCCCTGGGCCACTGGAGCAAAGCCGAGCAACCTCTGCGCGACGCCCTGGCCAACTTCGAGACACAGTCGGCGGCCGCCTGGGCCGAACCCGCACGCCTCGACCTGGGACGCGTCCTGGCCCGCCTCGGCCGGCACCTCGAAGCCCGGCAGACCCTCACCACCGCCCACCACGCTCTCCGCGCGCTCAACAGCCCCCGCCAGCACGAGGCAGCCACCGAACTCGGCACACTCCGCACCCCCTGACCTCTCTGTATGGGTGGACTTGCGCGGGTCGGTGCCGATCAGCATCAAGGGCCTGCGTGTGGTGCGCGGCCCTCCCTGTGATGGATGCTGCCTCCGGCTCGGCGCCCGGTCTGTCGTTGGGCGCGGCAGTTGGGCCGGAACGGCCCAGGCTCGCGACGTGTTCCAGTTCTCGGGCACCGGCGGCGTCCAGAGGCGGGGCGGCGGCCAAGACCTGCAGGGTGCGGCGTCGCGCCCCCGGCACCGGCCGTGCTCCGTGTACGACAGCGCCCGCACGACCACCCCCGTGGCCTGTGCCGGTTCCTCCTGACACAGTCCGGCCCCGTCCGCAGACCGCGACGACGCACGCCGAAGTCGCCGACGGCAGGTGTATCGCTGCCGATGCTGAATGTGCCCCCTGACCGACGAGGTCCCGCCGGAGCACGAACCGCACCGGCAAAAGTAGGCAGGACGTCACTTCTGCCGGTGAGACTTCCTGTTCAGCCCTCGGTCCGTCGGGTTGGCTGGAGGCAACCCGGACATGGGTCCGGACCCATCCGGCCGCCTCGATCCCTCGCACCCTCTGCGGAACACGTGCGTGCGTTCAGTGGAGAAGCCGGCCGTCTCCAGTGCACTCGGACAGGAGCCCCATGCCCCCCACCCTCTCTCGCGCCGGCGCCGGACCGCGTCGGCGGTCCCGGCCGCTGGCGCGTCTGTTGACGGTCTGTGTCGCGCTCAGCGCCGCACTGCTCACGCCCGTAGCCGCCGGGGCCGTCGGGACGAGCAACGAAGACGCCTACCGGCACATCGGGGCGGCGGACCGGACCGACTGGATGAGAGACATCGCGAGCGACACCTCGCTTGCGGCGATGTCCGTGCCCGGCACCCACGAGACGCTCTCGCTGCACGGCGGCGACGTCACGCAGACACAGGAGGACTTCGGCGACAGCGCGAACACCCTGACGGCGCAGCTGGAACGGGGAATCCGCGCCATCGACATCAGGGCCCGCGTCACCGAGGGCAAGTACTTCACCGTCCACCACGCGGTGTACTACCAGCAGGCCAACTTCGATGACGTCCTGAGCAAGGCGCAGGCCTTCCTCGGTCAGCACCCGAGCGAGACCATCGTCATGCGCCTGAGGGCCGAGTGCCCCTTCACCAGCCCGGGCCTCTTCGACTGCGCGAACGATCCGTCCACGGTGACCCCGGACACGTTCAGATCGATCTTCTCCGGATACGTGGCGAAGTACCCCGGCCTCTTCTACTCCCCTTCGGTGGCGGGCACCGGCAGGACGGCGGTTCCCCGTCTCTCGCAGATCCGCGGCAAGCTGGTCCTGGGCAGCCTCGACGGTATCGGCGGCTACAGCGACAACTACGGGATCAGCACCTTCAACGAGAACCAGGAGGACCACTGGGCGGCGGCCAACCCTCCGCAGAAGTGGACCTACGTCAAGGCGAACGTCGATCGGGCGGTCAGCGGCGACAAGGGGCAGATGTACGTGACGTACACCTCCGCGTCCACGGCCCCCTTCAACTTTGATCCGTTCCATTACGCCGGCGGAATCGACGACATCCCCGGTGTCAACTTCCAGTTGATGCAGTACCTCAACAGCGGAGGCGCGAACGGCCGCCTCGGCATCGTCATGATGGACTTCCCCGGCTGGGCCCTGGTGAACGACATCATCTCCCGCAACGACGACGGCATCGTCAAGGGCGGCAACCGGGCGATCTGGGTGGTCAACCCCGACAAGACCTACGTCAACTCCGAGTACAACCGGTGCATGGTGCGGGGACCTGAGTTCGACAGCTCCAAGACCGGGGGCCTGGTCACCCAGCACGCGTGCCAGTCGACGGCACCCAGCAGCCACCAGTGGCAGGCCGAGCTCCCCTCGACCTATGACGGCCAGGGCTACTACTGGATCAAGTCCAGCAACGGCAAGTGCCTGACCGTCCCGTACAACAACGGCACCCCACCGTCGGCCGGGACCCAGCTGTTCTGGTGGGGGTGCGAGACCCGCTGGTTCTCGGGCAACCAGCTGTGGAACATCATCCCGACCAAGGTCGGAACGGTCAACGGATACAAGGGGGCCTACCTGTTCATCAACAACTGGACGGGCCAGTGCCTGTCGATGGACCCGGCCACCGCCTCCACCTCAGGTGGCAAGGTCACCCAGGACACCTGCCCCAAGTAGCGCTCACACCCGCGAGAAGACTGGACGGCAACACGCCCCGGCTGCCCGCTGCCCAGGCAGTGACAGCCGCCGCGTAGCCAGAGATGTGAAACCCACCGGCGCGCCCCCTGACAGGGGCGCGCCGTCAGCGATCGCCGCCGACCTGTGCATCAGCAGGGTCAAGTCCCGCCACTCGGCCTGAACCCGTCCAGCTCCCACAAGTAGCTCACCAGCGGGGAAGCGAGGGCGAGAAGGCGGCTGGATGACCGGCTCCTGGCCAGGAGGATCCGCCGCGAAGGCCTGCGGACCGCGTGGAACAGCGCGGAACGAAATGGAACGCCCAACCCTTAGGTGGGAACACGGGCTGGACAGGCCGCGCGCTCTTGAGAGTGCGCGGCCTCGAACGGGTCGGCTCCACCCAATCCGAACATGGGTCGAGAACCGGGACAGGGATGAACATTTCGAGAAAGAGCCGGCTGTTCGCGATGGTCGGGGCCCTGGTGGCCTCGCTGGCCGTGTCCGGGGGCACCGCGTCGGCGACTGTGCCCACAGGGGCCGCCGACCACGCGGCGAACTCGCAGAACTTCAGCATCACTGCCGACGACCAGCAGAACCAGTTCGTCGAAGCGGTCGGCACCCCCAACGCGACGGTGGTGATCGCGGGGACCGTGAATCTCAACCTGAGCGGACTGTCGGCCATACCGGTAGCACCCGGGGTTCGGATCATCGGCGACCGCACGGCCGTCGCGAGGGGGCCGCGCATCTTCACGACGACGTTCCCGCGCACGCTGTTCACCATCGGGGACAGCAACGGTGGCACCGCGGACAACGTGCGGATCAGCGGGATCAGATTCGACGGCGGGGCGCCGATGGACCCCAAAGCATCGGTGGATACCACGGACGCCAACGGGATCGACATCTGGTCCAGCCAGAACGTGGAGATCGACCACGCCGAGTTCGCCCGGTGGCGCGGCGCCGCGATCAACGTGCAAGATCCCGGCAACCGGATCAATCGTGCCAACGCCGACACGGTGTGGGTGCACGACAACTACATCCATGACAACCAGCACCCCACCATGGACGGCATCGAGGACGCGTTCGGCAACCACCACGGCGCCGGCTACGGCGTGGCCCTGAACAACGGCGCCTACGCGCTGATCGAGAAGAACGAGTTCCAGGCCAACCGCCACTCGGTCGCCGGTGACGGCCGGCCCGGCACCGGATACCTCGTGTACCGCAACCTCATGGAATCGCCCGGGCTCGGCTTCTCGCTACTGGGCTGGGACCACTACGAGCACCTCATCGACATGCACGGCCGCGGGGACTGCTCCAACTACCAGTGCGGGCCGGCCGGTGAGTACGCCGACATCGCCTACAACTCCTTCCCCTCCACCAACTCGACCGAGATCAAGCTGCGCGGCACGCCCTCGGACGGATTCGACGTCGAGAACAACGTCTTCGCCCACACCGTCAGATGGTCCACCACCTTCACCAACGGCGCGCTGGACCAGACCGAGACCGGTCTGCACGACAACGGCGGGAACGTCCTGGGCGCCAACCGGGACAACCAACGTACGTGCGACTTCGACGGCGACGGCATCACCGACCCCTTCATGACCACCGGCCGGACCTGGTGGTACGCCACCAGCGCCGGCGACCAGCACTGGGTCTACCTCAACCAGTCGAACGAGCGCATCGCCGACCTCCAGCTCCGCGACGTCAACGGCGACGGCCTGTGCGACCTGACCTCGGTCAACAACGGCAGGGTCTACTACACCCACCGCCAGACCGACGACGCGGTACGTCCCGGCAACGGCCTTCCCACGGTCGCCCCCGCCCCCGGTTCCTCGGTCGCCATGGCCTCCCAGAACGAGACGGACGCCTCCAAGGGCGTCCAGGCGTTCGCCGTCGACGCGCAGGGCGGGCTCTACACCACGCACATCGTCCCGGGCACGCCGGCCCCGGACTGGACTCCTGAGTACGACACCCCCGCACCGCTGACGTCCGTGGCGGCGGCGACCAACGCCGACGGCCGGATCGAGCTGTTCGCCCTCGACCGCAACGGGCTGATCCACTCGCGCACGCAGACGAGTCCCGGGTCGAGCAGCTGGTCGGCGTGGAGGAACATCGACGGCATCCTCAATTCGATCTCCGTGGCGCGCAACCAGAACGGAACCCTTCAGATCTTCGGCACCAACTCCGCCGGTACGATCTGGACCCGCTCCCAACTGCAGCCCTCGGTCGACAACTGGAACGGCTGGCAGCAGATCGACGGCCTCCTGAACAAGATCGTCGCGGGCACCCACGCGAACGGCACGATCGAGATCGACGGCTTCAACTTCAACGGCACCCCGTTCCACCGCCGGCAGAACACCGTCAACGCCACCAGCCCCGGGTCCGGCTGGTCGCCCTGGGCCCAGATGTTCACGAATCAGGGCGTGCTCACGGACATCTCCATAGCCCCCACCTACTACCAGGAGTTCGCGTTCTTCGGTGTCTACGGCGACACGGCCTACCAGAACACCGAGGTGGCGTCGGGCGGCTACAACACCGGCGGGTGGCACGCCATCGCGTACGGCGGCGGCATACGCAACGTCGCCGCACAGCGCTGCGGCACCGACGTACTCCTGATCGGCGTCACCGGCGACGGAAAGACCAAGATCAACCAGATCGGGGGCGGCTTCATCGGTGGTGACACCGGGTGGAACCTGATCAACGGTGCCACGGCGCGTGCCTCCTGAGTCACGGGGCCTACTGATCTCTCGGATCGGCCTCGGGCGGTCCGGGTGAGGGTCAGCGCCGTCTCGGTGAGGCAGCCGTCGCTGAGTTCGGGACAGCGCTGGATGTGTACGAGTCCTCCGCGCGGAAGGCGCGGGTGAGGTGGTCGGGGCCGGTGAATGCGGTAGTGGACATCGGCCCAGACCCAGCGTGCGAAGGCCTGCACGTGGCTGCGGTCGGACGCCAACTCCGCTCACCCGAGCAGCACTTCACACAACTTCTCCGAAGTGCAGATGCATCCCTTGGTCAGCTGACGGGACAATCCGTCCCGAGGGGAAGGGCCGGTACGGGGCCGGAGACCGGCGGCGAACGGCGCGGGTAGTAGGTTTCCTACCCGTGTCACCACACCAGGACAAGACCAGGGCGGCCTACGACGGGGTCGTCGAACTGTACGCGTCGATGTTCGCCAACCAGTTGGAGACGCAGCCGTTCGCGCGGAACATGATCGGCACCTTCGCCGAGCTCGTGCGTGGCACGGGGAACCTGCGGGCAGCCGATGCCGGGTGCGGACCCGGTCATCTGACGGCCATGCTGCACGACTTGGGGCTGGACGTCTTCGGGCTCGATCTCTCCCCGGCCATGGTCGCCCACGCCCGGCAGGCCCATCCGGAGCTGCGGTTCGACGAAGCGCGAATGGAGGCCCTGCCGGTCGAGGACGGCGCGCTCGGCGGAGTGCTGGCCCACTACTCGATGATCCATACCCCACCTGGAGAATTGCCCGCGCTGCTCGCTGAGCAGGTGCGGGTCCTGGCATCAGGGGGCCTGCTCCTGGTGTCCTTCTTCGGGACCGAGGGGCCGGAGCCGGTCCGCTTCGACCACAAGGTGGCGCCCGCCTACAGCTGGCCGGTGGAGCAGTTCGCCGAGTTGCTGGCCGGGGCCGGCTTCGTCACGGTGGCCCGGTTGCTCCACGACCCGGCGTCAGAGCGGGGCTTCCTCGACACCCACGTGCTGGCCCGCCGCCCATAGTCGACACCCGGAGCATGGCCGCCACTGGCTTCGGCGTGGATGGCACCCATCAGGCAGGTGGCACCACTCACGTCAGTGAGCGCGCCGGAGCACCAACCACCGACAGTTGGGACCGTGCGGACGCCGACCGCAGCCACATCTCCCCCGCGTCGACCAGCCCAAGTGGCCCTCACCGGGCCGAAAACCTCAGGTCCGATCTCACTGGCACCAGAGGACGGGCACGGGTGCGCCTCACGCCCACGGGGATGGTCCTGCCGCCGTGGCCAAGCCGGATGCGAACCACGCAGCGACCGCATCCGGCTTCGGCTCATCACATCCCTACGGCCCAGTGCCATGGCGCGGACCGGTGACACCAGGCATTCTTGCGCCACCCCCAGGGCACGTCATCCGCCCGCGGTGACCTCGGCCTCCCAGCGCAGCAGGTCGCCCGGCTGACACTCGAGCACCTCACAGAGCGCGGCAAGTGTCGCGAAGCGAACCGCCTTGGCGCGACCGTTCTTGAGCACCGCGAGGTTGGCGGGCGTGATCCCCACGCGTTCCGCGAGCTCGCCCACGGACATCTTCCGCTTGGCCAGCATGACGTCGATGTCGACGGCGATCGGCATCAGATCACCTCGTTCAGTTCGTCCTGCATCCGCGTCGCCTCGACATCACGTGCGACGGCCTGGGCGAGGAGCATCCGCAGCACGAGCACGATGAGCGCGACGCCCAGGATGGCCACGCCGATCCCGCCCATGATGACGGTGACGCCCGGGTCCTCCCGCTGGCCCGGCGCGTTGACGGCCGTGATCGCGAACCACACGAGGGCAGCCGCAACGATTGCGCCGATCACACCGTCCACGTAGCGGAAGGCGGCGTGGGAGAAAACGGTTCCGCGTCGCACCATCGCCACCAGACGCCATACGCAGACCAGGGCGACCTGGACCGAGATCAGACCCAGGATCGTGATCACCCGCAGCGAGGTCAGTGGAAGCGAGCCGTCCTCCGGATCACTCCCACTGACCAGCACCCAGACCATCATCACCTGAACGAGCACGGTGCCGGTGAACACCATTGCCAGCACGGCGCGCAGCGCACCCACTGTCATCTTTCCCATGACCCACCCTCACATCGAGTTACGATGGGAATCTATCGAAAGTCGATAGGTTAGGCAAGGGGTGCCGACGCAGAGGGCGGACGTCGGCTTCGGGCCGCAGAGGAGCGTTCGCCGCCTCCTTCGACGCCGCCCGCCTGCCCCTGATCCACGCTGCTCCTGCGAGGTGGAGTGGTGGATGGGCGCCCGCTCGGTGACGGCCGCCTGAGGGCCAGGTTCAGTCCGGCGGATCACGGCCGTAGGAGGATGACAGAATCCGCGGTATGGACGAGCACAAGACCGGGACCGTGCTGTGGCGCCCCTACGAGCTGACGGTGGTTCGAGCTGCCGGCGTGAGCCCTGAGGTGGAGCTGGCGCTGGCGGACCCGGGGCTTCCGGACGACTGCCACCGCATGTTCGTCCGCGATGCCGCGCTGGAACTGCAGGCTCGTGACCTGCCCTGCGGGCCTGCCGTGCGCCTTGGTGTCTTCGAGGACGGCGTCAACTCCTACTGGCTGGCGATCCACTCGGGCGAGGTGTGGATGGCTTACGGATACGACGGCGGCTCCCAGCGCTTCGCCCTGGTCAACTCCTCTGTGAGCGGCCTGCAGCGACTGCTCCGACTGTGGGACTCCTTCGTACGGTCCGGCCGGAGCGAGGACGACGAAGACTACGACGATTACGTCGCCGAGCTCATACTCCAGGCTCAGCAGCAGGATCCGGTCGCGTTCGGCGACGAGGACAGTTGGTGGTCACGGGTCTTGGAAGAGGTCGAGTTGGGCGTCCTGGGCCCCGAATGACGGCGCCGAACCTCACTGCCTGAGCCACAGGCGGATCGAGGCCACGGTCACGGTTCCAGTGAAGACGAAGGCGAGCCGGTCACGGCCTCAGCCCACCGAGCACGGATCCCGTCGGTCAGCGCCTTCCGGTCGATACGCCATCCGCCGGCATCACCCTCGACCACCGCCAAGAACGTCATGGCCATGGCCTATCAGATGCCTATGATGCAGCGCCGATCGGCCGTTGCCCAACGCCGGAACGGACTCAGTCGCACCATCAGCTCCCTGCGAGGCTCTGCGTACGGTACTCCAGGTGGCACGGGTACAGCCGCATTGGCTCACGGGGGCCGTCTGCGAACGCCGCTGCGGCAGTGTCCGACGGAAACCGGCCGCCTGCCCGCGCTGCATCGCATGCCCCGAGGAGGACTGAAGGGCCCCTGTGGGGCCATCGTGGCCCAGCACTATGCGGGGCCCGCGGATGGGGCGTCAGTCGAAGCAGCCGGTCTTCGCCCCATCCGTCTCGGAGCCGACCTCTATCTCGAATCCGGAACCCGAGTCGAACTCCGGCCCAGCCTCGTAGCCCCGCCTGACCTTCAGCAAGCGGGCATTGGTGAAGCTCACGGTCAGCATGAGGGCTTCGCCGTCCCCGCCTTTGGTGAAGCACAGTCCCGCGGTTGTTTCAGGGGTGTTCGAGCCTGAAGGGTCGTGCTCCAGCCGCCATCCGTCCGCCGTGGCGGCAACACGGTAGAAGTCCACGACCTCCTGCCGGGAGCCGGGGAAGGCGTAGATGCGTTCGGCGTACAGCCAGGCGTCGCCGCTGTCGTCGTCGATGCATTCCGCGTAAACCGAAGCCAGGCTCTTCGGGGCGATCGCTCCCTCTGGTACGAATTCCAGGATCGGCTGGGAACGCAGATCTTGCACCCGTGTCGCCGTGTCGTCACAGGTATTGAACGGAGAGAGCCCGGAGCAGCCGGTCAGGCCGGTGGCGAACAGGGCGGTCGCCAGAAGCAGTGCGGCGGACACGGCGAGCGGCTGGACGGGCTGCGTCCGGGACAGCATGGAGCGTCTCCCGAGGGTCGTGGGCATCTGTTGAGGAACGGCAGGAGTAGCGACAAGAGGATGTACGGCGGCAACAGCGCCAGCCCCGGCACTCGGTTGCCATCTCGACCTGCCCCAGGACGGCGGCGTCCCACGAACAAGCCCGGGATCAACCTGGCCAGGTACCAGTTGTCGTAGTGCCGCTCGGCAGCCTGGCACAGGTGTGGGCAGAGGTGGCGGCAGTTCTTGTAATCAGGCCACGAAACGGTGGCGGGTCGCTCACTCGCTTCCTGCGCATCGCCGGGTCAGGGCGAAGAGTTGGCGCCTTGGATGACTTGCCACCCGGAAGCCAAGGTGCCCGACCTGAGATGTCGAACGCCTTCTCCTCGAAGCGTCACGAACGCAGTCATGCCAGTGTCGAGTGCCGCGACTCGACGTCCGAAGAAGAGGATCTGCGTCAGCTTGAGATCGACCGCCTGCAGGGAGCCCTTGAGCCGGTCGAAGCGGGCATCACGGTGGACCGGTCCTCGTAGGCAACGCACGGAGACAGTGGCCTGTTCCGGGCTCGCCACGATGACCCGGTCGATCTGCAGTTCCACGTCGTTACGACGGCTGCCGTGGCCAGCGATGTCGTTCACGGACCCTCCTCCTCACACTCGGCCGGGACACCGTCCTGAAACCGGGATCCAGCGCGGACGGCTTGCACTCCATGGCGAGCGGACAGAACGGGTTGCCCACCGTTGGTGACCTTGGCGCGGAGCTTGACGGTGGAGACCAGCGACTCGGGCAATCTGGGCGGCAGCCTTGGTCCACTTGGCACCGGAGGTGCGCGGGAGTATCTCGCTTGCCTGCTCGGCGCGCGCGGTCCTCGGCCTCGGCCCCGCAGGTCTCCTGCACTACTCGGTCGATCAGTCCCGTTCGGGAGCGCCCGGTGGAGTCCAGGATTTCACGGGGGCCGGGGGCGCCTCGAAGGCGCCTCTCAACATGTCCTTCAGGCTCTTCGCCGGGGCTTCCTTCTCCTCAAACGTGTGCGCCAGCCGGGCCACACTCACTCGTATGTGACATGCGCGGTGCCGTTGCTTCAGCAGCACGACCCACACCCCGTCCCCAGTCAGGAAGGCATGGCGGGCCGGCTCGTCTCCGGGCCGCGTGTGCCTGGCCAAAACGTCCGGTATGTAGTGCAGGGCGGCGTCTTCAGCGGCCTCGGCCGCCTGCGACTCGTCCTCACCGATGTGATGCGTACCCGCCAGCCGCCAGTGGTGCAGCTTCACATCAACGCCGTCGAGGCGCTCGCTTGTCCGGTAGTCCTCCTCGATAAGGACGTACCACTCGGTGGTCATAACCGGCGTCTACCTGTCTTCCGGGGCCACGTGAGCCCCCTACGTTCTTGGTGCCGTTCGCTTGAACGCGCTCTTCATATCACCTCACGGAAACCACCCAGTTTCCCGACCCCGCAGGACATGGTCGACTCGCGTTCCCTCATCGCCGCAACTTCGCGGATAGTCATGCGTTTTAGACTAAAACCTCACTTACCCACCGATTCATACCTAATTCACCCCGATTGGTGGATATTTCGGAATCAAGGGCCCTGATCACAGGAAGCCGATCCTGTTCTCTTCGCAGTACGGGTTTGCCTGAAGTCCCAGGCCGACTCAGGGCAGGGCACGGGCGGGGGCTGACCGAACGAGACCGCCAGCGGATCCCACGTTCGTGGTCACGCCGGCCTGCAGGCATTACCTCCGAGCGTCTCCGCCCAGATCCGCCAACCGCCGAGGTATCCCCCGTTGATGTTCACCGGAACAGGTCGCAGTGCCATACCGGTGATCCTGCTCACCCGCCTCCCGGCACATACCCACACCCCCGGCCCTCGCCGGGACCATCGCCTCCCGATGACGGGACCGCCACCACAGTGATGACGTGGGCTTGTTCGTTCCGCGCACCAGCGTTCAACGAGATTGGGTAATCGCTGAGTTGCAGTTCGGTTCAGGCGTGACCCGCCGGGGCCACGTGGACGAGTATCGGGCCGATGGACGTGCTCCACTCGTTGCCGGACTCGACCGCGGCACGCCCCCGCTCGGCCAAGAGTGCCCCGATGGGGTCGATGAAGTTCTCGAAGAACACCGACTCTCGGGCGGCGTCCATTCCCAGGCCATGCAGGGTCTCGGTGGCATCGAGACGGAAAGCCCGGACGGCCTCGTCGAAGTCACCGCCCGTCCACTCGTCCACGTGTTGACCGGACAGCACCCAAGTCATCTTCAGCATGGGCCCAATGCTAACCGGCTGAGGGAAAGGTGCGCGTCGCTTGGGTGGCGTCACCTCTGCATGCAGTTCACCTTCACGCAATAGAAACTGACGGCAGCTCAAATTCCTGAGTTACAGAACTCCCATCGAAATGAAGACAGTACGGCCAACAGGAGAGTGCACACCGAAGCGCGAGGAACATCTCGCGGGTGTCATCGAGTGTCTTGTCGTGAATCTCGCCCAGCAGATCCCCGATCTCTGCTGAGCCTTCGGCGCCCCATCGTCTTGCATGTTGAAGCGCATCGCTGCCGACCACGGAATCGAGTTCCTCACCGACTGCGGGTTCTGCGGCTTCCCACCTTCGTATCATTAGAAATGACCCCACACCAGGGGATGCCAAGTGACGTACATAGCCCCCGAGTGTCGGGCCAAAGCCAAGGCACAAGGCCACCCGTACGCTTCGGAGGAGATCATCGCGGCTGGGTACGATCTGGCAGGCCGCGTCTGCCGAGAACTCCACCGCACCGGTCTTCCCGCCCATGTCGAGCGTCCGGGAGTGTCAAGACAGCCCGGCGTCAAGGTGGAAGTCAACAGCCAGGGCGAGTACGCCGGAGGCCTCTACATCCGCTGGAGCGCCCCAGAACTGGCAGAAGCCGGTATCCGGGCAGTGGCAGAACAGCAGAATCCGAAGGCGCCGGAGTGGAAGCGCTACGCCGAGGTCGTTCTGCTCATGCGGACGGCATTGATCGGGATCCTGCGACCGGCTGGCTTCTCCGTCATACAGGCCGAGGAGGTCGACGATGTGGCTGAGGGTGATGTGTACGTTCACGCCGATGCAATGGGCAGAGAAGACTCTTGACCCGAGCAGGCCGCGAGGATGCACGCACCGCGGCCGTCGCGGGCGAGGATGACGGTTGCATGGCGGCCCATGAGCCAGTCGAGTCGCTTGACGCGGCGAGGGCGTGAGTAGTTGAGGTACAGAATGCGCCGCTGCTATTGATCTTGCTTAGGACTAACGAAATGATCTTCGAGGTGGTTGGATCAGCCTGGGGCTGATGATCCAAGCGGTGCCGCCAGTGCGGGGCAAGCGGGGCCGGCCCCGCCGCCGCCCCGATGCGGTGCTGGGTGACCGCGGCTACGACCACGACAAGTGCCGCAGTCTCGTCCGGGACCTCGGCGTGAAGCCACTGATCGCCCGCCGCGACACCGAGCACGGGTCTGGCCTCGGCAAGCAACGCTGGGTCGTGGAGCGCGCGTTCGCCCACCTGCACTGGTTCCGCCGCCTGCGGATCCGCTGGGAGATCCGCGACGACATCTACGAACCGTTCCTCACCCTCGCATGCGCCCTCATCTGCCGGCGACGACTGCGCGCTCTGGCGAGCGATGCCACGGGCTAGTCAGTCGCCGCCAGCCGGTTGAGAACTTCCACGGCGGTGAAGCTCCAGCCGACCAGGCGCTGCCCACTCCAGTTGACACCGATCACGAGTCCATCCCTGGCGGCATCAGGCAGTACGCGTTCGCACCAGGTGTCCAGGGGCATGGAACCAACGCGTAGCCCGTGCCCCCAGATCTTCGCTGCCCTCTGGGCGCGGGCCGAGGTCGACCAGAACGGAAAACTTCGCGTGCCGTCCTCGGAGAGGTGAGTCGGGCTTCCATCATCATCCCGAACAAGCCAGACCACTCGGCTCTGGCGGACATCTCGGAAGAATGCTGCCGCTTGCGAACCACTCTGCCTCATGGCCAGCGAGCCTACCGCTCCCCACCACCGGCCTGGCCGCGGCCGCGAGCGGCGGCCAGGCCGTAGTGGGTGCCCTGGACGATGAGTTCGCGGATGAACTCCGCGAAGGCGGCGAAGACGTGGAAGACACGCCGGCCGCCAGGGGTGGTGTGTCCAGGTTCTCGTTCAGCGAGGTGAAACCGATCCCGCGCATGAGGAGTTCAGCGACCATGTTGATGAGGTCTCGGAGGCTGCGGCCGTGGCGGTCGGCCGAGGTGCCCCGAGCGTCGAGGAAAGCGTGGCGCCCCTGCGGCTCCGGGCGCAAGTCGGTCCTGCCGGACCTCTTGTCGGAGAAGATCCTGCGGCACCCGGCGGCGGTGGGAGCGCCGAGCTGCCGTTCGAGCTTCTGCCCGACAGTGGAGACCCTCGCGTGCCCGATCTTGATCTGTGTGCGGACGACGGGTCGGCGACGAGGAGTTCGGGGTGGCCGGGCAGCCCCTGAAGGTCGCTCATGACCTCGGATCATGTCAGGAGACGGTGGTCCGGAGCTGTTGAAGGCCCGGATCGGCAGCGGGTGGGGGGCGTCGACGGAAGGTCTTGCGCGCCCGGGCAGCAGATTCTGGGAGTCCGTGCGCAATCCCCTTGCGCAATGGTCAAGAATCGTTGACCATTGCTGGCATGCCTACCGACGATCTCCCCGAGACGTTCCACGTCACCACCGACGAGCAACTGCGCGCCGTCTCCAATCTCACGCGTCACCGGATCATGGCCGTGCTCCGCTTCGAGCCCGCGACGATCACGCAAATCGCCGCGCGAGTGGGTCTCGCGAAGGGGAGTTCCAGCTACCACGTACGGCTGCTGGAGCGGGCCGGCCTCGTGAAGGTGGTCCGGACACGCAAGGTCCGGGGGGTCACCGAGCGGTACTACGCCATGGCCGCGCGGTCGATCGAGCTGCCGGATCCGGGCGAAGGAGGCCCCGATGTGCTGATGCGGCACGCGGTGGCAGACCTGGAGGCATCGCCGACGGACAGCGAGCGCCACGTACGGATGGCGCATCTGCGGCTCACCGAGGAGCAGTTCGCACAGCTCGGGGCGCGGCTGCAGGCCCTGGCCGACGAGTACCGGGAACTGTCCGATCCGTCGCTGCCGGACGCGTCACTCGTCTTCGCACTGTTCCACCCTGCATCCCGCAAGCAGACCGAAGGAGACACCAAGTGACTGCAGACATACGGGCGTTGCCGACCGGGTTCGGACGGCTGTGGACCGCACAGACGATCTCCTCGCTCGGTGACGGGGTGACGCACGCCGCACTGCCGCTGCTCGCGCTGACGCTGACGCGGGATCCGATGGCACTCGCCGTCGTCACAGCCGCCGGAACCCTGCCGTGGCTGCTTTTCGGGGTGCTCGGCGGTGCGCTGGTGGACCGCTGGGACCGCCGGCGCACCATGTGGGTCACGGACACGGCACGTGCGGTGCTGCTCGCGATACCGGCGGCAGCGGCCGCACTCGACTTACTGAGCATTCCACTGCTCGCGGCCCTCGCCTTCCTCCTGGGCCTCGGCGGGCTCTTCTTCGACACGGCCGCCACGGCCTACCTGCCGGATCTCCTCGGCCGCGACCCCGCACTCCTGGAACGCGCCAACTCCCGCCTGCGCGGCACCCAGACCGCCGCGTCCGGCTTCGCCGGGCCGCCCGCGGGCAGTGCCCTGCTCGCCCTCGGGCGGGCGGTCCCGCTGCTCGCCGACGCGGTCTCGTTCGCCCTCTCCGCACTGCTCGTACGCTCACTGCCCGCCGCACCCCGGCCCGCACCACAGGCCCGCGAGTCGCTGCTGCGACAGGCGCGGGCCGGCGCCTCGTACGTGTTCCGGGATCAGCTGCTCCTCGGGCTCGCCCTGCGCCCGGCGGTCGGGAACATCGCCTTCCTCGCCGTGGAGACCGTCCTCGCCCTCTTCGCGCACGACCGCCTCGGCATCGACACCTACGGCTTCGGGCTGCTCCTCACGGCGGAGGCCACCGGCGGTCTGCTCGGCGCGGGCATCGCCTCCTTCCTCGGCCGACGACTCGGCACCGGCACCGCGCTGACCTGCACGGCCGCAGTCGAAGGACTCGCCATCCTGGGCCTTGCCGCCGCCCCCAACCCGTACGTCGCCGGCCTCGCGCTCGCCGTCTGCGGAGCGGGCATGGGCGCCACCATGGTCCTCGCGCCCTCCCTCCGACAGGCGATCGTCCCCGCCCACCTCATGGGCCGAGTCGCCTCCACCTCCCGGATGCTCGCCATGTGCGCCGCCCCCATCGGCGCCTTCCTCGGCGGCTGGCTGGCCACCACCTACGACATCCGCACCCCCCTCTACACCGCCGCCGGCCTCCTCCTCACCATGACCGCCATCACCGCAACCATGACCAGCAACCGCCGGGTGGAAGCGGCGCTGCATGCCGCCGCCCCGGCCGGCGATCCAGATCACCCGGAATCCCAGGTCCCCGTTCAGGAGCGCACAAGTTAGGGCTCAGCGAGGTCGTTGAGCCGGTGCTGACCCGGCCCGGCGTTCCCCGCCTCGGCCCCAGAGCGTCGGGCGTCTGGCGTCCACGGGATGCGACGAATGACCCAGCGAACCAGTACGCCGCCGCAATCCTCGTCGTCCGCGACAGCCTCCGGGTTCCGGAAAGCGCACAGGCCGGTGGGCACGGCGGGCGGGACACACGGTCAGCCGTCGGCGGACCGCAGACCCTCTGCCGGCCGCGACCTGCGAACCGCTTTGACTCTCCGGTCGAACTCGCGGTTGAGGAGCGGCAGGAGAACGCTGCCGAACCGTGCCAAGACCCGGGTGCCCGCGTCCGGGCAGATCACGAAACGCCGCCGCTCGATGCCATCCACGATGGCCGCCGCGACCTTCTCCGCTGTGAGCGGCTTGATCGCCCCGCCGACCACGCGGGTCTCCTCCGGCTTCCACCGGTTCTCCTCGGCGAGCTGTGGGGTGTCCACGTCCGGTGGGTAGACCACACCCACGTGCACTCCATGGGGGATCAGCTCGCTTCGCACCGACTCCATCAGCCCGCGCACAGCGAACTTGGCCGGTCCGTACGCGCTGTAGCCGAATATGCCGATCAGCCCGGCGGCGGACGAGACCGCGACCACGCTGCCGTGCCCGCGCTCGACCATGCCAGGGGCCACGGCCCGGATCGCGTACAGCGTGCCGAAGTAGTCGACCTCCATCATCTGCCGGAAGACCTCGTCCGGCAGTTCCAGGAAGTGCCCGGGGCGGGCGAGCCCTGCCGAGGTGATCAGGACGTCGCAGGGCTGACCCTGTTCTTCCTCCAGTTCGGCTATGGCGCGAGTGAGGGCTGACTGGTCTGCCACGTCGGCCGCCCGCGCGGCGGATGACAGGTCCTTCGCGGCCTCCGCCAGACGCTCCCGTCCCCGCGCGATCAGCGACACCTTCGCCCCGCGCTCCGCGAACAGCCGGGCCGTGGCCAGGCCGATGCCGCTCGAGCCGCCCGTCACGATCACATGTGCCGAACTGACGTCTGCTGGGCGGGTGTTCCGCAGTCTCATGGCTGGGAGCGTATAGGGCGGGTTCATCGTTGGCAGGACGTCTATCAGCGCGGTACGTCGGAGAAGTGTGCGCGGCCGCGGGCTCGCTGAAGAACCATCATCTTGAAGTCGCTGGTCACGAGTGAGCCGCTCGGCTCAGTGGCCTTCACCGTGGTCCCGCACAGGATCCAGCCGTTGAGGTTGGCGGTGTGGCGGGTGGTGTTGGCGAGCCCCACTCACTCCTGAGTGAGCCGCTGAAAGCGAGTACGCCATCAGGCGGTTCACGGCGTCCGGCCGTGACCCTTCTCACGGTGTCCGGATGCGACCTCCAGGTCCGGGGGCCAGTCAGTAGGCATAGGCAGGGTGGAGGCGAACACGCCCTCCGCCGCGTTTGTTTGACGTGTCGTCACCCCATGACCAGGAAGGATCATCGTGCCCCGTTTGACCGGCTCGCACAGACCTCAGGGCGGCTTGGCCGTCCCGGGGCGGACCGTGCGCGCGTTACCCGTCGTCCCCTTGCTGGTACTGGCGATGCTCGCCTCGCTGCTGGCGTTGGCGCCGCAGGCCGAAGCCGCGGACATTCCGACCCAGGAGGAGGTGAGCCGGGCATTGGACAGTGCCCCGAGCACCAACTATTTCTGGACGGGAAGGACCGGCAAGTGCGCGGGCGAGGAGGACAGCGTCAAGGGCACGGCCGAGCAGCTCGCACGGGAGCGCGGCGGCAAGACCCTGGAGATGAGGCTGCGGGAGGCAGGCGTCAAGATGCCGTCCTTCGACGCCCCCGATCCGGCCAAGGACATCTGGCGGTTCGCGTCGCGGGAGTACGCCAAGAAGACCAGCTACCAGGCCTGGGTCGTGAAGGGCAGCTGCGTCCGTGACGGCAACACGTGGGAGGAGAAGGAGTTCCCCAACCTCAAAGCCGGCGGACAGGTGCACTGCGTCTGGGAGATCGACGCCGAGCACCCCCTGGCCGAGAAGCTCATCTGGAACGACTGGTTCTGGGGCGGGACCTGCGCGAAGCAGGTGCACCTGAGGAACAAGGCCAGGATCGCCTGCTACCTCTACGACACCATGGGGCCCAGGTGGGAGCACGGCACCGGGGTGCATGGGGACTACTTCCACGGAAACTGGTTCATCCACGGTACGCCGTGGGGCGGTAGCAGGAACGACCGGGCAGTGGACCGGGATGCCGCCGGATACTTGTTCTCCATCGAACCGACCAGCACATGGCCGACGGATCCGGCCGGATTCCAGGCGGACCACGACGAGTTGCTCGGCTGGTTCCGCAGCGGTGACGTCAGGCCGTACCGGGTCGAGATCATCGACGCCTCCACCACCTTCAGCCGCCTGTGGTCCGAACCGTACGAGAACATCTGCGGGAGTGGAGCGGGCTCCTCGGACAGCCCTCGCGGCGTGGGCGAGTTGAGCAAGCGGGCCGTCACGGTCATGCCGTTGGGCGACTCCATCACTTCCGGCGTCGGCAGCTCCACCAGTGCCGGCTACCGGGCGCCGTTGTACGACGACCTGAAGCGGGCGACGAAGTCGGTCGACTTCGTCGGATCGGTGCGCACGGGCACGATGCCGGACGGCGACAACGAGGGTCATCCCGGCTGGCGGATCGACCAGATCGCCAAGGTCGCGGACTGTTCCGTACCCTCCCAACGGCCCAGCGTGGTCACCCTTCACGCAGGCACCAATGACCTCAACCAGAACCACGACGTCGCATCAGCACCGGCGAGACTCAACAACCTGATCGGTCAGGTGCTCGACGACGCTCCCGAGGCGACCGTACTCGTGGCCGATCTCGTCCCGGCCACCAAGCCCGGCCTGCAACCGCTGATCGACGCCTACAACGCCCAACTACCGTCGATGGTCGACGGCTTCCGCGACCGCGGCAAGCACGTCGCGCTGCTCGACATGAGCGCGGTGACCACCGCCGACCTCGCCCAGCCCGCACACCCCAACGACGCCGGGTACCGCAAGATGGCCGACGTGTTCCTGGACGGCATCGCCCAGGCGGCAGCCGACGGCTGGCTGGCGGACCCCCACAGCGGGACCGGCAAGGCGTGCGGCTCAAGTGACGACGACACCAGCAAGGCCGGGCCCGGCTGGGAGGCCATCGGTGTCATCGCCCCCGGCATGAACCGGTGCACCGGGCGTACGGACCTGGTCGAGCTCAACGGCGACGGCCGCGCCGACTACGTCAAGATCGGCGACGACGGCTCGGTGTGCGCCGCCCTGAACACCCCCGGGGCGGACCTCCTGCACCCGCACTGGGCCGACCCCACCCCCGGGCGCGGTCTCTTCCCGCCGATGGGCACGTCGGGCTTCGGCGCCGGCGTACGGTTCGCCGACGTCACCGGCGACGGCCGCGACGAGTACTTGTACGTCAGCGAGGAGGGCGCTGTCACGGCCTGGCTCAACGACGGGCGGCAGGGCGACGACGACCAGATCCCGTACTTCGGGCGCAACCTGGGCGTCATCGCCCCCGGAGTCCGCGGCGCCACCCGCGAGCAGATCCGCTTCGCCGACGTCAACGGCGACCGCCGCGCCGACTTCCTGCGCGTCGGGGAGTCGGGGGCCGTCGACGCCTACATCAACACCCCCGACAGCGACGGCACCATCCACTGGAAGGAGTGGCTGAACTGGGCCGGGGGCGTCCAGGGCGGCTCCCGCGACCAGCTCCGGCTCGCCGACGTCAACGGAGACCACAGGGACGACTACCTCATCGTCGGCAGCACCGGGGCCGTCCACGCCTACATCAACAACGGAGGCGGGGGCGCGGGCAGCTTCATCAAGGAGCTGTACTTCGTCAACGCAACCGGCTACCCGGGCGACAAGACCACGTTCCGGGACGTCGACGGCGACGGCAAGGCCGACTACGTCGTCATCTACGACGGCGGAGCCGTCCGCGCCTGGCACAACCGCGGCGGCAACACCGGATAGCGGACGGGAACCGCCGACAGCGCTCCACCCCCGGGTGCCCGAACACGCCGCCGTGTCCGGGCACCCGGGGACACGGACGTCAGGACCTCCGGACCCAGCTGGCTCACGCAAGGGTTCGAGGGGAACCACTGCGCGAACACGTCCCGCCACAGCTCCTGGAGGGCGCTCGGGCAGGGGCCGTGCTTGCCGAAGACCGCCCAGGTCCCAGGAGGGTAGTTGTACACGCTGACCGTCGATGGCCCAACACCCCACGCCTCGGGGCGCAATCCGCCTGTCGCCCGACGACACGACGGGCGGATGCCGGTTCTTTGGTCCGGCGCGAGGGTCAGTTCGCCTGCCACCATCCGGTGACGGCGGCCGCGTAGTCGTCTGCGGCTTCCTCCCAGACGAAGTGGCCCGCGTCGAGGACATCGAGCTTGCTGTGGGGCAGGTGCTCGTGCAGGTACTCGGCGTTGGCCACCGGCACCACCGGGTCGTTGCGGCCCGTGATGATCTGGACCGGCGTCTCGATGCCGGGCAACAGGCCACCGAGGATCGGCAGTTCGGCAGGGTACCCGCGGACGTAGGGCATCTGGTCGACGAAGCGCTGGCCCACGTAGGACGCGAGGTAGTCCTCACGCACGGCGTCCGGCAGTTCGTAGCCCGCGATGTTGTCGATAGCGACCGTGACGGCGGCCTTGGGGGGAAAGGCGCGATACGGGGACAGGTCCTCGTCATGCACCCATTCGTTCAGCGGGCTTCCGAGCCGGAGCGGGACCGCCGCTCCACCCGTTCCCACGACCGCACTGCGGAACCGGCCCGGACGCCGCGCCGCGGCGAACAGCACCGCGCTGGTGCCGATGTCCGGGCCGACGACGTGCGGGGCGTCCAGCCCGAACTCGTCGGCGATGCGCAGGATGAAGTCCCCCATGGCTTGCGGGGAGAGCAGGTCCTCGCGGAGTTCGGAGTGCCCGAATCCCGGCAGGTCCACCGCTGTCAGACGGGCGCGCTCGGCCAGTTTCGACCAGCTGGCGTCATAGGCGTACAGGCTTTCCGGCCACGGGCTCAGCAGCAGAGCCTCGCGGCCATCGCGGGGCGTGTCGCTCTCGGCGTACCGGATGGACAGCCCGTCGATCGTGCGGAACCGGGTCTTGATCGCAGTCATCTTCATTTCCTTTCCAGGAACCCGCCTGGGTCGGGATGACCCTTCGTGTCATCGAGCGCCGCGGATGGCTCCGCCGGAGAAACTGGCGTGTCCGCGCGAGTCCGCGCTGGTCGCCGACAGCGAAGATCACATCAGGCGAAATGTTCTTTCTTCAGTAGACCATTACTGTGCGACACACGCCACTGTGCGATGTAAGTTTCTTTTTCCACTAGGCGATGTCCGTTAGGATGGGTAAATGGCCAGAGATGAAGCATCGGAGCCTGCACGGCGGATCCCGGCGACCGCTGCGGCGATGGTGGACCTGCTCAACTCCCGGCCGCACGCCGCAACCGACTCCCTCGACACGCTTCACGCCGATCAGGCGGCACACGCCCTCCTTCGGCCGTTCGGCCACCCCGAAGCGGCCGCGCCGCCATCGCCGGAGCGCCTCGCCGACATCCGCGCCCTGCGCGCGACCCTCATGACCATCGTCGCCGCACCGGACAGCGCCGCAGCGGCGCCCGGCTGGGCGGAACTCACCGAACGCGCCTCCTCCGTCACGCTCCGGCATACATTCTCGGCACCCGGGACGGGGCTGCAGCAGGTGGACGGCGACCCCGTGGTCGGCGGCATCACCCTCGCGGTGGCGCAACTCGTGACCGAAGGCACCTGGCCCCGCATCCGCGCCTGCGCCAACGAGCACTGCGAGCACGTCTTCTACGACACCACGCGCAGCCGCACACAGCGCTGGCACTCATACGAAATGTGCGGCAACAAGAACAACGTGGCCGCATACCGAGCCCGAAAAAAGACCCGCGCCGACGACTGACGGCAGCATCCGCCCGACGGCACCCTCACCAAGCGACCCGGACCCGATCGGCACGTGGCAGGCGTTTCCGCACACAGCCAGCGGAAGTGGCGGCTGTGGTGTGCGGTACTGATCGTTTCGGAATTCCGTCCTGCGGAGATGCCGACGGCCTCATGGAACAATCCCTTCAGTCACGACCTTGAGGGATGGCGCCATATGGAACGGGCTGAGGCTGCGCGAGATCTCGTGCTTGGCTACGTCCACACTCTGGACGCGATCGATGAGGCCATGAGGGCGGCAATCCCCTCGCTCGAGCGACTGGCAGACGTCCTCGGCCTGGCCCGTTCGCGCCGGATCAGCCGGAGTGATCACATCGGCGCCTACTCCTACACGGTTCATGGGGCAGGGTGCCGCTTCGTGAGCGGCAACGGCGCTGAGGTCGACGTGGACTTCGCAGTTGACGGGAGCGAAACCTTCGACCTCTGGCGGCTGCGCCGGTATGGGCTGAGCCTGCCGGAGCCTCTTGATCTCACGGATGAGGACCTGCGGTCCGCAGTGCGGTCGCTGCAACCGCTTCTGAACGAGGTGCGGCCGAGGTGGTTCAGCGTAGCCAACTGATTCATCAGGGACGGATTCACAGGCGGCGCAGACACATGAGGCCGCAAGCCAGTTCCAGCAGGTCCTCATGGAGATCTGCGCGTCGCTCGTAGCGGGTGCGGAGCCTGGCCGATCACTTCCCAGCCGAGGTCATCTGGCCGGCAGAACGTCGCCAGGTCAGCGGGACAGAAGGTAGCGTCACGCACTGGCCTGGGGCGCAACCACGGTCTTCGGGGATCAGTGATCGTCCGGCGGCGTTCGGCCGGTCAGGCGCGGTCGTGGAGAGTGACCTGGTAGCCGTCGGGGTCGGCGAAGGTGAATGTCCGGCCGAAGGGGCCGTCGATCGGTTCGGAGACGATGGTGTGACCGTCGGCGGCGAGAGCATCGTGAATGGCCTGGACGTCTGTGGCGTGGAACCAGATCGCGGCACCGATACCGGGCTGAGCAACGGATGCGAGATCGGTACCGGGAACGACGTCGCGGAGTGCGAAGGCGATCGGCTTCGTCTCGAAGACGACGGCGTGCGGAGGTCCGGCCTGCGAGCGGACGAGGCCCAGGTACTGCTCGTAGAACGCCTGCGAAGCGTCGAGGTCGCGCGCTTGGAGCGAGATGAAGTCGGGTCCGGTGGCGGGCATGATGACGCTCCCTCGTTTCGTGTCAGTTTTCTGACACAGGTCAATCTATGTCAGACTTCTGACATGAATCAAGACGGTGTCGACCTGGAGACGTCGCTGGGCTACCTGCTGAAAGAGGCGTCGAGCGTCCTCCGCGCAGCCATGGAGGAGGTGCTGCGGCCCCTCGGGATGAGCGTGACGCACTACTCCTGCCTCGAGCTGCTTGCTCAACGACCGGGCTTGTCGAACTCCGAGCTCGCGCGGGGCGCGTTCGTGACACGGCAGTCGATGAACGTGCTGCTCCAGGCCCTGGAACGAGACGGCTACGTGACCAGGCCCGCGGAGGCACCCGTCGGGAAGGCCCTTCCCACGCGGCTCACGCCTCGCGGTCTACAGAGCCTTGAGAAGGCGAGCGCAGCGGTCCGGTCCGTCGAGGTCAGAATGCTGGCCGGCATGACCGAGACCGAACAGTCGGGCGCGTTCCGGATCCTGCAGAGCATGATCCATTCCCTGCGTGAGGGCAACGCCGGCGCATAGCTCGTTCCCGGCGCACGTCTCGTCACTCCCGGACAGGAGTGCAGCCGAGGGTGAAAATCCGTGCCGCCGACCTCGAACCGAGGGACCCCGACTTGCCCACCGCCCGCGAGCCGACCGCGCGCGGGCGCTGCGTCCGTCCAGTCGACCGTGCCGCCCGAGACCTCCGGCCCCGGAGATCTGGACCGTACCGCCGGAGTAGGTCACCTCGTAGAAGTTGACCTCGCCGCCCGCGAAGGTCGACCCGTCGAAGTGGACCGTGCCGCCGCAGAAGGTCACCTCGCCAAGGCCGACCGGCCCGCCGCACAGAATGCCTGCTCCCTGATCGCCACCCCCAGGGTGCAGCACGCTTTCCGTCCACTTGCCGCGTCCGCCTCGCAGTCCGTCAGCGGGCTTGGCGTGACCGAACCGGCATCGGCCACGGCTGCGACGTTGTCACAGGGCAGAGCACTGTCCTGTCATTGCACCGCACGAGGCAAATTTACTTTTATGTCTCATATGACCCATTCGCAAGCCTTCCGAGGACGACAGCTCCATGACCAGGACCACGATCAGCATCGATCAAGCGAGACACGCATCCGATATATCAGACACGGCGTTCGCGCTGCTCGACGAGCAGGGGACGGTGGTCGCGTGGACGCAGGACGCCGAGCACCTGGTCGGATACTCCGCCGGTGAGGTGGTCGGCCGGTCCGCCTCACTCGTCCTGCCACGCTTCGGGGTGGCGCCGACGATGTCGGCGTACGTCGAGCAGTGCCGAGCACAGAACGGCTGGTCGGGCACGACGACGGTGCGCCACCGGGACGGTCGCAGGCTCGCCGTCGGCATGCGGATCTCGATGTTGTGGGGCCAGGACGGAGCAGTGCGGTGGCTTGCGTCCGCGACCAACATCGGCGCGCCGTCCGGCGACGCGGTGAACGTATTGGTGCAGGGGTCGATCCTTGACCACGCGCCGATCGGTGTCTCCCTTCGTGACCTGGAGCTGCGTAGCACCTGGGTGAACGACGCGATGGAGAGCCACGACGGCGTCCCTCGTGGCCGGCGTCTCGGATTCAGGATCACCGACTCGTGTCCCAGTGCCGAGACCGAAGCCACGGAGGCGATGATGCGGCGGGTGCTGAGGAGCGGTAGCAACAAGGTCCACGAATACCGGACGTGGCTGCCGACACCTCTGGGCGAGGAGCGCCCGCTCGCGGTTTCGTTCTCCTGCCTCCTGGGCGCCGACGGCCGGCCGCTGGGAGGGTGCACCATCAGTGTCGATGTCACCGAGAGCCGGCGGGAGCACGAGCGCCTCACCGTCCTTGGCAAGGCCGGCACACGTCTGGGCAGCACCCTGGATGTGATGCAGACCGGTCAAGAACTGGCCGATCTCGCCGTGCCCCTGTTCGCCGACGGCGTCGCCGTGGATCTGGAGCAGTCGGTCCCGTTCGGCGAGGGGTCGCCGGTCCGCATCGGCTCGATCGGCGAGCGCCTCCCCGTTCTGCGGCGGGTCGGCTTGGCCTCGATCCACCAAGGGGCGCCGGAGTCCCCTTGGGTGCGCGGTGAGCGGACACTCATACCGTCCGTCTCGCCCATCGCCCAGGTCCTGCGCACCGGCAAGTCCTACCTGGAACCGAACGTGGACACCGCCCCGGGCGGATGGATCGACGAGTCGCCGGCACTGGCGCAGAGGATCCGTGATCATGGCATGCATTCCGTGATGGCCGTACCCATCCGCGCACAGCGTGTCCTGCTGGGCGTGGCGGTGTTCATCCGCACCGAAAACCCGCTGCCCTTCCAAGAGACCGATCTGCTCCTGGCCGAAGAGCTCGTCAGCCGCGCCGCGGTGTCGTTGGACAAGGCCCGCCAGTACCGCCGCGAGCACACCGCGGCCCTCGCGCTCCAGCGCAATCTGCGCCCTCACCGTCTGCGTGGCGGTGCGGCCGTCGAGGCCGCCTCCCGCTACCTGCCCGCCGACATCGACCGTGGTGTCGGAGGCGACTGGTTCGATGTGATCCCACTGTCCGGCGCCCGCGTGGCCCTCGTCGTCGGCGATGTGGTCGGACACGGCATCAACGCCGCCGCGACCATGGGCAGGCTCCGCACCGCCGTCCACACGCTCGCCGACATGGAGGTGCCCCCCGGCGAACTGCTGGCCGCCCTGGACGACACGGTCCAGCGACTGGCTGAAGCGGACGCCGACACTCCGGACTGGAATCCCGCGGTGGTGGGCGCCACCTGTCTGTACGCCGTCTACGACCCGACCACCCGCCGGTGCACCATGGCGGCGGCCGGGCACCCACCGCCCGCGATCATCGACCCGCAGGGCAAGGTGACCTTCCCCGATCTGCCCACCGGCGCCCCGCTCGGCATCGGGCTGGGAGCCCTCTTCGAGGCCACGGAACTGGAGCTGCCCGAAGGGACCCTCCTCGCCCTGTACACCGACGGCATGACCGAGACCCGCGAGGGCGACATCGAGGAGGGAATGCGCTGCCTGGGCGCCGCCCTCGCCCGACCGGAGCTGTCCCTGGAAGAGCTCTGCAGCCGGGCGATGGCACCCGTCGAGGATCAGGTGGCATGCGACGACGCCAGCCTGCTCCTGGTCCGCACCCGCTCGCTCAGCCCGGCCCAGGTCGCCTCCTGGACGCTGCCCCGTGACAGCACCGTCGTCCATCGCGCCCGGAACCTGGCAGCCGGTCAACTGGCCGAATGGGGACTGGAAGGGCTCGAGGGCACCATGAAGCTGATCGTCAGCGAACTGGTCACCAACGCCGTCCGCCACAGCACCGGTCCGATCGGTCTGCGTCTGATCCAGCACGAGGTCCTGACCGTCGAAGTGTCCGATGCCGACTTCTCCTGCCCTCGTACGCACAGCCCGCGCGATGTCGACGGGCACGGTCGTGGCCTAGCCACGGTCGCCCAACTGTCCCGCAGATGGGGCACCCGCCCGGCGCATGGCGGCAAGGTCCTCTGGGCCGAAGTAGACCTTGCCCACGCAGCGGGCCGCTGATCGATCGTCCGTCGGGGCGCCGACGTGAAGCACGTGAGGTGTCCCGGGCCGCCAGGAGGGTGTCGTCGATCGCCGCACGTACGGCCAGTGCGGCCACCCCCGTGGGGCCTCCGCACACAGCGTCCCCGCCTCACACCCCGGTCACGCAGACAGGTACCGCGTCTGGTACCACGTGAAGTACCTTGGGTCCATGCCTGCACTCAATGTGGAATTCAGCGAGGACGAGATGGCACGGCTGCGCGAACGGGCGGCTCTGGCGGGCCGGAGCCTGAAGCAGCATGTGCACGACGTGACGGTCGAGGAAGCCGACCGTCTCGCCTTCGTGGAGGGTGCGGTCGCTGAAGCCGCCCGGGTACTCCCCGGCGTCGAGGCCCGTTTCCCCGCGGGACAGCGGTGAGCCCGGTCATCCGCGTCGACGTCGGCTGGGTCCTGCAGATCCAGTCGGCGATCTCCCCGCTGAATGTGCCCATCGCGGACTGGGGCAGCCTGGGGTACATGGCCGGCCGGCACACCTTCGAGCGGGAGCGCGGCGTCCTGTACTACGAGGAGATCGCCTCCCGGGCCGCGACCTTCCTGCACACCGCGCTGCTGCTGCGTCCGTTCACCGATTACAACCTCGTCATCGGCTGGGCCTGCGCCAGCCAGTACATGCACCTCTCCGGCCGGCCCCTCCAGGCCAAGGACGATGACCTGTACGAACTCGCCCAGGCCATCCGGACGCAGGAAGCCGATCTGCGCGCCGTCGCACAGCGTCTGGAGTCCTGGCGCAGCGAGTGACTGACGGTGAGGGCCCCGCGTCCATCGCTCAGGCTGCCCCGCACCGGACTCCCAGGGACTGACTCCCCACCCTCCGGTGCCCGGTGCGACCCCTCAGACACTCCCCTGCACAATCGTCCGGGGGACCGCCGGGAGGTGTCGCCAGAAGCGCATGCCTTTCCGCGCGGTCGGGACCGCCCCTCTGCCTGCGGCCACGCGCTCCGGCTGTCAAGACGGTGCAGGTGAATGCGCGGGGCCCTGTCATCTCGTCGGCCTGGCGGCCGACTGTGGCATCCGCATCCCTTGGAGTTAAGATCCGCTGCCGACCTGCGGAAAGTCCGAACGGGCGGCTCACATGGGGAGTGAGAAGTGGCTGAAGCAGTCAGGGTGCCGCGCGGGCGGGCCCGGCTCGCCTACGGCGCGCTCGCCGCGTTCGCGCTGGTGACGGCCGCGGCCGGGCTGACAGCGTGGCACAAGTACCAACTGCTCACAGATCCGCACACGCCAGGACCGTACGTCGACAACCCATTGGTCGAGGCCGACACGTATTTCAGGAACCTGGCCGGCTGGCGAACCGCACTGCTGCTCGTGGCTCTGCTGCAATTCAGCATCTGGCTCGACGGCATGCGTGACGTCGCGGATGTGCTGTGGCGGCAGGGACAGCGTCGGCGCAGGGCGTGGGTGGTCTTCGGCTGGGTGACACCACTGGCACAGTTCTTCGTACCCAAGATGTTCGTCAACGACCTGTGGGCCGCCGGCCAGTCACAGCCACCGCGCCATCGTGGACATCCTCTGCTCACGGCGTGGTGGCTCTCCGTCCTCGTCGCGGCGAGTACGTACGCCGACGCCTCCGACGATCTCAAGAAGGCGGTCAACGCGGGCCAGGCTCGACATGTCCTGCAGCAGGTCATGCTGAGCGATGGTCTGTACATCTGCGCCGCCGCACTGTCGATCACCCTCGTCTGGCAGCTCGCTCGCCGGTTGGAACGCGCCGCGTCCATGGCGGCCCCTGAAGCCTGGCCGACGGGCGAAGCGAGAACCTGAGAATCCTGGGAGTGTTGGCGGCGTCCAGGACGGTCTGGCGGCGGCCGCCCTGGATCTCGCGTGGAGAGGGGCGGCCGCCGCTTTCAGACGCGGGTGTTAGCGAACGTCGACGAAGTCGCCCGCGGGCGCGGCCGGGCTGGCGACCGTGACGCCCTCGTACAGGTAGCGGAAGTCGCCGTCGACCGTGGCCTTGACCGTGGTCTTCAGGTTGCCCGCGGAGTCCGACTTGATGGTCTTCAGCGTCGTGTAGACGGTGGAGCCCTTCTTGCGAAACTGCAGCTTGACCGGCTGGTTCGTGAAGCCGCGGTAGGTGTTGGTCTCCCAGTCGGCGCGCGTCAGCTTGCCGGTGACCGTGAGGGTCTTGCCCTTCTTCACCGGCTCCGGCGCGGCGTTCACCGACAGCCCAGTGCCACGCTGGACCAGCGTGGTCGCGGAGGTGGCACCGTCCGCCCAGCCGACCTTGGTGATGTCAGCGTCCGGGGAGCTCAGGTCCTGGCCGTTGAGGGCGATGGCGAGGGCACCAACGCGCCAGGTGCCCGCCTCCGGGTTGAGCAGGTCGCCGTCGTTCGGGTAGATGTCGATGGCGCCCTTGCAGCTGGCGGTGGTCGCCGACGTGACCGTGCAGGTCGCGTCCTTGGCGCCGAACAGCATGTTGTCGGGCAGGTCGAAAGACCCCCGGTAGATGTAGGGACCCGTCAAGAAGTCGGCCGCCGTGATGTCCACGTCGGCGCCGTGGGTCATCGTGTAGGTGACGGACGTGGCGACATGGGCGGTCGGGCCGACCTTGACAGACTTGGCGATCTTGACGTTGGAGAACTGCACGTCCATCTCGTACGGCTCGTCGTCCGGGGCCGGGGCCCGGAACGCGGCCTTGCCCGACGCGGCGTGGGCGGCGGAGAAGAGCTTCGCCACCTCCGCGCGTGAAGGCGCCGCGGCGTCGGCGTGCGCGGCCGGCACGACGAACGCGGAGAGAGCCAGGGCGCCGGTAGCGGCGGCCACAGTGGCACGAATACGCATACTTTCCCCACTGAGGAGAAGAGGGCCACGCACGGCGGTCGTCACGCATCGCTCGTACCACCGCAGCGGCCCTGATGGTAGGGAGTCTGTTGACTCAACGGGTCAGACGATCACTCCGGGGAATGGTTGTACAAAGTTTGAAGATTTTGTGAGTCCTTGTCGACGGCCGCCTCGCCGATCGCCCACCGGTGGTGTCGCTCGGCGGATCCGCAGGTCCGGGGCTCGTGGCGGCCGGAGGGCCGGAGGGTCGGATGATGTACGTGCTGGCCGATCCAACGGATCAGGCGTCGCGGCAGCCGTCGGCGCCTCCCGGCCTGCGCCGCAACGAGGTCGCGGCTCTGGCCGACATGAGCGTGGCGTACTACGCGAGCTGGAGCGCGGCAACCTCGCTGTGGCCATCCTGCACACCGGAGGGGCCCCCAGTTCCGACCCGGCGCCCATGACGATATGCAGTACGGCCGGTCACCCCGCCCTCGGACACAGCAGCCTCAGGATCCCGGTCCGGCCTGGTGCGCGAGATCCCTCATGCCCAACGCCGGGCTTGAGACCAGTCCGGTGATCGCTTCGTGGCGTCGTGGGGCGTTCGGGTGGGGCGGCCGTGTCCGAGCGATCCGGTGTGTCGTTGGGACGCTGATTGATCTTGTGTGGCCGACCGGCCGTCCCGGCCTTTCGGCACCTGTCACGAACCGAGAGGAACACGATGACCGCCCACTTGACCTCCTCCGAGCTCCAGCAGACCCAGACCGACATCAAAGACACCGCGGCGAAGCTGCAGACCGAACTCGGTGAGATGAAGGCTCACATCGTCGAACTCGCCGGCACTTTCGGCAGCAACGCGGCCACGACCTGGCAGCAGATGCTGAGCGACTGGGACGCCAGCGCGCAAGAACTCAACCAGACCATCGACGCCGTTCAGCAGGCACTCGGACAGGCAGCCGAGAACTACCAGGCTCCTGCGAAGGAGAACGTCGGCATGCGGATCTGACCCGTCTCGCGGCCATCTCCCGGCGCCTCGCTGGACAACCCCGACACCTCCGGCGGCTGCGCGGCGGGCGCCGACCCGGCCTTCCACAGTGACCACTTCGAAGTCTGACGCTGCGATATCGGGCTGTTCTTCACTATTTGATCTGGCAGCTCGTAGCACCTGCCGCCCTCCATGCGTCCGGAGCGCGGATGCACGCTCGTTGCGGTCCTCCCAGCGAAGTGACCTCGCGAGGGGACCGGGCCCCAGGGATCCCGCGAACCGCGATGAGTTTCGCGGCCTCCGGCGGTCGTATGGTGGAACCCGTTGCCGAGGAGGGCTTCTGATGCGCAGCCTGACCTATTCGATGGGCGTCTCCCTTGACGGCTACATCGTCGGGCCGGACGGCGATTTCGACTGGACGGCGCCCGACGAGAAGGTATTTCGCTTCTGGATCGACGACATTCGAGAGGTCGGCGTCCACCTGTTGGGGCGACGGCTGTACGAGACGATGCTGTACTGGGAGACCGCCGACCAGAATCCATCACTCGACGACGCGGAACTCGAGTGGGCCGCGCTCTGGAATCCGCTTCCCAAAGTGGTGTTCTCCACCACCCTGTCGGCGGTGCAGGGCAATGCCCGCCTGGCCTCCGGCGGCCTGGCGGAGGAGATCGAGCGGCTGCGAGCCGAGCCGGAGGAGGGCGACATCGCGATCGGCGGCGCGACTCTCGCCGCCGAAGCGGCCGCGTCGGGTCTGATCGACGAGTACCGGGTCATGGTCTACCCGGTGCTGGTCGGCGGTGGCATTCCCTTCTTTCCCCGAGGCGAGCGCCGGGTGGATCTCGAACTCGTCGAGACCCGCACCTTCAGGTCGAAAGTCGTCTACCTCCGCTACCGTGTGGCGCGCTGACCGGCTCGTCCGCCGGTCCCTGAAAAGAACGGGCCAGTCACTGCCGATGGCGGCGAGCTTGTCGCCAATGAGCTTGCCCCGCCTCGATTGGTGTGCGGCGGACACACCCCCGGGCGGACCTCGAACCGCCTCGTAGCGGCGCCGTCGCGGATACGGCTTCTACGACTCGTCGGCAACGGTGCGTGCGCCGCTGCGCGACGGGCTCCTGATGGCGGAGGTGACAGCAGGCGCTGTCCAACTCGCCAGCAGACGCAGTGCGTCGGTGGAGGCACCGGGGTTCGGTGTGTACAGGCACAGGGTCTGGTCGGGGTCGCCCGCGAACGTGAGCACCTCGTAGTCGACCGTGAGCTCGCCGACCAGCGGGTGGCGGTAACGCTTGGAGCCGTGTGTCTTCTCCCCCACCTGACGGGCGGCCCACCTTGTACGGAACTCCGGACTCTTGATACTGAGCCGGCCGACCAGTTCCGTCAGCAGCGGATCGTCCGGGTGGCGCCCCGCGTCCAGGCGCAGCATGGCCACGGTGTCGGTCGCCACCGCTTCCCAGTCGACGTACAGCTCCCGGGCGGCGGGATCGAGGAACTGGTATATGGCCATGTTCCGGTCACGGTGGGGCAGAGCGTCGAAGTCCGTGACCAGGGCGCGGGCGAGACCGTTGGCGGCCAGTACGTCCATCCGGCGCCCGAGGACGAGAGCGGGCGCGGACTCACCCAGCAGATCCAGCATGCGGTGCACCTCGGGCCGCACCCGCTGAGGACGATTTGGGCCTCGTCGGCCGGTGGGGGTGGTACGTGTGCGTGTCAGGTCGAGCAGGTGCCGACGTTCCACGTCGTCCAGGTCCAGGGCACGGGCCACGGCTTCGAGGACCGCGTCGGAGGCGTTCGGCTGCCTGCCCTGTTCCAGGCGGGCGTAGTAGTCGACGCTCACCCCCGCCAGGTACGCGACCTCCTCGCGGCGCAGCCCCGGTACGCGGCGGGCGGTGCCGGTCGGCGTGACGCCCGCGTCTTCGGGGCGCACCTGGGCGCGGCGGGACCGAAGAAAGGCCCCGAGCTCGACATTGTGGTCCATTCCTCCAGTCTCACCGACCGTCCAGGGCTGCTGCCCCCCTCAGGGTGGACCTGTCAGACCCAGGTTGAGCAGTGCGTGCTCGGGGGCCGGATCCGGGGGCGCGACGGACGCAGAGTGGATACCAGGCGCCGATCAGGCCCCTTCCCTCACGATCACCCCTTTCATGGAGAAGACCCTCATGTCCGCTCTCACCCGGAACAACCCGCTCGCCGGCCGCGTCGCCGTGATCACTGGCGCGTCCAGCGGCATCGGCGAGGCCACCGCCCTGCGTCTGGCCGACCTGGGCGCCAAGGTCGCCCTCCTCGCCCGCCGCCAGGACCGCCTCGACGAACTGGCCGCGAAGATCGAAAAGGCCGGCGGCACCGCGCTGGCGATCACCCTCGACGTGACGGACAAGGCCGCGGTCCACGCCGTCGCCGATCGTGTCGCCGCCGAGCTCGGCACGGCCGACCTGGTGTTCAACAACGCCGGTGTCATGCTGCCCGCCTCGATCGAGGAGCTGCGCGAGGACCAGTGGCAGCAGCAGATCGATCTCAACATCTCCGGCCTGATGAACGTCATCGGCGCCTTCACGCCGCAGCTGGTCGCCGCGGCGGCCGAGGGACGCCCCGCGGACCTGATCAACAACTCGTCCATCGCGGCGAAGAACATCTTCCCGAAGTTCGCGGTGTACTCCGGAACCAAGGCATTCGTCACGCACATGTCCGTGACACTGCGCGCCGAACTCGGTCAGAAGGGCGTCCGCGTCTCCGCGATCGAGCCGGGCATGGTCATCACCGAGCTGGAGACCCACATCACCGACGCGGGGGCCCGGGAGTGGTTCGCGGGCTCGCACGACGTGATGCTGCACGCCGAGGACATCGCGGAGACGCTCGCCTTCACCGCGGTACTGCCCCGCCGTGCCAACCTTCAGCAGGTCACCGTCATGCCCACCGGTCAGCCTGCTTGAGAGGAGGTGGACAGAATCGCGAGCTTGGTGACAGAGCGCGCTGCTGCTCACCCGACCGGCGATTCCGGTCGGGTGAGCAGCACGCCTGCCTTCGGGCCGGGCGGCCTGCCGGCATGGTCTGCCGCCGCGTGATGGTCAGTCGAAGACGACGACCTGGCGTCCGACGACGTCGCCGCGGCCGAGGGCGTCCAGGTTCTCGTTGATGTCTTCGAGTTTGACCTTGGTGACGTTGTGCTTGATGAGGCCGGCTTCGGCCAGGGAGAGCACCTCGACGAGATCGAGATGGTTGCCCCAGAAGGAACCGAGGTAGGACAGCTCCGTTCCTACGAAGGGGAACTGCTTGTGCTCGACGTGGTGGCTCATGAGGCCGACGGCCGCCAGCACCCCCTCCGGGCCCAGCAGATCGAACCCCATCGAGATGGACGCGTTGCTGCCCACGCAGTCCAGGATGGCATCCAGCGTCCTGCGGCCCGTGAGCTGTTCCAGTTCGTCCTGAATGGCCTCGGTGGACTTGTCGCGGACGTTGATCCCGTAGTCCGCGCCGTTCTCCTTCGCCACATCCAGCTTGCTGTCCTTGCGTGCGAGAGCCACCACGGTGGCTCCGCCTCCGAGCAGCTTCGCGTACTGGATCCCGTAGCTGCCCAGCCCTCCGATGCCCGTGACGGCGACGGTACGGCCAGGACCCAGCTTGCCCGTGTCCCGGATCTTCCTCAGACCCCGGTAGGGCGTCATACCCGCATCGGTCATCGGGGCGAGCAGCTCAGGCGCCTTTGCGGCGTTCTCCGAGACCGGAATCGCGTGTCGGCATTCCACGGCCATGTACTCGGCGAAACCGCCGGGAGGGCCGAAGCCCACCCACCGGCCGTTGCCGCTGCACAACTGCTCGTTCCCCTCGCGGCATTGGCGGCATGTGCCGTCCCCCCAACTGGGATTGACGACGACCATGTCACCTTCCGAGTAGCCCACCGATTTCGGAACGGCGCTGCCGAAGCCCGCTACTCGGCCTGTGACCTCGTGACCGGGGATGAAGGGGAGGTCCACGGGGAACGGACCTTCGAAGTAGCCTTCGAGCTGCTGGAAATCGCTACGGCACATGCCTGTCGCCGCGACCTTCAGCAAGATCTCTTCCGGCGCGGGGTCGGGTACGGGAATCTCTTCGATTCGAAGGGGTTCTTTGTATCCGTGCATCCGAGCTGCTTGCATCTGCATGAGGGCGCCTCGCTTTCGCTGGCAGGCAACGGTGCGGGCCCGTACAGCGTCAGGGTTCCGGATGCCACATCGGCCACCGCGACCGCCACTCCGCTTCGGATACCACCAGGTTCCTGCGTTTGCCGCCGCCACGCACCCGGAAATGGAGGGTGATCACGCGGAGAGGCGGCCAGCTCACCAACCGCTTCAGCGGGCGCGACCCCTACTGAGAAGACCTCTCGCCGGTTGTGCCCGTGCCATCGGAGATTGATCGGCGACGGCAGATGCTCACCGATACGCGCGGGTGCGCAGGGATGCGCGCGGTGCGCACGGATGCTGGAGATCATGTCGGATCTCGTCTCGAAGCAGATCGACCTGCTGGGCAGAGTCCCTCGATCTTCGGCAAACCGCCTGTGATACGTCCCTGCAGCCATGTCTCCACTTTCGGCAGGCTCCAGTCAGCCGCTGGCGTCTGCAACGACTTGCTTGGCACTCGCAAGCAGGGCGGTCATGGTTTCGGTAATCTGACACTCACTCAAGAGAGCGCAACGGCACTCAAATCCGGCCCTTGGGCGGGCGGCTGGTCACGCCGCTTCGGTGCGCGTGGGGGTCGCAGCCACTTGTCGAGACTCCCGTTGGCGTGAGGGCTGATGCCGTCGTCGATGATTTCCGTGGAGTTTCAGCACAACGATGCCGGCGGGAACGATGAGGATCATCAACACACCGCAGCCGACAAGGACGTCGGGGGCACTGGCCCGGTCGAGGAGGAAGCCTCCGAACGCGGCGCCAAGGGGGGAAGCTGTCAAAAGTATGGCGCTACGCGCCGCCAGCACCGTGGTGAGCAGCTCGGCGGGTGCGCGGTCCTGGATCAGGGTGAACGAAAGCGCGGAGTAGGGGCCGTAGACGAGTCCGGCGAAAGCGAAACCGATCAGGGAAGGCAGGGCGGTGTCCGTGAGCGCGAAGGGAACCATGCCGACGCCGTGCCCCGCGATGATGCCGAGCATGACCGGCCACAAAGGGAGCCGTCTGGCCGCGCCGCGGGCAAGAGCGCCAATGACGGCTCCCATACCGAAGGCGGCCCAATAGGCGCCGAGCAGCCCCGCGCCGGCATCGAGGTCGTCGGAGACGAACAAGGGGAGAGCGACTTCGACGGGGCCAAAGGCGAGGTTGAACACCCAGGTCACGAGGAGCAGGCCGAGGAGTTCCGGCTGACGGCACAGCATCCTCAGCCCGCGCTGTGTTCCCCCGGTCACCGGGGGCAGCGGTGACCGGGGCAGGGCAGTACGGCTTGTCTGGAAGGCGAGCACAGCGAACGTGGCGGCGTCCAGGCCGATGATCCATGTGGGAGATACCGCTCCCACGAGAAGACCCGCGAGAGCGGGGCCGGCGATGGTCGCGCTCCACAGACTGGTGCTCAGCACACTGTTGACCGCCAAACGCTGGTCGTCAGAAAGCAGAGGGCCGAAGAGTGCGATGCCAGGGCCTACGCCGCAGGCGTCGGTGCTCGGCTGCGCCGATGGTCGCGGGGTGCATCGCACCCGGCGGCAGCCGCTCCCGACACGGTCAGCACGGTGACGGACCGCGCCTCGACCGCAGCCGCATGCGCCGCGGATCTCGACGGCCTGCCGACCAGCCGGACCCCCCTTTCCCGCACGCTGCGGCGCGCCCACCTTGTCCGGAGTCGCGCGCACGGGCCGCGCCAGTAGCCAGCCCCGACTCCACTTCGTTCCGCGCCGTTCCAGACGACCAGGAAGAAGGAAGGTGACGGGACGGCCTGGGGAACGCACGTGATCCCGTTCGTCCTCTCCCGCATGTCCCACTACCGCATCAGGCAACGTTCGCCTCGCTGGTGGAGCACGGAGAAGTAAATCGTTGGGGTGGCGCAGGGGAATCTGCCACGCTTATCGGATGGGTGCATTGGACGCAGTGGCAGGCAGGATCGCGGGCGGGGCCACCGTGACGTTCCGGCCCAGCGGCTCCTCGATGGTCCCGCTGATCCGTAGTCGGCAGCAGGTGGTCGTTGCCCCAGTCGATCCATCGAAGTTGGAGGTCGGAGACATCGTCCTCGCCCGCGTCGCAGGGACGGTCTACTTGCACTTGGTGTCGTCCGTGGACCTCGCCAGGAAGCGGGTGCAGATCAGCAATAACCGTGGTCTCGTCAACGGCTGGACCAGCCATGATCGTGTCTTCGGTATCTGCGTGGCAGTCGACGGCGTCACTCGCTCGGGAATCGCAGGCAAGGCGCTCGCGGCCGACTCCGACGACTCCTCCTGAACTTGACGTTCCGGCGGCATCGGGCCACCAGGCTGTATGGGTGACAGAACGAGTGCGTGTTCGCGAGGCCGAGGACGACGAGGGTCAGCGATTACTGCGGATCAACCGCAGCGGCACGGGCTCCATGGTGACCTGGCAGCGCGCACAGATGGTGCCGTTGTCCGCTCAGGGCATGCCGGTCGCGAAGATTCCTGGTCGTGGAAGGAGCGATCGCGCTGCTGCACTGGTTCCGCCGCCTGTGCGTCCGCTGGGAGATCCGCCACGACATCCACCACGCGTTCGCCACCCTCGGCTGCGCCGTCAGCTGCCGGCGACGACCGCGCGCCGCACTTCGTCGGGCGTAGGGCAGGCGATGCGCCCCAGGGAATGGCCTGCTCGACGCGTCAGAACGCACTCACAGCAGTCGTGCCCACGCAGCCTCACATCCGGGATCTCAGCACGTCGACCTCACAGCCCGGCGCGAACGCGTCGAAGCCGTGCTCGATCAGCCAGCGAACGACCAGCAGGCTTCGCAACGACCACCACGCGCGGATCACGTCGAGGTCGACGGCGGTGCCGTAGCCGGCGATGACGTCGTCGAGGTGCTCCTCGTGTCCGAGCGTGAAGGCGGCGAGGTCGTACAGGGCGTCACCCTGGCCCGCCTCGGACCAGTCGATGATGCCGGTGACCTCGCCGCCGTCGACAAAGATGTGCGCGATCTGCAGGTCGCCGTGCGTGAACGCCGGAGTCCACGGCCGCAGCGCGGCCTCGGCGACCTGGCGGTTGCGGGTGACCAGGTCGGCGGGCAGGACGCCATTCGTCACGAGCAACTCGCACTCGTCGTCGAGTTCCGCCGTCAGCGCGTCGATGCTCCGCCCGGCCCGGCCGAGCCGGGGCGGCAACGGTGCGTCGTGCAGCTTCCGGATGGCGGCGCCCGCCGCGGCCCACTCCGCCGCTGACCCGGTCGACGGGCCGCCAAGGCTCCCGACCGTTGTCCCCGGAAGCGCGGCGAGCGCAAGTACGGGCGGCTTGCGCCACAGGACCTCTGGGGTCGGGACCGGCGCGAGGGACATCACCTCGACCTCGACGTCGATGCGCGCCTGATCGGCGTCCACCTTCAGGAACACGTCGCCGACGCGCAGGGTCACGCGCTCGGAATGGGCGACGACGACTTCGACCTCATCCATGGGCGACCAGTATCCCGGGGATGACCGCCGACGTCGCCGGATTTGTCGCGGGCGATCACACGGCTGATCACGTCCCGCCAACCGGCGGCCCCGTGCACGACACCGACCTCGGCTCCTCGTCCTGGGGCGCCGTCAGGCAGCATGGGACGGTGGACTTCGATCAGCCGTTGCCTCGCGAGGTGAAAGTCATCGATTCGGCCTCGCTGTTCAGGCTGGAGGAGCGGGCATGGCACCTCGGTCTGAGCCAGAGGTTGGACCCAGCGTGGGTGCGAGCGACTGCGGCGGCTGATGGCATCCACTACCTGCGGCCGGCCCTGTGGCACAGCCTGTCCCACCGCCCGGACGTTCCGCGTCATCTGCGGTGCGAACTGTTGATCACTCTGCGTGTGGGAGACCGCGCGCTGAGCTTGCTGGACGTACTTCCCGACGACTTCACTCCGCTGTCGAGAGTGACCTCACGCGAAGAAGGCATACAGGTCCGTCAGCTCCTCGATCGTGCTCCGTCGGTCAGGGAATGGCTCCTACGGGAGGGCGAGGGCTCGGGCACGCTGTGACAGGCGTCGCCAACAGCTGGGCGCGCAGCCGATGGTGAGGAAGGGCTTCGTGAATGTCATCGCGGATCTCCCAGCGGATCCGCAGGCAACGGAACCAGTGCAGGTGGGCGGTTGGGTCGGCCGCGCGGTGAGGTGCCCGCCGTGGCAGGTCCTGTTCCCCTGCCTCCCGCCGAACCGGACGTGACGGTTTCCCAGTCATCAGGATCTCCAGTGACTATTGCGTGGAGTGGGTGGCTGAGCGTCTCGTCGCGTGGCGGGCGGGCGCCGGTCCGGACTCCGCCCGCCCCGTGGCTCTCTGCTTGCTCCGAGCCCTCAGCACCGGCCTGCTGATCGGGCCGGTCACCGGGCATCGGCTTCGACGCCGCCGTCCCGCCGTTACCAGGAGTTTGCGGCCTGCTGTCCGCTGATGGCGTTCTCGCTTCCTGGCGTATCGGTGGTGACGTGAAACGCAGATACCCCTGCAGACGATGCTGGCGATCTCTCGCACGCTTCGAAAGGTACGAGCGGGTCTGAGCACGGTTTCGGAGCGCGGCCGGAGCCGCCGACGGGTGACGGTCGTCAGCGGTGGCGCCATCCGGACGGGGGACACAGCAGGGCGCGTGAGGACGGACGCGAATGTCTGAGGACGGACCGGCCGCGGTAGGCATCCCGTGTGCAGACCTTTCTCCCCTTCCCCGACTTCATGCAGTCCGCCGCGGTCCTGGACCAGGCGCGGCTGGGCAAGCAGCGGGTCGAGGCCCTCCAAGTGCTCAGAGGCCTGACCGTGCCCGGTTACGGATGGCGGAACCATCCTGCGGTACTCATGTGGATCGGCTACGAGGAGGCTCTGGTCCGCTACGGCCTGGACGTGTGCGGCATGTGGACAGCGGAGGAGCGCGCCGACACCTGCGCCGCCACGCTCGCCACCGAGTTCGGCCGATACCGCCCCGGCTCCGCCGCGCGGACGCAGGAACGCCTCGCCGAGGACGGCGAGCTGCCGCCCTGGCTGGGAGAGCCCGCCTTCCACCGCAGCCACCAGTCGGCGTTGGTGCGCAAGGCGCCAGAGTTCTACACACCGTTCTTCCCGGACGTCCCCGACGATCTCCCGTACATATGGCCGACGTCCGACCGGGCCTCGTAGAACACGGCCGGGCGAAGACCCTCAGCGGAACACGGCCCAGGGGCCGCTCGCGCACTCGGTCAGTAGCGAGGCTCCGTCAGCGGCAAGTGCTGCTCTCGTTGCTCTTCATGCGGCGTCATGTTGGTGGGTTCCGTCTGGATGTGACAGGTGGCGGGGCGGGCGGTCACACCCGTGGTCACTCGCCCGCGCCACCCCTTCTCACCAGGCGTCACACCACTATTTGGTCCACCATGTGGCCGTCCTTCACCTGAGAGCGGAGGAGGTCTTTACGGACCTTTCCGGTGGCGTTGCGCGGCAGCTCTGTCACCAGTTCGAGCCGGCGGGGCTGGTACCACTCCGTCATGCCGCGGGCGGTCAGGAACTCCCGTAGTCCGGCCAGTGTGGGTGTGGCCGCACCGGGAACGACGACCGCGCAGGCGAGTTCGTTGCCCGTGTCGTCCAAGTAGCCGACCAGGGCGACATCATGGACGTCAGGGTGGGCGAGCAGTTCCGTCTCGACGTCGTTGATCGGGATCATGAAGGAGCCGCCGATACGGTCCGCGGTCCGGCCGATGATGCGCAGGCCCCCTCGACCGTCGGGAATCGCCAGGTCACCGGTGTCGTACCAGCCGTCGTCCACGTGGGCCATGACCCGCAGCCGGCCGCTGTCCCGGCCGAAAGTCGCCAGGCACACACCGCCGCCACGGACGAAGAGGCGGGCCGGCTGCTCGGCGGTGGGCGGGGTGTCGGTGTCGGACCGGAAGTCGAGTTCCAGTCCTGCTCCTGGCCTGCCGTCGCTCTGCGAGCCCCACAGCGGCGGATCGTCGCGGCGGGTCCAGGTGTGGCCGGGGACCTCGGTCATTCCCCAGAGGGTGCGCAGCGGCACGCCCCAGGTCTGCGGGACGGAGGCGACCAACTGGCCGGGAACCGTGGTGGCGCCGCTGAGCACCATGCGCGGCGAGAGGGCGGGCCGGGGTTCCACCTGGGCAGCCGTGACGAGCGCGGTGACGAAGGGCGGTGCACCCGCCAGGACGGTGGTCTCGCTCTCGGTGATGATGTCCAGTGCGCCCTTGGGATCCCAGACGTCGGACAGCACGGAGGCGCCACCGACCAGCAACGGGATCATGATGTTGTACATCAGCCCGAAGATGTGGGTCAGTGCCTGTGTGGTGAAGAACCGGTCTCGGGTGTCCAGCCCCTCCGCTTGGGCTATCGCCGAGCTCCCGGCGTAGAGCGTGTTGAAGGTGTGCAGCACCCCCTTGGGCTCGCCGGAGGTTCCTGAGGTGAACAGGACCAGGGCCACCCGGTCAGGGTCCTCGGCGGGCAGCGCGCTCGGGAGCGTCCGGGGCTGTCCCTCCCGGGGTGTCTCCTCGAAGTGGCGGCGGAAGTTCACCACGTCCTCGGAGGTGTCGCCCCCGGTGATGACCACCCGGTGCCGCAGCTTGGGCAGGCGGGGCGCCATCTCGGCCACGGCGTCCGCGTACCGCACGTCAGCCCACTGGTCGACCGTGACGCACACGTCGGCGTCCAGTCGCGACAGGATGCGTTCCAGCTCGCGTGGGCCGATGGACATCATGACGGGTGCGACGACTGCCCCGACTCGTGCGCAGGCCAGCAGCAGCGCGCTGACCTCCCACCAGTTGGGCAGCTGCATCGCGACGACGTGCCCCGGCCCGACGTTGAGCTCGTGCAGCGCCGCGGCGAACCGCTCGACGTAGTCGCCGAGCTCCCGGTACGTAAGGCGGCGCACGTCCGTTCCGGCTCGGTAGGCGATCACCGCGACGGCTTCCGGTCTTTCGTCCCGCCACTTCTCCAGATCGGCCAGCGGGCCCTCGCTCCGCCAGACGCCCGCGGCGCGATATTTCTGTACCGCGTCCTCGTCTGGCCTCAGCTCGGACAAGATCATCTGTGTACTCTCCCTCTCGCCGCCCCGCCCACCGGCGATCTATTTCGATTTCTCGGCCGGTGGATTCCGGGCCGGGCTTGGTGAACCTTCTCTTCCGCTCTGCGGAACTTGACAAGGCGCGCCGCTGTCACGTCACGGTCGCCGGCCTGTCGGACGCGGCCCGGCAACCGGCCTCTACGAGGGACGCTGCTCGTCGCGGTCAGTCGGCCATGACCGCGCGGCGCAGCGAGCCGTCCGTGAGCAGCTTGGCGATCTGCTGGAACTCTCCGTCCAGGGGGCGGTCCTCTTGGACGAAGGGGACGGTGCCGCGCAGGAAGGCGTGGGCACGGGCGGTAAGGGGGCCGAGTCCGTCCGCGCCGATGATGTCCGCGGCCTGGCAGAGTGCCACCAGGTGGATCGCGGTGACCTCGCTGATCAGGTGAACGGCGGTCCTGGCGTGCCGGGCGGCGATGGTGCCCATGCTGACCTTGTCCTGGTTGTGCGCCTCGGTCGACCGGGAGAAGGAGCTGACCGGCATGGTCAGGTGGAGTGCTTCGGCGGTCAGAGCGGAGGAGGCGATCTGCGCGCCCTTGAAGCCATGGTGCAGTCCGGCTGCCGGATGGGTGGCCTCGACCGGGGCGATGAGGTTCGCCGGAAGTCCCAGGTTGAACTTCGGGTCCACCAGCAGCTGCACTTGTCGGTCCAGGAGGTCACCCACGCTGGCGATGGTGGCGGCGAGCGCACCGGCGGCCTGGGCGACATGGCCGCCGTAGAAGTTGCCGCTGTTGTGGACGCTGAAGGACTCCGCGTCGAAGAGCGGGTTGTCGTTGGAGGAGTTGATCTCGTTGGTGATCCACTGCTCGGTCCACTGAAGGGTGTCGCGCAGCACACCGATCACGTGGGGGGCGCAACGGATGGAGTACGGGTCCTGGATACCGCGTTCGAGTTCCAGGTACGTGGAACCCTCACTGATGCCGTCTCCCCGGAGGTCGGCGTCCGTGCCGATCAGGGCGGACCCTTCGAGGATCCGCCGGATGTTCTCGGCGCTGGTCATCTGGCCCGGATGCGGCTTGTTCAGGTGCGGGAACGCGGTGAACTGGTCCCTGCTGCTCCTGCGCACCTCGGCGGCCAGCGCCGTGCACAGTTCGGCGCACCAGGCCAGTTCGCGTGCCTCGGTGAACGCCAGTGTCAGATAGGCGGACATAAACGAAGTGCCGTTGACCAGGGCGAGGCCCTCCTTGGCCTGCAGTTCCACCGGCTGCAGACCGGCCGCGCGCAGGGCGTCGACGGCCGGCATCCGCTCACCCCGGTAGGTGACGGTGCCTTCGCCGGTGAGTGACGCCGCCAGGTAGCTCAGCGGGGCCAGGTCGCCGCTGGCACCCACCGAGCCGCGCTCCGGGATCTGCGGCAGGATGCCGTGGTGCAGCATGTCCAGGATGAGACGGACAGGCTCCTGCCGGATGGCGGAGTGTCCTCGGGCGGCACTGTTGGCGCGGATCAGCATGGTCGCGCGAATGACCTCGTCAGGTGCCACCGGGCCGGTGCCCACACGCAGGAACCGCAGCAGGTTGCGCTGCAGAGCCACGGTCTTCTCGGGACTGATCTGCCGGCTGCTGCTGTCACCGAAGCCCGTCGTGACGCCGTAGATGGGTATCCCTGACGCAATGAGGTCGTCCTTCACCTGAAGGGATTTCTTCATGCGCAGGACCGCGTCTTCCGCCAGGCCCAGCCTCGCTCCCTCCCCCATGGCGGAAACCCGGTAGACCTCGTCCACGCCCAGATTGTGACCGTCGAGGTGGAGTTCAGACATGTCGACCGGATAGGGGTTGTGCATCACGTTTTCCTTCACTGTGCAAGAAATAGGTATTACGGGGGACGGCAGGCACGACGGGAGTATGAGAGCGGGCCTCGCGGCAGGACGGGACAGGTCGCCACAGCTGAGGCTTGTCCGTCGTCGGCGGTCGGCACGGCCCACCAACACTCAGACCGGTTGACTGGAGTGCCACGTACTGCTGAGGGACACCGCCAACGGCCTTTACGTGAAGGCGATTCCAAGGGAAGCCACTCGGAAACTCCTATTCGGTCGGCATGAATACGCCCCATGCCGTCCACCGGAATCGACGAGCCTCCATGACACCTCGCTGTGCCATACACGCAGGCCGCCGGATCCAGCTTCTCCTTGGCTCGCTACGATCGCGATCTGATTCGGGCTGACCCGAAGAACGACATTCCGAAAGGATCCACCCAGACCGCCATGGCCTACCGCATACACTTCACGGTTCAGGATCTGGCCCGGACACGTGTAGCCGAGGCGCCGATGCCGCTGCACGAGTTGGAACTCGCGGCGCGCGCCCTGCAGAGCCGCAGTCAGCCGACTCGTCTCGACGCCTGGCGAAATCGTGCTCGCACACAGCTCTCGCCCCAGGCCCGCATGGCCTTGGCCCTGATGCCGTCCGTGGGATCCTCACCCAACTTCCTCAGTCCCACGAAAGCGGGCACCATCGAGCAACTGCTGGAGCAGATACGCGCCACACCTCGCGCGCTTGTCAAGGCAGATGTAATCGAAGCAGCACTGCATCACCCTTCTCTTCCCACGTGGGCACACCAGTTGTCGGAAGATCCGTCCTTGTTCGCCGAACTCTGCACGGGACTCGGCCATCTCCACGCATGCCTACTGGCCCCGAATTGGGGTCAATTGACCGAACACCTGGCGGCCGACCAGACCCTGCGCCTACAGCACATACTCACCGGCGGCGTCGATCAACTACTGACCCAGGCAAACCCGCGATGGATGCGATGGAATCCGCCGGTCCTGGAAATCCGAATGGCGAACGGAGCCGAGCGTGACCTCTACCTGGAAGGGCAGGGCCTTCTCCTCATTCCGTCGATGTTCGGCACGCGCGCCGTCGTCACCGAAAGCCAGCCCGTGTCCGTGAGCTATCCCGCCTACCAGGACCCTCATGAACTCGCCCCCGTTGTTTCCGCGCCCGGCCAAAAGCGCTCCCCCGGTGTGGCGACGCTGCTAGGGCGGACGCGCACCGCGGTGCTGGCCACCATTGCGGAACACCAGGGCTGCTCCACCAAGGAATTGGCCGCACTCTCAGGTGTCGCGTCCGCGAGCGCGAGCGAACACGCAACCATCCTCCGCGAAGCCGGACTGATCCGTTCCCTCCGCCACCGAAACTCCGTACGTCACAGCCTCACCGCCCTCGGCCTGGCACTCCTCAACACACCAGGGTCTCACTGAGACCCCAGGGAGCAATCGTCCGCATCAAGATCTGTTTCGAGCAAGCTTGCGCTGCTGATCAGTCGCTGATGAATTATTCGGCATCGAATTCACATTCCCTATCACAGAAGTGGCGACCAAGGTGACTCCGAGGAAGCATAGAAGAATTCCGGAGCCACCTTCCGTTCCGCTTCCAAAAATGCTGCGCAGAACGCGGGACGCTGGCGTCCGGGCCGTTAGCAGCGGAGTACATACGTATGTGGCGATTGGGCCGACAGTGACCAGGCCGGCCACCGTGCCTGCCTGTACCGTCATTCGCCGCAGCGAGAAGACCCTGCCTTCCAAACCGGGTTCTATAGCCTCGTGCCAGACGCTCTGAGAACAAGCGATGACTACGGGAAAACCAAAAGAAAACACAAACGAAGAGCCGATAAGGACGACTGATTGGGAGATCATGCTGGCAACGACAACGGCCACTCCGCTCAGAACAGCTGCCGCGGTGATCCACAACTGCGGACGTTTCGGACCGCCCCAAATGGACATGACGAGGCTACCTGCCGCGAGCCCGACACCCCCAGCGGTACTCACCGCGGCAACTGCCACATTATGCTGGCTCGGTGGAACGCTGGCCACTATAAGCGGCAGCAGCAGAACGCTTGCTGCTGCTTGTACGGCATACATGACGGTAGCGATCCGCAGTAGACGAACCAAGCGGTGGTCGCCGCTGATTGCCCGCCACCCGATAAGAAGTTCTGACCTCCACGACTTCTTTTCCTTGAAGTCTGAGGCCGTTTCGGTGAGCTCAGCAATTTTCACCATGGCTAGACTGAGAATTCCAACTGCTCCGGCAAAAATATCAGCGAAGAGAACCTGAGTGAGTCCACCGGTATTGAGCAGTGACGTGGAAATTGCCGGGCCAAGTATTTGTGTGACCGCGAAGCCTGTCTGTGTCATACCTCCGGCGCGGCCACGATGCTGCGGTGGGACCATTGCTCTGACACTCGCGGCGAAGGCCGGCCATTGAAAGGCACCGCAAATCGATTTCACGATCACAACTGCATAAATCTGCCATACAGCGAGATGGCCCGAGCTCTGGCTGATTACCAGAGCGACAACCCCAGCCAGTGCCGCCGTGTCCGCCAAGAGCAGGATCGTCTTGCGTCGAAACCTGTCCACAAGGACACCTGCCGCTGGACCTGCTATTAGTCCAGGCACAAAACCAAGGAAGAGACCGGTCGAGAACTGCGTGATGGAATGCGTTTGCTGATATACCCACAGAGTAAGCGCAAAGCTACTGACTCTTGAGCCGAGGACAGTGAGCACGCGTCCGACCCATACCAGCAAAAAGTATTTCATCGTGATTCTCCGAGCCAGAAAGACGTGTGGCGGATGCAGCTTCGCCTGGACGGGCCGCCACACAGATCGGCGACCCGTCGAGAACTTTTACGGCCTTCAATTCCTACTTGGCCAATTGCTCGGCGAGCACAGGACCGATCTGGGCCAATGGACGGAGATCACACATTCCTGCATGGTCTGAATCGACCGGCACGACACGCAACTCTCCGTCGAAGAATTCCCGCCACACGTGCGAGACGTCTTCGCGAGAACCGCGTCCAGCGCGTAGAGCCATGAAGTGGAGGCCAGGACCCCGATAGAGGCCGAGTGCCACTTCCCTCCGAAACCTGGAATTGGTACGCACATTTCGCAAGTAGGCCGACATGTCAGACTCCTGGATGTCCCAAGAGCCACCGAGATGTCTCAGCACGACATGGTGGGCCTCAGCTGCCGTAATCGTGCTCGTATCCACGTCCGGCTTGATCCCCAAACCATCCAGGAGCTCCATCAGAAGCATGGAGTCATCGAGCTCTTGACTCGGTGCTGTTTCAGCCTGGACAGGGTAGGAATCCAGCAGAGCGAGAAAGTCGACTTCCGCACCTTGTCGCTGCAACTCCACCGCTACCGCGTGGGCGATGTTTCCTCCGACAGAATAACCGAGCAAGCGGTACGGTCCGTTGACCTGAACTGACCTGATGTGGTCGACATACCAGCCGACCAGATCTTCCGGCCCGGGATCGGCAACTTCCTCTCCACGCATGGGAGCTTGAAGTCCGTACAGCGGCTGCTCAGTGCCGAGATGCCTGAGAAGACCGGAGTAGGTCCAGCTCAGCCCACTGACCGGAGGCAAGCAAAAGAGCGGCGGCTGAGTTCCAGTGGTGCGGAACGGCAGAATCGGCTCGAATGGCTTGCTGCTGATTGGGTGGCTAAGCAGCTCCGCGAGATCGGCCACCGTTGGCCGCTGCATGAAGTTGATCAGCGATACATCAATTCCTGCAGCCGATCGAATCTTACTGATCAGCCGGACCGCTAGCAGTGAATGTCCACCCAGATCGAAGAAGTTGTCATCCAACTCGACCTCGTCAATGCCCAGCACCTCAGCGAATGCTGCACACAGGAAACGCTCCTCGGGCGTGACCGGACCACGTCCTGCACGGGGGGCTGCGTAGTCGGGTGCGGGCAGCGCCCTACGGTCGACCTTGCCGTTCACCGTCAACGGCAGGGCATCGAGGGTGATGATGGCTGACGGGACCATGTATTCCGGCAGGTGTGTGTGCAGGGCGGCCCGGATGCCGGCGGCATCGAGTGCGGGTGCGGGCAGTTCGGGGCTGCCGGCTGCCGAAGTCACGTAGCCGACGATCCGCTTGTCTCCGGGAGTGTCCTCGCGGACGATCACGGCAGCCTGCGCGATGCCCGGCTGCGCCAGGAGTACGGTCTCGATCTCGCCGAGTTCGATGCGGAAGCCGCGGACCTTGACCTGATCATCCGTGCGGCCCAGATACTCGAGTTCCCCGCCGGCATTCCACTTCACCAGGTCACCCGTGCGATACATCCGCTCACCCGCACCACCGAAGGGGTTCGCCACGAACCGCTCCGCCGACAACCCCGCACGCCCCACATACCCACGGGCCAGACC
>NZ_JBSFCK010000016.1:0-157049 GCF_053593435.1 Streptomyces sp. NPDC002306
AAACGCCCGGTTACATTCCGAACCCGGAAGCTAAGCCTTTCAGCGCCGATGGTACTGCAGGGGGGACCCTGTGGGAGAGTAGGACGCCGCCGAACGATTATTCAAAGGGTTGGATCCTGAACTTCGGTTCAGGATCCAACCCTTTTTTGTTGCGCGTCACTTGACGTTCACATTCCGCTACGAACATCCAGAGCATGGGTACTGCTGCAATGCTCAGGGCTGCCGGCGTTGGCGTCGGCGACGAGGTGATCGTGCCGGCCTTCGGGAACGTGGAAGTGGCCGAATCGGTGACCCTGGCGGGCGCGCTTCCGGTGTTCGCGGACATAGATCCCGTGACGTACTGCCTCGACGCCTGCGCCGTCGAGGCGTCCCTGACCTCGCGTACGGCGGCCGTCGTCGCCGTGCACCGCTTCGGCCGGCCGGCCGACATCGTGCGGCTGCACGCCGTCGGGCAGCGGCACGGACTGCTCGTGCTGGAGCAGGCGGAGTCCGAGGCGCCGTACGACGAGGTCGCTCAGCGGCGGCAGCGGGCCGCCTACCTCGACGGGAGGCTGCGCGGTGTGCGCACGCCCGACGGAGGCGACGGCCACACCTATCAGCAGTACGTCGTGCGGGTGCCCGGGAACGGGCGGCCCGATCGCGACGCTTTCGCACGCGCCCTGCGCGGCAGGGGAGTTGACTGCCGGGTCCCGGTGAAGACACCGGTGCACCGGCTGCCCGAGTTCCGTCGGTGCGTCTCGCTGCCGGAGACCGAGCTCGCCGCCGACGAGACGCTCGCGCTGCCCGTGGAAGCGGCGTTGACGAAGCGGGACATGCAGCGGATCGTGTCCGCGTGCAATGCGCTCGGAGGACTGCTCCAGCCCGCTTTCTGAGCGAGTTGGGAGCACGGCTCTGTTCAGGGTATGATCTCTTCTGTTGCCGCGGGGGAAACCTCGCCCAGGTAACTGGCCCCTATAGCTCAGTCGGTAGAGCGTCTCCATGGTAAGGAGAAGGTCAACGGTTCGATTCCGTTTGGGGGCTCCACCAGAAAGGCCCCGCCCATTGGGCGGGGCCTTTCTCATGTCCTGTTCCGGGCGCCCCGCTCCTAGTCCACCTGGAGTCCCGGCACCCGCATCGCCAGGATGGCCATGTCGTCGGACGGGGCGTCCGACGCGAAGCGTTCCACCGCGCGCATGATGCGGGCCGCGACCGCGCCGGCCGTCAGGCCCGTGCAGGTCGTGAGGACGTCGGTGAGGCCGTCGTCGCCCAGCATCCGGGTGCCTTCACGGCGCTCCGTGACGCCGTCCGTGACGCACAGGAGGACATCGCCCGGGTCCAGGGTGACCGTCTGCTCGTAGAGCTCCAGGTCCTCCATGACGCCGAGCAGCGGCTGGGGGTCGGCGGCGGCCTCGACCGTGCCGTCCTGGCGCAGGCGCAGCGGCAGCGGATGGCCGGCGCAGACCACCTTCAGCTCCGCGCTGCCGTCCGCCTGAGGGCGCATCTCGCCGTAGAGGAGGGTCAGGAAGCGGCTGCGGGCGCCTTCGTCCAGGATGGCCGAGTTCAGGCGCTCCAGGACGGCCGGTCCGCTGAGGCCCTCGCGGGCGAGCAGGCGCAGCGCGTGCCGGGCCAGGCCCGTGACAGCCGCCGCGTTCGGGCCCGTACCGCAGACGTCGCCGATGGCGAAGCCGTAGGCGCCGTCACTGATCGGGAACAGGTCGTAGAAGTCACCGCCGACCTCGTTGCCCTCGCCGGCCGCGCGGTAGATGACCTCGACCTCGACGCCCTCGATCTGGGGCAGTTCCGGTGGCAGCAGGCTGCGCTGGAGGGCCTGGCTGATGGCCGTGCGCTCGGAGTAGAGGCGGGCGTTGTCCAGGGCCAGGGCGGCGCGGCGGCTCAGGTCCTCGGCCAGTTCCAGGATCTCCTGGCGGAAGTGTTCGTCCGTCGGCTTGCCGAGCGTCAGCATGCCGATGACGCGGTTGCGCGCGACCAGGGGCAGGACCACCGTCTCGCCGCCGACCGCGGAGGCCGTGGCCAGGGTCGGGGCGATACCGGACGCGATCTGGTGGATCGGGCCGCCGCTGAGTCCGAGGCTGCGCATGGAGCTGCGCAGGGCTGCCTGGTGGGCGACCCCGCCGGGCGTCGTCCAGACGCGGGCGCCCGGGGTGGGTACCGGGTCCGGCGGCGGGACCTTGGACAGGAGCGACTTGATGCCGTCGATCAGTTCCTCGTCCTCGTGCAGGACGTAGGACAGGTACGGCTCCGAGGCCTGGTCGGCGATCGTGTACACGGCACACCAGGTAGCCAGGGTCGGGACCGTCATCTGGGCCATCAGGGCCAGGGTCTGGTCGCGGTCCAGGGTGCCGGCCAGGAGGTCGGAGGCCTCGACGAGGAAGCTCAGGGAGCCTCGGCGCAGGCGTTCCAGTTCGCCCAGGCGAGCCGATTCCACCGCCAGCGCGATGCGGTCGGCGGCGAACTGAAGCCGCAGCGCCTCCTCGTTGGAATATCTTCCGGGAGCCTCAGCGGCGACGCCGAGGGAGCCCGTGAGGCGGCCCTCGACCTTCAGCGGGACCGTCACGACGGAGCGCATGCCGGTGGCGTTCAGGAGGGGTACGGCGCCGGGGACGGCGGCGAGGTCCTCGTGGACGGCGGGCATGCGCGCCGAGCCGTAGCGGCCGGGGCCCGCCTCGACGGGGACGCGGGCGAAGCGCTGACGGGCGGAGGGCAGGCCGGTGGAGGCGCGGACCTCCAACTCCGTTTCGTCGTCGGTGGCGAGGAGCAGGAAGGCGGAGTCGGCGTCGAGCATGTCGCGGGCGCGTTCGACGGTGCGCTGGAGGAGGCCGTCGAGGTCGTCCGGGGCCGGTGAGCCGATGAACACCTCGAAGGGGTCCGCGCTCTGGATGTCGGACGTGCCGGCGTCGGAGGCGGGGCCGCGCAACGGGGTCTGGAGGACCGCCCGTTCGTGATCGCGCACGAGGAGGCAGACGGTGGACGGCTCGCCGCCGGTGTCGCGGACGCGCAGGTGCGAGGCGTAGACGGGGGTGACGCGGCCGTCGGCGCCGCGCAGGCCGTAACTGCCCTCCCAGCGTGAGAGTTGGAGGGCCTCCACGATGCCGGTGCTCGTGCCGGGGGTGTGCGGCCAGGCGGCGAGGTCGGTGAGGGGCTTGCCGGTGACCTGGTCGGCCGCGTAGCCGAAGAGTTCCTCGGCGTCCTCGTTCCAGGCGGTGATCGCGCCGATGCGGTCGATCTGGATCACGGCGACGCGGACGCGGCCGTCGGCGAGCGGGAGGAGGTGGGCGGGCAGGGAGGGGCCGGCGGTGCGGGTGCCCACCGGGCGCTCGGGGAGGTGGAGTTGGAACCAGACGTTCTTGTGGGTGGGCGTGTACTCGACGCCCCAGCGGCCTGCCAGGGCGGCGCACAGTTGGAGTCCGCGCCCGCCCTCACGGTCGGGGCTGCCCATGTTGACGGCGGTGCCCTGGAGCGGGATCTCCCGCTCGGGGTAGCGGTCGGAGACCTCGATGCGGGCGCCCTCGTCGCTGCGCAGGCACAGCACGTCCGCGGACGTGCCCGCGTGGACCACGGCGTTGGTCACCAGTTCGCTGGTGAGGACCACCGCGTCGTCGACGATGTCGGCGAAGCCCCAGCCCTGGAGTGTGTCGCGGACGAAGGCGCGGGCGGTCGCCACGGATCGTCCGACGGGCTCGAAGCTGGCGGCCGCGCGCGCGGTGATCACAGAACTCCTCGACCGGTCGTCGGCATGCAGGGCTCCCGCGCCGACCGGTTGGTGCCGGGCCTGCGCGGGCAGGCCGTCGGTCGGCCGGTGGTCCGGGGGCTGTTCCCCAGGGATCAGTCCGGTGGTCATGTGTGCGGCCGCCCCTCCGATGCCCGCTCGTGCTCCTGCCACCGCCCAGGCCGGATGTGCCGGCACGGCTGGACAGCCGCATGCAAGGTTACTTACCTTCCCGGCGCGTGCGGATGCCGGTCGGCCGTGTTTCCGCCGGGAGGGTGTGCGGACGGTGTGCGAAGCTGCCGAACTGTTATGGCCTGGTTCGGTGAGGGTGAAACACTGGGCAAGCTTCCGGTGAAAGAACCGGCAGGCTGAGTGTGTGCGGTGCACGACGGGCAGCAGCCCATGGTGTGGCCCGATGACATCGGGCAGAGACAGACGGCATGAACCGGTACGCCGTAAGGCATATCGGGGCACAGCGGTAACGGTCGACCCCTGCGGGAGGGACACAGTGGAGTCTGGCGCGGCGACGCGGGCCACGAAGGCACGCGCGAAAGGCGGACAGTCCCTGAACAACGAGGGCAAAGGGCGCAATGGCACCACCACGGTGGACACGGCTGCCCTGAACCGGTTGTTGGCCGCTCTCGTGTCCATGCGGGACGGGAACTTCCGCAAGCGGCTCACGGTGTCCGGGGACGGCGTGATGTCGGAGATCGCGGCCGTCTTCAACGAGGTCGCCGACCGCAACCTGCATCTGACCGGCGAGCTCTCGCGGGTGCGGCGCATGGTGGGACGTGAGGGAAAACTCACGGAGCGGCTGGAGACGGGCGCCTGCGAGGGCTCCTGGGCGACCGCGGTCGACAACTCCAACGCGCTCGTGGACGACCTCGTACGGCCCGTCTCCGAGGTCAGCCGGGTGCTGTCGGCGGTCGCCGAGGGTGATCTGTCGCCGCGGATGGATCTGCGGACGCAGGGGCCGGACGGGCCCGGCCATCCGCTGCGCGGCGAGTTCCTCAAGGTCGGCCGGACGGTCAACAACCTGGTCGACCAGTTGTCGACGTTCACCGACGAGGTCACGCGCGTGGCCAGCGAGGTGGGTACCGAGGGCAAGCTGGGCGGGCAGGCCCAGGTGCGCGGAATGTCCGGTTCCTGGAAGGACCTCACGGACTCCGTCAACACGATGGCGTACCGGCTGACGGCCCAGGTGAGGGACATCGCCCTGGTGACGACGGCGGTCGCCAAGGGTGATCTGTCCCGGAAGGTCACGGTTCACGTGGCCGGCGAGATGCTGGAGTTGAAGAACACCGTCAACACGATGGTGGACCAGCTCTCGGCCTTCTCCTCCGAGGTGACGCGGGTGGCCCGCGAGGTGGGCACCGAGGGCATCCTCGGCGGCCAGGCCCGGGTGTCCGGCGTCGACGGGGTGTGGAAGGAACTCACCGACTCGGTGAACACCATGGCCGGGAACCTGACGGCCCAGGTGCGCGGGATCGCCGAGGTCACCACCGCGGTGGCCAGTGGTGACCTCTCGCGGAAGGTCACGGTGCAGGCGCGCGGCGAGGTCGCGCAGCTCGCCGACACGATCAACCAGATGACCGAGACGCTACGGATCTTCGCCGACGAGGTCACGCGCGTGGCGAACGAGGTCGGTGCCGAGGGGCGGCTCGGCGGGCAGGCGAACGTGCCGGGTGCCGCGGGCACCTGGAAGGACCTGACCGACTCCGTCAACACGGTCTTCCGGAACCTGACCACGCAGGTTCGTGACATCGCCGCCGTGACGACGGCCGTGGCCAGCGGTGACCTGTCCCGCAAGGTCACCGTGGACGTGGCCGGCGAGATGCTGGAGCTGAAGAACACCGTCAACGGGATGGTGGACCAGCTGTCCGCCTTCGGAGCCGAGGTCACGCGCGTCGCCCGGGAGATCGGCAACGAGGGTGAGCTGGGCGGCCAGGCCCAGGTGCCCGGGGTCGCGGGCGACTGGAAGGACCTGACCGACTCCGTCAACACGGCTTTCCGCAACCTCACCGGTCAGGTGCGCAACATCGCCCAGGTGACGACCGCGGTCGCCAACGGTGACCTGTCCCAGAAGGTCACGGTGGACGTGGCCGGCGAGATGCTCCAGCTGAAGAACACCGTGAACACGATGGTGGACCAGCTGTCGTCGTTCGCCGACCAGGTGATCCAGATGGGCCGGGAGGTGGGTACGGAGGGCCGCCTCGGCGGGCAGGCCCAGGTGCCCGGGGTGTCCGGCACCTGGAAGGAGCTGACCGACTCGGTCAACTCGATCACCGGCAACCTGACGGCCCAGGTGCGGCAGATCGCGCAGGTCACCACGGCGGTGGCGCGGGGTGACCTGTCGCAGAAGATCACCGTGGACGCGCGCGGTGAGATCCTCGAGCTGAAGATCACCATCAACACCATGGTCGACCAGCTCTCCGCGTTCGCCGACCAGGTGACCAAGGTCGCCCGCGAGGTGGGCACGGACGGCCGGCTCGGCGGGCAGGCCCAGGTGCCCGGTGTCGCCGGTGTGTGGCGCGACCTGACCGACTCGGTGAACGGCATGGCCGGCAACCTCACCGCCCAGGTGCGCAACATCGCGCAGGTCGCCACGGCGGTGGCGCGGGGTGACCTGTCGCAGAAGATCACCGTGGACGCGCGCGGTGAGATCCTCGAGCTGAAGAACACCCTCAACACGATGGTGGACCAGCTGTCGTCCTTCGCCCAGGAGGTCACGAGGGTGGCCCGCGAGGTGGGCACCGAGGGAATGCTGGGCGGTCAGGCGGAGGTGCAGGGGGTCGCCGGCACCTGGAAGGACCTGACCCAGTCCGTGAACTTCATGGCGAACAACCTGACCATCCAGGTCCGCAACATCGCCGAGGTCACCACGGCGGTCGCCAAGGGCGACCTGTCGAAGAAGATCACCGTCGACGCCAAGGGCGAGATCCTCGAACTCGTCACCACCGTCAACACGATGGTCGACCAGCTGTCGTCCTTCGCCGAGCAGGTGACCCGGGTGGCCCGCGAGGTGGGCACCGAGGGCATCCTGGGCGGCCAGGCGCACGTCCAGGGCGCCACGGGCATCTGGAAGGACCTCAGCGACAACGTCAACCTGATGGCCAAGAACCTGACCGTCCAGGTGCGCAACATCTCCCAGGTCGCGGCGGCCGTCGCCAACGGCGACCTGACGCGGACGGTGACGATCGACGCGAGCGGCGAGGTCGCGCAGCTCGCCGACACCTTCAACACCATGGTGAAGACGCTGAGTTCGTTCGCCGACCAGGTCACCAAGGTGGCCCGTGAGGTGGGTACGGACGGCATCCTCGGCGGGCAGGCGCACGTGCCGGGCGTGGCCGGCACCTGGAAGGACCTCACCGAGTCGGTGAACCAGATGGCGTCCAACCTGACCGGTCAGGTGCGCAACATCGCGATGGTCACCACGGCCATCGCCAAGGGTGACCTGACCAAGAAGATCGACATCGACGCGCGCGGCGAGATCCTGGAGCTGAAGACCACCATCAACACGATGGTCGACCAGCTGTCGTCCTTCGCCGAAGAGGTCACGCGCGTGGCCCGCGAGGTGGGTACGGAGGGCCAGCTCGGCGGCCAGGCACGCGTGCGTGACGTCGACGGCACCTGGCGCGACCTCACCGAGTCGGTGAACGAGATGGCCGGGAACCTGACCCGGCAGGTGCGGGCCATCGCGCGCGTGGCGACCGCGGTGACCCGCGGCGACCTGAACCTGAAGATCGACGTGGACGCCTCCGGCGAGATCGAGGAGCTCCAGGACTCGGTCAACAAGATGATCGCCAACCTGCGCGACACCACGATCGCCAACAAGGAGCAGGACTGGCTCAAGGGCAACCTCGCCCGTATCTCCGCGCTGATGCAGGGCCGCCGTGACCTGGTGGACGTCGCCTCGCTGATCATGAGTGAGCTGACCCCGGTGGTCTCCGCGCAGCACGGCGCGTTCTTCGTCGCCATGCCGCTGGTGGACGGCAAGGACGTGAGCGACGGCATGGACGACCGGTACGAGCTGCGCATGCTGGGCTCGTACGGCTACTCGATGGGCTCCATGCCGACGTCGTTCGAGCCGGGTGAGGCGCTCGTGGGCACGGCGGCGGAGGAGAAGCGCACGATCCTGGTGGAGAACGCCCCGAGCGGCTACCTGAAGATCTCCTCCGGGCTCGGGGAGGCGCCGCCGGCCCAGGTGATCGTGCTGCCGGTGCTCTTCGAGGGCAAGGTGCTCGGCATCATCGAGCTGGCGTCGTTCACGCCGTTCACCCATATCCAGAAGGACTTCCTGAACCAGATCGCCGAGATGATCGCGACCAGCGTCAACACCATCTCGGTCAACACCAAGACGGAGCAGCTGCTGAAGCAGTCGCAGGAGCTGACCGAGCAACTGCGCGAGCGGTCGGAGGAGTTGGAGCAGCGGCAGAAGGCGCTCCAGGCGTCCAACGCCGAACTGGAGGAGAAGGCCGAGCTGCTGGCCCAGCAGAACCGCGACATCGAGGTGAAAAACACCGAGATCGAGGAGGCGCGGCAGGTCCTGGAGGAGCGCGCCGAACAGCTCGCCGTGTCGATGCGTTACAAGAGCGAGTTCCTGGCCAACATGTCGCACGAGCTGCGGACGCCGTTGAACTCGCTGCTGATCCTGGCCAAGCTGCTCGCCGACAACGCGGAGGGCAACCTCTCGCCGAAGCAGGTCGAGTTCGCCGAGACGATCCACGGGGCGGGTTCGGACCTGCTCCAGCTGATCAACGACATCCTGGACCTGTCGAAGGTCGAGGCGGGCAAGATGGACGTCTCCCCGACCCGGATCGCGCTCGTCCAGCTCGTCGACTACGTGGAGGCGACGTTCCGGCCGCTGACCGCGGAGAAGGGCCTCGACCTGTCCGTACGGGTGTCGCCGGAGCTGCCCGCGACCCTGCACACCGACGAGCAGCGGTTGCTCCAGGTACTGCGCAACCTGTTGTCCAACGCGGTGAAGTTCACCGACTCCGGGGCGGTGGAGCTGGTGATCAGGCCGGCCGGCGCGGACGTGCCGGTGGCGATCCGGGAGCAGCTGCTGGAGACCGGTTCGCTCAGCGATCCGGACGCGCCGCTGATCGCGTTCTCGGTGACCGACACGGGCATCGGGATCGCGGCCGGCAAGATGCGGGTGATCTTCGAGGCGTTCAAGCAGGCGGACGGCACGACCAGCCGCAAGTACGGCGGTACCGGCCTGGGGCTGTCCATCTCGCGGGAGATCGCCCAGCTGCTCGGCGGTGAGATCCACGCGCAGAGCGAGCCCGGGCGCGGTTCGACCTTCACGCTCTACCTGCCGCTGCACCCGAGTGAGCTGCCCCCGCACGGCTACCAGCAGCCGGTGCCCGCGCTGGAGGCGGGCGAGCTGGTGGCGTCCGAGGCCGATCTGTCCGCGCTCGCCGAGGTGGAGATCGAGACGCCGGCCGAGGTGAAGTCGTACCGGGAGACCCAGAACGGGCCCGCCGCGCTCTTCCGGCGCCGCCGCAGGGCCACGCCGGGTGTCGAGCAGCGCAACGGTCAGCTGGAGCAGTGGCCGGTCGAGCAGGCGCCGGAGGAGCGGCCCGTGCGCGACTTCCGGTTCGGCGGCGAGAAGGTGCTCATCGTCGACGACGACATCCGTAACGTGTTCGCGCTCACCAGCGTCCTGGAGCAGCACGGCCTGTCCGTGCTGTACGCGGAGAACGGGCGCGAGGGCATCGAGGTCCTGGAGCAGCACGACGACGTGGCGGTCGTCCTGATGGACATCATGATGCCCGAGATGGACGGGTACGCGACGACCACGGCGATCCGCAGGATGCCGCAGTTCTCCGGGTTGCCGATCATCGCGCTGACCGCGAAGGCGATGAAGGGCGACCGGGAGAAGGCGATCGAATCGGGCGCTTCCGACTACGTCACGAAGCCGGTCGATCCCGATCACCTGCTGGCCGTGATGCAGCAGTGGATGCGGGAAGAGTGACCATGACGGTCGGACTTCGTACAGGCTTGGTGTGGATGTGGCGGGATCCTCAGGAGTTCACACGGAGTTGCTGACACAGGGTGTCCGATGCCGTGTAGAAGTACGGGATTGGGGGAACCTTCTGGTCTCCCGCTGCGTTTCTGCTACGTGCACAGTGACATCACGGTGACAGGGTGTGGCGACGGGCGGGGTGCGGCTACCATGACCGGCACGAGGACGGGCGACGCAAGGGAGTCGTCCCCTGGGGCGGCATCAGGCGGTGCTTCCCCAAGTCCTGCGGACTGGGGAGGCCCCATGCCGGGGCGAGGAGGGCGGGCCATGGTGCAGAAGGCCAAGATCCTCCTGGTCGATGACCGGCCGGAGAATCTGCTGGCGCTGGAGGCGATCCTCTCTGCGCTCGATCAGACGCTGGTGCGGGCATCGTCCGGGGAGGAAGCGCTCAAAGCGCTGCTGACGGACGACTTCGCGGTCATTCTGCTGGACGTCCAGATGCCGGGGATGGACGGATTCGAAACGGCCGCGCACATCAAGCGACGGGAACGGACCCGGGACATCCCGATCATCTTCCTCACCGCGATCAACCACGGTCCCCATCACACCTTCCGTGGGTACGCGGCGGGCGCGGTGGACTACATCTCGAAGCCCTTCGATCCGTGGGTGCTGCGCGCGAAGGTGTCCGTTTTCGTCGAGCTGTACATGAAGAACTGCCAGCTGAGGGAGCAGGCGGCGCTGCTGCGGCTCCAGTTGGAGGGCGGCGGCAGGTCCGCGGCCGGCGGGGCCAAGGAGTCGCCCGGTCTGCTCGCGGAGCTCTCCGCGCGGCTCGCGGCCGTGGAGGAGCAGGCCGAGGCCCTGTCGAAGCAGCTCGACGACGAGTCCGCGGACGCGGCGGCGGTGGCTACGGCGGCCCACCTCGAACGCAAGCTCACCGGGCTGCGCAGAGCACTGGACGCCCTGGAGCCGGGCACGGGCGGCGGGCCGGCCTCGCTTCCGTCGCAGAACTGACACGCGGCGAAGCCGTAGTTGCGCATGAGCCCGTGTCAGTTCCGGATCCCCGCAAGGGCGACACGAACGGGTGAAGCGTTGGGCACACGTGTCCGCTGTCGTCTCCACCGGTAACCTCACACCTATGGCCTCACGTCCCTCCGCAGCCAAGAAGCCACCGACGAAGAAGGCGGCCGCTTCAGCGAAGGCTCCGGCGAAGGCCGCTGCCAACAGGGCCCCCGCGAAGAAGCCGCCTGCCAAGAAGGCCGCGGTGAAGAAGCCCGCGCCCGCGCCGGCGCCCAGTCCCACCGGGGGCGTCTACCGGCTCGTGCGCGCCGTGTGGCTCGGCCTCGCGCACGCCGTCGGCGCCGTGTTCCGGGGCATAGGGCAGGGCGCGAAGAGCCTCGACCCGGCGCACCGCAAGGACGGCGTCGCGCTGCTCCTGCTCGGCCTCGCGCTGATCGTCGCCGCCGGCACCTGGGCCGATCTGCGCGGCCCCGTGGGCGACCTCGTCGAGATCCTCGTGACCGGCGCCTTCGGCCGCCTCGACCTGCTCGTGCCGATACTGCTCGCGGTCATCGGAGTGCGCTTCATCCGCCACCCCGAGAAGCCGGAGGCCAACGGCCGCATCGTGATCGGCCTGTCCGCGCTCGTCATCGGCGTGCTCGGCCAGGTCCACATCGCGTGCGGCTCGCCCGCGCGCAGCGACGGCATGCAGGCGATAAGGGACGCCGGCGGTCTCATCGGCTGGGGCGCGGCCACCCCGCTGTCGTACGCCATGGGTGACGTGCTCGCCGTACCGCTGCTCGTGCTGCTCACGGTCTTCGGTCTGCTCGTGGTCACGGCCACCCCGGTCAACGCCGTCCCGCAGCGGCTGCGGATGCTCGCGGTGCGTCTGGGCGTGCTGCACGACCCCGAGGCCGACGACTTCACCGACCAGGACGAGTCCTACGACGACCAGTGGCGGGACGAGACGCCCGCGCGCCCCCGCAGACGCTCGAGCGCCCCGCCGTCGTACGACCCGGACGACGCCGAGCGGGAAGCGCTCTCCCAGCGTCGCGGCCGCCCGCGGCGCTCGGCCGTGCCGCAGCCGGACATGGGACGGCAGCCGGACGCCGTGGACGTGGCCGCGGCGGCCGCCGCCGCGCTGGACGGCGCCGTGCTGCACGGCATGCCGCCCTCGCCGATCGTCGCCGACCTCACCCAGGGCGTGAGCGTCTCCGACCGCGAGCCGACGGCCCCGACGCCGCTGCCGGCCGCGCGCCCGCAGCAGGAGCGGCTCAAGCTCGGGACGGTCCCGGACCTGACCAAGGCGGCCCCCGAGGCGCCCCGCGACCTGCCGCCGCGGGCCGAGCAGCTTCAGCTGTCCGGCGACGTCACCTACTCCCTGCCCTCGCTCGACCTCCTCGAACGAGGCGGCCCGGGCAAGGCGCGCAGCGCCGCCAACGATGCCGTGGTCGCCTCGCTCACGACCGTCTTCAGCGAGTTCAAGGTCGACGCGTCCGTCACCGGCTTCACCCGCGGGCCGACGGTCACGCGCTACGAGGTCGAGCTCGGCCCCGCCGTGAAGGTCGAGCGGATCACCGCGCTCACCAAGAACATTGCGTACGCCGTCGCCAGCCCGGACGTGCGGATCATCAGCCCGATCCCCGGCAAGTCGGCGGTCGGCATCGAGATCCCGAACACCGACCGGGAGATGGTCAACCTCGGCGACGTGCTGCGCCTGGCGGACGCGGCCGAGGACGACCACCCGATGCTGGTGGCGCTCGGCAAGGACGTGGAGGGCGGCTACGTCATGGCCAACCTCGCGAAGATGCCCCACGTCCTCGTCGCCGGAGCCACCGGTTCGGGCAAGTCCTCGTGCATCAACTGCCTGATCACCTCGGTGATGGTCCGCGCGACCCCCGAGGACGTACGGATGGTCCTCGTCGACCCCAAGCGCGTCGAGCTGACCGCCTACGAGGGCATCCCGCACCTGATCACGCCGATCATCACCAACCCCAAGCGGGCCGCCGAGGCCCTCCAGTGGGTCGTACGGGAGATGGACCTGCGCTACGACGACCTCGCGGCGTTCGGCTTCCGGCACATCGACGACTTCAACGCGGCCATCAGGAACGGCAAGGTGAAGCTGCCCGAGGGCAGCGAGCGCGAGCTCAGTCCCTACCCGTACCTGCTGGTGATCGTCGACGAGCTCGCCGACCTGATGATGGTCGCGCCGCGTGACGTCGAGGACTCGATCGTGCGCATCACGCAGCTCGCGCGGGCCGCCGGCATCCACCTGGTGCTCGCCACGCAGCGGCCCTCCGTCGACGTCGTCACCGGTCTGATCAAGGCGAACGTGCCCTCGCGGCTCGCCTTCGCCACCTCCTCGCTCGCCGACAGCCGGGTCATCCTCGACCAGCCCGGTGCCGAGAAGCTGATCGGCAAGGGCGACGGGCTGTTCCTGCCGATGGGGGCCAACAAGCCGACCCGTATGCAGGGCGCGTTCGTGACCGAGGACGAGGTCGCGGCCATCGTCCAGCACTGCAAGGACCAGATGACGCCCGTCTTCCGGGACGACGTCGTGGTCGGCACCAAGCAGAAGAAGGAGATCGACGAGGACATCGGCGACGACCTGGACCTGCTGTGCCAGGCGGCCGAGCTCGTGGTCTCGACGCAGTTCGGGTCGACCTCGATGCTCCAGCGCAAGCTGCGGGTGGGCTTCGCCAAGGCCGGGCGGCTGATGGACCTCATGGAGTCCCGCGGCATCGTCGGACCCAGCGAGGGATCCAAGGCGCGTGACGTCCTGGTGAAGGCCGACGAACTGGATGGCGTGCTCGCGGTGATCCGCGGGGAGGCTGAAGGGTAGGGAGACCGGCGCGCGTCGATCACCCCGCGGGAGATCCGTGAGTCAGGATGATGTTGGATCGTGACTCACCCGTGAGGGATCATTGAGCAACCGTTTCCCTTCGGCGTACGTCAAGTTGAGGGAGGCGACAAGCTCGTGCCCCACCGTCGGGATGACCGGCCATTCCGATGGCGTACAAAGTCCTACCGCCCGGTTGCCCCACCCTTTCGTACCCCCCCTAGACTGAACCTCTAGCACAGGTGGCTACACGCTCGAAAGGCGCCCCCGTGTCCATCGGCAACTCCCCAGAAGACGATCGTCCTTTCGAGGACGGTCGTGAGGATGCCCTCCCTTCCATCGGCCGCGCCCTTCAGCAGGCGCGTATCGCGGCCGGGCTGACCGTAGACGACGTCAGTAACGCCACCCGAGTCCGCATCGCCATCGTCCACGCCATCGAGGCGGACGACTTCTCCCCCTGTGGTGGAGACGTCTACGCCCGCGGTCATATCCGGAACCTGGCCAAGGCCGTCCACCTCGATCCCGAGCCGTTGGTCGCCCGGTTCTCCGCCGAGCGCGGCGGCGCCCCGGCACCCACCCCGGCCGCACCCCTGTTCGAGGCGGAGCGCATCCGTCCCGAGCGGCGCGGCCCCAACTGGACCGCGGCCATGGTCGCGGCCATCGTCGCCGTGGTCGGCTTCGTCGGCTTCACCGCCTTCAAGGGCGGCGACGGCAGCGACGCCCGGGACCAGGTCGCCGACAGCACCACGCCGTCGGCGAGCGCGTCCGTCTCGGAGACGCCGAAGAAGGACGGCAAGCCCGTCGACCCGAAGCCGGAACCCTCCGACAGCGCCATCGCGGCCGCCCCGCAGGACAAGGTGACCGTCCAGGTCAGCGCCGCCGAGGGCCGCAGCTGGATCTCCGCCAAGGACCACAACGGCCGGCTGCTCTTCGACGGACTGCTCAAGCAGGGCGAGTCCAAGACCTTCCAGGACAGCTCGAAGATCAACCTGGTGCTCGGCGACGCCGGAGCCATCCAGCTGTACGTCAACGGCAAGAAGATCGAGGACGACTTCCAGCCGGGTGCCGTCGAGCGGCTGACGTACACGAAGGGTGATCCGCAGGTCGGATGACCTTCCGCGACAGTTGAACCGCTACGGGGTTGGCCAAGATCGGCCAACCCCGTCGACGTGGGGTGTCAGCGGGACGAAGTAGTCTTGAGCCCATGCCTGAACGCCGTACCGTCGCACTCGTCACCCTTGGCTGCGCCCGTAACGAGGTGGACTCGGAGGAGCTCGCAGGCCGCTTGGAGGCGGACGGCTGGGACCTCGTGGAGGACGCCGCGCACGCGGACGTGGCCGTCGTCAACACCTGCGGCTTCGTCGACGCCGCCAAGAAGGACTCCGTCGACGCCCTCCTGGAGGCCAACGATCTCAAGGGGCAGGGCAGAACCCAGGCCGTCGTGGCGGTCGGCTGCATGGCCGAGCGGTACGGCAAGGAACTCGCCGAGGCCCTCCCCGAGGCCGACGGCGTGCTCGGTTTCGACGACTACGCCGATATCTCCGACCGCCTCCAGACCATCCTGTCCGGTGGCATCCACGCCGCGCACACCCCGCGCGACCGGCGCAAGCTGCTGCCGATCAGCCCGGCCGAGCGACAGGACGTGGGCACGGAGGTGGCCCTTCCCGGGCACGGCGCACCCACGGACCTCCCCGAGGGCGTGGCCCCGGTGTCCGGCCCGCGCGCCCCCCTGCGCCGTCGGCTGGACGGTTCCCCGGTCGCCTCGGTGAAGCTCGCCTCCGGCTGTGACCGGCGCTGCACCTTCTGCGCCATCCCGTCCTTCCGCGGCTCCTTCATCTCGCGCCGCCCCAGCGACGTGCTGAACGAGACGCGCTGGCTGGCCGAGCAGGGCGTCAAGGAGATCATGCTGGTCTCCGAGAACAACACCTCCTACGGCAAGGACCTGGGCGACATCCGCCTGCTGGAGTCGCTGCTGCCCGAGCTCGCCGACGTCGACGGCATCGAGCGGGTGCGGGTCAGCTACCTCCAGCCGGCCGAGATGCGCCCCGGCCTGATCGACGTGCTGACCTCGACCCCGAAGGTCGTGCCGTACTTCGACCTCTCCTTCCAGCACTCCGCGCCCGCGGTGCTGCGCGCGATGCGCCGCTTCGGCGACACGGACCGCTTCCTGGAGCTGCTCGACACCATCCGGAGCAAGGCGCCCGAGGCCGGGGTGCGCTCCAACTTCATCGTCGGCTTCCCGGGCGAGTCCGAGTCCGACCTGGCGGAGCTGGAGCGCTTCCTCAACGGCGCGCGGCTGGACGCCATCGGCGTCTTCGGGTACTCCGACGAGGACGGCACCGAAGCGGCCACGTACGAGAACAAGCTCGACGAGGACGTCGTCGCCGAGCGGCTGGCCCGGGTCTCCCGGCTGGCCGAGGAACTCGTCTCGCAGCGGGCCGAGGAGCGTCTGGGCGAAACAGTGCGGGTCCTCGTGGAGTCGGTGGACTCCGAGGAGGGCGTGTACGGCCGCGGGGAGCACCAGGCGCCGGAGACCGACGGCCAGGTGCTGCTCACCAGCGGCGTGGGGCTGAGCGTCGGTCGTATGGTCGAGGCGAAGGTGGTCGGTACGGAGGGCGTCGACCTGGTGGCCGAGCCGCTCGACGGCGCGTTCACGGGCAGTGAGGAGGCGGGCAGATGACCGGTGTCCCGGCATCCGCGGCGAACGGCTCCTCGCAGGCGCGCGCGGTGGGCGACCCGTCGAAGCGCGACGGGGTGGGCGCGGTCGGGGCCGATTCCGGTCCGGGAGACGGTGCGAAGGCGCGGGGCGGGAAGCTGGCTGCCGCGGCCGTCAACCAGGCCAGCGTCTGGAACATCGCCAACCTGCTGACCATGCTCCGGCTGATCCTGGTGCCGGGCTTCGTGGCACTGATGCTCGCCGACGGCGGATACGACCCGGCGTTGCGTTCGCTCGCCTGGGCCGCGTTCGCCATCGCGATGATCACCGACCTGTTCGACGGCCATCTGGCGCGCACGTACAACCTGGTCACCGACTTCGGGAAGATCGCCGACCCCATCGCCGACAAGGCGATCATGGGCGCGGCGCTGATCTGTCTGTCCGGGCTGGGCGATCTGCCCTGGTGGGTCACGGGCGTCATCCTCGGCCGGGAGCTCGGGATCACGCTGCTGCGTTTCCTCGTCATCCGGTACGGCGTCATCCCGGCGAGCCGGGGCGGCAAGCTCAAGACGCTCACCCAGGGCGTGGCCGTCGGCATGTACGTGCTGGCGCTGACGGGGTGGCTGGCCACGCTGCGGTTCTGGGTGATGGCCGCGGCCGTCGTCCTGACCGTGGTGACCGGGCTCGACTACGTGAGACAGGCCATGGTGCTGCGCCGGCAGGGGATCGCCGCGCGCAAGGCCGCGCTGGAGGAGACGGAAGCGTGAATTCCCGGGCCGCCGAAGTGGTGCGACTACTCACAGTGAGAGGCGAGACGCTCGCCGTCGCCGAGTCGCTCACGGGTGGTCTGGTCGCGGCGGAGATCACGTCGGTCCCCGGGGCGTCCAAGGTGTTCCGGGGCTCGGTGACCGCCTACGCCACCGACCTCAAGCACGCGCTGCTCGGGGTCGACGCCACTCTGCTGGCCGAACGCGGCGCGGTGGATCCGCAGGTCGCGGCCCAGATGGCGGCCGGAGTCCGGAAGGCGCTGGGTGCCGACTGGGGGCTGGCGACCACCGGAGTCGCCGGTCCCGAGCCGCAGGACGGCCGGCCCGTCGGGACGGTGTTCGTGGCCCTGGACGGCCCCCTCGCGGCGCGTTCCGGTTCCGCCGGTGGCGGAAAAGTGGAGGCGCCGCGGTTGAACGGCGACCGCGCGGAAATCCGTATGAAGAGTGTACGGAGCGTACTCACGCTGCTCCTGGAGGAGCTCGCGGGCGAACAGACCGGGAATGAGCGGGCACAGGATACGGAACAGAACGGGGGGTTTTGATGTTTGCAGCCCTGAGTGAACACGACATCGCTCCCCGCACGGCCGCGGCGCAAGGCGGTACGGTGGGGCGTGAAGGATGCGGCTACGCGGTCCGAGGAGGGAGCCACCGATGATTCTGCTCCGTCGCCTGCTGGGTGACGTGCTGCGTCGGCAGCGCCAACGCCAGGGCCGTACTCTGCGCGAAGTCTCCTCGTCCGCCCGAGTCTCGCTCGGCTATCTCTCCGAGGTGGAGCGGGGGCAGAAGGAGGCATCCTCCGAGCTGCTGTCCGCCATCTGCGACGCGCTGGACGTACGGATGTCCGAGCTCATGCGGGAAGTGAGCGACGAGCTCGCCCTCGCCGAGCTGGCCCAGTCTGCTGCTGCCACTCCCAGTGAGCCCGTACCCACGCCGGTGCGCCCGAGGCTGGGTTCCGTTTCGGTGGCCGGCGTGCCGCCGGAGCGTGTGACCATCAAGGCGCCCGCCGAGGCGGTGGACGTGGTCGCCGCCTGACACCCACGGCTGTGGGCGCGTGACCTGACACACATGCGTGAGGCCCCGGCCGGGGCTCCTCCGGGTCGACCATCCGGAGGAGCGTGGCCGGGGCTTCCGCGTTTCCGTCGTGTGGGGATATGCGGCGGCGCGGGATTGTCGAGTGTGACTCTTTTGGGTCGGTTTGCCGGTATTCGGTGTGGCGGTCATGGTGGAAGCACATGCCAGGGCGAGCCCACGGAGGAAGCCGGATGAACGTCGTGAAGAGCCCGTTGTCCGACACGGACCTGAAGACGGTGTCCGAGGCGCTCCAGGGTGCGCTCGTCGACCTGGTGGATCTGTCGCTCGTGGCCAAGCAGGTGCACTGGAACGTCGTCGGCGCCCGTTTCCGTTCCATCCACCTCCAGCTCGACGAGGTGGTGGACAGCGCGCGCACGCACTCCGACACCGTCGCGGAACGGGCCTCGGCGCTGGGGGTGTCGCCCGACGGGCGCGCCACCACGGTCGCCGCCGGCAGCGGTATCGGCGTCGTGCCCGAGGGGTGGATCAAGGACGTGGACGCCGTGCGGGCGCTGGTCGAGGCACTGGGTGCGGTGATCACGCGCATGCGGGAACGGGTGTCCGCCACCGGCGAGGCCGATCCCGTCAGCCAGGACATCTTCATCGGGATCACGGCGGATCTCGAAAAGCACCACTGGATGTTCCAGGCCGAGAACGTCTGACGGGCGTGGTGCGCCTGTGTGCTGTCGGTGCGCCCTCCCGGCGCTCAGGGCGGCGATCTAGCGTCGTCCCGGTCGGGGCTGGACGGTTCGATTTCTGGCGTCGGTCTGGAGGTGGTGGCGCGCCATGGCGGCACGGATAGTGCGCTGGGGGGTTGTTCTCGGACTGGGGGCGCTCTGGTGGTGGGCCGTGCTGCGGCTCGCGCTCGTGCCGGGCGCGGGGGCACTGGAGGGAACGGTCGCGGCCGGGGGCTGGGGACTGAGTCTGCTGCCGGTGCACTGCATGCCCAAGGCGCGGGCGGTGGGGGCGCTCGGAGCGGGGCGATGGACGCAGGCCTGGCGCCTGGCCCCGGCTACCAAGGCATCGCCACCCCGCCGTTGGGACGCAGGATCTGACCCGTCGTGAAGGACGACGCGTCGGAGGCCAGATACAGCACGGCGTGGGCGACCTCCTCCGCCGCGCCGACCCGGCCCAGCGGTGACATCCGGGACATGAGCGCCTCGGTGTGCGCCTGGGCGGAGGTGTCGTGACGGTCGGTCATGGGTGTGCGGATCCAGCCCGGGGCGACCGCGTTGACGCGGATGCCGTCCCGGCCCAGCTCGGTCGCCAGCGTCTTCGTCAGCTGTACGACGGCCGCCTTGGCTGCGCCGTAGCAGAGCAGGCCGGGGCCGCCGGTGTCGACGGCGCCGGAGGCCATGGTGACGATGCTGCCCCTGGTGTTCCGGGCGAGCATCACCCTGGCCGCCTCCTGGCAGGCGTACAGCACGCCCTTGAAGTTGACGTCCAGCACCCGGTCGAGATCCTCGTCGAGGGTCTCCAGGACCGGGCTGCTGTGCATGATGCCGGCGATCGCGGCCATGACGTCCAGGCGGTCGCAGGACTCCACGGCCCGCTTGAGCCGCTCGCGGTCGGTCACGTCGAGGTGATGGACAGGGGCGGTGCCGCCCTGCTCCTTGATCAGCGTCGCCGTCTCGTGCAGGCCCTGCGCGTCGCGGTCCGCGCAGTGCACGGTGGCCCCTGCCTCGGCGAGCAACAGGGCGGCGGCGCGCCCGATGCCGCCCGCGGCGCCGGTGATGAATGCGGTGCGTCCGGTGAGGTCGTACGCCTTGACGGGCATGAGGGGACCGTACGAGTGTTTCTGACGGTACGTCAATTGGTTGGGCGGGGCCGGAATCGCCGGGCCGCGGAGGCGCTGCCCGGGGCCGGAGCCGGGCCCGTCTGACAGGTGGGGCACCAGTAGGTGGGACGCTCGCGGGAGCCGTCGCCCTGGTCGGCCACGTGGACGTGCGTGTGGCAGCGCAGACAGGGGCGGCGGGCCCGGCCGTACACGAACAGGTCCTGGCCGCGCCGGCCCGTGGTGTTGCGGACCTGGCGGTCGCGGTTCGCCTCCAGGAGCCTTTTGGCGAGGTCGGGCAGGACCGCCGCACGCTCGGCGGGCAGGGCGCCGACGGGGAGCCAGGGGGTCACGCCGAGGAGGAAGCACAACTCGCTCTTGTAGACGTTGCCGATGCCGGCCAGATTGCGCTGGTCGAGCAGGGCCTCGCCGAGGGAACGGGCGGGATCCGTCAGGAGGTTGGCCAGGGCCTTGCCGGGGTCCCAGTCCGGGCCCAGCAGATCGGGGCCGAGGTGGCCGACGGCGCGGTGTTCGTCGGTGGTACGCAGGAGTTCGAGGACCGGGAGGCGGTAGCCGACGGCCGTGTGCTCGGCGGTGCCCAGGATCACCCGGATCTGGTGGGCCGGGCCGCCGGTCCAGCGCAGGCCCGGGGCGTACACCTTCCAGGCGCCTTCCATGCGCAGGTGCGAGTGGAGGGTCAGGCCGCCTTCGACGCGGGTGAGGAGATGCTTGCCGCGCGGGGTGACGTCCAGGACCAGGCGGCCCGTGAGGTCGGCCGTGGCGTACTTCGGCACCCGCAGATCGGACCGGATCAGCACGCCACCGGCGAGAGCGTCGTGCAGTCGCCTGGCGGTCCGCCAGACCGTGTCACCTTCGGGCATGGGTCAAGGGTGGCACGACGGGGGCGGAGGGGAGGTGTGGTGGAGGGGGCACGGTGGGGGTGTGCGATGGAGGTGCGCGGTGGGGGTGTGCAGTGTGGGTGGGGGGTACGGGTCGGGGGAGCTGTGCGGCGGGGTGGTGCGGTGCTGTGGGGTGATGTTGTGGGGGTGGGTCCGGGTCGGGTTCGGCGAGGGTGAGCGGGTGGGTTCGGGCCAGGGTGAGTGTCAGGTGTAGGCGGTGGGTGAAGGGGCGGATGCAGCCGAGCTGACCGGTCGGGTGGGGGCGGCGGTGATCGACTGGGTGGGGCATGTGAGCGGCGGGGTGGGGTGGCGGTGACCGGTCGGACGCGGCGGGTGGTGACCGGGCAGGCGAGGGCGGCGGTGATCGGCCGGGTGTCGTCGGCGGTGGGCTGCTCGGTGCGGTCGGCCGCGGGGGCTGCGGTTCACGCGCGCAGGCGCAGGCCTCGGGGCGTGGCGATGAAACCCGCTCCTTCCAGGAGGGTGCCGAGGGGGGAGGTCAGGGCCGAGGCGCCGTTGACGCGCTCCACCGTGACCGTGCCGAGGGAACCCGCTCGCGCGGCCGCGGCGAGCGCCGCCGCGGCTTCCCGCAGCCGGGGGTCGTCGGTGGCCGTGCCGTCCGGGTCCTCGGGCCAGGCCAGCAGCGTCTTGCCACCGCGCTCCATGTAGAGCGCCAGGTCGCCGTCGACGAGCACCACCAGGGAGCCCGCCTTACGGCCGGGCTTGTGCCCGGCCCCCGTCGGAGGCTCGGGCCAGGTAAGGGCCGCGCCGTACGCGTTCGCGGGGTCGGCGGCGGCCAGGACCACGGCTCGGGACCCGGGGGCGGGAGCGGGGCGGGTGCGCCGGTCGGGAAAGCCGGATCCGGATCCGGAGCCGTACGGACGGCTGGGACCGCCTCGGGGGCCGCCGGCACCCGCTGGTGCGAAGTCGCGCGGCGAGATGTAGTCGCCGGGTGCGGCGAAGGCGTCCGGTGCGTGGCCGTCGAGGGCGTCCGTATACCTGAAGTCGCCGAGATCGCCGGTGTCGCCCGGGTGGGGCCGGCCGTCGGGTGTCTTGAAGGCGTCGGCGAAGTGGTCCCGCGCGCCGAACGGCTCGGCGAACGCGCCGTACGCGCCCGAGCCGTCGGTGATGTCACCGGGTGCGCCGAAGCCGTTGGCCGCGTCACCGGGCGCGCCGAAAGCGTCGGGGGAGCCGTTCGTGGGGCCCGGGCCGGGCAGCCTCTCGCCGCGCTCGCGGGCGTTGGCCACCGCGCGCAGGCGGTCCACCGCGCCGTCCATCGCGAACTGGGCCGCGCCGAGCCCCTCGACGACGTAGCCACGTCGGGTCTGCCCGTTGTCCTCGAAGGCGGACAGAATGCGGTACACCGCCGAGAACCCGCCCTCGACGCCCTCCGCGGAGACCGCGCCCCGGGTCACCACGCCATGCCGGTCGAGGAGGGTGCGGGCGAGGGCGTGGGCGCGCACCGTGGGGTCCGGGTCGCGCTGCGGGAGCAGGGACCAGCGGCCGGCGACGGTCGGCGGGCCGCCCCGGGAGGCGGGGCGGGCGGCGGCCGTCAGCGAGCCGTAACGCCCGCGTGGAACCGTGCGCTTGGCGCGGTGCGCGGTGGAGCCCGCGGTGCGCCCGGAGCCCAGCAGGGCGCGCATGGGTGTGAGGGTGTCGTTCGTGAGCCGGCCGGACCAGGCCAGGTCCCAGATCGTGTCGGCCAGTTGAGGGTCCGTGGCGTCGGGGTGGGTGGTGGCGCGGACCTGGTCGGCGATCTGACGGAAGAACAGGCCATAACCCCCCGAGAGGGTGCCCAGCACCGACTCGTGGAGTGCCGTCAGCTCCAGGGGGTGGGGCGGGGACAGCAGCAGCGGGGCCGCGTCCGCCAGGTAGAGGGAGATCCAGCCGTCCTTGCCGGGCAGTGCGCCCGCTCCGGCCCACACCACCTCGCCGGACGCGGTGAGTTCGTCGAGCATCGCGGGCGTGTAGTGCGCGACGCGGGACGGCAGGATCAGCTTCTCCAGGGCGGACGCGGGCACGGACGCGCCCTGCAACTGTTCGACGGCACGCACCAGTCCGTCGACGCCCCGCAGCCCGTGCCCCTTGCCGATGTGCTGCCACTGCGGGAGGAACTGGGCGAGCGCCGGTGGTGTCACCGGTTCCAGCTCGTGCCGCAGCGCCGCAAGGGAACGACGACGCAGCCGGCGCAGGACGGCCGCGTCGCACCACTCCTGGCCGATCCCGGCCGGGTGGAACTCGCCCTGGACGACCCGCCCGCCGCCCGCCAGCCGTTGCAGGGCGCCCTCGGTGACCGCCACGCCCAGGCCGAAGCGGGCGGCCGCCGTGACGGACGTGAACGGGCCGTGCGTACGGGCGTAGCGGGCGAGGAGGTCGCCGAGCGGGTCCTTGACCGGTTCCGTGAACGCTTCCGGGACACCGACCGGCAGCGCCGTGCCCAGGGCGTCACGCAGACGACCCGCGTCCTCGATGGCCGCCCAGTGGTCGGCGCCCGCGACACGGACCCGGATCGCGCGGCGAGCGGCGGCCAGCTCCCGCGCCCAGTGCGGTTCGGCGCCGCGCTCGACCAGGTCGTCGTCGGTGAGCGGCCCGAGCATGCGCAGGAGGTCCGCGACGCCCTCGGCGTCCTTGACGCGCCGGTCCTCGGTGCGCCACTGGAGCTCCCGCTCCAGCTCGGTGAGCACCTCGGCGTCGAGCAGTTCGCGCAGCTCCGCCTGGCCGAGCAGCTCGGCCAGCAGGCGGGAGTCCAGCGAGAGGGCGGCGGCGCGGCGCTCGGCGAGCGGTGAGTCGCCCTCGTAGAGGAACTGGGCGACGTATCCGAACAGGAGGGAGCGGGCGAACGGGGACGGTTCCGGGGTGGTGACCTCGACCATGCGCACCTTGCGGGACTCCAGGTCGCCCATCAGCTCGACGAGTCCGGGCACGTCGAAGACGTCCTGGAGGCACTCGCGGACCGCCTCCAGGACGATCGGGAACGAACCGAACTCGCTCGCCACCTGGAGAAGTTGGGCGGCCCGCTGACGCTGCTGCCAGAGGGGGGTGCGCTTGCCCGGACTGCGGCGCGGCAGCAGCAGCGCGCGCGCTGCGCACTCGCGGAAGCGCGACGCGAACAGGGCCGAACCGCCCACCTGGTCGGTGACGACCTGGTCGACCTCGCCCTTGTCGAACACGACGTCCGCCGCTCCGACGGGAGCCTGGTCGGCGTCGGCCGCCAGGTGTGAGGGAGCGCCCGCCTTCATGGGTGTCTGGTCGAGCAGGTCCAGGCCCATGAGGTCGGCGTCCGGGAGGCGCAGCACGATGCCGTCGTCGGCGTGCATGACCTGCGCGTCCATGCCGTACCGCTCGGAGAGACGGGCTCCGAGGGCAAGGGCCCAGGGGGCGTGGACCTGGGCGCCGAAGGGGGAGTGCACGACGACCCGCCAGTCGCCGAGTTCGTCGCGGAAGCGCTCCACGACGATCGTGCGGTCGTCCGGGACATGGCCGCAGGCCTCGCGCTGCTCCGCCAGGTAGGACAGCACGTTGTCCGCGGCCCAGGCGTCCAGGCCCGCGGTGAGCAGGCGCAGACGGGCGTCCTCCTTGGGCAGGGAACCCACCTCGCGCAGGAACGCGCCCAGCGCGCGGCCCAGTTCGAGCGGCCGGCCCAGCTGATCGCCCTTCCAGAACGGCAGCCGGCCCGGCACCCCGGGGGCGGGGGAGACCAGGACCCGGTCGCGTGTGATGTCCTCGATGCGCCAGGAGCTGGTGCCGAGCGTGAAGACGTCCCCCACCCGGGATTCGTAGACCATCTCCTCGTCGAGTTCGCCGACCCGGCCGCCGCCCTTCTTCGGGTCGGAGCCGACGAGGAACACCCCGAAGAGGCCGCGGTCGGGGATCGTGCCCCCGGAGGTGACGGCCAGGCGCTGGGCGCCGGGACGGCCGGTGACGGTGCCGGCGATCCGGTCCCACACCACGCGCGGGCGCAGCTCGGCGAACGCGTCGGACGGGTAGCGGCCCGCGAGCATGTCGAGGACCGCGGTGAACGCCGACTCCGGCAGCGAGGCGAACGGGGCGGCGCGGCGGACGGCGGTGAGCAGGTCGTCGACCTGCCAGGTGTCCATGGCCGTCATCGCGACCACCTGCTGGGCCAGGACGTCCAGGGGGTTGGCGGGCACCCTCAGGGACTCGATGGCGCCCACCCGCATCCGCTCGGTGACCACGGCCGCCTGGACCAGGTCGCCGCGGTACTTCGGGAAGACCACGCCGGTGGAGACCGCGCCCACCTGGTGTCCCGCACGGCCCACGCGCTGGAGACCGGAGGCGACGGACGGCGGCGACTCGACCTGGATGACGAGATCGACGGCGCCCATGTCGATGCCCAGTTCGAGGCTCGACGTGGCGACGACGGCCGGGAGCCTGCCCGCCTTCAGATCCTCCTCGACGAGCGAGCGCTGTTCCTTGGACACCGAGCCGTGGTGGGCTCGCGCGAGGACCGGCGGAGCGCCCTGGGCCGCCCCCGAGCCGCCCATGAGCTCGGCGGGCGAGTGGTGTTCATCGAGCGGCTCGCCGGTGGCCCGCTCGTACGCGATCTCGTTGAGCCGGTTGCAGAGCCGCTCCGCGAGGCGGCGGGAGTTGGCGAAGACGATCGTGGACCGGTGGGCCTGGACGAGGTCGGCGATCCGCTCCTCGACATGCGGCCAGATCGAGGGGCGCTCCGCGCCCTCGGAGCCGTCGGCGACCGGCGAGCCGCCCAGCTCGCCGAGGTCCTCCACGGGGACGACGACCGAGAGGTCGAACTCCTTGCCGGACTTCGGCTGGACGATCTCCACCTTGCGGCGGGGCGACAGATACCGCGCGATCTCGTCGACCGGGCGGACGGTCGCCGAGAGGCCGATGCGGCGGGCCGGCTTCGGCAGGATCTCGTCCAGCCGCTCCAGGGAGAGTGCGAGGTGCGCCCCCCGCTTGGTGCCCGCGACCGCGTGGACCTCGTCCAGGATGACCGTCTCGATGCCGGTCAGCGCGTCGCGGGTGCTCGACGTCAGCATCAGGAACAGGGATTCCGGGGTGGTGATCAGGATGTCCGGCGGGCGCGTGGCCAGCGCGCGGCGCTCGGCGGGCGGGGTGTCGCCGGAGCGGATACCGACCTTCACCTCCGGCTCGGGCAGCCCGAGGCGCACGGATTCCTGGCGGATGCCGGTCAGAGGGCTGCGCAGGTTGCGCTCGACGTCGACCGCCAGGGCCTTCAGCGGGGAGATGTACAGCACCCGGCAGCGCTTGCGGGGGTCGGCCGGGGGCGGGGCCGAGGCGAGCTGGTCCAGGGCGGCGAGGAAGGCGGCCAGGGTCTTTCCCGAGCCGGTCGGGGCGACCACCAGCACGTCCGAGCCCTCACGGATGGCCTGCCACGCGCCCGACTGGGCCGCGGTGGGCGCGGAGAACGCCCCCGTGAACCAGCCGCGGGTCGCGGGGGAGAAGCCGTCGAGGGCTCGGTGTGCGGAGCTGACCATGCGTCCATCCTGCACCCGACCACTGACAATCGCGCTGACCTGGGCGGATGTCCTCAGCGGGAGCATGTGCCGACGGGCCGATCGGCAGCTGCGGCGCCCGGCGTGGCTGAGACGTGGCTGAGAATGGACTCATGGCGGGCAAGGGGCTGACGGCGGATTCGGGTGAGCGCGCACGGCACTGGCAGTACGCGGAACTGCCGGGAGTCGATCTGCTGCGGGCCCGGTACGTGCGGAAGACCTTCGTACGGCACACCCACGAGAACTTCGTGATCGCCGCCATCACCGAGGGCGTGGAGGTCTTCCATCACGGCGGGGGTGATCAGTACGCGGGGGCCGGAGCGCTCGCCCTGGTCAATCCCGACACCCCGCACACCGGCCGGGCGGGGGTGCCCGAGGGGTGGCGGTACGGGGCGGTGTATCCGTCGCCGGAGGTCGTGGCGGAGATAGCGGCCGAGACGACCGTCATCCGGGGCACCCCGGGATTCGTCAGCCCCGTCCTCGACGACCCGTACACCGTCGGGCTGGTGCACCAGGTGCTGCGCGCCGCCGACGAGGGCAACGCGCTGGCCGCCGACACGCTGCTGAGGGTCGCGGTGACCCGGCTGCTCCGGCTGAACGGCGGGCCGCTGCCCCGGCGGGAGGTACGCACGGCGGGTGCCAGGACCGCGGCACGCGCGCGTGCGGTGTTGGAGGAGCGGATGTCCGGGCCGCCCACCCTGGAGCAGTTGGCCGCCGACCTCGGGACCAGCCCGTTCGCGTTGCTCCGGGCGTTCCGGGACGCCTACGGGATGCCGCCCCACACCTGGCTGACGGACGCCCGGGTGCGCCGGGCGCGACGACTGCTGGACGCGGGTACGGCGCCCGCGCAGGCGGCGCTCTCCGTGGGGTTCACCGATCAGCCCCACCTCAACCGTCACTTCGCGCGGATCGTGGGCGTGCCTCCGGGCGCGTACCAGCGCGAGCGCAAGAACGTACAAGACGCGCGGCGGCGGATGCTCCTACCGTCCGAGACGTGGCAGAACAGACAGCTCTCGCAGACACACCCGCCGAAGACACGGAGAAACCCGATGCCGCCGTCGTACGGGACGCCCTCGGAGTCGGGGTCGCCGTAGGGCTGTCCGGGTTCGCCTTCGGGGTGACCTCGGCCGGCAGCGGGATCACACCGGCGCAGACCTGCGTGCTGAGCCTGCTGGTGTTCACCGGGGCGTCTCAGTTCGCGTTGGTGGGGGCCCTCGCGGCGGGCGGTAACCCGCTCACGGCGGCCGCCGGGGCGTTCTTCCTGGGGGTGCGCAACGCCTTCTACGGGCTGCGTCTGTCGCAGTTGCTGGCCCTCCCGCGCGCGGTGCGCCCGCTCGCCGCCCAGTGGGTCATCGACGAGACGACCGCGGTGGCGCTGGCCCAGCCGACGCGGCGCGGCGCGCGCCTCGGGTTCGCCGTCACCGGGCTCAGCCTGTACGTGCTGTGGAACCTCACCACGCTGCTTGGCGCGTTGGGTGCCGAGGCCATCGGGGACACCGACGCCTGGGGCCTCGACGCGGCAGGGCCCGCTGTCTTCCTGGCGCTGCTGGCGCCCATGCTGAAGACCACCACCGAGCGGGTCGTCGCGGGCCTCGCCGTCCTGCTGGGCCTCGGCCTGCTGCCGGTGCTGCCCGCGGGGGTGCCGGTGCTGGTGGCCGCGCTCGCGGCACCGGTCGTCCTCTGGGCGGAGGGACGCCGCAGGGGCGGGGCGGGTGGTCTCGGGGAGACGGCGGAGACGGGGACGGCGGAGACGGCGGAGACGGTGAATACCGACGAGGTCGACGAAGCCGAGAAGGTCAGGACGAAGGTAGAGAAGGAGGATCGTTGAACACGTGGATCGCCATCGGTGTGACAGCCCTCGGCTGCTACGCCGTCAAGCTCGCCGGGCTCCTCGTCCCCGCCGGGGCGCTGGAACGCCCTCTTGTCAGACGGCTCGCCGCGCTGCTGCCGGTCGCCCTCCTCGCCGCGCTCACCGCCCAGCAGACCTTCGCCGACGGGCACGCGCTCGTGCTGGACGCCAAGGCGGCGGGGCTCGCCGCGGCGGCGGTGGCGCTCGTGCTGCGGGCGCCGTTCCTGCTCGTCGTCGCCGCGGCCGTGGTGGTGACGGCGGGGGTGCGGGCCCTGGGCGGCTGAGGCGACCCGCTCAGCCGATGGAACGGCCGTACGCCCTGAGGGTGCGCAGCGCCTCGACGGTCACCATCGGGCGGGCTTCCAGAGCGGTGCCGGGAGCCCACTGGCGCCAGCGCAGAGGCCAGCCGCCGTCCTCTCCCTGCTCGTCCGCGAGGAAGTCCAGGGAGCGGTTCATCTCCTCGTCGGTGAACCACGCGCGCGCGAGGGAGCGCGGGGTGCGGGCGTAGTCGTACGCGAAGTGGTGCTCACCAGGGGCGTAGCCCGGCGAGACGGGGTGCCGGTCGCGGCGGTCCGGGTCCAGGACGGCGAGGCGGTGCTCGCGCACCAGGCGGCCCAGGCGGTCGGCGGCCGCCTCCGCGCGCGGGCGGTCGGGAGCGGAGTCCAGGAAGGCCACGGCGGCCTGGATCTCGTAGGGGTGGGACTTCTCCAGGGACTCGATCTGGTGCCAGCAGAAGTCCGTGGCCCGGAACAGCCAGGCGTGCCACACCTCGTTGCGGTGCAGCAGACCCACCACCGGGCCGGTGGCGAGCAGTTCGCTGGGCGGGTCGTCCACGATCGTGAGGAAGGGGGCCGCCGGGTAGCCGCGCTGGCCGGGATGGATCGCCGGCAGGGCGCCGTCCGGGGTGGAGACGGCGGTCAGGTAGCGGCACACGCGTTCCACGCGCTGACCGCCGCAGCGCTCGATGGAGTCCAGGACGCGCAGGGCGTGCCCGGTGTGCAGCGGCTGGCTGACCGGGCCGCGAAGGTCGGGTTCCAGCGCGTGGCCGTACCCGCCGTCCTGGTTGCGGTACGCGTCCAGCGCTGCCTCCACCGGATCTGCGTCGCCGTTCAGGAAGTGGTACGCGAAGAGGCGCTGCTCCAGCACGCGCGCGGTGAGCCAGACGAACTGCTCGGCGCGGAAGAGCGGGGAGCGCGCCGAGGGCGTCGGGTGGAGTGGAAAAGCTCCTGTTTCGGACATGCGTCAGACCGTAGGACGGAAAGCGTTCTCGGCAAACGGTCCCGGCGTGGGCCCACTCTCAGGGGCGGGATACTGGAGTCATGCGGTTGACGGTCTTCTGGCAGCGAATGGCGGAGCACTTCGGTGCGGGCGCCGAAACCTTCGCGCGTGATCACGTGATGACGGAGCTCGGCGAGCGTACGGTCCACGAGGCGCTGGCGGCCGGCTGGGCGGCCAAGGACGTGTGGCGTGTGGTCTGCACGGTGATGAGCGTCCCGCAGGAAAAGCGCTGACCGGAGGCTGATCGGGAGCTGACCAGGGGACCGGCCGAGCACGGACCCGGGACTTCCGGATCGCCGGTCGGGGACTGACCCGGCGCCGGCCGGGCACCGGCCTGCGCACGAAGATCGCAGGACCGTGACCGATTGTCGGTGGCGTGAGTGAGACTTGGTCCGTGGCACCCACTGACGAGACCGGGCAGTCCGCCCGGCAAGCATCCCCGTTCGGAACGACACCGCCGAACCGGCCCCCCGCCGACGGCGACGGCGCCGGGCCGAACGCGCGCATGCCGCGCTGGCTGCCGCGTGCCATGGTGCTGGCGCTCTCCCTCATCGCCCTCTTCCAGCTCGGCAGTTGGGCCTTCCACCAGCTGACCGGGCTGCTGATCAACATGCTCATCGCGTTCTTCCTGGCGCTCGCCATAGAACCCGCGGTGAGCTGGATGGCGGCGCGCGGCATGCGCAGGGGGCTCGCCACCTTCCTGGTGTTCTTCGGGCTGCTGATCGTGACAGCCGGATTCATCGCGCTGCTCGGGTCGATGCTCGCGGGCCAGATCATCAAGCTGATCGAGGGTTTCCCGGACTATCTCGACTCGGTCATCAACTGGATCAACACCACGTTCCACACCGAGCTCAGACGGGTGGACGTCCAGGAGGGCCTGCTCCACTCCGACTGGCTGAGGAAGTACGCGCAGAACAGCGCCGCGGGCGTGCTGGACGTCTCCACGCAGGTGCTCGGCGGCCTCTTCCGGCTGCTGACGGTCCTGCTGTTCTCGTTCTACTTCGCAGCCGACGGGCCGCGACTGCGCCGCACCATCTGCTCCGTGCTGCCGCCCGCGCGACAGGCCGAGGTGCTGCGCGCGTGGGAGATCGCCGTCGACAAGACCGGCGGCTATCTGTACTCACGCGGGCTGATGGCCCTGATCTCGGGCGTCGCCCACTACATCCTGCTGGAGGCCCTGGGCATTCCGTACGCGCCCGTGCTCGGTCTGTGGGTCGGTGTGGTCTCGCAGTTCATCCCCACCATCGGCACGTATCTCGCGGGTGCCCTTCCCATGCTGATCGCCTTCACCGTCGATCCCTGGTACGCGCTGTGGGTGCTGATCTTCGTCGTGGTCTACCAGCAGTTCGAGAACTACGTGCTGCAACCCAAGCTGACCTCCAAGACCGTCGACATCCATCCCGCGCTCGCCTTCGGGTCGGTCGTCGCCGGTACCGCCCTGCTCGGCGCGGTCGGCGCGCTGATCGCGATCCCCGCGGTCGCCACGTTGCAGGCGTTCCTCGGGGCGTATGTGAAGCGGTACGCCGTCATGGACGATCCCCGGATGCACGGGCGCGGCAGACGCGGCACGGGGACGAGGACCGGGACAGGCGCCGGCCTGCTCACGCGCGCGAGACGCCTGCTGTGGGGACCGCAGGACACCGCACCGGGCGGGAACTCCGGGGTGGGCGGGCAACCTGGGCGGGGTACGGGCGGGCCGGACACGGACGCCGGGTCAGATAGGGACTCCGGGCCGGACACGGACGCTCGGCCAGACAGGGACTCCGGGCCTGGCGAGGACTCCGGGCCGGGTGGTGGGGGCGCCGACCGGGGCTGAGGTCGGGGCAGGGTGAGGTGCGTACGCGCGCGTGGTGAGAGGCGGAGGGCAGGGCCTGCTCAGTAGGTGAGGACGGCCCACACACCGGCGGCGGTGACGGAGGCGGCGTAGCAGCCGATCGCCACCGTCACGATCCGGCGCCGGACCGGCTCGCTCCACGATGTGCGGGAGAGCAGCCAGGCCAGCGCGGGCAGGACCAGGACCGCGTGCAGGCTGACTCCGTGCAGCGGCTTGAGCGGAGCCGTCGAGTGATACGCGGCCTCCTGGTGGCCGGTACGGGTGAGCACGACCCCGCGCGCGATCATCGCGGCGCCCGAGACCAGCGCGACGAGCAGGATCGCGAATCCGGACCGCACCGCCGACGGCATGCCCGCGGGGCCGGTCGGCCGGTGCCGGAAGGACACGACCGCGAACACGGTGAGCAGTCCCACGAGGACCGCGCCGCCCACCGCGAGCGTCATGGACACCGCCGTGTCGAAGGGCGTCTCCATGTTCAGGTGGGAGGGCACCCGGCGCCACGCCTGAAGCGTGATGCCGCCGACCTCCACGACACAGTCCACCGCGAAGACGGTCAGCAGCGCCGTGCGCGGCCGCCGTTCCATCCGTAGATACGACGTGACCCAGGCGATCGCGATGAGCGTCACGCCGAAGGACAGCCCGAAGGTCACGGGCTTGCGCCAGGAGACGGGCCCGTCCCACGGGCCGCCGTCGACGGCGAACACCAGGAGATGGACGAGGCCGGAGAGGACCAGGAGTACGCCGGTCACCCGGCAGAGGCGGTCCGCGACCGGGCTCTGGGAGTTGTGGAAGCCGCCGGTGCCGGCACCGGAGCCGGGGACGGCCCCGGGACCGGAGACGGGCCTGGGACCGGGGACGGCACCGGATCTGAGGGCGGCACCGAGGTAGGCGTCGGGCGTTTCCCGGTCGGCCCGTTCGCCCTCGCCGTCCTCGTGGCTGTCCCGCGCGGTCCTGTCGCTGCTGCTCATGGCCCGAGCCTGGCGGGAATGCCGGGTGCCGTCGTCGTCCGGCCGAAGGCAGTCGGCGTACGCCGTGAGGAGTAGCCGCCGGGTGGCCGGGAGAGCCAGGCGCGGGATCCCGGTCCTCGCCGGGGCGCGAACGTAGGCTCGGTGGTGGCGCGTGGTGCGCTTGACACGAAAATCGAACATCCATTCTCATGGAGTCTCCGGCAAGGCTCTTCGAAGGCGTTTCGGCCCGGTTTGACGGGAGAAATGCCCAAGTTATCCACAGGCGGGACCAGCGTCGGGGCGCATTGTCAGTGGCAGGCGTTAGCGTCTTTGACGTGAAGCGATCGACTCAAGCAAACCGGGTGGAACCCATGGCAGGAACCGACCGCGAGAAGGCGCTCGACGCCGCGCTCGCACAGATTGAACGGCAATTCGGCAAGGGCGCGGTGATGCGCCTGGGCGAGCGGCCGAACGAGCCCATCGAGGTCATCCCCACCGGGTCGACCGCACTCGACGTCGCCCTGGGGGTCGGCGGTCTGCCGCGCGGCCGCGTGGTGGAGGTGTACGGCCCGGAGTCCTCCGGCAAGACGACCCTGACCCTGCACGCGGTGGCGAACGCGCAGAGGGCCGGCGGACAGGTCGCCTTCATCGACGCGGAGCACGCCCTCGACCCCGAGTACGCGAAGAAGCTCGGCGTCGACATCGACAACCTGATCCTCTCTCAGCCCGACAACGGCGAGCAGGCGCTGGAGATCGTGGACATGCTGGTCCGCTCCGGCGCGCTCGACCTCATCGTCATCGACTCCGTCGCCGCGCTCGTCCCGCGTGCGGAGATCGAGGGCGAGATGGGCGACAGTCACGTGGGTCTCCAGGCCCGTCTGATGAGCCAGGCCCTGCGGAAGATCACCAGCGCGCTCAACCAGTCGAAGACCACCGCGATCTTCATCAACCAGCTCCGCGAGAAGATCGGCGTGATGTTCGGCTCCCCGGAGACCACGACGGGTGGCCGGGCGCTGAAGTTCTACGCCTCGGTGCGGCTCGACATCCGGCGTATCGAGACGCTGAAGGACGGCACCGACGCGGTCGGCAACCGCACCCGCGTCAAGGTCGTCAAGAACAAGGTCGCGCCGCCCTTCAAGCAGGCCGAGTTCGACATCCTCTACGGGCAGGGCATCAGCCGCGAGGGCGGCCTGATCGACATGGGCGTGGAGAACGGCTTCGTCCGCAAGGCCGGCGCCTGGTACACGTACGAGGGCGACCAGCTCGGCCAGGGCAAGGAGAACGCCCGCAACTTCCTGAAGGACAACCCCGACCTCGCCAACGAGATCGAGAAGAAGATCAAGGAGAAGCTGGGCGTCGGCGTGCGGCCGGAACCCGCCGCGGAGCCGGGCGCGGACGCGGCGGCCTCCGCGACCACCCCCGCGGACGACGCCACGAAGACGGTGCCCGCCCCCACCGCCGCCAAGACCGCCAAGACCAAGGCCGCGGCTGCCAAGAGCTGACCCGTGACACGACGAACCGACTGGGCTGAGTACGACCGCCTCGACGCTCCGCGGGAGCGGGACGGAGGAGGCGGCCACGGCGGCCCCGAAGGCACGGACGACAGCGTGAACGACGGCACGTACGGGGGTGAGCCGTCCCGGGGCGAGGGTGGCTCACCAGGACGCGGCGGACGCGGCGGACGCGGTCGTCGCCGACGGCGAGGCTTCGGCGAGCCGTCCGGCGACCCACAGGACGGAGGCCCCTCCTCCTCGTCGAGGGCCGAGCAGGGGGAGCCCCCGGGAGACCCGGCTGAGCGGGCGCGGGCGATCTGTCTGCGCCTGCTCACCGGGACCCCGCGCACGCGGAAGCAGCTCGCGGACGCCCTGCGCAAGCGGGAGATCCCGGACGAGGTCGCGGAGGAGGTGCTGTCGCGGTTCGAGGAGGTCGGACTGATCAACGACGGCGCGTTCGCGGGCGCGTGGGTGGAGTCCCGGCACCATGGCCGGGGGCTGGCCCGGCGGGCGCTCGCCCAGGAGCTGCGGACCAAGGGCGTCGACTCCACGTTGATCGAGGAAGCCGTCGGCCAGCTCGACTCCGAGCAGGAAGAGGCGACCGCGCGCGAGCTCGTCGCCCGTAAGCTGCGTGCCACCCGCGGCCTCGACCGCGACAAACGTCTCCGTCGTCTCGCCGGCATGCTCGCCCGCAAGGGCTACTCCGAGGGCATGGCCCTACGAGTGGTCCGGCAGGCACTGGAGGAAGAGGGCGAGGACACGGAGTCCCTCGCCGACGGGGGGTACGAAGGCTAGGTGCCTGGGGGCGCCGCTCCTTCGCGGCCTCACCCTTCCGGGCCCCACCCGTCCCGCCCTCGCGGAGCACCTCCCCGCACCTCGACCGGCAAGCCACGGCGTGTGCGTGTCACGGCGACGGGCGTGCGACGGCGACGGGCGTGCCGCCGAAGTCGGCATGTCACTGCGGCTGTCCCGGTACTGAGGTCGTTCCAGCATTGACGTCGTTCCAGCACTGATAGTCGTCCCGGCACGAAGGTCACGATCGCGGCTGTCACCGCGAACCTCCATGGCGACGCCGCCCGTATGGCCAGCGCCGCCACCGCCTCACCACTGATCGCCATGACCTGCGCCGCGGTGCGCCGTCGCCTCGTGCGCCGTCCTCGTCGTCCGGCCCACGTCGGCCACGCTGGGGGACGCGGCCCGTGCGGAGGCCCGCGAAGGCGTTCTCGTGGACCGGGTCGTCGCCCGCCCGGGGGCGGGGGAGCGTCCGGCCGCCGGCCGGCACGGCCCTGCCGAGCTGTCCGACACCGGAGGTCCCCGCGTCCGTGAGAGTCCTGTGTCGACGTCGACGCCCTCCACGCCGACATCGTCAAGGCGAAGGCCGCGGGCATCCCGGTCTTCCTGACCTCGGTCGTCCCCGCCGACACCTCCGATCTGCTCGGTGCCGTCGTGGTCGACCTGAAGAAGGTCGGCCGCCTCGACGCCGGCTGGATCGGCCAGGACGCGCACGGGCAGGACGTCCGGGTCGGTATCGTGGCGGGCGCCCCCGGCGCCACCTCCGACCTCCTTGTGAGCGGATTCAAAAGCGTCCTGCCGGCGAACGCGGAGGTCGTCGCGGAGGAGCCCGGCATGTTCGACCAGGGCAAGGCGCGGGACGTCGCCAGAAGCATGATCAAGGCACATCCGGACCTGGACTACGCCCTCGTCGCGAACGAGGAGACGGGGCTCGCCGTCCGCAAGGCCTTCGACGCGGCCGGCGCGGCGGACGTGAAGATCGTGACGGTCAACGGCACCGACGCGGCCTTGGCCGCCCTCAAGGACGGCCGCTTCTCCGCCCCCGTCTCCAACTCGGCCGCGGACACCGGCGCGTTGGCGGTCACGAACGCGATCTCCCTGCTGCGCAAGGACGAACGGGCCGACAGGATCGCCCAGGCACGCCTTCACCTCGTCACCAGGGAGAACGCGGACACGGCCCCGCTCTACCGCACCGCGGACGATTTCTGAGTGTGCCGCGGCCGGGCATCGAGCCGTGGGGGCGCGGCTCCGGCGTCTACGTCACCGGCAGCCCGGCCGCCTTCCACGCCTGGAAGCCGCCCGTCAGGTCGGTGGCGCGGCGCAGGCCCAGCTGGTGCAGGGACACGGCGGCCAGGCTGGAGGCGTAACCCTCGTTGCAGATCACGACGACGCGCAGATCGTGGCTCGTGGCCTCGGCGACGCGGTGGCTGCCCTGGGGGTCCAGGCGCCACTCCAGTTCGTTGCGTTCCACGACGAGGGCGCCGGGGATCAGGCCGTCCCGGTCGCGCAGTGCCGCGTACCGTATGTCCACCAGCAGTGCCTCGCCCGCCTGAGCGGCGTCGTAGGCGGCGCGCGCGTCGATCCGCTCGTAGCGCTCCCGTACCCGCTCCAGCAGTTCGTCGATGCCGGTCGGCCGGTCGCCGGCGCCGCTCACTGCCAGTCCTGCGGACGCTCGACCTGCTCCAGCCGCAGCACCGGGCCGGAACGGCTGTAGCGGCGGATCTGCGGCAGCGGCGGGTAGTAGGCGTGTACGGAGATCGCGTGTTCGTCGGTGGACTCGTTGAGGACCTCGTGGACGTGGTGGCGGCCGAAGGCGCGCCCCAGGCCTGCCGGAAGCCGGCGTTCCCGGTCCACGTCGTCGGAGAGTTCCAGGGTCTTCCAGCCGTCGGTGGGCAGGCGCGCGGCGAGTGAGTTCTCCTTGAGCTCGCCCCGCGCGGTGAGGAAGGCGCCGACCGAGTCGGCGTGGTCGTGCCAGCCGGTGCCCGTGCCGGGCGGCCAGCCGATCAGCCAGGCCTCACTGCCGCCGGGCCCTTCCAGGCGTACCCAGGTGCGGCCTTCGGGGTCCAGCGGAAGCGAGGTGATGAGCTCGGCGTCGGCGGCGGTGCGCCGTACGAAGTCCAGGAGGTCCGCCTGCGTGGGGGCCTGGACAGAGGCGGAGACAGAGGGAGCGACAGACACGTGCACCGTCCTGATCAGCGTTCGCGACAGCGCGCGGCGGCGCATGAGCGGCGCGCGCGGGTGGAGAGGGGGCGAAGTCAGCAGGACGGGCGACACACGCAGCCCGCGTAGCGGATGAGGTCCATGTGGACCCTCCGCCAAAGGCGTACGCAGGTGTCGGTCACGATTCGGAGTAGACCACGCCGGTACGGGGTGGTCAACTCACTGTCACTATGTGGACCGCGGCGCGACGGTGAGTCGCGGTCGCGGTCGAGTTCCGCGGTCGAGGCCCGCGTTCGCGGTCGAGGCCCAGGCCCGCGTTCGTGGTCGACGCCCGCGTTCGCGGTCATGTCGAGACGGAGCCGGCCGTCGCCTCCGCTCGGGACGGGCTGCCCAGGGTCGCCTCGGCCGCCGCGTAAAGGTCGGCCGGGCGTACCCCGTTCAGGGCGGTGACCAGGTGGCCGTCGGGGCGGACGAGGAGCACGGTGTGGGCGGCCGCCCCCGGATAGCTCTCGGCGACCAGCAGTTCGGCGGGATGCGGCAGCGCGGTCACCGCGGCGGCGAGCCGGGGCATGATCCCGGCCGTCACCCAGTGCTTGCGCTCCCACACGCCCGTGCCCGGCGCGATCAGGACGACCAGCAGCGCACCGTGGCCGAGCCGGTCCCGCAACCGTACGAAGGAACCGTCCTCAGCCGTCACCCGCACGTCCGTGACCTGGGCGCCGGGCGCGGTGTCGACGGGGACCTCCGCCTCCAGGTGCCGGGGCGCGAGCGGCGACCCGGCGTACCCCCCGGGCTCGCCCAGCGGGCCGCGGCCCAGGTGACCGTCCGTGAGCAGCGCCTCGTGGCCGCGGGCGGCGCCGGGGACGTAGGCCCGCAACCCGCCGCCGCCGCGCAGCAGCGGCAGCACCTGGTCGGCCGCGCGCAGCCGGGCGGCGACGACGGCGCGCCGCTCCGACTGGTAGCTGTCGAGCAGCGCCTCGTGCGGTCCGTGGTGCCAGGCGAGCGCCAGCTTCCAGGCGAGGTTGTCGGCGTCCCTGAGGCCCTCGTCCAGCCCCTGCGTACCGAGCGCGCCGAGCAGGTGGGCGGCGTCCCCGGCGAGGAAGACCCGGCCGGCGCGCCAGCGGCGGGCCAGCCGGTGGTGCACGGTGTGGACGCCGGTGTCGAGCAGTTCGTACGTCGGTGTGGAGCCGCCCGACCAGCCGGCCAGCGTCTCCCGGACCCGGGCCACCAGCAGGTCGGGCGTGACCAGGTCCTTGCCGGGCGGCAGCAGCCAGTCCAGCCGCCAGACACCGTCCGGCAGTGGACGTCCGGTGACCTCCCCGGCGGAGGGACCGGACATCCGCCACGGCGGCATCCGATGGAGCAACGCCTGGTCGGCCCAGGGAAGTTCCGTGCGCAGCGCGGCCACGGCGTGTCGCTCCACCGCCGTCCGGCCGGGGAAGCGGATGTCCTGGAGCTTGCGCACCGTGGAGCGGGGGCCGTCGCAGCCCACCAGGTAGCTGCCTCGCCACCAGGTGCCCTTGCCGCCACGGGTGTGGGCGGTGACGCCGGAGGGCTCCTGCTCGACGGTGTCGAGGCGGCTGTCCACGGCGACCTTGACGCGTCGTTCGTGGGTGAGGGCCGCGCGCAGGGCGTCGGTCAGTACGTGCTGGGCGATGTGCAGCGGGGCGGGTTCGAGGTCGTCGAAGGAGACCTCGCGCGTCACCTGCTTGCGCCGCAACGACCGCCATCCGGCCCAGCGGACGCCGGCGTCGGCGAGCCGAACCCCGGTCAGCCGCTCCACGAGCGCGGCGGTGTCCTCGCGCAGCACGACACTGCGCGCGAGGCGGGACTCGTCCTTGCCCGGGCCCTCGTCGAGGACGACCGAGGGAACCTCCTGGCGGGCCAGCGCGAGGGCGAGCGTGAGCCCCACGGGCCCCGCGCCGACGATGATCACCGGGTCCACGGCGCGGCGCCCCCTGCCCGTGGCGGCGTCCCCGGGGACGTATGCGAACAAAAGGCTGGAGCAGGGTGCACGATCACAGAACGTATGCAACCTATTGCCGGTGCTTGCGTCAAGTGACGGAGGCAGTGGCGATCATGCCACTGCCTCCTTACCGGTCACGTCACTTGAGTGTGCGTCAGACGCTGCCGCCCGCGCCGGTGCCGAAGGTACCCCCGACCTCGGCGGCGTTGAGTTCCTGGACCTTCTCGGCACCGAGGACCGTGCCCGTACCGCGCTTGCTGCGGCGCAGCCATCGCTCCAGCCAGGAGGCGAAGGAGGTGAAGGCGAAGTTCACCACGATGAAGATGATCGCCACCGCGATGAAGCTGGGGACGACGTTGGCGTAGTTGGCCGCGAGCGTGCTGCGCTCGTTGAGCAGTTCGGGGAACTGGAGCATGACGCCGCCCAGCGCGGTGTCCTTCACGATGACCACGAGCTGGCTGACGATGGCCGGCAGCATGACGGTGACGGCCTGCGGGAGCAGGATGCTGGTCATCGTCTGGCCCTTGCGCAGACCGATCGCGTACGCGGCCTCCGTCTGGCCCTTGGGCAGGGCGAGGATGCCGGCCCGGACGACCTCCGCGAGGACCGAGGCGTTGTAGAGGACCAGGCCGGTGACGACCGCGTAGAGAGGCCGGTCCTCGCTGCTGACGCCGGTGGAGCGGACGTAGAACTCCTGGGCGAACAGCATCAGGAGCAGTACCGGGATCGCGCGGAAGAACTCGACGACGACACCGGCCGGAACGCGGATCCAGCGGTGGTCGGACATCCGGGCGATGCCGAAGACCGCGCCCAGGGGGAGGGCGATGATCATGGAGAGGGCGGCGGCCTTGAGGGTGTTGCCGAGGCCGGGCAGCAGGTACGTCGTCCAGGCCTGGCCCGTGGTGAACGGCTCCCACAGGGCCCAGTCCAGCTGGTGCTTGTCGTCCATCATCTGCCAGGCCCACCACAGGAGCAGGGCGAGCAAGGCGAAGAAGACTATGGAGAGGACTATGTTGCGCTGCTTGGCCCGCGGGCCGGGCGCGTCGTAGAGAACGGAGGTCATCGCTTCACCGCCAGTCGCTTGCCGACCCAGCCGAGGAGGAGGCCGGTGGGCAGGGTCAGTACCACGAACCCGAGGGCGAAGACCGCGCCGATGGCGAGCGACTGGGCCTCGTTCTCGATCATCGTCTTCATCAGGCTCGCGGCCTCGGCCACGCCGATCGCGGCCGCCACGGTGGTGTTCTTGGTGAGGGCGATCAGGACGTTCGCCAGCGGCGCGATCACCGCGCGGAAGGCCTGGGGCAGCACTATCAGGCGCAGCGACTGACTGAAGTTCAGTCCGATGGCGCGGGCCGCCTCCGCCTGGCCGACGGGCACGGTGTTGATCCCGGAGCGGATCGACTCGCAGACGAAGGCCGCCGTGTAGGCCGAGAGGCTGAGTGTCGCCAGCCGGAAGCCCTGGAGCTTGAAGTCGTCGGACGCGCCCATGGTCATGCCGAAGATGTCGGCCAGGCCCAGCGAGGAGAAGACGATGATGACCGTCAGCGGGATGTTCCGCACGATGTTCACGTAGGCGGTGCCGAATCCGCGCATGAGCGGGACGGGGCTGACCCGCATCGCCGCCAGCAGGGTGCCCCAGACCAGGGAGCCGACGGCGGAGAGGGCGGTGAGTTTCACCGTCATCCAGAACGCCCCGAGGACGTCGTAACCTTCAAGAAAGTCGAACACGATCTCCCGCGCTTCCGGGTGTGTGGCGTACGTGGAGGGTGTGGCGCGCCGCCGCCCGCCGGTCAGGTGGCGGGCGGCGGCGCGCCGGGAGAACCCTGCGTTGCTCGGCCGGAGCCGCGCGTTACTTGACGATGTTGCCGATCGCCGGGGCGGGCTCGTTCTTGTAGCCCGCCGGGCCGAAGTTGGCCTCGACCGCCTTCTTCCACGAGCCGTCGCTGACCATCTTCTTGAGGGCGTCGTTGATCTTGGTGACGGTCGCGGTGTCGCCCTTCTTGACGCCGATGCCGTAGTTCTCGTTGCTGAGCTTCAGGCCCGCGAGCTTGAACTGACCCTTGTACTTGTCCTGCGCGGCGAAGCCCGCGAGGATCGAGTCATCGGTGGTCACGGCGACCACGGCGCCGCTCTGGAGGGCGGCGATGCACTCCGAGTAGCCGCTGTTCTCCCGCAGGTTGGCCTTCGGGGCGATGGACTTCTGGACGTTCTGCGCCGAGGTCGAGCCGGTCACGGAGCACAGGTTCTTGCCGTTGAGGTCGGTGCCCTTGGCGATGTCGGAGTCGGCCTTGACCAGCAGGTCCTGGTGGGCGAGCAGGTAGGGGCCGGCGAAGTCGACCTTCTCCTTGCGCTCGTCGTTGATGGAGTAGGTCGCCGCGATGAACTTCACGTCGCCGCGGGCGAGCGCGTTCTCGCGGTCGGCGCTCTTGGTCTGGACCCACTCGATCTTGTCGGCCGAGTAACCGAGCTCCTTGGCCACGTAGGTCGCCACGTCGATGTCGAAGCCGGAGTGGGAGCCGTCGGGCTCCTGCAGGCCGAGACCCGGCTGGTCGAACTTGACGCCGATCTTGATCTTGCCGCCGCCACCGCTGGAGCCGTTGCTGTCGTCGTCCTTGTTGTCGCCGCCGCAGGCGGTGGCGCTCAGCGCGAGGGCGAGTACGACGGCCGAAGCGGCGGTGACCTTGCGGAGCTTCATGGTGAACATCCTTCTGCTGATGAGGGAAAGCGGGCCGTCGGGTGCGGGTGACGCGGGTCCTCGGATGCGGCCGGCGCGGGCCGCGGTGCGGGTGACACGGGTCGCCGGGTGCGGGTCACACAGGTCGTCGGTGGGTCACACGGGTCGTCCGGGGCGTGCGGAGCGCGGTGGGCGCGATCCGTGGTGCGGGATGAGCGTGATCGGTCCTTGCGGGACCGGCCCGATCCGTACTGCGGGGCGGGCGCGATCCGTGGTGCGGGATCGCGCGGGTCAGTGGTGGGGGATCGGCGCGGTCGGTGTGAGGGGATCGGCGGAGTCAGTGGTGCAGGATCTTCGACAGGAAGTCCTTGGCGCGGTCGCTGCGCGGGTTGCTGAAGAACTGGTCGGGTGTGGCCTGTTCGACGATGCGGCCGTCCGCCATGAAGACCACCCGGTTCGCCGCCGAGCGGGCGAAGCCCATTTCGTGGGTGACGACGATCATGGTCATGCCGTCCCGGGCGAGCTGCTGCATGACCTCCAGCACCTCGTTGATCATCTCCGGGTCGAGGGCCGACGTCGGCTCGTCGAAGAGCATGACCTTCGGGTCCATCGCGAGGGCCCGCGCGATGGCGACGCGCTGCTGCTGGCCGCCGGAGAGCTGTGCGGGGTACTTGTCGGCCTGGGTGGCCACGCCGACCCGGTCGAGCAGCGCGCGGGCCTTCTCCTCGGCCTGCTTCCTGTCCGCCTTGCGGACCTTGATCTGACCCAGCATCACGTTCTCGAGCACGGTCTTGTGCGCGAAGAGGTTGAAGGACTGGAACACCATGCCGACGTCGGCGCGCAGCCGCGCCAGTTCCTTGCCCTCCTGGGGCAGCGCCTTGCCGTCGATCGTGATCGTGCCCGAGTCGGTGGTCTCCAGGCGGTTGATGGTGCGGCACAGGGTGGACTTCCCGGACCCCGAGGGTCCGATGACCACGACGACCTCGCCGCGGGCGATCGTCAGATCGATGTCCTGGAGCACGTGCAACGCGCCGAAGTGCTTGTTGACACTCTTCAGGACGACCAGTTCGCCGGTCGCGGCCACGTCTTCCTTGGCCACCGATACTTCGGTCATCGCTTACTGGCTCCGTCCTGCTCGGTTTCGGAGGACAGTAGTGATGCCGCACGACCAGCGTCATTACATCTGAGGGGAATCTGAGCATCACGATCCGATAGCAATCGGACACGTGTCGTAGCAGTTGCGACCTGCGGGCGTATCGGCCGGGTAACGGAACGTGCGCGCAACCGGAACCCACTTGACGCCGTCGACGTCCATCAGCGTGACTGCCATGGTGCACGCGTGTGTGCGCACGCCTATCGATCGACACCGTACGCACGATGAACCGGAGGGAGCCGGGATGAGACTGCTTCTCGTCGAGGACGACAACCATGTCGCAGCCGCCTTGTCCGCGGTCCTGGCGCGGCACGGTTTCGACGTCACGCACGCCCGCAGCGGCGAGGAGGCCCTCCAGGCACTCGTCCCCGAAAGCGCCTGCTTCGGTGTCGTCCTGCTCGACCTCGGGCTGCCCGACCAGGACGGTTACGAGGTGTGCGGCAAGATCCGCAAGCGCACGAGCACTCCGGTGATCATGGTCACCGCCCGTTCCGACGTGCGTTCGCGCATCCACGGCCTCAACCTCGGCGCCGACGACTACGTGGTGAAGCCCTACGACACCGGCGAACTGCTCGCCCGGATCCACGCCGTCAGCCGGCGCGCGGTGCACGAGGACACCCCCGGGGGCGCCGACACCGCGCTGCGCCTGGGCCCCGTGCACATCGAACTGCCCACCCGCCAGGTCAGCGTGGACGGTTCGGTCGTCCAACTTACCCGCAAGGAGTTCGACCTCCTCGCGCTGCTCGCCCAGCGCCCCGGTGTGGTCTTCCGCCGCGAGCAGATCATCAGCGAGGTCTGGCGCACCAGCTGGGAGGGCACGGGCCGCACCCTGGAGGTGCACGTGGCGTCCCTGCGGGCCAAACTGCGCATGCCCGCCCTGATCGAGACCGTGCGCGGCGTGGGCTACCGGCTCGTCGCCCCGGCCGCCTAGCGGGGACGGTTTGCGCACACGTCTGCTGCCGCTGCTCATCGTCCTGATGGCGGCCGTGCTGCTCGCGCTCGGCATTCCGCTCGCCGCCAGTGTGGCCGCGGCCCAGCAGCAGAAGGTCGTCGTCGACCGCATCGACGACACCGCCCGCTTCGCGGCCCTCGCCCAGTACGTCACCGAGGTGCCCGGCGGCTCGCGTCCCATGGCCAAGGACGAGCGCAAGGAGACGCTCAACAACGAACTCGCCAGCTACTACGAGGTCTACGGCATTCGTGCCGGTGTCTACTACCGCACCGACACCCCCATGGCTCAGGCGCCCGCCGACTGGTTCCTCCCCCAGACGGGTGAGGTGCGGGAGGCCTTCGGGGAGGCGTTGCTCAGCCGTCGTAGCCACGATCCGCAGCAGGTCTGGCCCTGGGACCGTCGTCAACTGGTCGTCGCGTCACCGGTCATCCGGGACGGCGACGTCGTCGCGGTCGTCGTCACCGACTCGCCCACCGGGGCGATGCGTTCGCGGATCCTGCACGGCTGGATGGTGATCGCCGCGGGCGAGTTCGCCGCGATGCTGCTCGCCGTCGGCGCCGCCCTGCGGCTGACCGGATGGGTCCTCAGGCCGGTACGGATCCTGGACGCCACCACCCACGACATCGCCACCGGGCGGCTGAAGTCCCGGGTCGCGGCGGCCGGTGGTCCGCCGGAACTCAGGCGGCTGGCCCGGTCGTTCAACGAGATGGCGGACAACGTCGAGGACGTGCTGGAGCAGCAGCGCGCCTTCGTCGCCGACGCCTCGCACCAGTTGCGCAATCCGCTCGCGGCGCTGCTGCTGCGTATCGAACTGCTCGCCCTCGAACTGCCCGAGGGCAACGAGGAGATCGCCTCGGTCCAGACCGAGGGCAAGCGCCTCGCGCAGGTCCTGGACGACCTGCTCGACCTGGCGCTCGCCGAGCACGCCGAGGCGGACCTGACGCTCACCGACATCGGCGCGCTGACCGCCGAGCGCGTCGAGGCCTGGTCGCCGACCGCCACGGCCAAGGGCGTACGGCTGGTGGGCGACTGCCCGCCCACCACGGCCTGGGCGGACCCGATCACCCTGTCCAGCGCGCTGGACGCGGTGATCGACAACGCGGTGAAGTTCACGCCCGAGGACCAGAGCGTCGAGGTGACCGTCGCCTCCAACGGCGAGACCTCGACCGTCGTCGTCACCGACAACGGCCCCGGTCTGACCGAGGACGAACTCGGCCGCGTCGGCGACCGGTTCTGGCGCAGCGGCCGCCATCAGAACGTCAAGGGCTCCGGACTCGGTCTGTCCATCTCCCGGGTGCTGCTGGAGGCGGGCGGCGGCGCGATCGCCTACGACCACCACGAGCCGCACGGGCTGCGGGTGACGGTGACGGTACCGAGGTCGAGGCCTACGGCTTGACCGACCGGTAGTAGCGCCGGGCGCCCTCGTGGAGCTGGAGCGGGTCGGTGTAGATCGCCGTGCGCAGGTCGACGAGCTGCGCCGAGTGGACGTGGGCGCCGATGCCGTCCCGGCTCTTGATCACGGTTCGGGTGACCCACTCGATGAGCCGAGGGTCCAGGTCCGTGCGGGTGATCAGCAGGTTGGACACCGCCATCGTGGGCACGACCGACCCGTTCTGCACGGTGGGGTAGGCCGACTCCGGCATGTTGGTCGCGCGGTAGTACCGGGTGGCGTCGCCCTCGGTGTGCAGCCGCGTCACGAGCTCGGGCTCGATCGGGACGAACCGGATGGAGAAGTCGTCGGCGAGCTTCCTCACGCCCTCCGTCGGCAGGCCGCCCGACCAGAAGAACGCGTCGATGTCCCCCGACTTCAGCCGCTCGGGCGCGGTGCTTATGCCGTCGGACTCGGGGGTGATGTCCTTGCGCACGTCGATGCCCGCCGCCCCGAGCACCCGGTTGGCGATGAGGCGCACCCCGGACTCCGGCGGCCCTATGGCCACGCGCTTGCCCTTGAGGTCGGCGACGGAGTCGATGCGCGACTCGCGCGCGACGGCGATCTGCACGTAGTCGTCGTAGAGGCGGGCGATCCCGCGCAGCCGGGCGGCACCCTTGCCGCGGTGCAGTTCGTACGTCTCCACCGCGTCGGCCGCGGCGATGGTGAAGTCGGCCTGGCCGGACGCCACGCGCGCGACGTTCTCCTGCGACCCGTCGCTGGTCTGGAGGTTCACCGTCAAGTTCGGCATGTCCCTGTCCAACTCGGCGCGCAGCAGCTTGCCGTACTCCTGGTAGACCCCGCTCGGTGTCCCCGTGCTCAGGGAGATCGTCCCGCCCGGCGGCTCCTCGCCGAGGGGCAACAGCCACCACAGGAGCAGTCCGAGCGCCACGAAACCGGCGGTCGCGCCCTGGAGGGCCCGGCGCCTGCCGATACGGGGGAACACCTTGGACATGGCCGCGATCCTGCCAGTACAGGTGCGGTGACGGCCAGGGGGGTCTTGTCCGGCTGGGGTGTCAGTGGTGATCGGTAGAGTCGGATCCATGAGTTCCTCGCCCGCCGACCTGGTCCGTGAGTTCCACCGCGCCTTCGGGCTGGACACCCGCAGCAGACCGACGCGGGTGTCCGCCGAGCTCGCCGCGCACCGGGGCGAGCTGCTCGCGGAGGAGGCCGCCGAGGTGGCCGAGGTCTCGGTCGAGGGCCCGCTCGACAGCCTCGCCCACGAACTGGCCGACGTCGTCTATGTGGCGTACGGCACGGCCCTCGTCCACGGGATCGACCTCGACGCGGTGATCGCCGAGATCCACCGCTCCAACATGACCAAGCTCGGCCCCGACGGCCAGGTGGCCCGCCGCGCGGACGGCAAGGTCCTCAAGGGCGAGCACTACGAGGCGCCCGACGTGTCGGCCGTGCTGCGCCGCCAGGGCTGGGTGCCCGACGGCGCGGTCTGACACCTACACGTGCGGCACCTCGCCGCCAGGGCTGGGTCCCTGACGGCGCGGTCCGGCACGTACGCGTACGGCACCTGGCGGCGCGGTTTCAGGCGTGAGTCACCCGGCGGCACAGCTCACGCGTACGGCTACGGCGTGCCGCCGGCCGCCAGCTTCCACTCCCGGTGCAGGGTGCCCAGCGGGATGTCCCGCCCGAGCACGGGCGTGCCGAACACCGACAGCTGGATCCGCAGCGTGCCGCTCAGGTCGACGCCGCCGTACACGGCCCAGACGGCGTTCGCGTCCAGGGTCGCGTCCGTGCCGGTGACCGTGCCGGTGGCCTCGCCGCGCACATAGGGCGCGAGATCGGCGGCGACGCCCACACTGCCGTACAGGCCGACGAAGGCCTGCGCGCCGAGCGCCGCCTTCACGGCGCCCGCGGTGCTGACCGAGGTCCGTACGGGAGTGCTCGTCATGTCGGAGTCGCTGACCGGGGTCCAGCCCTTGGCGGCGGAGAAGGTGCCGCCCGCCTTGAAGTCGCCCTTGAGGCTCTGCTCCACGTCCACGGTGACGGTGCCGTCGCCGCTGATCTGCACGTAGCAGGTCAGGTCCAGGTTGACCACGACCGGGACGGGGCCGACCTGGAGCACGGGGTCCGCGTGGAGCTTGGCGAACGGGATCCGCAGCGGCGTGGTGGCGGCCGCGGCCCGGCCCTTGAGGGCCCAGCCCGAGGTCCAGTCGCCGGACACGCCCAGGTAGGCCGAGCCGGGCGTGGCGTCGACGCCCTCGCCGCCGTAGCGGAAGTCGACCTGCGGGGCGACCTGTACGTAGCCGGAGACCGAGGCGGTGGCGGACGCCGGCGCGCCCGCGGCCGTGGGCACCTCGGCCCGCACGTCCAGCCGCAGGCTGCCGAGCGGTACCGCGGCGCCCTCCGGGCCGACGTGGACGTCGCCCGTCCTGGTCCACGAGAGGTCGACGTCGGGCAGCAGCTTCTCGACGTCGAAGGAGGCGGGGTCGACCGGCACGGTGCCGCGTGCCGTGTCGTCGCCGAGCAGGGCGTTGAGGGCGGCCGGCTCGGTCTGCACCTCCGTGCCGGTGTCCGTCTCGCCGACCACCTTGGTGATCTTGGCGAGCAGCCCGCGCGGTGCGCCGGGCGCGGGGGCACTGGCGATGACGTCGCCCACGGCGGCGCGGTGGGGCGTCCCGGTGGGGCCGGGGGAGGCCGACGCCGTGGCCGAGGGAGACGGCCGGGCCGCACCCTTCGACGCGATGACGGCACGGCGGGTCCTGCTGTCGTACGAGCTCACGGTGAGCGTCGTACTGCGGGCGGCCTGTCCACCGGAACGGCCAGGGTGCGCGGTGGCGGTCGCGGTGCCGGTGGGCGCGGCGGCCACCGCGAGGGAGCGAGCGGAAGAGGCGTCGCCGTCAACCGCGGTGGCCTGCCCGCCGGGTTCCGCGGCCGCACGGCCGGTCTCCCGCGGGGGCGAGGAGCAGCCGGCGGCGAGGAGAAGGGCGGCCGTGGTCAGTACGGGCATGAGGGCACGCGTGTGCCAACGCCTCGTGCGTCTGCGCAAGGTCAGTCCTGGGGGGTGGTGGGGGGTGACAAGGAGATACCGGCGAGTATTACTGTCCGGTAATAAGGCATGAGCATGCCACGGGCGCTCCAAGGGAGCTCCACAATCCGGCCACAGCTGTGTGTGATCTGTGACACGGCGTCACCGGATGCGGCTCGGTGCCGCCGTGGCACGAATTCCGGGCTGTCGCGGGTGCCTCGGCCTTGCTTGCCTGCGACCGGGGGGGGGCAGTCAGGGATCGGCGTCTGTGGGGGGAGTCCGGGGTTAGTCCCTGAGGGGCGTCGGCCGGGGATCGGCGTCGGTCACCGGCCGGCGTCGGTCGTCGACCGGTGGAGGTCATGGGCTGGTGTTCGCTGGTGACCGGCGGCGGTCGTGGGCCGGTGTCCGTCACCGACCGGCGTGTGCCAAGGGTGGGCGTCCGTCATCGACCCTTCTCCGCCGCCGGCCGTCGCCTGTCACCGGCCGTGTCACCAGCCGTCGCCCGGCACCCACCGGCGTCAGTCGCCCACCGGTGTCTGTGCCCGCGCCTCCTCCTCCGGCGCGGGCGCGGGCGCGGCCTCGCCTCGGACGGTCCGCCGCGCCGCGGCGCGCCGGCTCCACAGGGCCGCGAGGGGCTCCGTATAGCGCGCGGTGAGCGGGCCGAGGACGACGAGGATGAGGACGTACGCCGTGGCCAGCGGGCCCAGGGACGGCTCGATGCCCGCCGTGACGGCCAGGCCCGCGATGACGATCGAGAACTCGCCGCGCGCCACCAACGCGCCGCCCGCCCGCCAGCGTCCCTTCACGGAGATTCCCGCGCGCCGTGCCGCCCAGTACCCGGTGGCGATCTTCGTCGCCGTGGTGACGGCGGCCAGCGCGAGGGCGGGCAGCAGCACCGGAGGAATACTGGCCGGATCCGTGTGCAGCCCGAAGAAGACGAAGAAGACCGCGGCGAAGAGGTCGCGCAAGGGGCTCAGCAGTGTGTGCGCGCCCTCCGCGACCTCCCCGGACAGCGCGATCCCCACCAGGAAGGCGCCCACAGCCGCCGACACCTGGAGCTGTTGCGCCACGCCCGCGACCAGAATGGTCAGCCCCAGGACGACGAGCAGCAGCTTCTCCGGGTCGTCGCTGGAGACGAAACGGGAGATGACCCGGCCGTAGCGGACGGCGAGGAACAGCACCAGCCCGGCGGCGCCCAGCGCGATCGCCAGCGTGACGCTCCCGGCCGCCAGCCCCGCCCCGGCGACCAGCGCGGTGACGATGGGCAGGTACACCGCCATCGCCAGGTCCTCCAGGACCAGGACGCTCAGGATCACCGGGGTCTCCCGGTTGCCGACCCGGCCCAGGTCACCGAGCACCTTGGCGATCACCCCGGACGACGAGATCCAGGTGACGCCCGCCAGTACCACGGCGGCCACCGGACCCCACCCCAGCAGCAGAGCGGCCGCCGCGCCCGGCAGCGCGTTGAGCGCGCAGTCGACGAGACCGGACGGGTAGTGGGCCTTGAGATTGGAGACCAGATCGCTCGCCGTGTACTCCAGGCCGAGCATCAACAGCAGCAGGATGACGCCGATCTCGGCGCCGGTGGCGACGAACTCCTCGCTCGCGCCGAGCGGCAGCAGCCCGCCCTCACCGAAGGCCAGCCCGGCGAGCAGGTACAGCGGGATGGGCGAGAACTGGAAGCGGGCGGCGAACCGCCCGAGCAGCCCGAGCGCCAGGATGATGGAACCGAACTCGATCAGCAGCACCGCGGAGTGCACCCGTTCACTCCCGCCCCAGAATCGTCGCCGCCGTGTCGACGCCCTCACGGGTGCCGATGACGATCAGGGTGTCGCCGCCCGCCAGCCGGAAGTCAGGCGTCGGTGACGGGATGGCCTCGGCCCGCCGCAGCACCGCCACGATCGACGCGCCGGTCTCGGTCCGCATCCGGGTGTCGCCCAGCAGACGGCCGTTCCAGTGCGAGGTGGCCGCGACCTCGATGCGCTCGGCCACCAGCCCCAGGTCCGTGGTGTACAGCAGGCTCGCGCTGTGGTGGGTCGGCTTCAGCGCGTCGATCAGTGCCCCCGCCTCCGCGCCGGTCATCCGCAGGGAGTGGGCGCAGGAGTCGGGATCGTCGGTCCGGTACATGTTCACCGTGCGCGTGCCGTCGCGGTGCGCCACCACCGACAGATGGCGCTGTTCTCGCGTCACCAGGTCGTACTGGACCCCGATGCCTGGCAGCGGCGTCGCTCGGAGGCGTGGAGCAGACACGTTTCTTCCCCTTGCTGGTCGTACTTTCCGGTCGTGCTGGCTGGTCGTGCTCGCGGGTTGTCCCCGCTGGCTTGCTGTCGTTCCGACTGGTTGTACTCGCGGGTTGCCCCCGCCGGTTTGCCGGCGTTCCGGCTGGTCGTTCACGGGTGCTCGGAGCCGCCATGCTGCCATCCGCCCGTACCGTGACGACATGGGTGTGATGACGGATGGACACGACCGGCGGGGGACGGAGAGGCTGGTGGAGGCTGTGCCGGTCGCTGGGACGGCGAACAACGGGAACGAGTACGCGGACGTCCGGAACGAGCACGTCGGCGGCGGGAACGCGTACGCGAACGTGGTGAGAGGCGGCGGCGGGACCATGTCGCTGTTCTGGCGGATCTTCTCCCTCAACGCCACGGGCCTGGTCGCGGCCGCCGCCCTGTTGCTGGGCCCGGTCACCGTGTCGACCCCGGTACTGGCGAACGAGGCGCTGGTCGTCGTCGGGGGCCTCGCGGCACTCCTGGTGGGCAACGCGGTCGTGCTGCGGATCGGGCTCGCCCCGCTGCGACGCCTCGGCCGCGCCATGGCCACCGCCGATCTGCTGCACCCAGGGCCGCACGCTTCCGTCGCGGGTCCCGCGGAGGCGGCGGAGCTGATCACGACGTACAACACGATGCTCGACCGGCTCGGGAGCGAGCGCGCCACCAGCGCGGCCCGGGCGCTGTCCGCGCAGGAGCGCGAGCGCCGGCGCATCGCCCGGGAGCTCCACGACGAGGTCGGGCAGACGCTGACCGCCGTGCTCCTCCAGCTCAAGCGGGTCGCGGACCGCGCGCCCGAGGAACTGCGCGAGGAGGTGCGCCAGGCGCAGGAGGCCACGCGCTCCGGCCTCGACGAGATCCGCCGCGTGGCCCGTCGGCTGCGCCCCGGCGTACTGGAGGAACTGGGCCTGGCCAGCGCCCTGCGCTCGCTCGCGGCCGAGTTCACCACGCGAGGACTGGCCGTACGCCATCAGGTCCCGGGCGAACTGCCCCCGCTGACCGAGGAGGTGGAGCTCGTGCTCTACCGGGTCGCCCAGGAAGGCCTCACCAACACCGTCCGGCACTCCGGTGCCGACCGGGCCGAGATCCGGCTCCGTCCCGTCGCCGACGGCGTCGAACTGCTCGTCCGCGACAACGGCACGGGCCTTGCGGCGGCGCGGGAGGGAGCCGGTATCCACGGCATGCGCGAACGGGCTCTGCTGGTCGGCGCGGCGCTGTCTCTGGGAGCCGCACCCGACGAGCGGGGCACCGAGATCCGCCTGCGAGTCCCGCTCACATCGAGAGCCCACGTGCCACCGACCGCACCCTCGTCCGAAGGCGCCTACGCGTCGCTCGCCGCGCCCACGTCTGAAAGCGCCCACGCGCCGCCCACCGTGCCCCCGGCCGAAGGAGACCGATGACGCCCGCCGCCGCCCCGATCCGGGTGCTCCTCGCCGACGACCACACGCTCGTACGACGCGGAGTGCGCCTCATCCTGGAGGGCGAACCGGATCTCACGGTCGTCGCCGAGGCGGGCGACGGCGCCGAGGCGGTGGCGCGGGCCCGCGCCGGCGACGTCGACCTGGCCGTCCTCGACATCGCCATGCCTCGGATGACCGGACTGCAGGCGGCCCGCGAGCTCTCCCGCCGTCTGCCGGACCTGCGCATCCTGATTCTGACGATGTACGACAACGAGCAGTACTTCTTCGAGGCGCTCCGCGCCGGGGCCGTCGGCTACGTCCTGAAGTCGGTCGCCGACCGCGACCTGGTGGAGGCCTGCCGGGCGGCGGTGCGTGACGAGCCGTTCATCTACCCGGGCGCGGAGCGGGCGCTGGTCCGTTCCTACCTGGACCGGCTGCACCGCGGCGACGGCCTGCCCGAGCGGGTCGTCACCGACCGCGAGGAGGAGATTCTCAAGCTCGTCGCCGAGGGACACACCTCGAAGGAGATCGGCGAACTGCTCTTCATCAGCGCGAAGACGGTCGAACGGCACCGCGCGAACCTGCTGCACAAGCTCGGCATGCGTGACCGACTCGAACTCACGCGGTACGCGATCCGGGCGGGACTCATCGATCCGTGAGCGCACTCACGGACTCGCGCACTCCGGGTGTCCGTGAGGGGAGTGTGTGGCTGTCCGGCTCTCCGGCTGCCCGGCTGCCCGTGAGGCGGGGCGTCGGCCGGCCGTTCAGCCGGTTTCGGGCAGCGCGAACACGGCGCAGGTGGCCGTTCCGTGCGCGTACAGCCTGCCGTCGTCGGCTCCGACGAGCCGGGCTTCGGCGGTCGCCGTGGTGCGGCCGACGTGGATGGCGCTGCCCTCGCAGCGCAGCGTCGGGGTCGTGGCGAACACCGGCCTGACCATGTTCACGCCGAGCTGGACGGTGGTGTACGCGCGCCGGGCCGGCAGGGCGGTGAGTACGGCGGTACCGAGCGCGGAGTCGAGCAGGGTGGCCATATAGCCACCGTGGACCGTGCCCATGGGGTTGAACAGGTGCTCCCCGGGCTCGCCCTCGAAGACGGCCCGTCCCTCCTCGGCCTCCACCAGCCGGAAGCCGAGGGTTCCGCAGATCGGGGCCTCGGGCAGCAGACCGTCCAGGCTCATACGGATCAGCTGAAGCCCCGTACGGTCACCGGCGACCGCGTAGCCCTGTGGGGGCCGCCAGGTGTGGGTGCGTGAGCGGGTCCCGGCCGGGAGCTCCGTCCCGGCGGATGCGTCGCCGGTGGTGGTGCGATGTGGGGTGGCGGACTGCGTCATCGTTCTGTCCTGTCCTTCTGTCCTTTGCCGGTCCTTCTCGGGGGCCGGCGTCGAGGGGCGGGGGGCCGGGCGGCGGCGTGGATGCCGCGCCGCCGCCCGGCGCCACCGGGGTCAGGGCCGTGCGGCCGCCGGGATCAGGGGAGCTTGACCGCCAGGACATCGACGGGCCGGATGTCCGGCGCCTCGCTCAGCATGGTCTGGGCGGCGTCCATCAACGCGGCGGCGATCGCGCCCTGGAGATGTCCCTGACGGCCCTGCTCGTCCTCGAAGGTGTCGAAGACGCCGAAGGTGGTGGGGCCCTGCCGGAACGCGAACCAGGTGACGGTGTGTTCCTCCTGCCGCGCGAGCTGCGACGCGTCGCTCAGCAGTGCCCCGACCTTGTCGGCGTACTCAGGCTTGGCCTCGATCCGTGCCAGCAGTCCGAGTGTCGTCATGGTGCGCTCCTGTGGTTGGTCTCCTGTGGACACCGAGGAATCTAGGTCGCTCCCACAGGCCGCTCCCAGTGTCGGAAACGACGCGTCCGATATCGTTTCCGACATGGACGTAGCTGTGCTGGCCTACGACGGGGTCTTCGACTCCGGCCTCGCTTCCCTGCTCGATGTACTCGAAGGGGCGAACGGCATGCGGCACGAGATCCCCGAGCCGCCGCCCGCCTGGAACGTCTCGACGGTCGGCTTCCGCCGCCGGATCCGTACGGGCGCGGGACATGTCGTCGAGACGCGCCCTGTCGGCACGGTGGTGGACGCGGATCTGCTGCTGGTGCCCGCGCTCGCCGAACGGCGGCCCGACGCGCTGATCGCGCATGTCTCGGGCCCCGACTCGTCGTCCGTACGACGGATGGTGGCCGCGACCCGCGAACGCGGCACGCCCGTCGCGTCCGCCTGCACGGGCACGTTCCTGCTGGCCGAGTCGGGAGTCCTCGACGGGCGCCGCGCCACGACGAGTTGGTGGCTCGCGCCGTACTTCCGCAAGCGCTACCCGGCGGTCGTCGTGGACGAGAGCCGCATGGTCACCACGTCGGAGGGCGTGACCACGGCCGGTGCGGCCTTCGGCCACGTCGACCTCGCCCTCGCGATCGTGCGGATGAGCAGTCCGGCCGTGGCGGATCTGGTCGCCCGCTATCTGGTCATTGACGAGCGCCCGTCCCAGGCGGCGTACACCATCTCCGCGGCCCTTGCGCAGAGCGATCCGGTCCTGGCGGAGTTCGAGCGCTGGGCCCGGGTCCACCTGGACGAGCCGATCTCGATCGCCCAGGGCGCGCGAGCCATCGGCGTGAGCGAGCGCACGCTCCAGCGCGCCGTGCGCCGCACGCTCGGTACGTCCCCCGTCGGCTTCGTCCGGGACCTTCGGGTCGAGCGCGCCTCACATCTGCTGCGCACCACCCGTCTCCCGCTGGAGCTCATCGCCCGCAAAGTCGGCTACGAGCACGCCAACACACTCCGCGTCCTGCTCCGCGAGCGCACCGGGGAAACCGCGCGCGCTCTGCGGGGGCGATGACACGATCGGGATGTGGCTGGCCTGAGCCGGCGGGACGCTGTCAGCCGGTCAGCCCAGGTAGCCGCCGGTCAGCGTCACGACGGCCGAGCCGTCGTTGTCCGCGAGCTTGGTGGCGGTGAAGGCACGCGCCCACTCGGAGGTCTGGAGCCGGAACGCGGGCCGCTCGGCGGTGAGCGCCTCGATCACGGTGACGGCGGCCTGCTCCGGGGTCTGGGCGGAATGGGCGAACTGGCCCTGGGTACGGGCGACGTACTTCTGGAGCGGCTCCGCGTAGTCGCCCGCGGCGGCGAACAGAGCCTCCGGGTCGAGGCCGATGTTGTTGACGAACTCGGTGGCCACCGCGCCGGGTTCGACGACCGAGACGGTCACGCCGAGCTTGCCCGCCACCGGGGCGAGGCTCTCCATGAAGCCCTCGACCGCGAACTTTGCGGCGCAGTAGGCCTCGTTGAACGGCTGGCCGACGACCCCGCCGACCGACGTGACGGTGATCAGCCTGCCGCCGGCCGCGCGCAGGTGGGGCAGCGCGGCCTTGGTGGTCTGCACGACGCCGAAGAAGTTGACCTCCATCACCCGGCGCACGTCGTCGACCGTCTCGTTCTCGATCGTGCCGACGTGACCTGCGCCGGCGTTGTTGATCAGCGCGTCGAGCCGGCCGTGGTCGGCGACGACGCCCTCGACCGCGGCCGTCACCGAGGCCGGATCGGTGACGTCGAGCTGACGGATGTCGAGCGTGACCCCGGCCCGGTCCGCGGCGGCGCGCAGCGCGCCGGCCCGCTGCGGATCACGCAGCGTGGCGATCGTGGTCCATCCGGCGCGCGCGGCGGCGACGGCGGCTTCGAGGCCGATCCCGGAGGAGGTACCGGTGATCAGGACGGTGTTGGTGGACATGGCTGGCTGCCTTTCTGCGGTGGCTGGGCTTCTGCCGTGGCTGGGCTTCGGAGACTGCCGAGGCGGCTTGTGGCTTTGTGGCCTGGCGGCCTGGCGGCCTTCGGGCCGGAACTGCCGTGTACTGGTGATAGATAGTTATGGACTACCACCATCATTGTCAACCATGGTGGTGTCGGATCAGCTGACCTAGAATTCCGCCATGGACGCCCCCGACCAGCTCACCGCCGAGGTGATCGCCCTCTTCGCGAAGATCACCGACCGCTACAACCGCGAGTACGAGACCGCCGCGGCCCATCACGGCATCACGCCGCAGCAGGTCAAGGTGCTGCTCGCGCTGGACGAGCCCCTGCCCATGCGGCGGATCGCCGAACGCGTGGGCGCGGACCCCTCCAACCTCACCGGGATGGTGGACCGGTTGCAGAGCCGCGGTCTGGTCGGACGCGTGCCCGACCCCGCCGACCGGCGGATCAAGCGCATCGCCGCCACCGAAACCGGCCGGGCGGCCGCGCGGGACCTCCGTACCCGCCTGCGCTTCGCGAGCGATCCGCTGGTCGCCCTGGACCCGTCGCAGCGGCGCGGCCTGAGGGACCTGCTCCAGCTGATGGTCGGCTCCCGGGGCCCGGGCGCCTGATCGCGACGGGCCGGGGGCCTTCGGGGACCGCCTACCCTTGAGCCATGACCAGCAGCAGCCACCGGAGCCCGGCAGTGGACGTTCGATCCTCGATGACCTATGAGATCCGCACCTACGGGTGTCAGATGAACGTCCATGACTCCGAGCGATTGTCCGGGCTGCTGGAGGACGCCGGTTACGTGCGCGCCGCCGACGACGCGGACGGGGACGCGGACGTCGTCGTCTTCAACACGTGCGCCGTCCGGGAGAACGCCGACAACCGGCTCTACGGCAACCTCGGCCGTCTCGCGCCGATGAAGACGAAGCGCCCCGGCATGCAGATCGCGGTCGGCGGCTGTCTCGCGCAGAAGGACCGCGACACCATCGTGAAGAAGGCGCCCTGGGTGGACGTCGTCTTCGGTACGCACAACATCGGCAAGCTGCCGGTCCTGCTGGAGCGCGCCCGCGTCCAGGAGGAGGCGCAGGTCGAGATCGCCGAGTCGCTGGAGGCGTTCCCCTCCACGCTGCCGACCCGGCGTGAGAGCGCCTACGCGGCCTGGGTGTCGATCTCCGTGGGCTGCAACAACACGTGCACCTTCTGCATCGTCCCGGCGCTGCGCGGCAAGGAGAAGGACCGCCGCACCGGCGACATCCTCGCCGAGATCGAGGCGCTGGTCGGCGAGGGCGTCTCCGAGATCACCCTGCTCGGCCAGAACGTCAACGCGTACGGCTCCGACATCGGCGACCGCGAGGCCTTCAGCAAGCTGTTGCGGGCCTGCGGGCCCATCGAGGGACTGGAGCGGGTCCGCTTCACCTCCCCGCACCCGCGCGACTTCACGGACGACGTCATCGCCGCCATGGCCGAGACGCCGAACGTGATGCCGCAGCTGCACATGCCGTTGCAGTCCGGTTCGGACCCGATCCTCAAGGCGATGCGCCGCTCCTACCGTCAGGAGCGCTACCTCGGGATCATCGAGAAGGTGCGGGCGGCCATCCCGCACGCCGCGATCACCACCGACATCATCGTGGGCTTCCCCGGCGAGACCGAGGAGGACTTCGAGCAGACGATGCACGTGGTGCGCGAGGCGCGGTTCGCGCAGGCGTTCACCTTCCAGTACTCCAAGCGTCCCGGCACCCCGGCCGCGACGATGGACGACCAGATCCCCAAGGAGGTCGTCCAGGCGCGCTACGAGCGACTGGTCGCCCTCCAGGAGGAGATCTCCTGGGACGAGAACAAGAAGCAGGTCGGCCGCACCGTGGAACTGATGGTCGCCGAGGGCGAGGGCCGCAAGGACGGCGCCACCCACCGCCTGTCCGGCCGCGCCGCCGACAACCGCCTGGTCCACTTCACCAAGCCCGAGCAGGACGTACGCCCCGGTGACGTGGTCACCGTCGAGATCACGTACGCCGCCCCGCACCACCTCCTCGCCGAGGGCGCGGTCCTCGACGTGCGCTCCACGCGCGCGGGGGACGCCTGGGAGAAGCGCAACGTCGAGAAGGCGGCCAAGTCGGCCGGCGTCATGCTCGGATTGCCCAGGATCGGCGTGCCGGCCCCGCTGCCGGTGGCCACGGGCAGCGGCTGCGGCTGCGACTGACCGCTGGGCCCGGCCGTCGGCGAACGCTCGGCTACCCTGCGGGTCATGCTTGTCGCCGCCGCCGTCTGTCCCTGTCCGCCCTTGCTCGTGCCCGAGGTCGCCACGGGCGCCGCGGCCGAACTGGACGCGGCCCGTGCCGCCTGCGTGGACGCCCTGGGAGTGCTCGCCGCCGCCCGCCCGGACCGGCTCGTGGTCGTCGGGCCCGCCGAGCAGGGCGGGCGCGGCCCGCACCCGGAGGGCGCGCGGGGGTCGTTCCGCGGTTTCGGCGTCGATCTCGATGTGACGCTGGGCCGCGTGCGGCTCGATGTGACGCCGGACCCGGAGCCCGACATGACGCCAGAACGCGAGGGTGTCGCGGGGGACTGGGACGACACGACGTCCGGACCGGGCCTCGCGGTGCCGGGCCGGGACGGCGCGACCTCCGGCCGGGAGGGTGAAACGCCCGCGGGGCGCGCCCTGCCGCCCTCCCTCTCGGTGGCCGCGTGGCTGCTGGAGCGGACCGGGTGGTCGGCCGCGCCGGTCGAGGGGCTCGGCGTGGGGGAACCGCTGGCGGCTGAGCGGTGTATCCAATCGGGGCGTGATGTCGTCGCGGGAGCGGAGCGGGTGGCGCTGCTGGTGATGGGCGACGCCAGCGCCTGCCGGACGCTGAAGGCACCGGGCTATCTCGACGAGCGGGCCGAGCCGTTCGACGCCGAGGCCGCGCGAGCGCTGGGAGCGGCGGACGTCGCGGCCCTCAAGGCGCTGGACGTCGAGCTGGCGTACGAACTCAAGGCATCCGGCCGGGCCACCTGGCAGGTTTTGGCCGGAGCGGCCGAGGACGCGGGTCTCACCGGCACCCTGCTGTACGAGGACGCGCCGTACGGCGTGGGGTACGTGGTCGCGGCCTGGTCGTAGGGGCCGAAGGGCAGGCGCCGCGGGGGACGGACGCGGGTTCGCCGCTGCCGGGGCGGTCGTGGAGGCCGTGTCGGTCGTGGAGGCCGACGGTCACTGACACTGACGCTGGTGGCCCGACGGCGGGCGGCCGCGAGCGCCGGAGCGCCCCGGCCGTCCGCCGGTCGTCGTGCCGTGCCGTTCAGGGAGCCGGTGGCGGTGTTCCCGGCGGGGTGGCGCTGCCGCCGCCCCGCTCCGGGCCGACGCTGCCGCCGCCCGCCTCCGGACCGAAGGTGCCACCGCCCGCTTCCGGGCCCTCCTTGTGCGCGAGGCGGTCCATGGCGCCCTTGGCCTTGCCGGTGCCCGTCTGGATCTTGTCGCTGTACTTGCCCTTGGTCTTCTCGTCGACCGCCTTGGCGGCCTTGTCCAGGCCATGCTGGATCTTGTCCCCGTGCTGCTGCGCGAGGTCCGAGACCTTGTCCTTGGCCGGGGCGAGCTTGGCCTTGAAATTATCCATCAGACCCATGGGTCACCTTCCCTCGCCGGACAGTTACCTGCGGGCGCTCTCACCGACCTCACTGTCGGCCGCTTCCTCGGCGGACTGCTGCTTCGGGATCTCGACACCGTCGGCCGCGGCGACCTCGTCGCCCCCGTCGGCCTCCACCGCGTCGACGACCTCCTTCGTCACTTCCGACGCGTCCCGGTCCCGCTCCGACCCCGTCGCCACCGCGGCGCTCTCCGCCACCGTCACCTCGGACACAGCCGCCACCGCGTCGGCCTGCTCCTCGGTGGCTGCCGACGCGCGGCCCGCCTCTCCGGTGGCCTGCCCGGTGGTCTCCTTCGTGGCCTTCGACTTCCCAAGAAGTCGCGCAAAAACACCCATATCCACTCCATACGTTACTCGTGCGGGCGAAATTCCGCGTCACCCGGTGCGTCCGATTGCGTCGCCCGGGTCGCCGCCATCGGTAAATCGGCGGCCGGAACCTCGCAACGGGCAACGAGGGCGAACGGGTGCCGTCACCTAACTCGTTCGAGAGCAGTCCCGGAGGTTTGCGAGACTGGGGCGGTGAGCAGCGCACCCCTCGCCCCCCGAGTCATCGCCGTCGTCGGACCCACCGCGGCCGGAAAGTCCGATCTGGGCGTTTTCCTGGCCCAGCGGCTCGGCGGCGAGGTCGTCAACGCCGACTCCATGCAGCTCTACCGAGGGATGGACATCGGCACCGCCAAGCTGACGCCCGAGGAACGCGCCGGCGTCCCGCACCACCTCCTCGACGTCTGGGACGTGTCCGTCACCGCCTCGGTCGCCGAGTACCAGCGGCTCGCCCGGGAACGGATCGACGCGCTGCTCGCCCAGGGGCGCTGGCCGATCCTGGTCGGCGGCTCCGGTCTCTACGTCCGGGGAGCCGTCGACAACCTGGAGTTCCCCGGCACGGACCCCGAGGTCAGGGCCCGGCTGGAGGAGGAGCTCACCTTGCGCGGCTCCGGCGCGCTGCACGCGCGTCTGGCCGCCGCCGACCCCGAGGCCGCCCAGGCGATCCTGCCCGGCAACGGCCGCCGTATCGTCCGGGCCCTGGAGGTCATCGAGATCACCGGCCGGCCCTTCACCGCCAACCTCCCCGGGCACGACTCCGTCTACGACACCGTGCAGATCGGTGTCGACGTGGCCCGCCCCGAGCTCGACGAGCGCATCGCGCGCCGGGTCGACCGGATGTGGGACGCGGGGCTCGTCGACGAGGTCCGCGCGCTGGAGGCGGTTGGACTGCGTGAGGGGCGTACGGCGTCGCGCGCGCTCGGCTACCAGCAGGTGCTCACGGCGCTCGCGGGGGAGTGCACGCAGGACGTGGCGCGTGCGGAGACCGTCCGTGCCACCAAGCGCTTCGCGCGCCGTCAGGATTCGTGGTTCAGGCGCGATCCGCGGGTGCACTGGTTGAGTGGGGCCGCGGCGGACCTCACGGAACTTCCGCACCTTGCGCTGGCGTTGGTCGAACGACCGGTTACAGCCTGATCACGTCATGGCATCGGGACGCCCAGGCCGTCATCCAGGCCTGTTGCGCCATGCCATCATCGAGCTTCGATCGACCGAGTGAGTCCGAGTTGGGAGGGCGCGTGGCGATGGAGGCCGGCCCTCGCGACACCGCACAAGGCACCGAGCCCGTCACCACCGGCAGCGGTGAAGCGGAGCAGGACGGTGACCGACTGAGTCCCGACGGACCCGACGAGATCCCAGGCGGCGTGACCGCGGACGGCCCCGAGCCCGAGGAGATGTTCGCGGGCGGACCCGAGGTCGAGGTCGAGCTGCGACCGCAGCGTCGACTGCGTATCTGGCAGCTCGCGCCCATCGTGGCCCTCGCGGCGGTCGGCTCGCTGATGTTCGCCTTCCCGCTCGCCTTCGACTTCGGCGACAGCGGCGCGGTGATCGCCATGCTCGGCCTGCTGATCTGCTCCTGCGCCGCCGGCTGGGGCATGATGGCCGCGCGCCGGGTCGGCTACACCTGGCCCGGACTGCCGCCACGGGGTTCCGGAGGCCGGCCCGACTGGCGGATGGTCCTCATGTACGTGGTGCTGGTCGCCGCGATCGGGGTGCTCGCCGTCTGGCGCGTCGCCCGGCTGCGCTGACCCTCGCGTCCGCGTCGGGTTGTCGGCGCCTCTCCAGGTCGGGGTCGTAGCAGCCCCTCCATGTGAGGCCTCGCAGCCGTTCGCCTCGGGGTTCTTCGCACTCGGCCGCACTCGTCCGCGCCGGGACCTCGCACCCGTTCGCGCCGGTGCACTTCGCGCTCGTCCGCGCCGGGACCCCGCACCGGTTCTCGTCAGGTTCGCCGTACCCGTCCACGTCGGGGTTGTCGTACCCACCCCGTACGATCGAGGGATGAGCACGCGGATCGCCTTCCTCAAGGGTCACGGCACGGAGAACGACTTCGTGATCGTCCCGGACCCCGAGAACGCCCTCGACCTGTCCCCGGCCGCCGTCGCCGCCCTGTGCGACCGCCGCGCGGGCATCGGTGGCGACGGCCTGCTGCACGTGGTGCGTTCCGCCGCCCACCCGGAGGCCCGGGCGATGGCGGCCGAGGCGGAGTGGTTCATGGACTACCGCAACGGCGACGGCTCGGTCGTCGAGATGTGCGGCAACGGCGTACGGGTGTTCGCACGCTATCTCCAGCACGCCGGCCTCGTCACCGAAGGTGACCTCGCCGTCGCCACCCGCGGCGGCGTCAAGACCGTGCACATCGCCAAGAGCGGGACCAACGGGGACTCGGACCCTGGTGAGATCACCGTCGGCATGGGCAAGGCGGTCCTCCCCGAAGGGGATGTCACGGTGACCGTCGGCGAGCGCAGCTGGCCCGCGCGGAACGTGAACATGGGCAACCCGCACGCGGTCGCCTTCGTCGACGACCTCGCGCACGCCGGTGACCTCTTCACCCCGCCGCCGTTCCGCCCGGCCACCGCCTACCCGGACGGGGTGAACGTGGAGTTCGTCGCCGACCGGGGCCCGCGGCACGTGGCGATGCGGGTGCACGAGCGTGGCGTCGGCGAGACCCGCTCCTGCGGCACGGGCGCGTGCGCCGTCGCCGTGGCGACCGCCCGCCGGGACGGCGCCGACCCGGCCGTCACCGGAATTCCGGCGACTTACACCGTCGATGTGCCCGGCGGACGGCTCGTGATCACCGAGCGGCCCGACGGAGCCATCGAGATGACCGGTCCCGCGGTCATCCTCGCCGAGGGTGAGATCGACCGGGAGTGGCTGGAAAACGCGGTGCGCTGAGGCGTCGACGGGCTTGGCATCCCAGCCGTCGGGCTACCGGCGCGGGCGATGCGTTCGTCCGATCGACAGACGTGCGTACGAAACCACGGCCGGTCTCAACTCCCTTGGCCTGAAACCGTAAACCTCTCCGTCATCGCTCGAATGGGTGATCCGTTTCACGCTCGGCGAGAGACGGTCGGTCGCACGTGATGGGCTCGGTAGCATCAAGCACCGGCTCGGACGGGGGATCGTTCGCCATCCCCTGAGCCGTGTCCGCCATGGGGCACCCCGTCCGCCGGTCCACGCAGCCGGAGGTGCCCATGAGTGCGGAGGCCACGAATCCCGTGACCCCAGGCCCAGTGACGCCGACAGTCGCCGCTCCCACGGCGCCCGCGGCGCCGCGCAGGAGGGCCCGCCCCCGGATCGACCTGCGCCGCCTCGGCCGGGCCGCGCTGCTCGGCACCGCCTCCCGCGACCGACTGCCCGACGCGATCAGCCACGTCGTCGAGGCCCACCGCGCGCACTATCCGGACGCCGACCTCGAACCGCTGCGCCGCGCCTATGTGCTGGCCGAGTCCTCGCACCGCGGCCAGATGCGCAAGAGCGGGGAGCCGTACATCACGCACCCGCTCGCCGTCACCCTCATCCTCGCCGAACTCGGCGCCGAGACCACGACGCTGACGGCCTCGCTGCTGCACGACACCGTCGAGGACACCGACGTGACGCTCGATCAGGTGCGTGACGAGTTCGGCGAGGAGGTGCGCTACCTCGTCGACGGCGTCACGAAACTGGAGAAGGTCGACTACGGCGCGGCCGCCGAGCCCGAGACCTTCCGCAAGATGCTCGTCGCCACCGGCAGCGACGTCCGGGTCATGTCGATCAAGCTCGCGGACCGGCTGCACAACATGCGCACCCTCGGCGTCATGCGCCCCGAGAAACAGGCGCGCATCGCCAAGGTCACCCGGGACGTCCTCATCCCGCTCGCCGAACGGCTCGGCGTGCAGGCACTCAAGACCGAGCTGGAAGACCTCGTCTTCGCGATCCTCCATCCCGAGGAGTACCAGCACACCCGGGAACTGATCATCGACAACGCGGCCCGCGCCGACGACCCGCTCGCCGAGATCGCCGACGAGGTACGCGGTGTCCTGCGCGAGGCCGACATCCAGGCCGAAGTCCTCATCCGACCCCGGCACTTCGTCTCCGTGCACCGCGTCTCCCGCAAGCGCGGCAGGCTGCGCGGCGCCGACTTCGGCCGACTGCTGGTCCTCGTCAACGAGGACGCCGACTGCTACGCCGTGCTCGGTGAACTGCACACCTGTCTGACGCCGGTCGTCTCGGAGTTCAAGGACTTCATCGCCGTACCCAAGTTCAACCTGTACCAGTCGCTGCACACCGCGGTCGCCCGCGGGGACGGCCAGGTCGCCGAAGTCCTCATCCGCACCCACCAGATGCACAAGGTCGCCGAAGCCGGTGTCGTCGCGCTCGGCAATCCCTACGCCTCTCCGGCGGAGGAGCAGGCCGTCGGCGACGGCGAGCGGATCGACCCCACCCGGCCCGGCTGGCTCTCCCGCCTCCTCGACTGGCAGGAGGCCGCACCCGACCCCGACACCTTCTGGTCCACCCTGCGGGAGGACCTCGCCCAGGACCGTGAGATCACCGTCTTCCGGCCCGACGGCGGCACGCTCGGCCTGCCCGAGGGAGCCAGCTGCATCGACGCCGCCTACGCGCAGTACGGCGAGGACGCGCACGCCTGCATCGGAGCCCGCGTCAACGGCCGCCTGGCGAGGCTCAGCACGGTCCTGAAGGACGGTGACACCGTCCAACTCCTCATGGGCCAGGACCCGGCCTCCGAGCCGTCCAGGGAGTGGCTGGACCACGCCCACACACCCGGTGCCCGGATCGCCATCCAGCGCTGGATCGCGACCCATCCGGCGAGCGCCGAGAACGAGGGCGAGGGGGACGGCGAGGGCGAGGCCGCGCGGGAAGTCGATGGGGCGGCCGATGAGGGTACGGGCAGAGCGGACGGCGGCCCGCGTGCCGGAGCGCGGGGTGCGTACACGGCGTTCAGGGACACCCGGGTGGCCGGAGCGGGCGCGGACGGCGCGCGGACGGCGCCGGGCGCTCCCGGCGGACCTGCCGACGGCGTGGGCGCGGGCGGCGGCCAGGGGTCCCGGCCCGCCGCGACCGCCGTCGTCGACCAGCCGGGGGCGAGCGTCCGGCTCGCCGGCTGCTGTACGCCGGTACCACCCGACGAGGTCACCGGCTTCGCCGTACGCGGGGGAGCGGTGACCGTGCACCGGGTGGAGTGCGCCGGGGTGGCGCGGATGAAGAGCACGGGGCGTGCGGAGGTGGGCGTGCGCTGGGGGGACACCACCGAGTGCCGGGTCACCCTGGTCGCTGAATCGTTCGGCCGCCCCCACCTCCTGGCCGACCTCACCGAGGCCATCGCGATGGAAGGCGCCGAGATCGTCTCCGCGACCGTCGAGCCCCCGAGCCAGCAGCGCGTACGCCACACGTACACCCTGCAACTCCCGGACGCGGCCCACCTGCCGGCCCTCATGCGCGCCATGCGCAACGTCCCCGGCGTGTTCGACGTGAGCCGCGCCCAGCACCAGGCGCCGGTGGTCTGAGGGCGCCTCCGCGCGCCCCGGGCGCCTCCTGAAGTACCCGTTCGGGTGGGATCGACGCGCGCCGTCGCCGTGGCGCACGCGCGCGCTGGTAGCCGTGGTGCATGTCGCACACCCTTCGCATCCGGGCTCCCCGACCGCGCACCCAGGCCCGCCGACGTCTGAAGGCGGCCCTGCTCGCCTCCGCCGTCTCCGTCTGCCTCGTCGCCGCGAGCGCACCCCCCGCCCCGCTGGGCGTCGGCGACCGCCTCTTCCCGTACCTGGGCAACCCCGGCTACGACGTGGCGTCGTACGACCTCTCCTTCACCTATCCCGGCAGCAACGACAAACCCCTCCAGGCGGTCACCACGATCGACGCGTGGACCACCGCCTCGCTGGACAGCGTCAACCTCGACTTCGCCCACGGCACGGTCGAGTCGGTTCTCGTCGACGACCTCCCCGCCTCCTTCACCACCGCCGGCGACGACCTGGTGATCACGCCCGCGATCCCGCTGCCCGAGGGCAGCTGGATGCGGATCACCGTGCGGCACACCAGCGACCCCAGGACCGTCGAGGGCCGGGACGGCGGCTGGGTGCGGACCGCGGACGGCCTCGCCATGGCCAACCAGGCCGACGTGGCCCACCTGGTGTTCCCCTCCAACGACCACCCCTCCGACAAGGCGATGTTCACCATCCGGGTCACCGCGCCCAACGAGTACACCGCGGTCGCCAACGGTCTCCCGACCGGCGTCGACCGGGTCGGCCCGGCGACCACCTGGACGTACCGCACTCAGCACCCCATGGCCACCGAGCTGGCCCAGGTGTCCATCGGCCGCTCCAGCGTCCTGCACCGCGAGGGACCGCACGGACTGCCCGTACGGGACGTCGTGCCCACCAAGCACCGCGACACGCTCGAACCATGGCTGGCCAAGACCCCCGACCAGATCGCCTGGATGGAGAGCAAGGTCGGGTCCTACCCCTTCGAGACCTACGGCTTGCTCATGGCCGAGGCCACCACCGGCTTCGAACTCGAGACGCAGACCCTCTCCCTCTTCGAGAAGGACCTGTTCACCGAGCCCCTCTACCCGAAGTGGTACGTGGAGTCGATCATGGTGCACGAGCTCTCGCACCAGTGGTTCGGCGACAGCGTCAGCCCCCGCACGTGGTCCGACCTGTGGCTCAACGAGGGACACGCCACCTGGTACGAGGCCCTGTACGCGCAGGAGAAGGCGAACAAGCCGATGGAGACGCGGATGAAGGCGGCGTACGGCGCCTCCGACGGCTGGCGCGCGTCCGGCGGCCCGCCGGCCGCCCCCAAGGCCCCCGCCGCCGGCCAGAAGATCAGCATCTTCCGGCCCAACGTGTACGACGGCGCCGCCCTCGCCCTCTACGCCCTGCGCCAGGAGATCGGACGTGAGGCCTTCGACCGGCTGGAGCGGTCCTGGGTGCGGGACCACCGGGACGGCACGGCGACCACCGCCGACTTCGAGCGCCTCGCCTCGGACATCTCCGGACGCGACCTGAACGCCTTCTTCAAGGGCTGGCTCTACGGCGAGAAGACCCCGCCGATGCCGGGGCACCCGGACTGGAAGCCGGACACGGCCACCAGGAAGCCCGCCGGGAAACCCGCCGCGAAGCCTGCCGCGAAGCCCGCTGTGAGGTCCGCGGCGGTGACCGCGGGGCACGCTTCGGCGCCCTCGATGCCCGGCGCGGTGACCGCGGAATAACACGGTGACGAGACGGGCCGTCCCGTGCGACCATCGTCAGGTCGGCGACGCACCCCGGCGGCCCGTCCCCCGCGACACGGGTGGCCGGGAATCTCCCGGGGTACTCAAGCGTTGTGACCTGTGACGGTTCGCGTTCGTCGCCGAACCGCACCCACCCGATCTACGTAAGGATCCAATGACCTCCTCTTCTTCCCCTTCCCAGGACACCAAGCGCTTCGCGCACGCCTACCCCGAAGGTCTCCGGGCCGATGCCCTGATGGAAGAGGACGTCGCCTGGAGCCACGAGATCGACGGAGAGCGGGACGGCGACCAGTTCGACCGCTCCGAGCGCGCGGCTCTGCGCCGCGTGGCGGGCCTGTCCACCGAGCTCGAGGACGTCACCGAGGTCGAGTACCGGCAGCTCCGCCTGGAGCGGGTCGTGCTCGTCGGCGTCTGGACCTCGGGCACCGTGACCGACTCGGAGAACTCCCTCGCGGAGCTCGCCGCCCTCGCGGAGACCGCGGGAGCGCTCGTGCTCGACGGCGTGATCCAGCGCCGCGACAAGCCCGACGCCGCCACCTACATCGGTTCGGGCAAGGCCGAGGAGCTGCGCGACATCGTCCTCGAGACGGGCGCGGACACGGTCATCTGCGACGGTGAGCTCAGCCCGGGCCAGTTGATCCATCTTGAGGACGTCGTCAAGGTCAAGGTCATCGACCGCACGGCCCTGATCCTCGACATCTTCGCCCAGCACGCGAAGTCCCGAGAGGGCAAGGCGCAGGTCGCGCTCGCGCAGATGCAGTACATGCTGCCGAGGCTGCGCGGCTGGGGTCAGTCGCTGTCCCGTCAGATGGGCGGCGGCAAGGGCGGCGGCCTTGCCACCCGTGGTCCCGGTGAGACCAAGATCGAGACGGACCGGCGTCGCATCCGCGAGAAGATGGCGAAGATGCGCCGGGAGATCGCGGAGATGAAGACCGGCCGCGAGATCAAGCGCCAGGAGCGGCGTCGCAACAAGGTGCCGTCCGTCGCCATCGCCGGCTACACCAACGCCGGAAAGTCCTCGCTGCTCAACCGCCTCACGGGCGCGGGCGTACTGGTCGAGAACGCCCTGTTCGCGACCCTCGACCCGACCGTGCGCCGGGCCGAGACACCGAGCGGCCGGCTGTACACGCTGGCCGATACGGTCGGCTTCGTCCGGCACCTGCCGCACCACCTGGTCGAGGCGTTCCGCTCCACCATGGAGGAGGTCGGCGACTCCGACCTGATCCTGCACGTGGTGGACGGCTCGCACCCGAACCCGGAGGAGCAGCTGGCGGCCGTGCGCGAGGTGATCCGCGATGTCGGCGCCATCAAGGTGCCCGAGATCGTGGTGATCAACAAGGCGGACGCGGCCGACCCGCTGACCCTTCAGCGGCTGATGCGGAACGAGAAGCGCTCCATCGCGGTCTCGGCCCGCACCGGCAGGGGCATCCAGGAGCTGCTCGCGCTGATCGACAACGAGCTGCCCAGGCCCTCGGTCGAGATCGAGGCCCTCGTGCCCTACACGCACGGCAAGCTGGTCGCCCGCGCCCACTCCGAGGGCGAGGTGATCTCCGAGGAGCACACGCCGGAGGGCACCCTGCTCAAGGCCCGGGTGCACGAGGAGCTCGCGGCGGACCTCGCGCCGTACGTGCCCGCTCCCGCGCTCTGACCATCGACATGAAGGCCCGCCCCCTCGCGCAGGGGGCGGGCCTTCGGCGTCTCCGGACGACCACCGGCCGCCGTGCGCTCCGCTCATGTCCTCGGACGTCGCCGACGGGGCGCTGAAGTCCACGTCGAGCGCGGCACCGACCGTCTCCTTCAGCGACTCGTCACCCTGCTTCGGCTGCACACGCAGCACCGCGTAGTCGTACGAGGCACCCGCGCCGCCGGTCTCCGAGCCGCCCTGGAGCCACTGGTCCGAGGTGGAGGCCTCGTCTGGATGGCCGGCCACTGTGTGCACGCGGGCGGAAAGGACGGCTGGTACCGCAACATCGCCTTCGTCCCGGCCTACAAGGACACCTGGCTCAGCTAGGCCAAGGACTTCGTCAACCCGGTGATCGAGGGGCTCTGGAAGCCCCGAGCGGATGAAGCCCACAGAGGAGGCCGACACGACGGTCTCCGCTAAGGACGCCGCGGCCGATCAGGGTGTCAGCTACGCCGAACCGGCGCCCGTACGGGCCGTCACCGAGAGGACGCCGTACCACGACCCAACTCCTCGGAGACCGCCCCCTACGGCAACTGGTGGGCGGAAGGGACGCGGGCTTGGCGTCCGCCTTGTCGGAGCCGGAGCCGGAGCCGGAGCCGTCGCAGGCGGGCGCGGTGTGCACCAAGGCCGCGACGAGGCCGGTGGGTGGCGGCGAGCAGAGCCCGCCGCCACCTACCGCGCGGTGTCGCGGGCGTACGTATGGACCGACCGCAGGGTGCGTCGACCCCCGTTGAGATGTGCGTCGGTCATGCGAACGTCCCGAGCCGCGCCGAGCGGGCCGTCACTGCTTGGCGAACTTGCCGCTCACCGAGTCGTACACACCCTTCGCCACCGTGCCCAGCCGAGGGCCCGCCAGCCAGCCGGCGGTCACCGGACCGATCGAGGTGTTGGACACCAGCGCCGGCTTGCCGTCCGAACCCGTCGCGACCCAGCCGCCACCCGAGGAGCCACCCGTCATGCTGCAGCCGATCCGGTACATCGTCGGATCCGAGGCGTTGATCGACAGGCGTCCCGGCTTGTCCTGGCACTGGTACAACGTCTGCCCGTCGTACGGCGGCGCCGCCGGATAACCGGTCGCCGTGATGCTCTTCACGTTCGGCACGGCCGGAGCGTTGAAGTTCACCGGCAGCGCGGAACCGACCGTCTCCTCCAGGGACTTGCCCGTGCCGCCCTTCTCGAGCGTCACATGGATGACGGCGAAGTCGTACGAGGCACCGTCACCACCCGACTCGCTACCCCCCTTGATCCACTGGTCCGAGGTCTGCGCCCAGTCGCCCCACCACACACCGTAGGGAGCGACCTCCTCCTTCGGGGCGTTCTGCAGTTCGGCGGCCGAGGCACCCGCGTTGTTGTACGAGGGCACGAACGCGATGTTGCGGTACCAGCCGCCCTTCTTGCCCGCGTGCACGCAGTGGCCCGCCGTCCACACCAGGTTGGACTTGCCGGGGTGGGCGGGGTCCTGCACGACCGTCGCCGAGCAGACCATCGTGCCTTCGGGGGAGTCGAAGAACACCTTGCCCGCCTCGGGGGCGTTGCCGTGGTACGTAGGCGCCACGGTCCTGGCGTCCACGGTCGCGGGCGTCGGGTCGGTCACGCCCTGGTCACCGGAGAGGTCGTTCTCGTCCACGCCCCGGTCGGGGTCGTCCGCGCCTCGCATCCGGTCCGAGCTCCACAGGCCCTCGATGATCGGGTTGACGTAGTCCTGCGCCTCGCGCAGCCAGTCGTCCTTGTCCCACTTCTTCCAGGCGCCGTTCTTCCACTTGTCGATGTCGATCCCGTGCTCTTTGAGCCGGTCCCTGATGTCGTCCGGAATCTTGATCTTGCCGTCGTCGCCGGTCGCCGAGGCGGCGGCGGAGGCCTGGGCGTCGACGTCCGTCCCTCCCGAATCGCAGGCGGTGACGGTGAGCGCCAGCGTCGAGGCCAGGGCGACCGCGACCAGCACGGGGGAGGTCCTGCGGCGCGCACTCCCCCCTCGTCGAGCATGGAACGACGGCCGTATGGATCGCATGGTCTGACTCCCCCTGAACTGAGACGACTTGGCACTGTGCCAACGCTGTGGGAACGGCATCACACACTATGCGCTCGCTGTGGGGGACTGCCGACGAAGCCGCAACAGTTCCGTCACGGCAAGGATCTTGAAGCAACCCGTAACCCGCTGGACGGTCCGCGGTTGGTAGCGGTGGGGCCTGCGCGGGGGTGTACGGGGAGGAGAGTGAGCCGTGGCGGTGACCGAGGGGATCCTGGGACGCCAGTCGGCACGCGAGTCGGCGGCGCGCACCTACGCGCGCGCCCTTCCCATCGTGCCGGTGCGCGCCCGTGGCCTCACCATCGAGGGTGCGGACGGCCGCCGCTATCTCGACTGCCTCTCCGGCGCCGGAACACTCGCCCTGGGGCATAACCACCCGGTCGTCCTGGAGGCCATCCGCAAGGTTCTGGACTCGGGCGCGCCCCTGCACGTCCTCGACCTGGCGACCCCCGTCAAGGACGCCTTCATCACCGAGCTGTTCCACACCCTGCCGCCCGGACTCGCCGACCACGCGCGTGTGCAGTTCTGCGGGCCGGCAGGCACGGACGCGGTCGAGGCCGCGCTCAAACTCGTCCGGGCCGCCACCGGCCGGTCCGGCATCCTCGCCTTCACCGGCGCCTACCACGGCATGACCGCCGGAGCCCTCGCCGCGTCCGGCGGCGCCGGCGACGTCCGGGTCACGCGCCTGCCCTTTCCGCAGGATTACCGCTGCCCGTTCGGTGTCGGGGGTGACACCGGCGCCGAACTCGGCGCCCGATGGACCGAATCCGTCCTCGACGACCCCAAGTCCGGAGTGCGGCAACCCGCCGGCATGATCCTCGAACCCGTCCAGGGCGAGGGCGGGGTGATTCCCGCGCCGGACACCTGGCTGCGGCGCATGCGGCGGATCACCGCCGACCGTTCCATTCCGCTGATCGCCGACGAGGTCCAGACCGGCGTCGGCCGGACCGGCGCCTTCTGGGCGGTCGAGCACAGCGGGGTGACCCCCGACGTGATGGTGCTCTCCAAGGCCATCGGCGGCAGCCTTCCACTGGCCGTCGTCGTTTACCACGACGATCTCGACGTCTGGGAACCCGGCGCCCACGCGGGCACCTTCCGCGGCAACCAACTCGCCATGGCCGCGGGCACCGCGACCCTCGCCTACGTCCGCGAACAGCGTCTCTCCGAACGAGCGGCCACCCTCGGCGCGCGCATGCTGTCCCAACTTCGCGCGCTCGCGGCGGGGTTTCCGTGCATCGGGGACGTACGGGGGCGCGGTCTGATGATGGGGGTGGAGGTGGTGGACGCGAGCGCCGCCGCGAGGGGGAGCGGGGGGAGTGGATGGAGCAGCGGGAGTGCGGGGGCGGATGTAGATGTGCATAGTGCTCTCGATGCAGGCGGGGGTGCGGGCTTCGGTGTCGGTGCGGTTACCGGCGCGGAGGCCGAGGGCGCTTCTGCCGACGCCGCCGGACGATCGGGTGCGGATGAAACGGCCGGGGGCCTTGTCGGTGCCGTGACCCGCGGGGCCTGGGAGTCCGCGGGTGGCCCCCGCCCCGCGGCGCCCGCACTCGCGGCCGCCGTCCAGCGGGAGTGCCTGCGCCGAGGTCTCATCGTCGAACTCGGCGGCCGCCACTCGAGCGTCGTACGCCTGCTCCCGCCACTGACCATCACGGACGAGCAGGCCTCCGCCGTACTGGACCGCCTCGCCGACGCCGTGGCCTCGGTGGCCAAGAGCCACACGGCGCACGACGAGCCCGCACAGCCACAGCGCCGCCGACGTCGCCAGGGAGACCGCGCAGAGCGCGCGGGATAGGCGAGCGGCGAATGGCTGACTGGTCCGGCCGAGGCTTCTGGCCGGACCTTCGGGGCTGTCGATCCGCGGGTCGACGTCCGGGCGCGTGAATCCGCGTTCCCCCGGTTCGGGGCCCGTCGACCTATGGGCGGGCAGCGTCGGGCCCACGTCCGGCGGTCCTTCCCACACGGACCCGCCTGACATCCGCGGTCCGCCCCGACGGCATACGCGCCACACCCCGAGCCGACCCGGGACGCCGAGCCGCTGTGAGCCGCCCCGTCCACGGCCCCAAAGCGGTGAGCGCCAGGATCGCGGACCCGCCCCACGGCCCCGAAACGCGGAGCGACCGGCCTGTCGGCCGCCACCACTTCCCCGGTCGGCCGCTGACGCACACGCCGGAACCACCTGATGAGGAACCGACTTGAACACCACTCCCACCTCCATCTCCACGCCGGACTCCGCCGTCGCACAGGTCGAGCCGACTGCGGTCACCGCTTTCGTCCCCGGGCCGCAGGACGGTGTCTCGACAGCGGAAGGCGCCTTGGCCGGGGAGGGCGCCTTGGCCGGGGAGGGCGCCTTGAGTACAGAGGGCGCCGTGATCGCGGAGGGCGTCTTTGCCCTGGAAGCGGCTCATGGCGGGGAAGGGGCCCCTGGTGGGGCAGGGGCTTCGGGCACGGAGGCTGCCCGCGAAGAGAAGCGTGCGTTGGCCTGGGTAGGCGCCCGCGACGAGGAGAGTGCATTGGGTGCGGAGGGTGCCTTTGCCGAGGAGCGCGCCGCCGGTGGGGAAGAGGCTTCGGGCGCGGAGACTGCCCATGACAAGGAGGGTGCCTTTGGTGTGGAGGTTGCCCTTGAAGCAGAGCGTGCCCGCAACGAGGAGGGCGCCCTGACCTCGGTAGGTTCCTCCCCTGACGAGGCATGGCAGGCCGGTGCTGTAGGCGACCTCCTGGAGCACCCCGACCCGCACACCGCCGCCGAAGCCGCCGTCGTCGAGAACCTCCTCCGCTGCTGGGTACGCGAGACCGGTCTCACCGCCCCGGACGACGGCATCCTTCGCATCCCTCTCCCCGCCAGCGCCACGGCCCTGCTCGCCCCCGTCCGCTACTGGTCCCCGACGGGCTGGCACCGCTTCGGCCTCCCGTACCTCGCCGACACCCCCGACCAGTCCCCACCTGCCGACGCGGTCACGATCGCCGCGCTGCTCACCCGCGAGACGTCCGTGACGCCTCCCCGACCGTCGGCAGGCGCATCCGGGGGCACGCGGACCGACACCCCTTCCGGCTCGGTCAACGGCGCCGGCTCCACCTCCGGAGCTGGCGACGGCACCGGAATCGGTCCAGGGACCGGTACCGACCTGGTCGCCCGCGTCGCCGATTCCGTCCGTCGTATCGCCACCTTCGTGAGCGATCGCAGGCAACACCCTGGCGACGACGCCGACCACTTCCTCGCGGCCGAACAGGCACTCATGCTGGGGCACCCGTTGCACCCGACCCCGAAGAGCCGCGAGGGACTCTCCGATACCGAAGCTCGCCAGTACTCACCGGAGTTGCGCGGTTCCCACCCCCTCCACTGGATCGCTGTCGCCCCCTCCGTGCTCGCCACCGACTCGGCCTGGACCGAGGGCGGCCGTCCTGTCTCCGCGGCCGCACTCACGGCACGGCTCGCCGGAACCGGACTGGCGCTGCCCGACGGCCACGCAGCCCTGCCGCTGCATCCTTGGCAGGCACGCGAGGTCCTTCTCCGGGCCGAGACCGCCGCCCTGATCGACGACGGACTGCTCCAGGACCTCGGCCCGCACGGCTCGCTGTGGCACCCCACGTCCTCGCTACGCACCGTCCACCGGTCCGGCGCCCCCGCCATGCTCAAACTCTCCCTTGGCCTGCGCATCACCAACTCCCTTCGTGAGAACCTCCGCAAGGAACTCCACCGTGGCGTCGAGGTCCATCGCCTGTTGCGGGCCGGCCTGTCCAAGCAGTGGCAGGCAGCGCACCCGGGCTTCGACATCGTCCGCGACCCGGCCTGGCTCGCCGTCGACGGCCGGGACGGTGCCCCCGTGCCCGGACTCGACGTGGTGATCAGGCACAACCCCTTCGCCCCCTGGAACGACGTCTCCTGCATCGCCGGACTCGTCTCGCCCCGGCCCCGCGAGGACCCGTCGGCCACGGATTCGGACCACCACAACGACGGCGGACCGGTCCTGCGCTCCCGATTGGCCGAGATCGTCACGCGCCTCGCCCGCCGGACCGGCCGCCCGCTGGGAACGGTCGCCGCCGAGTGGTTCCTGCGCTACCTCCAGCAGGTGGTCCGTCCGGTGCTGTGGCTGGACGGGGAGGCGGGCATCGCCCTGGAGGCGCACCAGCAGAACACCCTGTTCCTGCTGGACGGCGACGGTTGGCCCGCCGGCGGCCGATACCGCGACAACCAGGGCTACTACTTCCGCGAATCCCGGCGAGCGGAACTCGACGCCCGACTGCCCGGCATCGGCGAGCACAGCGACACCTTCGTCTCCGACGAGGTCACCGACGAGCGATTCGCGTACTACCTCGCGATCAACAACGTCTTCGGTCTCATCGGTGCGTTCGGATCTCAGCGCCTCGCCGACGAGCAGTTGCTGCTCGCCGCCTTCCGACGATTTCTCGGCTGTGCCGTCTCCGGTCCTTCCCGGCTGCGCACCTCCCTGCCCGCCCGGCTGCTCGACTCACCCGTCCTGCGCTGCAAGGCCAATCTGCTCACCCGGCTGCACGGCCTCGACGAACTTGTCGGCCCGGTGGACACCCAGTCCGTCTACGTCACCATCGCCAACCCCTTGCGCTCTTGACCTTCACCCGCACTCCTGGCCATCGCCAATCCCCTTCATCCCTGAGGAACATGCCCCACCCCATCTCCTGAGAGGAGCGTCGCCGTGCCTCCGAACGACGCCTGGCCCGACGCTGGTGCCGTCCCCGTCGCAGATATCGGCCCCCACACGTACCCGGATCCGGCGAGACGTGAGACCGACACGACCGACGGCACGGACAGCGAGGACACGCTGGACCTGCGTCTTCCCGATGAGTTCCTCGCACTGATCGCAGAGGAAGGCGCCGAAGCCGTCCCCGGGGGGAGCCCGGGCCCTTCGATCGGCAGGGCACGAGCCGGCCTCCTCAAAGCGTCCAGTGACGACCTGCTCGGCGGCGTCGCCGACTGGGGGCCGATCGCCACCCCCGCCGGTGAGTTCTGCCTCCTGCCGGTCAGCCTCGACCGCGACCTCGACCTCATCGGCGGATGGATGAACGACCCCGCAGTGGCGGCGTTCTGGCACCTGGCCGACTCGCAGTCCGCGACGGAGGACCACCTCCGTGCACAGCTCGCCGGTGACGGGCGCACTGTTCCCTGCCTCGGCCTGCTGGAGGGCACGCCGATGAGTTACTGGGAGGTCTACCGTGCAGATCTCGACCCGCTCGCGCGGCACTATCCCGCCCGACCTCATGACACCGGAATCCACCTCCTCATCGGCGCTGTCGCCGACCGTGGTCGTGGCCTCGGCAGCACTCTTCTCAGAGCCGTCGCCGATCTTGTACTCGACAGGCGCCCTGCCTGCGCACGCGTCGTAGCCGAACCCGACCTTCGCAACACCCCCTCCGTCGCCGCCTTCCTGAGTGCCGGCTTCCGGTTCTCCGCCGAGGTCGACCTGCCCGCCAAGCGGGCCGCCCTCATGGTCCGAGACCGGAGCCGACGTGACTTGATGTGACGCCATGCAGCAGTGCCGTCACTTTTGGTACACCGCTCGGGCTGTTCCGGTTCCCACGGACTTCTTGCGATCTGGATCCCACCCTTGCCGCTCGCGTCGATCTGGATCCTCCCCCTGTTCGCTCGGGCTGATCCGGTCCCGCGGGCTTGTCGCGATCCCGTTCCCGCGGACTCCCGGCGATCTGGATCCCAGATTCCAGCCTTGCCCCACCCATGTCCCGCGATCCGGCTCCACGGATGTCCCGCGACCCGCTCCGCCCTTCCTGCCACCACCCCACCCCGCATCCCTCAATCCGGCCCCAGCCCCCCCAGCCCCCCCAGCGTCCTCCGCTCCCCCTCCCACGCCCTCCGCTCCCCCCAACGTCCTTCGCCCCCCCACCAACCCCGATCCAAGAGACCCCACCGTGACTCCGCCCCCAGCCTCAGCCAGCAGCCCAGCCCCCGTTCGCCCACCGAGCCCGGCCCTCAGTCCCACCCTCATCCCTGCGTCCCCGCGCACCGCGATCCCCCGCTTGATCAGACGTTTGTCAGTGCCGAGCCGTAGGGTGGTCGGGCTATGACGAAGCCTTCACTTCCCGAACTCCTGCACGCTGCCGTCGCTGCTGTCGGCGGTATGGAGCGCCCCGGCCAGGTGACCATGGCCGAAGCCGTCGCGGAGGCGATCGACGACGGTTCCCATCTGCTGGTCCAGGCCGGCACAGGCACCGGAAAGTCGCTCGGCTATCTCGTGCCCGCGCTCGCGCACGGGGAGCGTGTGGTCGTCGCGACGGCCACCCTGGCCCTCCAGCGTCAGCTCGTGGAGCGGGACCTGCCGCGCACGGTCGACGCGCTGCACCCGCTGCTGCGCCGCCGACCGGAGTTCGCGATGCTCAAGGGCCGGTCGAACTACCTGTGCCTGCACCGCCTGCACGAAGGGGTCCCGCAGGACGAGGAGGATGGACTCTTCGACCAGTTCGAGGCCGCCGCGCCCACCAGCAAGCTGGGCCAGGACCTGCTCCGCCTGCGTGACTGGGCGGACGATACGGAGTCCGGCGACCGTGATGACCTGACGCCCGGCGTCTCCGACCGGGCTTGGGGCCAGGTGTCGGTCTCGTCCCGGGAGTGCCTGGGCGCGTCGAAGTGCGCGTACGGCGCGGAGTGCTTCGCCGAGATGGCCCGAGAGCGGGCCAAGCTGGCCGAGGTGGTCGTCACCAATCACGCCCTGCTCGCGATCGATGCCATCGAGGGGGCCCCGGTCCTCCCACAGCACGAGGTGTTGATCGTCGACGAGGCGCACGAACTGGTCTCGCGTGTCACCGGGGTCGCCACCGGCGAACTGACCCCGGGCCAGGTCAACCGTGCGGTGCGGCGCGCCGCCAAGCTCGTCAACGAGAAGGCCGCCGATCAGCTCCAGACCGCGGCCGAGGGCTTCGAGCGGCTGATGGAGCTGGCACTGCCCGGCCGCCTGGAGGAGATCCCGGAGGATCTCGGCTACGCGCTGATGGCGCTGCGGGACGCTGCCCGCACGGTGATCTCTGGCATCGGCGCGACCCGCGACAAGTCCGTCCAGGACGAGGACGCCGTACGCAAGCAGGCGCTGGCCTCCGTGGAGTCGGTGCACGACGTGGCCGAGCGGATCGTGAACGGCTCCGAGTGGGACGTCGTCTGGTACGAGCGGCACGACCGTTTCGGAGCCTCCCTGCGTGTCGCCCCGATGTCCGTGTCGGGCCTGCTGCGGGAGAAACTCTTCGCCGACCGCTCGGTGATCCTCACCTCCGCGACGCTGAAACTGGGCGGCGACTTCAACGGCGTGGGCGCCTCACTGGGGCTCGCTCCCGAGGGCACGGTGGGCAAGGAGGACGAGGACGTCCCGCAGTGGAAGGGCGTCGACGTGGGGTCCCCCTTCGACTACCCCAGACAGGGCATCCTCTACGTCGCCAAGCATCTGTCGCGTCCCGCGCGTGACGGCGACCGGGCCGACATGCTCGACGAGCTGACCGAACTGATCCAGGCGGCCGGCGGTCGAACGCTCGGCCTCTTCTCCTCCATGCGCGGCGCCCAGCTGGCCGCAGAGGAGCTGCGGAGCCGGATCCCCGAGTTCCCGATCCTCCTCCAGGGGGAGGAGACCCTCGGCGAGCTGATCAAGAATTTCGCGGCCGATCCCCGGACATGTCTCTTCGGCACGCTGTCCCTCTGGCAGGGCGTGGACGTGCCCGGCCCGAGCTGTCAGCTGGTCGTGATGGACAAGATTCCGTTCCCGCGCCCGGACGATCCGTTGATGAGCGCCCGCCAGAAGGCTGTGGAGGATGCCGGCGGCAACGGCTTCATGGCGGTCGCCGCCACGCACGCGGCGCTGCTCATGGCTCAGGGCGCGGGTCGCCTCGTACGGGCGATGGGGGATCGAGGTGTGGTGGCCGTCCTCGACCAGCGACTGGCCACGGCACGCTACGGAAGCTATCTCAAGGCGTCACTGCCCGACTTTTGGTTCACCACGGACCGTAACCAGGTGCGGAAGTCGCTGGCGGCCATTGACGCGACGGCGAAGCAGACAGAAGCGGACGCCACGGCGAAGCAGACGGAAGCGGTGTGACGGTCGCACCGTGGGCTCGCACGGTGGCCTGTCGCATCGGTGGCGACAGGCCACCCCGAGAGGCCTGACGGCAGACCTCACCAGGTGACACCCGAAGCGCGCACATCCCGAAGCGCGAACCCGAGCCGCAACCCTGCACCGTGCGATCGCCGACCGTCCCCCTGAATCGCCGCACCCCAGCATCGCGGCAGAGATCACTGGCGGACCGAACGCGAACAACACAGGGCCCCGGAACCGGCGCAGGGGTCCCGGGGCCCAGTCACGCGGCGGGTTGGTGAGGCCTTCCCGCGGCTGTGCTCAGACGCGGCGCAGAACGGCCACCACCTTGCCGAGGATGGTCGCGTCGTCGCCGGGGATCGGCTCATAGGCCGCGTTGTGCGGGAGCAGCCAGACATGGCCGTCCTCGCGCTTGAAGCGCTTCACGGTGGCCTCGCCGTCCAGCATCGCTGCGACGATGTCGCCGTTCTCGGCGACCGGCTGGCGGCGGACGGTGACCCAGTCGCCGTCGCAGATCGCGGCCTCGATCATCGAGTCGCCGACGACCTTGAGGACGAACAGCTCGCCGTCGCCGACCAGCTGCCGGGGAAGCGGGAAGACGTCCTCGACGGATTCCTCGGCGAGGATCGGACCACCTGCGGCGATGCGGCCGACCAGGGGAACGTACGACGCGGCGGGCTTGCCCGCGGTGTCCGTGGGCTGTGCGGAGGCCGCCTGGTCGGAGCCGCGGACCTCGTACGCGCGTGGGCGGTGCGGGTCTCGGCGCAGGAAGCCCTTACGCTCCAGTGCCATGAGCTGGTGTGCGACCGAAGAGGTGCTGGACAGGCCGACCGCCTGGCCGATCTCCCGCATCGACGGCGGGTAGCCGCGTCGCTGCACGGAGTCCCTGATGACCTCGATCACCCGGCGTTGCCGGTCGGTGAGTCCCGAGCTGTCCGCCCGGATCCCTGGAGGTCGGCCCGGTAGGGACCGCTTGTGCCCCTCGGGATTCGTGGCTTCGTTCATCGCATGCACCGGCTCGAGTCGGCCCTGGGAGCGGTCCTGGGCAGTGATGGTGGCACTGTCTGCGGTGGTGGTCACGTCGGCCCCTCTCGATGGTCTCCCTGCTGGACAACGGTAGTAGCTTTCGAAAGGTTGCGCCAAACACACGTTCGAGTGAAAAATCGCGGATTGTCTGTCGCGATCATGTGTCTGGGTGTATGGCTAACGTGCTGGTCGGCGGACAAAAGGGCTCATTGCTGCACCCTTCGCCGCCGGGGCCGATGACCTCTCGGGCTGTCGCCCCAGTCTGTCATCCGGAGGTCCGTCGACCGTGAACCCCCCGCGCTCTGTGCGGGAGTCCCACGTCCCCTCCGTGCGGCGACCACGGTATCTCCGTAAGTGCCGAAACGGTACGTCCGTGCACCGCGCGGCCCCCCGTGTGTCCTGCGGCGCCCGCGTGTCCGTGTGCCGCCCAGGGCCCCGCGTGCCCGGTGCGGCGGCGCCGGCGTCCGGCACCCGCCAATCCGCAGGTGACACGCGAGTTCGGCGTGTATGTATGAGCCAATCCCCACATCTAGTGGTTGGATTGCGGCGGCGGCCCAGAAGTTGTGGTCCCCCCGGTCTTCGGGGCCTCGGCGATCGCCTATGCTTGGGGCTGCTTCGAGGGGCCCGGGAGGTCTTTCGAGGCCATTGAGTCTGCTGTGAGGAGGGTTGGGAGTCCATGCACTGCCCCTTCTGCAGGCACCCCGACAGCCGTGTGGTCGACAGTCGTACGACCGATGACGGCACGTCGATCCGTAGGCGCCGCCAGTGTCCTGACTGCTCCCGTCGGTTCACCACCGTGGAGACGTGCTCGCTGATGGTGGTGAAGCGGTCCGGGGTCACCGAGCCCTTCAGTCGCACCAAGGTCATCAACGGCGTGCGCAAGGCATGCCAGGGACGACCGGTCACCGAGGACGCGCTCGCCCAACTCGGCCAGCGGGTCGAGGAGGCGGTGCGGGCCACCGGAAGTGCCGAGCTGACCACCCACGACGTGGGGCTGGCCATACTCGGCCCGCTGCAGGAGCTCGACCTCGTCGCCTATCTGCGGTTCGCCTCGGTCTACCGGGCGTTCGACACGCTCGAGGACTTCGAGGCCGCGATCACGGAACTCAGGGAACAGCCGGGACACCCCGCCGCGGACGACGAAGACCGTGAGGGCCGTGCAGGCGGTGCGGGCGTGACCTCGGGGAGCCAGGAAGACCATCGCGGGTCCGGCGGGACTGCTCGAGTCCCCGACCCCGCGCACGCCGCCGACTGACCGACGGGCCGGAGCCGGGCGGAAACGCCGGATCCGGCCGAGCGGTGGCGACCAGAGACCTGTTGCGGGTGGCAGCGTGAGGGCGCCCGTGACACCAGACAGAACACCGTGCCCCGGGAACAATCAGGGCACTTCAGGGCGTTTTTGCCCGTACAGGGAGGCGGCATGACAGAGACGGCGAGCGGTCCGGCACGGAGTTCCCGTGCCAAGGGCACCAAGGTGAACAAGGGCCTGCGTATCGAGCGCGTCCACACCACCCCCGGCGTGCATCCGTACGACGAGGTGGCCTGGGAGCGCCGTGACGTCGTCATGACCAACTGGCGCGACGGCTCGATCAACTTCGAGCAGCGTGGCGTCGAGTTCCCCGACTTCTGGTCGGTGAACGCGGTCAACATCGTCACCAGCAAGTACTTCCGGGGTGCCGTCGGCACCCCGCAGCGCGAGACCGGTCTCAGGCAGCTGATCGACCGCATCGTGAAGACGTACCGGAAGGCCGGCGAGGACCACAAGTACTTCGCCTCGCCCGCCGACGCCGAGATCTTCGAGCACGAGCTGGCGTACGCCCTCCTGCACCAGATCTTCAGCTTCAACAGCCCCGTCTGGTTCAACGTGGGCACCCCGCAGCCGCAGCAGGTCTCCGCCTGCTTCATCCTGGCCGTCGACGACTCCATGGAGTCGATCCTCGACTGGTACAAGGAAGAGGGCATGATCTTCAAGGGCGGCTCCGGCGCCGGCCTGAACCTGTCCCGCATCCGCTCCTCCAAGGAGCTGCTCTCCTCCGGCGGCAACGCCTCCGGCCCGGTCTCCTTCATGCGCGGCGCCGACGCCTCCGCGGGCACCATCAAGTCCGGTGGTGCCACCCGCCGCGCCGCCAAGATGGTCATCCTGGACGTCGACCACCCCGACATCGAGGACTTCATCCAGACCAAGGTCAAGGAGGAGGAGAAGATCCGCGCCCTGCGCGACGCGGGCTTCGACATGGACCTGGGCGGCGACGACATCACGTCCGTCCAGTACCAGAACGCCAACAACTCGGTCCGCGTGAACGACGAGTTCATGAAGGCCGTCGAGAACGGCGGGAAGTTCGGCCTGCGTGCCCGCATGACCGGTGAGGTCATCGAGGAGGTCGACGCCAAGTCCCTGTTCCGCAAGATGGCCGAGGCCGCCTGGGCCTGCGCCGACCCGGGCATCCAGTACGACGACACGATCAACAGCTGGCACACGTGCCCGGAGTCCGGTCGTATCAACGGCTCGAACCCGTGCAGCGAGTACATGCACCTGGACAACACGTCCTGCAACCTCGCCTCGCTGAACCTGATGAAGTTCCTCAAGGACGACGGCAAGGGCCACCAGTCCTTCGACGTCGAGCGCTTCGCCAAGGTCGTCGAGCTCGTCATCACCGCGATGGACATCTCCATCTGCTTCGCGGACTTCCCGACCCAGAAGATCGGCGAGAACACGCGCGCGTTCCGCCAGCTCGGCATCGGCTACGCCAACCTCGGCGCCCTGCTGATGGCGACCGGCCACGCGTACGACTCCGACGGCGGCCGCGCCCTCGCCGGCGCCATCACCTCCCTGATGACGGGTACGTCGTACCGCCGCTCCGCCGAACTGGCCGCGGTCGTCGGCCCGTACGACGGCTACGCCCGCAACGCCGACGCCCACAACGGCGTCATGAAGCAGCACGCCGACGCCAACGGCAAGGCCGTCCGCATGGACGACCTGGACTCCCCGATTTGGGCCGCCGCCACGGAGGCCTGGCAGGACGTCGTCCGCCTCGGCGAGGAGAACGGTTTCCGTAACTCCCAGGCGTCCGTCATCGCCCCGACCGGCACCATCGGTCTCGCGATGTCCTGCGACACCACCGGCCTCGAGCCCGACCTCGCCCTGGTCAAGTTCAAGAAGCTGGTCGGCGGCGGCTCGATGCAGATCGTCAACGGCACCGTCCCGCAGGCCCTGCGCCGCCTGGGCTACCAGGAGGAGCAGATCGAGGCGATCGTCGCCCACATCGCCGAGCACGGCAATGTGATCGACGCTCCCAGCCTCAAGCACGAGCACTACGAGGTCTTCGACTGCGCCATGGGCGAGCGTTCCATCTCCGCGATGGGCCACGTCCGCATGATGGCCGCGATCCAGCCGTGGATCTCGGGCGCCCTCTCCAAGACGGTCAACCTCCCGGAGACCGCCACCGTCGAGGACGTCGAGGAGGTCTACTTCGAGGCCTGGAAGATGGGCGTCAAGGCGCTCGCCATCTACCGCGACAACTGCAAGGTCGGCCAGCCCCTCTCCGCCAAGACCAAGGAGAAGTCCGCGACGGACGCTGTCACGGCGAAGGCCGAGGACACCATCCGTACCGCGGTCGAGAAGGTCGTCGAGTACCGTCCGGTCCGCAAGCGTCTGCCCAAGGGCCGTCCGGGGATCACCACGTCCTTCACGGTCGGTGGCGCCGAGGGCTACATGACCGCCAACTCCTACCCGGACGACGGTCTTGGCGAGGTCTTCCTGAAGATGTCCAAGCAGGGGTCGACGCTCGCGGGCATGATGGACGCCTTCTCCATCGCCGTCTCGGTGGGCCTGCAGTACGGCGTGCCGCTGGAGACGTACGTCTCCAAGTTCACCAACATGCGCTTCGAGCCGGCCGGTATGACGGACGACCCGGACGTGCGGATGGCGCAGTCGATCGTCGACTACATCTTCCGTCGCCTGGCGCTGGACTTCCTGCCCTTCGAGACGCGTTCGGCGCTCGGTATCCACTCCGCCGACGAACGCCAGCGTCACCTCGAGACCGGCTCCTACGAGCCGGCCGACGATGAGGTCGACGTCGAGGGTCTGGCCCAGTCGGCGCCGCGTCAGACGGAGCTGAAGGCCGTTGCCGCCCCGCCGAAGGTCCAGGTCGAGGAGACGAAGCCGGAGGCCCCCAGGCAGGTCCACACCAGCGCCGAACTGGTGGAGATGCAGCTGGGTATCCAGGCCGACGCCCCGCTGTGCTTCTCGTGCGGCACGAAGATGCAGCGGGCGGGTTCCTGCTACATCTGCGAGGGCTGCGGCTCGACCAGTGGTTGCAGCTGAAAAATGACCAGCCTCGCTGCGTCCCCTTGCCGCCCGTCGGAGTGACCATCAGGCGAAGCACCGACTGACGCCAATGTGACCAGACAGTGTGTCCCCTCGAAGCTCAAATGCTTCGAGGGGACACACTGCTTCGGGAGACGTCATGGCACTGGATGGGTGCGTGCAGCCCTTCGCGTCGACCTCAACGGCTGTCGGCAGGCCCACCTCGGCGCCGACCGCGACCACGCTCTCCTCTCGCTTGCCCTGGCTACGGGCCAGCACCGGCACAACCTCGCGAACACAACCACCCACGAACTGCACAGGATCAGCTCTCTTCCGATCACCGCTACCCGCGTCGCCGACCAGGTTGTCGGTTCAGCACCGGCGGGCCGGGCCCCGCGCCCGAGTGGTTCGGCGATGACGGCGCTGATGCCGACGCGCTGTCCGGTGCTCTTGGACGAGCAGGCGTGGCCGGCGTTCCGCCGGACGCTCCAGGGCGGCCACGGCGCCGTAGTCGTCTTCCGCAACGTCGTGCGCTGAACACCCCGGCCGGGTCATAGTCTTCAGCCGATGACAGAGATACCCGCCGTGCCCTGCTCTGCCTGGGACGGACTGCCCTCAGCCGCTGGAGTCGACCGTCGAGCCGGTCTTTCCTGGTTGTCCGGGCTCGGCTTGAACCGCGCGGCACCGGCGGAGGTGCTCCTCAGGCTCCTGGATGTCGGCGAGACCGCCCTTCTGTACCGCGAGGACCTGTCCGACGGCGTCGTAGATGCCGCGGTCATCCACCCGAATCGCCAGGTCCGCGCCGACGCGGCAGAGATCTGTCGCCTGTCGCCGGATCAGTGGGAACGGCTCATCGCTGCCACCCCTGAGCCGGATCTTCGCGAGCAGCTAGTGGAACTCGCCGAGGAACGCCTGGAGGCACGGCGGCTGTCACGCGGCGGCCGAGGCGTCGGACGCGCGCCCCGCCCCGACGCCGAACCGCCCACCACCGCCGACGAGATCGCGGCGATGGCCGCTCAGGTTCCCGACATAGATCCTCAGAGCTCCACGATGGCCCTCTGGTGGATCGGTGCCCTGCACGCCAATGACGCAGCCATGCGTCAACTCGCGAGGTCGCCCAAGCTGCTGATCCGTCGCAGCGTCGCCAGGGCGCCGCGTCTGCCGGCGGATGTCGTTTCGCTCCTCGCCCGCGACCAGGACCGCGTCGTGCGTCTCTTCCTGGCCGAGTCCTGCGACGATGCCCCAGCTGAGACGCTGTTGGAGGTGGCGGAGTGGTGGGACGGCAGCCTTTCGTTCCCCGGCCGACCGCGCTCCCACCCGAACTTCCCCCGCGACGGCCTGCTGCGCTTCGCGACGGACCCGAACCCGCTCTTGCGTGCCCTTTCGCTCGACGACCCAGTCTCCACTGCGGTGCATGTCGAACGGCTCGGCCTGGATCCCGACCCGATTGTCCGCAGGGCCGCCGCCGCGGACCATCGGCTTGCTTCAGCAGCAGCGGTCAGGCTGGCCGCTGATTCCGATCAGGGTGTGCGTTGGCGTGCGTGGATCAACCCCGTACTGCCGACGTCAGAGTTGCTGACGCGCCTGCTCGACCCGCACAGTGCTGAGACCGCCGTCCGTAACCCCGCCATTCCTGTCGCCGTGATGCACCGCCTGGTCACACTCGCGACCCCGCACATCAAGACCCCGGATCGTTCCGCGCGGAAGTAGGGCCGCGAGGACCAGGGACTCTGGAGCTTTATCGACATCGCTCGCGCAAGTGCGGTCAGGGCCTTCGTGCAGGGGTCGCCGACATCAGGCTGCACGCGCGTGTGCGACAGCCCGTCGCACACGACGACCGGACCCCGACCACAGCACCTCCTTCAGGGACACTGCGGCCGCGCGCGGTCAGCGGAGCCGAGCAGGTCCAGCTGAGCCGCGAAGCAACGACGCGCAGTGACTCGGACGCGCGAAGGGGGACTGACGCGTAGTCCCTGAGGAGGAGAGGCCCCGACCATCTGGCGGGCCTCTTTCCCGACTCGTGGCGGCGACTCTCTTCCCGTCGGCCCCGCCTTTCGCCTCCGGGCACGAACCGGAGGCGTATCCCTTAGCCTCCGATCATGGACATGACGCAGTTGTACGACGGTGATATCGGCAAGCTCTCGGGAGCGCCCCGTGCCGCTGCCCTGGACGACCTCGTCACCTCACTCCGCTCACCCGACCCCGCGGTGCGCGACGACTGGGCCTACGTCACGGCCGTCCGCTGGATACCAGCCCTCGACTCGGGGGAACGACACGACCTCGGCGGCCGGATGGCCGTGTACTTCACCGATCCCGAGCCACAGGCCCGCACCTTCGCCCCGCTGATCCTGGCGCGGATCGTCGAGGCGGGCGACTGGCGCGAGACCTGGTGGCGTCCCTTCGCCGACTGGTATCCGGCGGAGCGGGACCTGCGCGGATACGACCCCGCACTCGGCTGGCTCCACGCCGCCGCACACGGTGCCGACCTCCTGGCGGCCCTGTCCCGGTGTCCCGGTCAGGACCCCCTGCCACTGGCCGGATTGGCGGCCGAGCGCCTGCTGGCACCCACCGACCACCTCTTCGACGCTCTGGAGGACGACCGCATCGCCTACGCGCTCGCCCGGATCCTGAGCCATCCAGACCTCACCGTGGCGCAGTCCGTGGCGTGGCTGGAACCGATCACCGAGGCCCTTCGCGCGGGCGAGCCGGGACCGGTGCCCGCTTGGGCCTCCAACGCCGTACGCACGCTGCGCATGCTCTACGTCGCGGCCCACCGCGGTGTGCGCACCCGCAACACCGACGAGCCGCCCCACCCGCTGACCCACCGGGAACAGGTGTTGGAGGCCTTGGCGGAGACCCTCGCGATCGTCGCCCCCTGGACTGGATGAGGGGCCGACCGCTACGCGCGGCCCATGGTCCTGGTGAAGGTCGTGGGATCGTCGTCGAAGCCCTCGACACCGGGGTGGAAGGTCCACTCTCCGGAGGAGTCGCGGACGAACTCCGCGACCGTGGCCGCCGTAGCGCCGAGGACGGTGCCGAAGTCGTCCTCGGCCAGGACCGAGTAGCCCTCCCGTATGCGCATCCCCGGGTTGAGCACGCCCACGAACGTGCGCTCGGCGGAACGCTGCTGGATGACGACGCCGACCACCACGCGCGCGTACCGCGCGTCGAGCCGGTCGAGCTCCAGGGTCATGACCTCGTCCCAGCCGAAACCCTTGCCGTCCTTGCTGTCCCGGTTGAGGTAGATCGTGCCGTCGGGGGAGCGGCTGTCGAAGTAGACGACGTAGGCAGGGGCGCCATGGGGATCGCCCGTGACATACGTCGCGGCGACGATGTCCAGGTCGGTGGGCGCCTCCCCTGGCGCGCTCGGGTCCCACTTCAGCGCGACTTCGACCTTCCGGATGCTCTTGTTGAGGCCGCTCACCGGACTCCCCTTCCCCGTGTCACCGAAGCCCTCGGACCGAACTGCCCATTCGCCGGGGCCGGTTGCCCATCCTGCCACGCGCGCGTGGTGATCGCGTGGCTGCTCTCGGCCGGACAGTGACGGGTGCCACGCTCAGGGCCGTACGATGGCGCGGTGCTGGTCAAGTGGATTCGCTGCACCGTGGTGGACCGCCGCGGCTTCGAGCGGGGGCAGCGAAAGTGGGCGGGGCTACTGGGAGAGCCGGGATTCCGGGGACAGGGCGGAGGCTGGAGCAGGGGGCGGCCCTCGGTGGCGCATGTCTTCGCCTTCTGGGAGAGCCGTGCCTTCTACGACTCCTTCATGGCCCGCTCCCACGATCGGCTCGCGACGGCCCAGGCCGGCACGTTCAAGGATTCCCAGGTCAAGCTGTTCGACCACCGCTTCGACGTGAAGACCGGCTTCGAACCGCGTTTCACGGACGCCGACCTCATCAGGGTGGCCCTGTGCCGCGTTCATGAGGAGCGCGCCGAGCACTTCACCCTCATGCAGGAGAAGGTCTGGAATCCCGCCATGGCCGGCTCGCCCGGGATGGTCCGTGGGCTTTTCGGCGAGGCGCCGGGCCAGGAGTTCCTGGTGCTCTCCATGTGGCGCTCGCAAGCCGAGCACGGCAAGTACCGCACCGAGCGGGTGGAGCGTCTCGCCCTGCGGGCCCAGCTGGAGGCGGATGTCGCCGCCCTGACCGGGGACATCGTGGAGATGGAACCGAGCTGGACGGTGTGATCTCCCGTACGGTCGATCATGTGCCCTTGTGCGGCCCCTGAGCGGTATCTGTGTGACCTACGCCGTATGGAGGCCGTAGGAGTCTTCGATCGGCCGTCACTAGATCTAGGGTCTTGGCATGGCACGACCACGGCGCATCGTCCTTGTCCGGCACGGCGAGTCAACGGGCAATGTTGATGACACCGTCTACGAGCGTGAGCCCGACCACGCCCTGGCCCTGACGGAACGGGGGTGGCGACAGGCCGAGGAGACCGGCAAACGGGTGCGCGAGGTGTTCGGCCGCGAACCTGTCAGTGTGTACGTCTCCCCGTACCGCCGTACCCACGAGACGTTCCGTGCGTTCCACCTGGACCCCGAGCTCATACGGGTGCGCGAGGAGCCCCGGCTGCGCGAGCAGGACTGGGGAAACTGGCAGGACCACGACGACGTACGTCTGCAGAAGGCCTACCGGGACGCTTACGGGCACTTTTTCTTCCGCTTCCCTCAGGGAGAGTCCGGCGCCGACGTGTACGACCGGGTCGGCGGCTTCCTGGAAAGCCTCTTCCGTAGTTTCGAGGACCCCGACCATCCGCCGAACGTGCTGCTGGTGACCCACGGCCTGGCCATGCGCCTGTTCTGCATGCGCTGGTTCCACTGGACGGTCGCGGATTTCGAGTCGCTGTCGAACCCGGGGAACGCGGAGATGCGGATGCTCGTTCTGGGGGACGACGGCAAATACACGCTTGACCGGCCGTTCGACCGTTGGCGAGATCCGGAACCGTACGGGATCACCGGATAGAGTGGCAGAGCGATGACCGCTGATTCCTCACACGACGGGCGCCTGGACCGCGCCCTGGCAAGCCTGCGCGGACTGGCGGTGGGGGACGCGCTGGGATCGCAGTTCTTCGTGCCGGTGAACTATCCGCTGCTCAAGCAGCGCGAGCTGCCGCCCGGCCCCTGGCAGTGGACCGACGACACGGAGATGGCCTGCTCCGTCGTCACCGTCCTGGCCGCGCACCACCGCATCGACCAGGACGCCCTGGCGCTCTCCTTCGCCGAACGCCACGACTTCGACCGCGGGTACGGGCCGGCGGTCAACCGACTGCTGCGCCTGGTCCGGGAAGGCGGCGACTGGCGCGAACTGGCTGCCGCGCTCTTCAACGGGCAGGGATCGTGGGGCAACGGCGCCGCGATGCGGATCGCACCTCTGGGCGCCTACTACGCGGACGATCCCGAGCAGGCGACCCACCAGGCGGAGATCTCCGCCTACCCGACGCACCAGCACCGTGAGGCCGTCGTCGGCGCCATGGCCGTCGCCGCGGCTGCCGCGCTGGCCGGCGCCCCCGCCGGGCCGCCCAGCCCCGAGGCACTCCTCGACGGCGTCATCGCGCTCGTGCCCAGGAGCGCCGTCGGCGCGGGCCTGCGGCGCGCCCGGGACATGCTGGACTACGACGACGCGGCCACGGTCGCGGCCGTGCTGGGCTCCGGGCGGCGTACGACCGCCCATGACACCGTGCCGTTCGCCATCTGGTCGGCCGCGCGAGCGCTGGGCGACTACGAACGGGCCTTCTGGACTACCGCACAGGTCGGCGGGGACGTGGACACGACCTGCGCCATCGTGGGCGGGGTGCTGGCCTCGGGGAAGGCGGGGGCCCCGCCGTCGGGCTGGCTGGAGCAGACGGAGGCGGTGCCCGGCTGGGTTCCGACGTCCGTCTGACACGGTCCGTCGGATTTGATGGGCGCAACGGTGTGCGACGGCCCGACAGAGGCGCCGGTTTCACGGTGCGCGCAACGTCGGTCCGTGGCTCTCGGCGTCACGGTGCGCGTCGGTCCTGGTCAGTGCGCGGTTCGAGAGGCTCATTGCAGGGTTGCCCGGCTCGTGTCCTGCCCGCTTCGAGGTGGACCGCACACCGGATGTGAACTCTCCGCGACTGTCGGAACTCTCCGTGTCTGATGGGAACTCTGCGTGACCGTCCGCTCGTTCTTCTGACATCCGGTGCGACGTATGGGGGCGCACAGGCAAGTGGCAGGGGAGCGGTGCGGGGGAGGCGGGGATGTGGCTGGTGTTCGTGATGCTCGCGGTTGCCGTGTACGCGACGGTATGGGTGACCGGACCGACGGCTCTGCCGCCATCCTCTCGGACGTGGTCCGGTCACCCGTGGCACCGTGCGGGCCCGACGGGATCAGCCGGCCGTGGGGCCGGCCGTTCCCGCCAGTGCCTCCAGGTCGCTCTTGCGGACCCGGATCACCAGCCCCGCGGTCACCAGGGCGAGCAGGGCCATGGCGGCTGCCGGGATGAAGGCGGTGGAGATGCCCTGGGCGAGCACGTCGTGGCCCCAGGGGGCGGGCAGTTGGTGCGTCTTCGCGAACTCCGCCTTCTGTTCGGCGGAACCGTCGGCCAGGAACTTCGGCAGTTGCTTCTCCGCCTCGTTCTTGCTGGCCGTGCCGAACACGGTCGTCAGGATGGACAGACCGAGCGAACCGCCCACCTGCTGTGTGGCGTTGAGCAGTCCCGACGCCGCGCCCGCCTCGTGCTGGGCGACCCCGGAGACCGCGGTGACCGTCACCGTGACGAAGTTCAGGCCCATCCCGAAGGCGAACACCAGCATCGGGCCCAGGATGCCGCCCACGTAGGTGCTGTCGGGACTGATGAGGGTCTGCCAGGCCAGTCCGATCGCCACCAGGGCGGAGCCGGTGAGCAGGAACGGCTTGGGGCCGAGAACGGGCAGGAAGCGTTGCGACAGACCCGCGCCGAGCGCGATCGCGAACGTCACGGGAAGGAAGGCGACGCCTGCCTTGATCGGGCTGTAGTCCAGTACGTTCTGCACGAACAGCACGATGTAGAAGAACATGCCGAACATCGCCGCGGCCAGGCTCAGCATGATCACGTAGGTGCCGGAACGGTTGCGGTCGGTGAACATCCTCAGCGGGGTGATCGGTTCCTTCGCCCGCCTCTCGACGAACACGAAGGCCAGCAGCAGGACCACCGCGACCCCGAAGGAGCCACGGGCGAGACCGTCCCGCCAGCCCTCCTCGGCCGCCCGGATGAAGCCGTACACCAGGGATGCCATTCCCACCGTCGAGGTCAACGCCCCCGCGATGTCGAAGCGTCCCGGGTGTCGTTCCGACTCGCTGATGTACAGCGGGGTCAGCACGGCGATCAGCACACCGATCGGCACGTTGACGAAGAGCACCCACCGCCAGTCGAGCCATTCGGTGAGCATGCCGCCCGCGAGCAGGCCGATGGCTCCGCCGCCCGCGGACACCGCGGCGAAGACGCCGAAGGCCCGGTTGCGTTCCGGTCCCTCCGGGAAGGTGGTGGTGATGAGCGCCAGCGAGGTGGGCGACGCGATCGCGCCACCCACGCCCTGGAGAGCGCGTGCCGCGAGCAACTGCCAGGGCTCTTGGGCGAGTCCGCCCAGCAGCGAGGCGAAGGTGAAGAGCAGGATGCCGGACATGAACACCCGGCGGCGACCCAGGATGTCACCCGCCCGGGCGCCCAGCAGCAGCAGACCGCCGAAGGTGAGCGTGTAGGCGCTGACCACCCAGGTGAGATCGGTCGTGCTGAACTTGAGCGCGTCTTGAATGTGCGGGAGAGCGATGTTCACAATCGTCGCGTCGAGTACCACCATGAGTTGGCAGGCCGCGATGACGGTGAGCGCTATGCCGGGATGCCCCTCCCGGCGAGCCGCTCCTGGCTTCTGGTTCTGAACCAACTGAGAGGTTGTCACTATGGGTCCCCCACAAGTGCCTTAGTGAACGCTCGCGTTCACTGTCGCGTCAACGGTAGTGAGTCCCCAGTAGTGAACGCAAGCGTTCACTTAACGCTTTGTCGCCCGGCCTGTCCCCCTTCGCTGCCGTGCGGCTCGTGCCCCGTCCCCGGAACACCCGCTTCCCCTGCTCGTTGGAGACGCTCAGATGGATACTTCGCGCTGGACAGCCGCCCCCGCTCGGTCGGCCTCCCTCCGCCGGCGCGGTGCCGTGCTCGAACGCGCGATCCTCGATGCCGCGCTGGAGCAGCTCGGCACGGTCGGCTGGAACGGCCTCACGATGGAAGGCGTCGCCGCCGGCGCCCAGACGGGGAAAGCCGCGGTCTACCGACGCTGGCCGTCGAAGGAGGACCTGGTCGCGGACGCGCTACAGGCCGGGCTGCCACGCCTGGACGCGGCTCCCGACCTGGGAAGCGTGCGCTCGGACCTGGTCGCGCTGTGTACACAAGCGCGCGACGCGATGTTCTCGCGCCCCGGTTTCGCACTGCGTTCGGTGATTCACGAATGCGATCACGCCCAGGCTGAGCGCTTCCATGCGGTGATCGTCGGCGGAGTCGTCGAGCCGACCATAAAGCTCCTGAGGGAGGTCATCGAGCACGGAATCGAGCGAGGCGAGGTGCGGCCGGACGGGGTGAACGGATACGTCCTCGATGCCATTCCGGCCATGATGATGTATCGCTCGAAGATGTGCGCGAGCGAATGGGCCGACCGGGACATCGAGGAGATGATCGACCAGTTGATGGTGCCGTTGCTACGTCCGCACAACGACTGAGGGCGGGCCGCGGCGCCGGTGCGGGAGCCCGAGCGAACCAGGGTGTCGCGCAGGGATCGGGGCGGCGTAGGCTAAGGGCGCCATGCCGTACGAACCACCTACCCACACCGTCGAGCGCTCCCTCCGCGCCACGACCGGAGCGAAGGTCATTGCCGGTGTCGACGAAGTGGGGCGCGGTGCGTGGGCCGGTCCCGTCACCGTCTGCGCGGCGGTCACCGGACTGCGCCGGGCTCCGCAAGGGCTTACCGACTCGAAGCTGCTCACCGTCAAACGACGCAACGAACTCGCCCTGGAACTCAGGACGTGGGTGATGTCGTACGCCTTGGGGCACTCCTCTCCGGAGGAGATCGACAACCTGGGCATGACAGCGGCACTACGCCTCGCGGCGGGTCGTGCCCTCGATGCCCTTCCGGTCCGTCCCGACGCGGTGATCCTGGACGGGAAGCACGACTACCTCGGTGCTCCCTGGAAAGTCCGCACGGTCATCAAGGGTGACCGGTCGTGCGTGGCGGTCGCTGCTGCTTCGGTCATCGCCAAGGTTCAGCGCGACAAAATGATGGCCGAACTGGGTATCGACCATGCAGACTTCGGTTTCGCGGACAACGCCGGGTATCCGTCGCCCGTGCACAAGGCCGCACTGGAGGAACGGGGACCCACCCCCTACCACCGGTTGTCCTGGGCGTATCTTGATGCGCTGCCCCAGTGGCGGCATCTCAAGAAGGCCCGCATCTGGGCGGACGGACGCGGTCCGGAGATCGAGGGTCAGCTCGGCTTCGACTTCTGACGACTCCGCTCGCACTGATGTGTCACCCGCTGGCGCGAGCCGCACCAATGTTTGATAAATAACAGCTCATGCCTCTCATTCCCGAGGAGCCTCAGATTCACGAGAGTGTCCAGGGTCCCCGCGCCACTCCGGCCAGCAGCCGTACCGCGCCGACCCCCCGCCCCGTACCCGGCCCCCGCCCCGCGGCTCCATCGCGCCCCGGCCGTCCCGGACCTCTCCGGCCCGCGCCGCCGGTGCAACGTACTCCGCGCGACGCGGCCGGGTCCAAGCCCGAACCGTCGGGTCCTGTCACCCCTGCCCCTGCCCCTTCTGTCGCGGCGGCTCCGCAGCTCCAGCTGATCCCGGCCACGGTCGAGGGTGCGCTCGAAGCCGCGGACGAGGCCGTGGACCTGCTCCTGGACTCGGGCCGTCTTCCCGGTGAGATTCTTGTGATCACCACCGGCGATCCGCACCCCTGGGCCGCGCACGAGCTGTCCTTCGGTGAAGCTTCGTACTGGGCGCAGCAGGACGCACGCGACGACGTGTTCTACGCCGACGCCGCCATCGCGGCGCGCGCGGGATCGCGTCCCGTGGTCGTCGTGGCCGTCAACGCCGGCCCCGGCGCCGCTGCCGCTGCCGCCCTGTCGTCGGCTCATGCCAAGGCCGGTGCCCTGTTGATCGTCTGCGGTGACCCTCAGCAGATCAACGCGGTGCTGAGCGAGGGCGTCTGAGCCGTATCCGCCGGTCTCGGTGTAGGCCGAGAGCGACGGAGGTGCCGTCGTGGCGGCACTCGCACGGTGGGCGTTTTCGTATGCCCGGACAGCTGTGGGTGTAGTGGGCGCACGCTGTGGGCATGCGCCTCCGCCCGGCCCGGCTTCCTGGCGTGAGGCGCGTGTCCTCACTGGACGGCCGGCTCGCGTGGGTCGGTGCTCGGCCGCCGGTCCGGGGCGTGTTAATCCACAGTCGGCTGCGTCATGGCACGTCGCTGCGGCAGCCTGATGCCAGGCACTGCCACCGACGGGGCTCGACGGGGCTCTGGCTCCGTGACATGCCCGGCCGTGCGCCCCGCAGGCAGGCCCTGCGTGGCGTACGCACGTGTCCGCCACGCTGGGGGTGAAGCTCCGCCTATCGGTCTTGGTTCAGCGGGCGGCGGCGCGGAGCAGGACCTCCGACGCGGCGCCACCGGTGCGCGGCAGCAGTGGCGGCGCCTCGGACAGACCGAAAGGCTCGGGCGCCGAGTCGGTATGGGGGCGACGGCCGCCGCGGCCCTCGCCGAGGACCTGCCAGCCGTCGTGCGTCAGCGTGATGTACGCCCCGCAGCGCAGTCCGTGCAGCGTGCAGGCGTCGCGCAGCCCCCACATCCACGCGCCGTCCTCTTCCGTCCAGCGCGCGTCGCCCTCACGGCAGTAGAGCAGTACGGCGGTGCGTACCGGGGTGCGGCGCCGCAGGTCGTGCGGGATCACCTTGCGCAACTGGGCGAGCAGCGCGTTGCGGAGCATCCAGCCGTCGGCCGGAGTCGAACGACGAGTGAACGAGGCACTGGCCCGCACGCGTTCGTCGGGGTCGAGCACCGCCACGATCGCGGTCTCCGACTTGGGGCGGTGCCGGGAATGGAGGCCACTGACGACCTCTCGGGGGTTGCGCAGCAGCGGAATCCCGGCGGCGGCCCACTCCGCGGGTTCGAGCAGACGGCTGGCGGACGCGGCGGACGTGGATGTCGACAACGATGCCGCCGAGGACGGAGCGAATCCGAAGGTCACGGTCCTCCCTTCGGCTACGCGCCCACACTGCGGGCGGGTCGGATTCGGGGGAACGCACACCGCAGCAGAGCCCTACCTGATCACGGACGAGCCGTGCGGGGAGCGGACTTCAATTCTTCCTGTCGAACTGGGATGCGGCAACGAGCAATTGGGGCCACCGACCCGTATGTGATGCTGTGTGGCTTATATCCCTACCCCGTGTTTCACCCCATGATACGAGAGACGCCAGCGTGTGACGCGTCCGACCCTGATCGGGCGGTGAGGCGTACAGGACTCGAACGAGTGCGGTGATGCGGCCGTGAGGGCTCGCCTCTCCTTCTCGGGTAAGGGCGGCGGGGGAGTAGTAGGACGGTCGACGAGGTCCGCGGCGAGGCTGGGCGGCAGGGTCGGCCCTACGGCCGAGCGCCCTGACGTGCTCGACTCTGTCAGCGGTCACGGCACCCACCGAGCGCTGTGGGGCGGTCCGCCATTGTCCGACAGTCACCCCACGCCCCGCCGGGAAGCAACCTGCTGGGCGGCGGGAATCCGTCGCCCACGGTGAATTTCACACCTGCGCAGTTGTCACGCCGGTCACAGGGCTCGGCGTCCTCGTCGTCCGGCGCCGGCGCCGGAGGTGCGCCATCCGCGGGTTCTTGTGGCGCGCTTCCTCCTGGATCGCCCACCTCGTCCTGGGCGTAGTCGCTTATGGCTTAACCGTCGTGCCGCGCGCGCTCGCGCATGGCCTACCTGTCGTCCCGCGCGTACTTGCGCAGCTCCTACGCGGCCCCCGCACCCCGCATGTACTCACATACGGCCCACGCCTGCGTGCGCTCGCGCATCGCCCGCCGCTCGGACGTGCCGCCGCGCCGACCGGTGGTCACGCTGGGTGAGCTGGCCCATTGTCCTTGCGATCGGGTTGCATGGGGGTATGGACAACCTGGAGCTCCGCGCTGAAGCCGACGCAATCCTCGCTGAGCTCGTCGGTGACCCAGGGGGTTCGGCGCGGCTGAGGGACGACCAGTGGCAAGCAGTCGCCGCGCTGGTGGAGGATCGACGCCGCGCACTGGTGGTGCAGCGCACCGGCTGGGGCAAGTCGGCGGTCTACTTCGTCGCCACCGCGCTGCTGCGGCGGCGCGGATCCGGCCCTACGGTGATCATCTCGCCGCTGCTGGCGCTGATGCGCAACCAGGTCGATTCGGCGGCGCGGGCCGGCATCCAGGCGCGCACCATCAACTCGGCCAACCCGGAGGAATGGGACACCATCTACGGGGAGGTCGAGCGCGGCGAGACGGACGTCCTCCTCGTAAGTCCGGAACGCCTCAATTCTGTTGATTTCCGCGAGCAGGTACTGCCCAAGCTCGCGTCAACGACCGGTCTCCTCGTGGTCGATGAGGCGCACTGCATCTCCGACTGGGGACACGATTTCCGCCCCGACTACCGCAGGCTGCGGGCGATGCTCGCCGAGCTCTCACCAGGTGTGCCGGTGCTGGCGACCACCGCGACCGCCAACGCCCGAGTCACCGCGGATGTGGCCGAGCAGCTCGGCACGGGGGCCGGTGAGGCGTTGGTGCTGCGCGGCCCGCTGGAGAGGGAAAGCCTGCGCCTGGGCGTGGTGCAGCTGCCGGACGCGGCCCACCGCCTGGGCTGGCTCGCTCAGCACCTCGACGAACTCCCGGGCTCCGGGATCATCTACACCCTCACCGTGGCCGCGGCCGAGGAAGCCACCGCCTTCCTGCGGCAACGCGGTTTCAACGTCGCCCCCTACACGGGCAAGACGGAGAACGCCGACCGGCTGCAGGCTGAGGTCGACCTCCAGGAGAACCGGGTCAAGGCGCTGGTCGCCACTTCCGCGCTCGGCATGGGATTCGACAAACCGGATCTGGGCTTCGTGATCCATCTCGGCTCGCCGTCCTCGCCGATCGCCTACTACCAGCAGGTCGGCCGCGCCGGCCGCGGTGTGGAGCACGCCGATGTGCTGCTGCTGCCGGGCAAGGAGGACGAGGCGATCTGGCGCTACTTCGCCGATACCGCGTTTCCGCCCGAGGCCCAGGTTCGCCAGACGCTTTCGGCCCTCGCCGACGCGGGACGGCCGCTGTCCCTGCCGGCGCTGGAAGCGGTCGTGGAGCTCCGGCGTACCCGACTGGAGACCATGCTCAAGGTGCTCGACGTCGACGGGGCCGTCAAGCGGGTGAAGGGCGGCTGGACCTCCACCGGCCGGGAGTGGACCTACGATGCCGAGCGCTACGCCTGGGTCGCCAGACAGCGTGCGGCCGAGCAGCAGGCCATGCGTGACTACGTGAGCACGTCCGGGTGTCGGATGGAGTTCCTGCGTCGGCAACTGGACGACGAAGGGGCGACCGCGTGCGGCCGGTGTGACAACTGCGCGGGCGTCTGGGCCGATCCCTCCGTTTCGGCGGAGATGCTGACGGGCGCGACGAAGGAACTGGACCGCCCGGGTGTGGAGGTCGAACCGCGCCGCATGTGGCCCACGGGGATGGCCGCACTGGGCATCGACCTCAAGGGGCGTATCCCGGCCAAGGAGCAGAGTTCCACCGGGCGGGCCCTGGGGCGTCTCTCGGACATCGGCTGGGGCAACCGTCTGCGCCCCCTGCTGGCCGAGAACGCGCCCGATGCGCCGGTCCCGGACGATGTTCTTCAGGCCGCGGTGGCGGTGCTCGCGGATTGGGCTCGCTCGGCCGGTGGCTGGGCGCCGAATGTTCCGGACGCCTCCGCCCGACCGGTGGGAGTCGTCGCCGTTCCGTCCCTGACCCGCCCGCAACTGGTCGGCTCCCTGGCCCAGGGCATCGCCACCGTCGGCCGTCTCCCCTTCCTCGGAACCCTGACGCACACCGGACCGAGCGGCGCGCACGCGCCGCGTCGAAGCAATTCCGCCCAGCGTCTCAGGGTGCTGTCCGGCGCCTTCGCCGTTTCGGAGGAACTCGCCGGCGCCCTGGCCGCTGCTCCCGGCCCTGTGTTGCTGGTGGACGATTACACGGACTCCGGCTGGACCCTCGCGGTCGCCGCCCGCCTGCTCCGTCAGGCAGGTGGCGCGGGCGTACTGCCGTTGGTCCTTGCCACGGCGGGCTGAGGGTCCCGGCTGAGGGTTTTGGGCTCCATCGATCACAGTCGAGCGCTCCACCGGTCTCGGTCCCCGTTCTCCGCCGGTCATAGCCCCCGTTCTCGACCGGTCACGGCCCCGTTCTTGACGGGTCACGGTCGCGCGCTCCTCCGCCCATGGTCCGGCACTCGACCGATCGTCATGACGTGTCCCTGGTGGAAGTTATCCACAGGGCAAAACGGGATCTCGGGATTCGCGAGATCGTCAGCGCATGACGAATCACGGCGAAACGACTGGATCGTTCGAAAGCGGCGACATGGCGCGAGACGCGGAAATGGGACATGCCGCATTCGAGGGCCCGACAGCCACGCACCAGGTCACCCTGCGCACCCCGGCCGAACTGGCCGACGCACTGCCCTATCTGCTCGGGTACCGCCCCGAGGACAGCATCGTCCTGGTCGCTCTGCACGACAAGGGCGGCCGGGGTCGGTTCGGCGGCCGGGCGCGGCTCGGAATTCCGGCCGGCTCCGACGACTGGGCCTCCGCGGCCCGGCAGTTGGCGCAGGGACTGGTGACGGGCAGCGAGCGCAGGGGCGCCAGGCCCGAGCAGATGGTCGCCTACCTCTGTCAGGAGCCGGGGAAGGGCGAGTCCGGCCGGCAGGTCATGGAACGGCTTCAGCCCCTCGCCCAGCGCATCCGTGTCGAATGCGGTCTCCTCGACGTGCCGGTCATCGAAGCGCTGTGCATCTCGGACGGTCGCTTCTGGTCGTACTGCTGCACAGGCGAGGCGTGTTGTCCGGCCGAAGGCGTCGCGATGGGCCTGCCCGGCACCTCGGTGCTGGCTGCCGCGGCCACCTATGCCGGCGTTCAGGTGCGCGGCACGCTGCGAGAACTGCGAGCCAGGCTGCTGCCCTGGGAGACGGAGGCCGCGCTCGATCAGGAGGCCGCCCTGGACGGCGCCAGCAGGAACCTGGTCCCCAGGATCCTGGACGACACGAGCCGTGCCTGTGTGGCCGACGAGACCCTGACGCTGGCCGAAAGGGTCATGCGGCGCTACGCCGAGGCGTCCACGGTCTCCGGAACGCTCATGGCCGACGACCGCGACGACGAACTGCTGGGACACGACGAGGCCGCGGCGCTGATTCTCGGCCTTCAGGACCGTACGACCCGCGACTGTGCGGCGGCGTGGATGGAGGGCGACGAGGCCGTCCCGGCGCTCCGGCTCTGGCGCGCGCTGGCCCGCCGCTGTGTCGGGTCCTACGGCGAACACGCTGCCGCGCCCCTCACACTGGCGGGTTGGGTCGCCTGGTCGACCGGCGACGACCTGGAGGCGAGGGAGGCCCTGGCCATGGCGTTGGGCGCCGACCCGGGCTATCTCTTTGCTCGACTCCTGCACCAGGCCTGCAACGAGGGCTTGGACCCGGAGTCGGTGCGCCGCTGCCTGCGAACCGAGCGCGCGGAACGCGGGAACCGTGGCCGTCCTGCGGCTGAGCCGATGGTCGAAAGGGAACCGGTGGACGACGACGCCTCGACGTCGGGGAACTATGACGTCCTGGCACCGAGCGATACGGCCGAGTCGGTGTCACGTGACGTGGCTGCGCCGGAGGTACGTGAGGCGACCGAGCCGGTGGTCAGTGAGGTGATTGAAGCGGTGTCCGGTGAGGTGACTGAAGCGGCGTCCGGTGACGCGGACGGCGCCGTCGCGAGTCACGCACCCGGTTCCCCGGTCACATCGGGAGCGCCCCCTCGCCGGCGACGCCGTACGCGTGGCGGTGCCGATGCCACAGAAGAGCGCCGCCACGGCGCGGCTCCGACGGGCAGTACGCGCCCACGGAATGCGGGAAAGGGCGCTGCGCGGTGTCGAAGCACCAGGACGGGAGGCACGACCCTTGGGCGCGGTGACACAGATAAGGAGGCATGACCAAAGGGGCATGCTCAGGGCAGGCAGAACCGCCATGGACGCATGAGCGACCGCTGGGACGCGCCTGTTGTCGTCGCCGTCGTCCTTGTGCAGGTGGCGGCGTCGGGGCGGGGCGGGGAGCCGACCGCGCCCCGGGGCCGCCGCAGGGTGGACCGCCGCACCGCCGCCATTAGGTGGGCTGTCCCATGGCGCCCGTGACCCAAGGGAGCCCGCCTCCGTTCACCTGAGTGGCGGAACGCATGGACGGTGCGCGCTGCCGCGCCCAGCTTCCGCCCCAGCCCTCCGCCCGGCGCCGCCCACGCCGGCGGCGCACAGAGCGCAGAAGAAGACACCCTATGCACCAGTCCACTCCGCCCTCAGTCGACGACGACCGCTTTGCCGCCGGGCGATCCACTCCGCCCCTATTTCCGGGCGCGGGCGCAGACACGGGTCCGCGGCCCGCAGACGAGTCCGGTGCAGAGCAGGACCGAACGTCCACCCAGACGAACCCGAACCCGAATGCGAACCAAGACGCAAACCGGGGCCAGAACCCAAATCAGGTCCAGGACTCAAACCAGGTCCCGAACACAGGCCGGACCCAGACCCCAGGGCCGAGCCAAAACCCCGGGCCGACCCAGAACCCAAACCAGGACCAGAACCATCCCCACACGCCCGCAGATCAAGACCGAACTCCCGGGCCCGCGAGCGCGGGCCCACCCCCGTTGCCCGCCGGCCGCGCGAAGCCGTCTTGGTCCAGGAGCCAGTCATGGTCTCCGTCGAACCAGGCACGGTCCACGTCCCAGTCATCGGGCCAGCCACCGTCCTCTCCGCCCCCGGCTCCTCGACGTGCCGCGGAGCTCCCTCCCACCCACACCGCGATGATCTGCGTGGCCCTCCCCGGACTCGTGATCTCGACCGAGCAGGCACAGTTGACCGGCCAGGGACTGGAGGGCTACTACCGTGCGGGTCGGCGCATTCTGTCCCGCTGTCAGGTCCGGGTGGCAGGCCGCGAACCGCTCGCGGTCCAGGCGCGGATGACCGCGGCCGACCAGTCGCGTTTCGTCGGGACCCTGTGTGTCTCCCCGGGCGCGGGCCCGGATCCGGACGTCGTCGTCGAGCGGATCCGCCACGCGGACGGCACGGAGCGGATCACCTTGCACAGCACGGCTCAGCGCCCGCTGCGTCTCCCGGTCGAGGTGGCTCTCGGTACGGACCTGGCCGACCTGGGGGCCATCGCGTCCGGTAAGCCGGGGCCCGAACTGTCCGCCAGCGTGCACGACTCCGGCCTGCGCTGGTCCTGTGCCTCCGGTACGTCGACGGTCACCGCGGACCCGCCACCCGCCGACGCGCTGGCCTCCGCGGGACTGTTGCGCTGGGAGATCGAACTGCCTCCGGGCGGAAGCACCACCCTGGAACTGCGGATCCGACCGGACGGCGCGGGACCTGTCCGAGCCGTGGGCCGCGCGGCGACGAGCCCGGTCGCCGCCGCGCGCGCGACCGGCGACCACCCGGGCGTGCAGGCATTGCTGCGCACGAGCGTCGAGGACCTCCAGGCGCTGCTGCTGCGCGACCCGGCGCATCCGTCCGACACCTACCTCGCGGCCGGGGTGCCCTGGCGCTGCGGCCTGGCTCCGGCCGAGGCACTGGCCGCGGCGCGGATGGCGCTGCCGCTCGGCACCCGACTCGCGGCGGGTACGCTGCGCGCCCTCGCTCGCACCCAACTCCTGGACCCCGGGGTGCGGTCCGGGATGATCCCCGGACCGCTGCGGGACGCGGGCCCACGCCTGCCGCCGGCCTGCTCGGCCACCGAGGCCACACTGCTGTTCCCGGTGCTGCTCGCCGAGGCCCGCCGCTGGGGGCTGCCCGCGCACGAGGTCGAGGAACTGCTGCCGGCGGCCGAGCGTTGTCTGACCTGGCTGCGGGCCACGGTGGGCGACGGCACCTACCTGTACGACCCGCAGACCGGAGTCCCCGCCCGCTGCGAGACGCAGGCCCACGCCCACCGCGCGGCGGTGCTCGGCGCCGACCTGCTCGACGCCTGTGGGCGGCCCGGTGGTGACGGGCTACGGCAATGGGCGAGGACACTGCGGCACGCGTTTCGGCAGGACTTCTGGGTCGAGCACCCCGGCGGCGGGCGCCCCGCGGTCGCACGCGCGGCGGACGGACGCCTCGTCGCGCACCTCGGCGCGTCGGTCGTCCACCTGCTCGACACAGGTCTGCTGGGCGGGGGCGAACTGGCGCCAGGGCTGCTCGACAAGGTGCGGACGGAACAACTCGCCCGCTTGCTCGGAGCCCCCGCCATGGACTCCGGCTGGGGACTGCGTGGGCTCGGTGTCAAGGAGGCGGGGTACAGCCCGTTCGGTCACCGCGGCGGCGCTGTGCGGGTCCAGGAGACAGTGATCGCCGTCGCCGGTCTGACCGCTGCGGGGTACGAGAAGGAGGCGACCTCACTGCTGCGCGGGGTGATGGCGGCGGCCGACGCCTTCGGTCACCGCTTGCCCGAGATGTACGCGGGCGAGCAGCGCACCGACGGGGGCGCTCCCGTGCCGCATCCCGCGGCCTGCCGTCCCGCCGCCACCGCGGCGGCCGCCGGGGTGTTGCTGCTCACCACCCTCGTCGGGATCCGCCCGGACGCCCCGGCGGGCACGGTCACGCTGCGTCCTGTGCGCAGCGCGCCCCTGGGCGAGATCGCTCTGACGGGCCTGCGGGTCGCGGGCGCACCCTTCTCCGTACGGGTCAGCAGACTCGGCCTCGCCATGGTGGAGGAGGCGGCTGTCGGGCTCCAGTTGGGAGTGTGACCTCGCAGGACGCCACGCCGTACGCCGCACGCCCGGCGCCCTGAACGGGCCGTTCGGCGCATTTCGAGCGGACTGGACCAGTCATCGATGCGGCCGACGAAGGGAGTGTTTATCGTCAGGCAGACGACTATGATCGCCGCATGCCCTACGACCCGTCAGCATTTCCGCCCTTCGCCGTCACCGTGGACCTGGTCGTGCTGACCGTGCGCCGCCATGCTCTGTGCGCGCTGGCGGTACGGAGGGGGGAAGCGCCGTTCCAGGGGCGGTGGGCACTTCCCGGCGGTTTCGTACGGGCCGACGAGGATCTGGCGCAGGCCGCGGCGCGCGAACTCGCCGAGGAAACCGGACTGCGCGCCCACGATCCCGCCCAGGACAACGGCGCTCATCTGGAACAGCTCGCCACCTACGGCGATCCCCAGCGCGACCCGCGGATGCGCGTGGTCAGCGTGGCCCACCTGGCGCTCGCCCCCGATCTGCCCGCTCCCCGGGCCGGTGGAGACGCCAGCAACGCACGGTGGGCACCCGTGGAGGAGTTGCTGGAACAGGGCGGCCACGGCCGGGACGGCGAACCGGTCGCGCCGCTCGCCTTCGACCACGCCCAGATCCTGTCCGACGGGGTGGAACGCGCTCGCTCCAAGATCGAGTACTCGTCGCTGGCCACGGCGTTCTGCCCCACCGAGTTCACCGTCGGTGAGCTGCGCCGTGTCTACGAAGCCGTGTGGGGCGTGGCGCTCGACCCGCGCAACTTCCACCGCAAGGTGACCGGTACGCCCGGCTTCCTGGTTCCCACCGGCGGTACCACGACCCGTCAGGGCGGTCGCCCGGCCCAGCTCTTCCACGCCGGCGGCGCCACACTGCTCAACCCCCCGATGCTCCGCCCCGAGGTCTGAGTTCGGCTCCGGCGAGCGCACTTCACACCGAGCCGGCGGCAGCCGCCGGGGCAGGAGAGCGAGCCAACCGGTCGTCCGCTGGCACTCTGCGCCCCGCGATGTCCAACAAAACGGACATAGCGCGCTATCTTGCTTCAGGTGATCCAGGCCTTCGGACTGACCAGCAACTCCCGCAAGGACCTTCCTCCCGCGGTCGAGGACGTCTCCTTCGAGGCGCGCACGGGCCGCGTCACCACGCTGCTCGAAGCGGCGGGTGCGGGCAGGACCGCGGCACTGAGACTCATGCTCGAACTCCAACAAGGCCGTGGCATCACCTACTTCAGAGGCCGCCCCCTGCACCGCATCCCTCACCCGTCGCGTGAGGTGGGTGTGCTGCTCGGAGACGTTCCGGGGCACCCGGCCCGTACGGTCCGCGGACACCTGCGGATGCTCTGCGCCGCCGCGGGCGTGTCGGCACGAAGGGCCGACGAAGTCCTCGAAGTCGTCGGCCTCGTCAGCCTGCGCGACGAACGCCTCGGCACCCTCTCGCGCGGCATGGACCGCCGTCTCGGCCTCGCCTGCGCTCTGCTCGCCGACCCGCACACCCTCGTACTCGACGGCCCCACGGAAGGTCTCTCCCCTCGCGAAAGCCGGTGGCTGCACGGGATGCTGCGCGCGCACGCCGACCAAGGCGGCACGGTCCTGTTCACGACCGCCGACCCCAAGGAGGCCGCCCGCACCGCCGACCGGATCGTGACGCTGGAGCAGGGCAGGGTCGTCGCCGACCAGGAGGCCGCGGACTTCGCCCGTACCCGGCTTCGCCCTCGCGTGGCCGTTCGCAGCCCGCATGCCGCTCGCCTAGCGGCTCTCCTCAGCAGGGAGGCCCGTACCGCCCGGCGCTCCGTCGAGGTGGTCGAGGACGGCGGTAACCGCCTCTCCGTCTACGGCAGTACCTGTGCCGACGTCGGCGAGACCGCGTTCCGCCACGGCATCCTCGTACACAAACTCGCCGACGAAGTCGGTGACATGGGCGCAGGGGCGGGGGCCGAGCCGACCGGTGACGGACTCGACGAGCGGGAGTCCGAGGCCGGTGGTTCTCCGGAGGAAATGGGCACCGTCCCTTCCGGCGCCGCCGTCACCGCCGCGGAGGGGCAGCGCGAGCCCGGCGCGGTCCATCCCGTCGACACGCTGCATCCCCCGGTCGACGAGCCGTCCTCTGCCGGAGTTCAACAGCTCACCGCCGACTCGCCGGTACCGTCCGCCTTCCCGTCGCCGCGACCCCGTGCGGGGATCGCCCCGGCCGCCCCCATCACCTGGGAGAAGCCCCACGCCATGGCCCAGGCGGAACAACCCGCCACCCCGGCCTCCGGCGACGCGGAGACGATGACTCCCGCCACGCCGGGTCCCGCCGAGGCATCCCCGGCTTCTTCCGCCGGCCCGCATCCTGCCGGACCGCATCCCGCCGGGACATCGCCGGTCCTCACCAGGGCTCCCGCGGTGGACGAGGCCGATCCGTCGACGCGCCCCATCGGTCACACCTCGCCCGTCACACCGGACGCGCCTGTCACGCTGACCCCCCTTCGCCCGCTCGAGACCGACGCGCGCGACACCCTGTCCGCTCTCCCGCCCCCGATCTCCGTCCGATCGGCCCCCAGCCCGCTCCGCCCCCTTCGCTACGAACTCCGCCGCGCCGCCGGCATCGGCACCGGGTTCCTGACGGCCGCCGCCGTGCTCGTCACCTCGGCTCTCGTCGCCGTACTCCTCGGCCGCGTCGGCCACACCCCGCAGGCGCGGCTGCTGGCGGCCTGGCCCCGGGAGCTGCCCCTGCCGCCCGCGGCGCTCGGCGCCGGACTGCTCGGTGCGCTCGCGTTCGGCGACGAGTTCCGCCACCCCGCCCTCGCGGTGGACCGTGGCACCGTGCCCCGCCGCCTCGGGCTGCTCGCCGCCAAACTGCTCGTCTCCGCCGTCACCGGGCTGATGCTGGCCGTTCTCACGGTGGGTTGCGACGCCGAAGTGCTCTATGTCGTATACGGACGGGAGCTCGCCCAGGTTCCCGCCGACTGGTTCTCTCTGGGAGTCAGTTGGATCGGGTTCGTGGTCGGCTGCGCCTGGGCCGGGGTCCTCGCCGCAGGCGTCTTCCGGTCCACGACCGGTGGGCTCGCGGTGGTGCTGGCCGTTCCGGTCGTCGTCGTACCGCTCGCACAAAAGATCGTGGAGGGACCGTCCGTGCGGAGCGCGGCCGGCCTCCCCGGCCGGCTGCGCGAGGTGTTCCTGTTGCAGTGGCCCTTCGGCGGAGAGCGATATCTGGCGGGTGCGGTCCAGGTCGTCGGTCAACCCGTCGGTGGTGCCCTGGCGTTGTCACTCACCGCGCTGCTCTGCGCGTATCTGCTCACGACCCTGCGGAGCAAGGGCCGATGATGGCCGTCCGCACGCTTCGATGTACGGCCTGCGCACAACTCCCCGGAGAAAGCCCATTTCTTTCCGATAAGGCGTCAATTGCGACGGGGTGAGCGATCACCCTTTCGTGTGCTTTTCACCAAAGACCTCAAGGGAGTTGGAGACGACGCCGACAAAGGATCCGTGAGTACCCTTGCGCACACCATGATGACCGCCGCCCGCTCCGCAGACTCCGGCCTCGTCGGCCCGGGCGAACTGGACCGCTACCCCTACGCGGAGACCTCCGTCTCCGACCGCGTCGGAGCTCCCGTGTGGGAGAGCGCAGACCCGGAACTGGGGCGTGTGGGCCGACGCGCCGCGGGCAACCGCGGCCGCGGCCTGCACGGCCAACTTGTTCAACAACTGGGGCAGATGATCGTCTCCGGTGACCTGGGCGCGGACCGCCCACTGGTTCCGGAGGAGATCGGTCAGCGCTTCGAGGTCTCCCGGACCGTCGTCCGTGAGTCGCTCCGGGTCCTGGAGGCCAAGGGCCTGGTCAGCGCCCGCCCGAACGTGGGCACGCGCGTGCGCCCTGTCAGTGACTGGAACCTCCTCGACCCGGACATCATCGAGTGGCGGGCCTTCGGACCGCAGCGCGACGACCAGCGCCGCGAGCTGAGCGAGCTGCGCTGGACGATCGAACCGCTCGCCGCGCGCCTTGCCGCAGGACACGGGCGCGAGGACATCCAGCAGCGGCTGTCCGACATGGTCGAGATCATGGGTCATGCGATGGGACAGGGCGACGCGCTCACCTTCTCCCGCGCCGACGCGGAGTTCCATTCGCTGCTGATCCAGGTCGCCGGCAACCGCATGCTGGAGCACCTCTCCGGGATCGTGTCCGCCGCCCTCCAGGTCTCCGGCGGCCCGGTCACGGGCTGTGACCGGCCGAACGAGGCCTCCCTCGCGCACCACGGCAGGATCGCCGACGCCCTCGCCGCGGGCGACGGCGCCGCGGCCGAGACGGCCATGCGTCAGCTGCTCACCATCCACCCCGAGGTGGAGCGTGTGGTGCCCGCCCCACGCGAGCACTGACCGCGCTCCGCGGTCGGCCCGGCCGGAGATGTCTCGCCCCTCCCGCGACATCGCCCGGTCGGCGTACCGTCCTCCGCCGGACCCCGCAGGAGCCTCCGGTTCCTGCGGGGTCCGGCGGTGCGACGGGGCGGCACGTTCGTCGCGGCGATCCAGGTCAGCCACGGGTGACCTAGTTTGTCCATGTGTGACATTTTTTGAGCGCTTACGGGGTGTGACTCGGGCCACGCAGATTGGGCGTAACGCTCGTGGAAACAACGCGATGACCTAAGAGGTGACTGCCGCGGAGGGAATACGGACGCCGTTAAAGGCGCTGTGTATCTCCCCGGCCCCCGCCCGCACCGTCGGCCCATCCCCAGGCCGGTGGTCGGCTCCTGTCCGCCGTGGACGGGGCCGGAAGCCGTTTTCCAACGTTCCGAGAGGTTGTTCGTGTCGGCCAGCACATCCCGTACGCTCCCGCCGGAGATCGCCGAGTCCGTCTCTGTCATGGCGCTCATCGAGCGGGGAAAGGCTGAGGGGCAGATCGCCGGCGATGACGTGCGTCGGGCCTTCGAAGCTGACCAGATTCCGGCCACTCAGTGGAAGAACGTACTGCGCAGCCTCAACCAGATCCTCGAGGAAGAGGGTGTGACGCTGATGGTCAGTGCCGCGGAGCCCAAGCGCACCCGAAAGAGCGTCGCAGCGAAGAGTCCGGTCAAGCGCACCGCCACCAAGACGGTCGCGGCGAAGACGGTGACCACCAGGAAGGCCACCGCCTCGACGGCTGCCCCTGCGACCCCCGCCGATTCCGACGTCGCCGATTCCGCCGACGAGGCCGCGACCGCCAAGAAGGCCGCTGCCAAGAAGACGACCGCCAAGAAGGCCGTGGCGAAGAAGACGACCGCCGTCGCGAAGAAGACGGTGGCCAAGAAGACCAGCGCCAAGAAGGACGACGGCGAGCTCGTCGAGGACGAGGCGCTCGAAGAGGTCAAGGGCGGCGCCGAGGAGCCCGAGGGCACCGAGAGCGCCGGCTTCGTGCTGTCCGACGACGACGAGGACGACGCGCCCGCCCAGCAGGTCGCGGCCGCTGGTGCCACCGCCGACCCGGTCAAGGACTACCTCAAGCAGATCGGCAAGGTCCCCCTCCTCAACGCCGAGCAGGAGGTCGAGCTCGCCAAGCGCATCGAGGCGGGTCTGTTCGCCGAGGACAAGCTGGCCAACGCCGACAAGCTGGCGCCGAAGCTCAAGCGCGAGCTGGAGATCATCGCCGAGGACGGCCGCCGCGCCAAGAACCACCTGCTGGAGGCCAACCTCCGTCTGGTGGTCTCCCTGGCCAAGCGCTACACCGGTCGCGGCATGCTCTTCCTGGACCTCATCCAGGAAGGCAACCTGGGTCTGATCCGCGCGGTCGAGAAGTTCGACTACACCAAGGGCTACAAGTTCTCCACGTACGCCACCTGGTGGATCCGTCAGGCGATCACCCGCGCCATGGCCGACCAGGCCCGCACCATCCGTATCCCGGTGCACATGGTCGAGGTCATCAACAAGCTCGCGCGCGTGCAGCGGCAGATGCTCCAGGACCTGGGCCGCGAGCCCACCCCGGAGGAGCTCGCCAAGGAACTCGACATGACCCCCGAGAAGGTCATCGAGGTCCAGAAGTACGGCCGCGAGCCCATCTCGCTGCACACCCCGCTGGGCGAGGACGGCGACAGCGAGTTCGGTGACCTCATCGAGGACTCCGAGGCCGTCGTCCCGGCCGACGCGGTCAGCTTCACGCTCCTGCAGGAGCAGCTGCACTCCGTCCTGGACACCCTGTCCGAGCGTGAGGCGGGCGTCGTCTCCATGCGCTTCGGTCTCACCGACGGTCAGCCGAAGACCCTCGACGAGATCGGCAAGGTGTACGGCGTCACGCGCGAGCGGATTCGTCAGATCGAGTCCAAGACGATGTCCAAGCTGCGTCACCCGTCGCGTTCCCAGGTGCTGCGCGACTACCTCGATTAGTCCCTGGTCGTACGGCACCGAGAGACCTTGGCCGTACGACACCGAAGGCCCGGTTTTCCCCGAGGGGACCGGGCCTTCGCGCGTGTCTGGGGGTGCGCGCCGCCACGCACTGGATCACTCTGGGTCTCCCATGAACACCCCAGAGTGAGGATCGGTGCATGCGTCGTCTTTCTTTCCGGGCCCTGGCCCGGCCGGTGATGCTGGCGGCTGTGGCGGCTGCCATACCGTTGGTCTCCACCACCCCCGTGGCCGCCGACAGCATCGTCGTGGGCGGATTCCCCGTCGATGTGTCCAGCAGCCCCTGGACGGTGGCGGTGTCCAGCCGTGACCGGTTCGGGGGTACGCGGGCGGGGCAGTTCTGCGGTGGGGTGGCGATCGGTCCGACCACAGTCCTCACAGCCGCCCACTGCATGGGCGAGGAGGTCCTGGGGGCGCCACCGGACCGTGCGACGGACCTCAAGGTCATCGCGGGCCGCACCGATCTGCTCTCGTCCCAGGGCCAGGAGATCGCCGTACGCGACACCTGGGTGAATCCGAGCTACGACAGCTTCAGTAATGCCGGTGACTTCGCGGTGCTGACGCTGGCGAAGCCACTGCCCGCAGGCTCGGTCATCGGGATGGCCGCGGTGGGTGATTCCGCGTACGAGCCGGGGACGGCCGCCACGGTCTACGGATGGGGCGACGTCACGGGGGGCGGTGACTATGTGCGCAGCCTCAGGGGGGCGCATGTGCACGTGCTGCCCGACGCTCAGTGTGAGCAGGCCTATCCCGGCAGTGCCGACGGAAGGTATCTGGCCGCGACCATGCTGTGTGCCGGCGAGACCGCGGGAGGCCCTGACGCCTGTCAGGGGGACAGCGGCGGCCCGCTGGTGGCCGGAGGCAAGCTGATCGGGCTCGTGTCGTGGGGGAGCGGCTGTGGGCGGCCCGGGAACCCTGGCGTCTACACACGCGTCTCCGACGTCGTACGGGTGCTGAGCCAGAGCCGCACAGCCCCGACACAGGGGGCGCGCAGAGCCCGCTGACGCTTTCTGAGCGTCGGTGCGTCGAGAGAGCGCCCGGCCGGTCGCCCAGCGGCCTGGTCGGGCGTTCGGGCGCTCAGCGGCCCGGCCCCCTTGTTCCGGGGTGACGCACGGAAGTCCTCTTCACGAGTCGGGCGGCCGTCTCCCGCGTTCGGGGGGCGGCCGCCCGTGCGCCGGCCTCTGCCGGAGCTGGCTCGTCGTGGATCCGAAGCGTCAGCGGTCGTCGTCGGGGGAGGATTCCGGAACGGAGGTCAGCCGCTCCGTCTCGTCCTGTATCTCAGCGGCGATCTTCTTGAGTTCCGGCTCGAACTTGCGGCCGTGGTGGGCGCAGAAGAGCAGTTCTCCGCCGCTCACCAGGACGACGCGCAGGTATGCCTGGGCGCCGCAGCGGTCGCAGCGATCAGCCGCCGTCAGCGGGCTCGCGGGGGTCAGAACAGTAGTCACGTCGCCTCTTCTCTAGCTCGACGAGCTGTCGTACCAGGGTCAACATCCAACCAGCCCCAAAACGTTCCCGCTCGTGGCTTCTCCTCGAAAAATTCTTCCGAGGCGGCAGGTTGCTGCCGGTTTAGCGGCGAATGTGCCGTATTGCGTGTCTGTCGGCTTACGGTTTCGCGCTGTCGATCATGGTCGGATCCTCCCGGCCGGGTTGCCGGTTTGTTCATGAGGACGTGCCCGGAGCCTAAATGGTTCATGCCCCGAAGGGAACGTGATATGTACTTCACTCCAACGAGGGATCGAACAGATATGCGACTCTGGACTACTGTGAGTTCGGAAGTGGGTGGCGTTACAACGGCTCTACCAGGCCTCGGTACCCTCTTGACGGCGACCCAAGCCGCGCCCTTACCCAGAAGGGCCCCCATTGAAATTCAGCGAGGAGCGAACCGCGTGACCGCCGAAACGTCCGTGCCGTCCACAGCGCTGCTGGCAGGAGCTGACCGGGACGGTTCCAACTACACCGCGCGGCACCTGCTCGTCCTCGAGGGCCTCGAGGCCGTACGCAAGCGCCCGGGTATGTATATCGGCTCCACCGACAGCCGCGGCCTGATGCACTGCCTGTGGGAGATCATCGACAACTCCGTGGACGAGGCCCTCGGCGGCTACTGCGACCACATCGACGTGATCCTGCACGACGACGGCTCGGTGGAGGTGCGCGACAACGGCCGGGGTATCCCGGTCGACGTCGAGCCCAAGACCGGTCTGTCCGGCGTCGAGGTCGTCATGACCAAGCTGCACGCCGGCGGCAAGTTCGGCGGTGGCTCGTACGCGGCCTCCGGCGGTCTGCACGGCGTCGGCGCCTCCGTGGTGAACGCCCTGTCGGCCAGGCTGGACGTCGAGGTGGACCGCAGCGGTCACACCCACGCCATCAGTTTCCGGCGCGGTGTTCCCGGCGCCTTCGTCGCCGAGGGCCCCGACGCGAAGTTCGAGACGGGCGGCCTGCGCAAGACCAAGCGGATCGCCAAGAACCGCACCGGTACGCGCGTGCGGTACTGGGCGGACCGGCAGATCTTCCTCAAGGACGCCAAGCTCTCCCTGGAGAACCTCCACCAGCGCGCCCGCCAGACCGCCTTCCTGGTGCCCGGCCTGACGATCGTCGTCCGCGACGAGTACGGCCTCGGGGAGGGCGGCAGCAAGGGCGAGGAGTCCTTCCGCTTCGACGGCGGCATCAGCGAGTTCTGCGAGTACCTGGCCACCGACAAGGCCGTCTGCGATGTCCTCCGCTTCACCGGCCAGGGCATTTTCAAGGAGACGGTTCCGGTCCTGGACGACCACGGGCAGATGACTCCGACGGAGGTCACCCGGGAGCTCGGCGTCGACGTCGCGCTGCGCTGGGGAACCGGCTACGACACGACACTCAAGTCGTTCGTCAACATCATCGCCACCCCCAAGGGCGGTACTCACATCGCCGGCTTCGAACAGGCCGTCGCCAAGACGATGAACGAGGTCCTGCGGACCAAGAAGCTGCTGCGCGTCGCTGAGGACGACATCGTCAAGGACGACGCCCTGGAGGGTCTGACCGCCGTCGTTACCGTCCGTCTGGCCGAACCGCAGTTCGAAGGCCAGACCAAGGAGGTGCTCGGTACATCCGCGGCCCGCCGCATCGTGAACACGGTGATCTCCAAGGAGCTGAAGGCCTTCCTGACCTCCACGAAGCGTGACGACGCGGCCCAGGCTCGCGTCGTCCTGGAGAAGGCCGTCGCCGCCGCCCGTACGCGCATCGCCGCGCGCCAGCACAAGGACGCGCAGCGCCGCAAGACGGCCCTGGAATCTTCCTCACTGCCCGCGAAGCTCGCCGACTGCCGAAGCGACGACGTCGACCGCAGTGAGCTGTTCATCGTCGAGGGAGACTCCGCGCTCGGCACCGCCAAGCTCGCCCGGAACTCCGAGTTCCAGGCGCTGCTGCCGATCCGAGGCAAGATCCTCAACGTCCAGAAGTCGTCCGTGACGGACATGCTCAAGAACGCCGAGTGCGGTGCGATCATCCAGGTCATAGGAGCGGGATCCGGCCGGACCTTCGACATCGAGGCGGCCCGCTACGGCAAGATCATCATGATGACCGACGCCGATGTGGACGGTTCCCACATCCGCACTCTGCTGCTGACCCTGTTCCACCGCTACATGCGGCCCATGGTCGAGGCGGGCCGGGTGTTCGCCGCGGTGCCGCCGCTGCACCGGATCGAGCTGACCCAGCCGAAGAAGGGCCAGGACAAGTACATCTACACGTACTCGGACCGTGAGCTGCGCGACAAGCTAATGGAGCTCCAGAGCAAGGGCACCCGGTACAAGGACTCCATCCAGCGCTACAAGGGTCTGGGCGAGATGGACGCCGACCAGCTGGCCGAGACGACCATGGACCCGCGCCACCGCACCCTCCGCCGCATCAACCTCTCCGACCTGGAGTCCGCGGAGCAGGTCTTCGATCTGCTGATGGGCAACGACGTGGCACCCCGCAAGGAGTTCATCTCGAGCTCGGCGGCGACGCTGGACCGGTCGCGCATCGACGCGTAGGTGCCGCTCTTGGCCGGGGTTCGGGTTCCGAGTCCCGGGGCGGGGGGTCTGACGTTCCGGGCCTGGTGTTCTGTGCCCGTGCCGGGGTTGGGGCGGGCGGGTGCGGTGTTAGGTGTGGCCGGGGCTGGCTGAGATAGACGCTGGACCAGCCCTGGGCTGGTCCAGCCTTCGCTGAGCCGGGCTGGGCCGGGCTGGGGCGCGCACTCCGCCCTCCTTCCCAGGGCTTGGACCTCGCTGTCTTGCCCGGCCCCGGGCATCGCGTGGCGCTCGCCCATGCCCCGAGTCGGGACCGTGGGGCGCGGCCGGCCCCGCCCAGCCCTGGGCATCGTGGGGCGTCTCCACCCACGGGTGGAGTGCTTGGGCCGTCCGGGATCCACCCATGATCCACCTCGGCTCCGATCTGCCGTCGCGCCCATTTCCGTAGCGTCGAAGGCGTCGGCGGCACTCGCTGTCGGCATCTCCTCTCCCGCTCACGGAGGCTGCGATGTCCGGGCTCGTCAACGTGTTGGTGATCGTGGCCGTGGTCGCCCTGGTGGTCGTGCGCCAGTTCCGCGCACGGCAGGTCGACGCAGACCGGCGCTGGTGGCTCGTACCCGTGATCCTGGCTGCGGTGGCCCTGCGGGAGCCGGGCGTGCTCGACTCCCAGCACCACACGGCGGCGGCTCTGCTGCTCGGCGTCGAACTCCTCATCGGCCTGGCCACGGGAGCCGGCTGGGCCTGGACCACCCGCATATGGGTGGAGCCGGACGGTGCCGTGTGGAGCAAGAGCGCCAAGGCGAGCGCGGCCGTCTGGGTCGCCGGTATCGGCCTGCGCGTGGGTCTCGTCGCGCTCGGCTCGTTGATGGGCGTGCACCAGGACAGCGCCGCCCTGATGCTCGGCCTCGCGGCCACCCTGCTGGTCCGCTCCGGCATCCTGGTCCGGCGGGCGCAAGCCGTCGCCTCGGCCGACGCCCGAGCCGCCGCGTACGGTGACGCCATGCCCCCGTCCACGCGGAAGGAACGGGTGTGACAGAGAACGCCTGGACCCGTTGGCCCTCGCGGGAGGCGCTCGGGCGCAAGGAGATCGTGCAGAGCCGACGACTGCTCGGTCGGGTCGTCAGGCTGTCGGTTCTCGGCGCGCTGCTGTGGGGTGCCTTCAGCAACAGCCGCATGCACGGCTGGGGCGTGGTGGCCGCTGCGGCGGGTGTCCTGCTGGCGGCCGCGGCAGCCTGGGGCTTCTTCAGGACCACCTTCGCGCACCGGCTCTGGCCCTCCATCGCGCTGATCACCGTACTGTTCGTCCTCGCGCTCGCGGGTCAGGCGGTCGACTTCAGGGTGCCCGCCCTGGTCATCTGGTGCGGCTGTGCGGTCACCGCCATCGAGCGGCTTCCTCTCATGGCCGCCGTGCCGGTGACGTCGGTGGTCCTCGGTGCCTACGCGGTGGTCAACAACGACTCATGGCTGACCACCGCCGCGACCACGGTCGGGCTCGCCCTCGCCGGCTACGTGCTGCGTCTGGATGCCGAGGCGCGAGGCAGCGCCCAGCGGCTGCTCGCCCAGGAGCGGGCGGCGCGGGCGGCCGAGGCGGAATCCGCGGCGCTCGCGGAGCGGGCTCGCATCGCGCGCGAGATCCACGACGTACTGGCCCACAGTCTCTCGGCGCAGCTGGTGCACCTGGAGGCGGCCAGGTTGCTGATCGAGCGGGGAGCCGACCGGGACCGGATCCTGGAGAGGGTCGTGGCGGCGCGCGGAATGGCTCGGGAGGGCCTCGACGAGACCCGGCAGGCACTGTCCGCGCTGCGCGGCGATCTGACGCCGCTGGAGGATTACCTGACAGAGCTCGTCCGCGCGGCCGACGGAGCCGAGGTCACCGTCACGGGTGAACGCAGAGCCCTGCCGGCCGAGGCGTCGCAGGCCGTGCGCAGGGTCGCGCTGGAAGCCCTCACGAACGTCCGCAAGCATGCCCTGGGCGCCAAGGTGGAGGTCCGGCTCGACTACAGCGCGCACCAGGTGACCTTGGACGTGAGGGATTCGGGCGGTTCGCCGGGCGAACTCTCCGGCGCGGGGGCCGGGTACGGTCTGCTGGGCATGCGGGAGCGCGCCGAACTGCTGGGCGGCTCACTCCGGGCGGAGCCGGACGAAGAGGGGTTCGTGGTGACGTTGAAGGTGCCGACATGACGCAGGAAGCGGCGACGAAGCCCGCGCGGGTCGTGGTCGTGGACGACCAGACCGTGGTCCGGGAGGGCATCGTGATGCTGCTGGGGCTGTTGCCCGGGATCGAGGTCGTCGGTGCCGCGGGGGACGGGGACGAGGCGGTCGAGCTGGTGGCGGAACTCGGCCCTGACGTGGTGCTGATGGACCTGCGCATGCCGCGGTGCGACGGGGTGGAGGCGACCCGGCGCATCAGGTCGCAGTACCCCGGGACGCAGGTGGTGGTGCTCACGACCTTCGCGGACGACGACTCGCTGTTTCCGGCGTTGAAGGCGGGGGCGCGCGGCTACCTCACCAAGGACGCCGGAGGCGAGGAGATCGTGCGGGCCGTGCACAGCGTGCTGTCCGGCGAGGCGGGGCTGGCGCCGAGCATCCAACGACGGCTGCTGGAGCGGTTGTCGGAACCCGAACCTGTTCCGGTGGCGCCCACCGAGGCACCCGACGGACTCACCGCGCGCGAGATCGACGTGCTGGCGCTGATCGCCGAGGGGCTCAGCAACCAGGAGATCGCCCGCAGACTGCACGTCTCCACCGCGACCGTGAAGACCCACATCAACAACCTGTTCGCCAAGACCGGGCTCAAAGACCGCGCCCAGGCGGTGCGTTACGCGTTCGCGAAGGGCGTGGCCCGGCCACCAGCAGGTTGAGTCACCTGATGGGGTGAAGAGCAGGGGGAAGATAGTCGGGGATCTTCCCTATCTGTCCATGCTTGGGCATGCAGTCAAGCAACGGGCACCCACGCGGAGGCGAGGGCGCTCCAGAGAGTCCGGACGAGAACCACGAACGGCTCGCCTCATCGCCTGCCGCAGCGCCGGAAGTCCAGCCGTACGACGACCCTTGGTACGACGCACTCGCCTCGGGCTGGGGCGAGGCGGCCGCCACGTCGCCGCCGGCGGTTCAGGTTCCGCAAGCACGCCGGGAACAGGACGGCCGGGCGGTGGCCATGGCCGAGGTCTACCTCGAGGTGCAGCGGAGTGCGGCCTTCCAGGAGGTGCGCAGCCGGTACCGGAGGTTCGTGGTGCCGGCGGTCGCCGTCTTCTTCGGCTGGTACGTGGCGTACGTGGTGACCGCGACGACCGCGCCGGGGTTCATGGCGCGACCCGTGGCAGGGGCCGTGAACGTGGCGATGCTCGCCGGGCTCGGCCAGTTCCTCAGCACGTTCCTGCTCACCTGGGCCTACGCCCGGCACGCGCGGCTGCGCAGGGACCGGGCCGCGCTCGAACTGCGCTGGGACACTCAGGAACTGACCCGAGGAGTCAGAGGCGGTATGTCGTGACGGGCAATCACCAGACCCTGGCGTTGCTGCTGTTCAGCGCCTTCATCGCCGTGACCCTGGGGATCACGACATGGGTGAGCCGCAACCGGCACGGCTCGGCGGAGGAGTTCTACGCGGGCGGCAGGCTCTTCTCACCCCTAGAGAATGGTTTTGCCATTGCGGGCGACTACATGTCGGCCGCTTCCTTCCTCGGTATCTCCGGTCTCATCGCGCTTTTCGGCTACGACGGGCTGCTCTACTCCGTGGGATTCCTCGTGGCCTGGCTGGTCGTGCTGTTCCTCGTCGCGGAACTGGTGCGCAACTGCGGTCGGTTCACCCTCGCCGACGTGGTCGCGGCACGGATGAGGGAGCGCCCGGTGCGGATCGCGGCGGGAACTTCCTCGGTCACCGTGTCCGTTCTCTATCTGGTGGCGCAGATGGTGGGCGCGGGCAGCCTGGTCGCCCTGCTCCTCGGGCGGACGAGTGAGGCGGCACAAGCCTGGACCGTCATCGGCGTCGGCGCGCTCATGGTGATCTATGTGTCGTTGGGAGGGATGCGGGCCACCACCTGGATCCAGATCGTCAAGGCGGTCATGCTGCTCGGGGGCACCATCGTGCTGACCGTCCTCGTCCTGATGCGTTTCCACGGAGACTTCGACCGACTGCTGCTTTCCGCGGCGGCGCGCAGCGGTCACGGGGAGGCGTTCCTGGCGCCGGGACTGAAGTACGGCGGGGACTGGACCGCGCGGTTCGACTTCATCAGCCTGGGGCTTGCTCTCGTCCTCGGCACGGCGGGCCTGCCGCACATCCTGTCCCGCTTCTACACCGTGCCCACGGCACGGGCCGCACGGCGCTCGGTCGTGTGGTCGATCGGGCTCATCGGCGGCTTCTATTTGATGACGATCGTCCTCGGGTTCGGGGCGGCGGCGATCGTGGGCCCGGACGCGGTGCGCGCGTCGAACGCGGCCGGCAACACGGCGGTTCCCCTGCTGGCGCTCGACCTGGGCGGTGGCGCGGAGTCGACGGGGGGCACGGTCCTGTTCGCGATCGTGGCGGCGGTCGCCTTCGCCACGATCCTCGCGGTGGTCGCCGGGATCACGCTCGCCTCCTCGGCGTCCGTGGCACACGACCTGTACGCGTCGCTGCGGCGTCGGCGAACGGAGCCGTACAGCGAGGTGGCCGTGGCCCGGACCGCCGCGGTGGGCATCGGGGCGGTCGCGATCGCCCTCGGCCTGCTGGCCCGTGACCTCAACGTCGCCTTCCTCGTGGGGCTCGCGTTCGCTGTCGCAGCGTCCGCGAATCTGCCGGTGCTGCTCTACTCACTGTTCTGGCGTGGCTTCACCACGAGAGGCGCTGTGTGGTCGGTGTACGGCGGGCTGGTGCCGGCGCTGGTGCTCGTCGTGCTGTCCCCGGTGGTCTCGGGGAGTCCGCAGTCGCTTTTCCCGGGCGTCGACTTCCAGTACTTCCCACTGGAGAATCCCGGGCTCGTGTCGATCCCGCTGGGCTTCGTCGCCGGCTGGCTCGGCACGGTCACCTCCGCCGAACTGCCGGACGAGGCCAAACACGCGGAGACCGAGGTGCGTTCGCTGACGGGGGCGGGGGCTGTGTAGCGGTACGAGGGGCGGCGGTCGCCTTGCCGTCGTACTGACCCGTCGTCGTGAGCGTGCAGTTCTCGCGTGCGGCCGACGGTGACCTGAGCAAGACGTACACGGCCGAGTCCGTCGAGAAGACCGCGGGCTGACATACGTACAGAGGGAGGGCACGGTCCCTTCCCCCGCCCCCATGGGCCGTGCCTCAGGCGCGGGTCTCCCACACGCAACGGTGTTCCGGGTGGCCCGCGTCGCCGTATTTGAGGTCAGGGTGGCTGGCCTGTGCGTTCCAGGAGCTTCCGAATGTGCCGACAGCGCACCGAACATGCGGTCCACATGGGCCTGTTCGACCTCGCCGCCTTCGTCAGGGTGCGGCGCAGCTTTTGCGTACGCCACCAGTCCGGCGCGCAGGCCCGCGCAGGCGAACGGTTTAAACACGTACTGAAGCGCACCCTGCCGCATCGCCGCCTGCACCGAAGCGATGGTCCGGACCCCCGTCACCATGATCACGTCGGTTCGGTCGCTGCGCCGACGCATCTTCTGGACGACCTCCAGCCGAGTCTCGTCGGGCGGATAGTGGTTCAGCAGGATCAGGTCGAGGCGGGGCGCTTCTCCAGTCGACACAGCGCCCGGGACGCCGCACGACCGAGAGAACTCAGCTTGCCAGCGCCGCCGTGGTCAGCTCGCGCACCGCCACCACGTCCATGCGGGCCGGCGCGCCCAGGATCGACGTGCCGCAGCTCTCCGGGCGGGGCGGCAGCGAGGCACCCTGCGCCACGACGACCCGCCAGTGGCGGCCGTCGACGTGCGCGACGGTCACGTCCCAGCGCGGCGCCGTGCCCTCCGTCCGGACGACGCTCAGCACGTCGGCCGCGGGTTCGTGCACCGCCGTGCGAACGGCCAGCTCGGCCGCCTGGCCCGGCCGCTCCCAGGCGGAGCTCCCGCGGCACCCCTCGATGACGATGCGGCCCTTCTGGGCCCCGTGGAGGACCTCCTTGACGGTGTGGGCCTCGGCCCGCCCGTACGCGTATCCGTACGGCAGGACGAGCACTGTCGGGGAGAAACGATGACCACCCAGATGGGTGACCTCCCAGACGCCCTCCACGCCCGAGGCGGCGAGTTCCGCGGCGAGGGGACGGCCGAGCAGGGCGCAGCAGCGGTCTCGCTTGCCGTTGGTGCACACGAGCGCGAGCGGGTCACCGGTGTGTGGCCTGCCTTGCAGCGTGGCCCCGAAGGTCTGGTGCTCCCCCCTGCCCAGAGCGGCGAAGTCCAGGTCGAGCAGGCGTTCGGGGGCGGCGGTCATGGCGCTGTGCAACCACACGTTTCCGGGAGTGGTATGGGCCGCGTACACCTGCCGCAGGGGAGATGTGCCGAAGTCGGCGTGACGGCCGGGGCGCCGGATGAGCGCGATGCGTACGCCCGTGCCGGTCGCCGCCGCCTCCAGGGCGCGGCCGAGTGAGGGATCCAGGTGGCTCGAAGTGAGCGCCTGGGCACCCCAGGGACCCGGCTGTTCCAGCAGGAGCCAGGTCCTCGCAGTGGCCGCGGTACCCGAAATGGGCTCGTCGAGGGTCCGCGAGACGCTCGTGCACGTACTCACAGAGGTGAGCCTAACCTGAGTTGCGCCCGGTGACTTCCGGGCGCGTCCACGTCGCGGTACGGCCGCGGTCGTATGCCCTATTCCGGGAGGGGCTGGGGCGGCTTCGGCCCTACGTAGTGTCCACTGGGGCGCATACGCAGCGGGCGTTCGCCGTACTCCTCTAGGGCGTGCGCGATCCAGCCCGCCGTGCGGGCGACGGCGAAGATCGTCTCGCCCGCGCTGGCGGGCATGCCGCAGGACGTGGTGAGCACGGCGAGGGCGAGGTCCACGTTGGCGTGCAGCGGGGTGTGGCGGGCGGTGGTCGTCACGATGTCGCGGGCGGCGGCGAGGCCGGGCGCGGCTCGTGGCATCTCCTCCAGAAGGGTGAACAGCGCACGCGCGCGCGGGTCTTCGCCGGGGTAGAGCCGGTGGCCGAGGCCGGGAACGCGACGGCCTGCCCGCAGTTCCTCCGCGATCACGGGAGCGGCGTCGCCCTGGTCGAGCACTTCCAGCAGCAGGCGGTGGGCGACCCCGCTGGCAGCGCCGTGCAGCGGGCCCTCGATCACGCCGAGCCCGGCGGAGACCGCCGCGTAGGGGTGTGCGCGGGCCGACGCCGCGACGCGCACCGCGAGCGTGGAGGCGGCCAGGTCGTGGTCGACGAGCAGCCCGAGTGCCGTGTCCAGGGCCTGTAGTGACGTCTCGTCGGCGTCCAGGCCGGTCAGGCGCGTCCAGAGTCGGTGGGCCAGTGGGCCCGTGTCGCGGTGACCGCGCCTGACCGGTGGCAGCGCCGCGACGAGTGTCGGGATGAGGGCGCGCGCGGTGCCGAGCACGGCGTCCTCGGACAGGTCGAAACGCAGCGGGTCGGCCGCCGCCGCGGCGATCGCGGCCACCCGCAACCGGTCGACGGGGCCACTGTGTTCGGGCAGGGCGCCGACCGCGCGACGGGCGACGGCGACGGAGGCCTCGGAGGCGGTGAACGCGATGCCCGGGCGCAGTCGTCCGGTCCACAGCCACTCGGCGATCTCTTCGTAGGAGTGGCGCGCGGCCAGTTCGGTGGCGTCCACGCCGCGGAAGTAGTACCGGTCCTTGTCGATGAGCGTGATGCGGGTGCGTACCGACAGGTCGAAGGGCGTGCCCGAACTCACGCCGCTGTCCCGCCTGTTGCGCCGGGCGAGCGCCTCGACCTCCTGGGCGTCGAAGGTGCTGCCGCGGCCGCCGGGCGCGCGTTGGCTGCTGAGCTGACCGCGGCTCACGTACGCGTACACGGTCTCGGGCTTCACGCCGAGCAGTTCGGCGGCCTCCTTGGTGCTCAGCCGCCGTCCGGGGTGAGCGGAGTCGGGTTCTTGATCGCGCATGGGGGTCACCGTAGTCGCCTTCTGATGTCTTGATCCAATCAATATTGACAGGGCAACAGTCAACCATGGACAGTCGAATCAATTCCAGGGAGGAAATCATGTCCGTCAACAGGTCGGCTGCCACTCTTGTCGACGTACCGCGGGGCCCTTGCGGGCGTCGTCGTCACCGACACCCGGATCGGTGACGTCCGCGGCATCGAGGGCTTCTATCACTACCGCCAGTACTCCGCCGTCGACCTCGCCCGGACCCGCGGTTTCGAGGACGTCTGGCACCTGCTGGTCCACGGCGAGCTCCCGGACGCCGCTCAGAGCGCCGCCTTCGCGGCCCGGACCGCGACGCTGCGCCGGCTGCCCGACGACGTGCGAGCGGCACTGCCGGCCATCGCGGTGGCCGGCGGACAGTCCGGACCACTCGCCGGCCTGCGTACGGCGTTGTCCCTGCTCGGCGCGGCCAAGGGCTTCCGCCCGGTGTACGACATCGACGCCGCACAGCGCCGCGAGGACACGGTCGTCGCCGCCGCGGCCGTACCGACGCTGCTCACCGCACTGCATCGGCTGCGGCAGGGGCTCGACCCGGTGGAGCCCCGTGCGGACCTGTCGTACGCGGCGAACTACCTGTACATGTTGACCGGGGTCGAGCCGGACCCGCGGCACGCCCGGGCCGTCGAGCAATACTTGATCTCAACCATTGATCACGGCTTCAATGCGTCAACCTTCACGGCACGCGTCATCGCGTCGACCGGGGCGGACGTGGCGGCCTGCCTTGTCGGTGCGGTGGGTGCGCTGTCGGGGCCGTTGCACGGCGGTGCACCCAGCCGGGCGCTGGACACCCTGGATGCGATCGGCACGCCCGACCGCATCGATCCCTGGATCCGGGCCCGTGTCCTCGCCGGCGAGCGCATCATGGGCTTCGGCCACGCGATCTATCGCACCGAGGACCCGCGTTCCCGGATGCTCCGCGAGACAGCCCAGCGCTTCGGCGGCCCGCGTGTCGAGTTCGCCGTGGAAGTCGAACGCCACGTCGAGGCGATCCTCGCCGAACTCAAGCCGGGACGCGCGCTCCACACGAACGTCGAGTTCTACGCGGGCGTGGTCATGGAACTCTGCGGCCTGCCGCGCGAGATGTTCACCCCCACCTTCGCGGCGGCCCGCGTGGTGGGGTGGAGCGCCAACATCCTGGAGCAGGCGGAGGACTCGAAGATCATCCGCCCGGTGGCGCGGTATGTGGGGCCGGGGGCGCCGGTGGCGGTGCCTGACACGGCCTGAGGGACGCATGTGGCCTGGTGCCGTTCTGGCGCCAGGCCTCATCGGTGATGAACGAGCGGTGACGGGGTGCCGGCGGCTCGCGAGAGGAGCCCGGTACGCTCGACGGTTGCGGCGGCCGGGCTGTGTGACGGCACGGGGCAGGGTGGACGCGTGCTCGTGCGATGGCGTCAGGCGTCGGGGATGTCCGCTTTGGCGCGGATCAGGGTCTCCCGGCTCACGATGACGATGCGTTCGTAGTCTGCACGGCTGGCGTCAAGGGGAAGTTCCCCGTCCAGCGCCTCGGTGGCTTCGGTGCCGATGACGGCGAAGTTGCCATCACTGAGTTCGAACACATCCGGGCAGTTGGCTCCTGAGGCACTACCGCGGGCGCTTGGAGGCACACCGATGCGGCGCACGATCTTCAAGGGATATCGGTCCTTACATTGGGCACACTGGTGGGCAGCAGGTTACTGGGCTTCATGAGGCGTACGTGCCCACACGGGCGAAAGACACGCGCCCGTGTCGTAGTTACCCAAGAGTTGGCTTGGTGCGGCGCAGGTCAATCGGTCGGCGGGTTGCCCACGACCCACCACTCGTCGGTGTCGGCTTCGTCGAGATCCTTGATGAGGCCGTCAACCATGCGACCGATCCTGGCCTCGTCGGAAGACTGCTTCAGGGTCGCGCGCTGCCCCTTGGAAGCCTCCCAGTACTCCCGCAGCAGTGGACTCTGGAAGAACTCGCGCAGATGCCCGTACAACTCCTCCTGGTCCAGAATCCCTGCCCGGTAGAGGTGGTACGTGTTGACGTACCACGCGTTGGCGTACAGGAAGAGACGCCGCTTCTCCGCGGGAATGGTCTTGTCGTAGGTGTCGATCACCGCCGCCAAGGAGGGATCGTCGATGGCCTTGACCAGAAGTTCCCAGTGCATGCGCTGCTGGTGGGCCAGAGCCCTGCGGCGAGAATCAAGTTCCTCGAGTTCGAGCCGCTTCCTATCCAGACGTGCCTCCTCGAGGCGGCGTTGACGCGTGGCCCGCGTCACTGTGCTGGTGGCGAGCAGCAGGCAGGCCGCTATGACTCCCAGCCTTCGCGCTGCGTTCTTCCGTGTGGCCATGTCAACCCCCGATTCAGGCGACCGTCCGCCGGCCGTCGGAGTGCGGGTCGACTGGTGGGGGCCGGCGAGCGATGGGCGGCGCGTGCCGCCTCCAGGGTGCCGAGCGGCTCTGATCGGCGGGGGAGGCGGAGAGGAGGCGCACGGAAGGAAGCGAGGGTCGCACACTTCGGCGCCATGCCCAACGTCTGCCCCGTCAGCGCTGCTAACAATCGTTCACTCAGCCGTGATTTGTTCCTGGCTCGTATGCTGGGGCGGCATTCATTCTTCGCACGTGCGCCGGTTCGCGAGCCGGTGCACGCGTCGGCGCGAGAGAGGTCGCACGTTGCGTCAGCCGAGCCCGGGTCCGCAGTCGCCCCCGCAGCCGACCCCGCAGATCCCGGTGATCGTCCTCGCCGGATTCCTCGGCTCCGGCAAGACCACGCTCCTCAACCACCTCCTCCATCACAGCGGCGGCAGCCGCATCGGCGCCGTCGTCAACGACTTCGGTGCCATCGAGATCGACGCGATGGCCGTGGCGGGCGCGCTCGGCGACTCCACCGTCTCCCTCGGCAACGGGTGCCTGTGCTGCGCCGTCGACGCCAGTGAGCTCGACGTCTACCTCGAACGGCTCGCGAACCCGGCCGTCGGTATCGACGTCATCGTCATCGAGGCCAGCGGACTCGCCGAGCCGCAGGAGCTCGTGCGCATGGTGCTCGCCACGGAGAACCCGCGGGTCGTCTACGGCGGACTCGTCGAGGTCGTCGACGCCGCCGAGTTCGACGACACCCGCGCCCGGCACCCCGAGATCGACCGGCACCTCGGCCTCGCCGACCTCGTCGTGGTCAACAAGCTCGACCGGGTGGCGGACGGCGAGCGGGTCCTCGGCCTGGTCCGGTCCCTCGCCGACCGTGCCGCGGTCGTCCCCGCCACCTACGCCCGCGTCGACCCCGAGTTCCTCTTCGACTGCCGGCCGAGCGAGGAGCGCATCGGGCAGTTGTCGTTCGACGACTTGCACGACGACCTTCAAGAAGCGCTCCATGAAGGGCCGCACGGCGACCCGCACGGTCACGACGGCGGGGGCGACCACGGCGGTCACCTGCACGCGGCGTACGACAGCCTGTCCTTCGTCTCCGAAGTCCCCCTGGAACCGCGCCGGTTGATGACCTTCCTCGACAGCAGGCCCGGGGGGCTCTACCGGATCAAGGGTTACGTCGACTTCGGCGCGTACGACGTCCACAACCGGTACGCCGTCCACACCGTCGGACCGTTCCTCCGCTTCCGCCCGGAGCCCTGGCCGGCCAACGGTCCGAGCGTCACCCAGCTCGTGCTCATCGGCTCCGGTATCGACGGACCAGGCCTCCGCAAGGAACTGGAGGCCTGCCGCCAGGGCGACGCCCCGCACACCGTCGACGAGCACGGTATGTGGGGTGTCCTCCGTTACGTACGCGAGCCAGATGATGGAGAAGGGGAAGGGGAAGGGGAAGGGCTGGATGAATCGGGTGAGCGGGGTGAAGCGGACGGCCTCGGCTGATCACACGGGCCCGACCGACCCGACCGACCCCCACGCCAGATGGATCAGGCAGCCCCTGTAACCCCAGGAAAGCCAGCCCCCCCGCAGCCCCAGGAAAGCCGGCGCCCCCGCCGACCCAGCAAGCCGGCGCCCCCGCAACCCCGACCAACGCGCCGACCTACACCGGACCCGCCACCACCGCCACCGTCTTCGCCAGCGAAACGCCTGAGCCGTCGCGGCGCGGGTCGATCTCCGGGAGCTCTGCCGGGGTGCCGTTCTTCTGCGCGGCCCGTGCCGGGACGGGGCCCGCCCAGCCCAGGGACAGGCAGTCCTCGCCCTTCAGGAACCGCTGGCAGCGGACGCCTCCGGTGGCGCGGCCCTTGCGCGGGTACTGGTCGAACGGGGTGACCTTGGCCGTCGTCTGCACGGAGTCGTCCAGGGTGCCGCGCGAACCGGCGACGGTGAAGACGACCGCGTCCACCGCCGGGTCGACCGCCGTGAAGGAGATCACCTTCGCGCCCTCGGTGAGCTTGATGCCCGCCATGCCGCCCGCCGCACGGCCCTGGGGACGGACCTGGGAGGCCTGGTAGCGCAGCAGTTGCGCGTCGTCCGTGATGAAGACCAGGTCCTCCTCGCCGGTGCGCAGTTCGATCGCGCCGACGATCCGGTCACCGTCCTTGAGGGTGATGACCTCCAACTCGTCCTTGTTGGTCGGGTAGTCCGGGACCACTCGCTTGACCACGCCCTGTTCGGTGCCGACGGCCAGGCCGGGGGACGACTCGTCCAGCGTGGTCAGGCAGACCAGGGTCTCGTCGCCGTCGAGCGAGACGAACTCCGTCAGCGGGGCACCGCCCGACAGGTTCGGCGCGGACACGGTGTCCGGCAGTTGCGGCAGGTCGACGACGTTGATCCGCAGCAGGCGGCCCGCCGAGGTGACCGCGCCGATCTCGCCGCGCGCGGTGGCCGGCACCGCCGAGATGATCACGTCGTGCTTGGTGCGTCTGGCGTCGGGGTCCTCCGGGAAGGGCTCGCCGTTCGCCGTGCGGGCCAGCAGACCGGTCGAGGACAGCATCACCCGGCACGGATCGTCCGCGACCTGGAGCGGCACGGCGGCGGTCGCGGCGCCCGCCGACTCCAGCAGCACCGTACGGCGTTCGGTGCCGAACTTCTTCGCCACCGAGGCCAGTTCGGCCGAGACCAGCTTGCGCAGCTCCGCGTCCGACTCCAGGATGCGGGTCAGCTCCTCGATCTCCGTGTTGAGCCGGTCCTTCTCCGACTCCAGCTCGATCCGGTCGAACTTGGTCAGACGGCGCAGCGGGGTGTCCAGGATGTACTGCGTCTGGATCTCCGACAGCGAGAAGCGCTCCATCAGGCGCTGCTTGGCCTGCGCGGAGTTGTCGCTGGAGCGGATCAGCCGGATGACCTCGTCGATGTCGACGAGCGCCGTCAGCAGGCCCTCCACCAGGTGCAGACGGTCCCTGCGCTTGGTGCGCCGGAACTCCGAGCGGCGCCGGACGACCTCGAAGCGGTGGTCGAGGTAGACCTCCAGGAGCTCCTTGAGACCCAGGGTGAGCGGCTGGCCGTCCACCAGGGCGACGTTGTTGATGCCGAAGGACTCCTCCATCGGCGTCAGCTTGTAGAGCTGCTCCAGGACCGCCTCCGGCACGAAGCCGTTCTTGATCTCGATGACCAGGCGCAGGCCGTGCTCGCGGTCGGTGAGGTCCTTGACGTCGGCGATGCCCTGGATCTTCTTCGAGCCGACCAGGTCCTTGATCTTGGCGATCACCTTCTCCGGACCGACCGTGAAGGGCAGCTCGGTGACGATGATGCCCTTGCGGCGGGCCGTGACGGTCTCCACCGAGACCGTGGCGCGGATCTTGAAAGTGCCGCGGCCCGACTCGTAGGCGTCCCGGATGCCGGTCAGGCCGACGATCCGGCCGCCGGTGGGCAGGTCGGGACCCGGGACGAACCGCATCAGGGCGTCCAGGTCCGCGCCCGGGTGGCGGATCAGATGGCGGGCGGCCGCGATGACCTCGCCGAGGTTGTGCGGCGGCATGTTCGTGGCCATACCGACGGCGATGCCCGACGAGCCGTTGACCAGGAGGTTCGGGAAGGCGGCCGGCAGGGTGACCGGCTCCTGCTCCTGGCCGTCGTAGTTGGGGGCGAAGTCGACGGTGTCCTCGTCGATGGACTCCGTCATCAGGCTGGCGGCTTCGGCGGCCTTGCACTCGGTGTACCGCATGGCGGCCGGCGGGTCGTCGTTGCCCAGCGAACCGAAGTTGCCGTGGCCGTCGACGAGCGGCACGCGCATGGAGAACGGCTGGGCCATGCGCACCAGGGCGTCGTAGATCGAGGCGTCGCCGTGCGGGTGGAGCTTGCCCATCACTTCGCCGACGACACGCGCACACTTGACGTAGCCACGCTCGGGGCGCAGGCCCATCTCGTTCATCTGGTAGACGATGCGGCGATGTACCGGCTTGAGGCCGTCGCGGGCGTCCGGCAGAGCGCGGGAGTAGATGACCGAGTACGCGTACTCGAGGAAGGAGCCCTGCATCTCGTCGACGACGTCGATGTCGAGGATCCGCTCCTCGTACGCGTCGTCGGGCGGCGGGGTCTTCGTGCTGCGGCGGGCCATCGCTGCCGGCTCCTTGCTGAAGCGTGAACGGGTTCTGACGCGGACCATTGTGGACCGCGCTACTGACAGTGCGGGCGAGGACCCGGCGTCGGCCGCCCGGCCCGGTGTGGAAGGCGCCTCACTCCACGACTGCCCGCAGGCTACGCGATCTCGCTCTCGGCGTACGTCCCGCGGGAACTTCGCCCACGGTCGGTCCGCTTGCATACAGTGGCAGGACAGGCACGAATCGCGCGGTCCGAGGACCGCGACCGCGATCGAAGGGACGTACATGCCCATGGGTCACACGGCCACAGCCGAGGCAGGCTCCGGGGGCCTGACAGCGACCGAGCACCGCTTGGCCAACGGCCTCCGCGTGGTGCTCTCCGAGGACCATCTGACCCCGGTCGCGGCGGTGTGCCTCTGGTACGACGTCGGCTCCCGTCACGAAGTCAAGGGACGTACGGGCTTGGCTCACCTCTTCGAGCACCTGATGTTCCAGGGGTCCGGGCAGGTCAAGGGCAACGGCCACTTCGAGCTGGTGCAGGGCGCCGGCGGCTCGCTCAACGGCACCACCAGCTTCGAGCGCACCAACTACTTCGAGACCATGCCCACCCATCAGCTGGAGCTCGCCCTCTGGCTGGAGGCCGACCGTATGGGCTCCCTGCTCTCCGCGCTCGACGACGAGTCCATGGAGAACCAGCGGGACGTCGTCAAGAACGAGCGCCGCCAGCGCTACGACAACGTTCCCTACGGCACCGCGTTCGAGAAGCTGACCGCCCTCGCCTACCCGGAGGGCCACCCGTACCACCACACGCCGATCGGCTCGATGGCCGACCTGGACGCGGCCACCCTGGAGGACGCGCGCGCGTTCTTCCGGACGTACTACGCGCCCAACAACGCCGTGCTCTCCGTGGTCGGCGACATCGACCCCGTGCAGACGCTCGCCTGGATCGAGAAGTACTTCGGCTCCATCGCCTCGCACGACGGCAAGCCCGCCCCGCGCGACGGCTCGCTGCCCGACGTCATCGGCGGGCAGCTGCGCGAGGTCGTCGAGGAGGAGGTCCCGGCGCGCGCGCTGATGGCCGCCTACCGGCTCCCGCAGGACAACACGCGCGCGTGCGACGCGGCCGACCTGGCGCTGACCGTGCTCGGCGGCGGCGAGTCCTCCCGCCTCTACAACCGGCTCGTACGGCGCGACCGTACGGCGGTGGCGGCCGGCTTCGGCCTGCTGCGGCTGGCCGGGGCGCCCTCCCTGGGCTGGCTGGACGTGAAGACGTCCGGTGACGTCGAGGTGCCGGTCATCGAGACCGCCATCGACGAGGAGCTCGCCCGGTTCGCCGAGGAGGGCCCCACGGCCGAGGAAATGGAACGCGCGCAGGCACAGTTGGAGCGCGAGTGGCTGGACCGGCTGGGCACGGTGGCCGGCCGCGCCGACGAACTGTGCCGCTACGCGGTCCTGTTCGGCGACCCGCAGCTCGCCCTGACCGCCGTCCAGCGGGTGCTGGACGTGACGGCCGAGGAGGTCCAGGAGGTCGCCAAGGCCCGCCTGCGCCCCGACAACCGCGCGGTGCTCGTCTACGAGCCCACCGCCCCCGAGGCCCTGGACGACGCCGAGGCCGCGGAGAGCACCGAAGACCCGGAGTCCGCGGCGACCGTGGAAGCCACCGACGAGACCGAGGCGGCCCAGTGACCGAGCTCACCACGATGGAGTTCCACCCGCAGCCCCGGCCGGGCGAGGCCAGGCCCTGGGCGTTCCCGGCGCCCGAGCGCGGCACCCTGGACAACGGGCTGACCGTCCTGCGCTGCCACCGCCCCGGCCAGCAGGTCGTCGCCGTCGAGGTGCTCCTCGACGCGCCGCTGGACGCCGAGCCGGCCGGCCTCGACGGGGTGGGCACGATCATGGCGCGCGCCTTCTCGGAGGGCACCGACAAACTCTCCGCCGAGGAGTTCGCCGCCGAGCTGGAGCGCTGCGGCGCCACTCTCGACGCGCACGCCGACCACCCCGGCGTCCGGCTGAGCCTCGAAGTGCCGGTCTCGCGCCTGGAGAAGGGGCTCAGCCTGCTCGCCGACGCCCTCCGGGCGCCCGCCTTCGCGGACAGCGAGGTCGAGCGGCTGGTGCGCAACCGGCTCGACGAGATCCCGCACGAGCTGGCCAACCCCGGACGCCGTGCCGCCAAGGAGCTCTCCAAGGAGCTGTTCCCGGCGACCTCGCGCATGTCGCGCCCGCGCCAGGGCACCGAGGAGACGGTCACGAAGATCGACTCCGCGGCCGTGCGCGCCTTCTACGACCGGCACGTCCGCCCCGCCACGGCCACCACCGTGGTCGTCGGCGACCTCGCGGGCCTCGACCTGGACGAGCTTCTCGGCGACACCCTGGGCGCCTGGAAGGGCTCCCAGGCCGCGCCCCGCCCCGTGCCGCCGGTGAGCGCCGACGACACCGGCCGCGTGGTCATCGTGGACCGTCCCGGCGCCGTCCAGACGCAGCTGCTGATCGGCCGCATCGGTGCCGACCGGCACGACCGGGTGTGGGCCGCCCAGGTGCTCGGCACGTACTGCCTCGGTGGCACCCTCACCTCCCGGCTGGACCGCGTCCTGCGGGAGGAGAAGGGCTACACCTACGGGGTGCGCGCGTTCGGGCAGGTGCTCAGGTCGGGCGCTCCCACCTCCGCCGGAGGGGCCACCGGCGCCGCGATGCTCGCCATCAGCGGCTCCGTGGACACTCCGAACACCGGTCCCGCCCTGGAGGACCTGTGGACCGTGCTGCGCACGCTCGCCGCGGAGGGGCTGACCGACGCGGAGCGTGACGTCGCCGTGCAGAACCTCGTCGGGGTGGCGCCGCTGAAGTACGAGACCGCGGCGGCCGTCGCGGGCACGCTGGCCGACCAGGTCGAGCAGCACCTGCCCGACGACTACCAGGCGACGCTGTACCAGCAGCTCGCCGCGACCGGCACCGTGGAAGCCACCGCGGCGGTCGTGAACGCCTTCCCGGTGGACCGTCTGGTGACGATCCTCGTCGGGGACGCGGCGCAGATCAGGGAGCCCGTCGAGGCCCTCGGCATCGGTGCGGTCACGGTCGTGTCCGCCGAGTAGGGACGACGCGGAGGCACGCGCGTGCGGGGCCCTGGTGACCGATGGGTCACCAGGGCCCCGCCATGTGCGCGGAGTGTCCGAATTGGGGGAGAGTTGCCTGTCTGCCCTGTGGGATGCGCTACAAAAGCGGCGATCCGTTTGAGGATCGAAAGACGGCGCCCGTACGGTCAGGCGGTCTGTCCGTCAGGCAGTGCGCCGCACCCGCGGCAGCGGACAGTCATCGCCGAGTCCCCGTACGGCGCGAGCCAGGGGAGCCGGGGACCCATGCAGTCCCTGGGGTGAATCGGACGCCCGCGCGTGCCGCGAGGGGGTCCGTAGGAGACCTTCCTGCTCCGAACCCGTCAGCTAACCCGGTAGGCGAGAGGGAAGGAAAGGAACCAGCCTCTACATGGCGTTCATGTGCGCCCCCGGGAAGCATCGTCGTCCCGGCCGGATGAAGCGCACCAGCGCTCAGGCAGCCGGCATCGCGGCCCTCGCCACCACCGGCGTCATCGGTACCCTCGCGGCCCCCGCCCTCGCCGCCGAGAACTCCGTCGAGCAGACGGGCCTCACCCCGGTCATCACCATCGGCGACTCGGTCGCCGAACAGATCGACGCCCAGGCCGCCGCGCAGAAGCAGGCCGCCGAGGAGAAGGCGGCCCTGCAGGTCGCCCGCGAGAAGGCCGCGGCGAAGGCCAAGGCGGAGCACGCGGCCAAGGTGCGTGCCGCCCGCGAGGCCGAGCGCGAGCGGCTCAACACCTTCGTGACGCCCATCGCGCACTCCTACGTCTCCACCGGCTACCTCAGCGGCGGCTCGCTCTGGTCGTCCGGCAGCCACACCGGCATCGACTTCCACGCGGCCAGCGGCACCTCCGTCCACACGGTCGGCTACGGCACCGTCGTCGAGGCCGGCTGGGGCGGGGCGTACGGCAACCAGGTGGTCGTCAAGATGAACGACGGCACGTACACCCAGTACGGTCACCTGTCGTCCATCGGCGTCTCCGTGGGCCAGAAGGTCGTCACGGGCCAGCAGATCGGCGTCTCCGGCGCGACCGGCAACGTCACCGGCCCGCACCTGCACTTCGAGGCCCGGACCACCCCCGAATACGGCTCGGACATCGATCCGGTCGCCTACCTCCGCACGCATGGTGTGAACGTCTGACGGCAGTCGGCGAGACATACCGAAGCCCCGGCTCCCCGAGCCGGGGCTTTCGGCCTTTCGGAGGCCTTCCTGTCCAAAAAATATCCCTGGATTCCGGCCGCCCGTCGGAAATTACGTCCGATTGCCATAGAGTCGCAGAACGCACGTCACTCGGCGACGTTTCACGGGCATTAAGGCGGAGGTCGGTCATGCGTATTCCGGCGCACTCGGTATGCACGGCGATCCGGGACGACATCGTCGCCGGTGTCTACGAGCGCGGCGGCCGGCTCACCGAGGAACTCCTCGCGCGACGCTACGGCGTCTCGCGCGTCCCCGTCCGGGAGGCGCTGCGCACCCTGGAGGCCGAGGGCTTCGTGGTGACCCGTCGGCACGCGGGCGCGTGCGTCGCGGAACCGACCGAGCAGGAAGCCTCCGACCTGCTGGAGATGCGCGTGCTCCTGGAGCCGCTCGGCGCGTCCCGGGCCGCCCAGCGGCGGACCGAGGCCCATCTGAAGGTGCTGCGCGGCCTGGTCCGCCTGGGCCAGGAGCGGGCCAGGCAGGGCAACAGCGAGGACCTGCGCTCCCTGGGCGGCTGGTTCCACGAGACGCTCGCCCAGGCGTCCGGCAGCCACGCCCTGACCGCCACGCTGACCCAGCTGCGGCACAAGATCGCCTGGATGTACGCGATCGAGGCGCCGGCCGACCCGGTGGAGTCATGGGCCGAGCACGGCGCGATCGTGGACGCGGTGGCCCGCGGCGACGCCGAACGCGCGCGGGCGGTCACGGCGCTGCACACCGAGCGGGCGAGCGCCGCGCACCGTCCGCGGTTCACCGGGCGGGGGAGCGCGCGGACCGTGTGAGGACTTCGCAACACCCCGTAAACATGACGAGCCTGCGGCATTAACAAAGGCGCCGTATACAAAGAGGCGGTATTCAGCGGGGGTGTATTTCCGCTGCCCTCATTCGCATGCGCCGGGAATTTCCGGCCGCACGTCTTTCGTATGCCCGCGGGGTGACTTCGAGGCGATCTCGGAGTGGGCGCCGATATTGGCAGGTCCCGGCAATTCCGGTGGAGCGGCGGGAGTGAAAGGCCCGGCGAAAACGGCGGAGCCGCGCCGGCCGGGAAGGCCGACGCGGCTCCACCGCGTGCTGTGAGCAGTACTGCGAGCAGTGCCGTGACTAGTGCCGCGGGCAATGCTGCTGCGAGAAGTGGCGTGCGTAGAGCCGCGCCGAAGGCGATGCTCAGACGGTCTCGGGAAGCTCCTCGAGCCCCTCGGCGACCAGCTTCGCCAGACGGTCGAGCGCGGCGTCCGCGCCCTCGGCGTCGGAGGCGAGGACGATCTCCTCGCCGCCCTGGGCGCCGAGGCCGAGAACGGCCAGCATGGAGGCCGCGTTGACGGGGTTGCCGTCGGCCTTGGCGATCGTGACCGGGACGCCTGCGGCCGTGGCGGCTCGGACGAAGATGGAGGCGGGACGGGCGTGGAGGCCCTCGGCCCAGCCGACGTTGACGCGGCGCTCAGCCATGTGATGCTGCCCTTCAGTACTCAGGGTTGTCTAGACCAGTGTTCCATATCGAGATATGTGCCCGGAGCGGTCCGGTGTCCCGTCCCGGGAGTGGCGTCGGATCGCGGCCTCGATCCGACGTCCGTCCTCCACAGACTGCCTCGCGCCGTTGTCGTACGCGAGCCGTACTCTGGGGCCCATGCAGAACCCGGCGGACCGGCACGACCGACACGAGTACCCCGCCCACTGGGAGGCGGACGTGGTACTGCGTGACGGTGGCACCGCGCGCGTCCGGCCCATCACCGTCGATGACGCCGACCGCCTGGTCAGCTTCTATGAGCAGGTCTCGGACGAGTCGAAGTACTACCGCTTCTTCGCGCCGTACCCGCGGCTGTCCGCCAAGGACGTCCACCGCTTCACACACCACGACTTCGTGGACAGGGTGGGACTCGCGGCCACGATCGGCGGCGAGTTCATCGCCACCGTACGCTACGACCGCATCGGCGCCGACGGCATGCCCGCCTCGGCTCCCGCCGACGAGGCCGAGGTCGCCTTCCTGGTGCAGGACGCGCACCAGGGGAGGGGCGTCGCCTCCGCCCTCCTCGAACACGTCGCGGCCGTCGCGCGCGAGCGGGGCATCCGCCGCTTCGCCGCCGAGGTGCTCCCCGCGAACTCCAAGATGATCAAGGTGTTCACGGACGCCGGCTACACCCAGAAGCGCAGCTTCGAGGACGGTGTCGTGCGCCTGGAGTTCGACCTCGAACCCACGGAGCGTTCGCTCGCCGTGCAGCGCGCGCGGGAGCAGCGCGCCGAGGCGCGGTCCGTACGGCGGCTGCTCGTGCCGGGGTCCGTCGCGGTGGTCGGCGTCGGCCGTACCCCGGGCGGGGTGGGCCGCGGCATCCTCGACAACATCCGGCAGGCAGGCTTCACCGGAAGCCTCCACGCCGTGAACAAGGCGCTGCCCGAGGGGCAGAAGGAGCTCGGCGGTGTGCCCGCCCACCGCTCGGTGCGGGACATCGAGGGGCCCGTCGACCTCGTGGTCGTCGCCGTGCCGACCGAGCGCGTGCCCGACGTCGTCACCGAGTGCGGCGAGCACGGTGTGCAGGGACTCGTCGTGGTCTCCGCCGGGTATGCGGAGAGCGGCCCAGAGGGGCGCGAGCGCCAGCGTGAACTCGTGCGCCACGCGCGCGTGTACGGAATGCGCATCATCGGCCCGAACGCCTTCGGGATCATCAACACCTCCCCGGACGTCCGGCTGAACGCGTCGCTGGCCCCCGAGATGCCGCGACCCGGACGGATAGGGCTGTTCGCGCAGTCCGGCGCCATCGGCATCGCCCTGCTGTCGCGCCTGCACCGGCGCGGCGGAGGGGTCACCGGGGTGACCGGCGTGTCCACCTTCGTCTCGTCCGGCAACCGCGCGGACGTCTCCGGCAACGACGTCCTTCAGTACTGGTACGACGACCCGGACACCGATGTCGCGCTGATGTACCTGGAGTCCCTCGGCAACCCGCGCAAGTTCACCCGCCTCGCACGCCGCACGGCCGCGGCGAAACCACTGGTCGTCGTGCAGGGCGCCGGTTCCGCCCCTCAGGGGCACGCCGTCCGGGCGACCCGGCTGCCGCCCGCGACCGTGTCGGTGCTGCTGCGGCAGGCCGGCGTCATCCGCGTCGACACCATCACCGAACTGGTCGACACGGGACTGCTGCTCGCGCGCCAGCCGCTGCCGGCCGGCCCCCGCGTGGCGATCCTGGGCAACTCCGAGTCGCTGGGCGTGCTGACGTACGACGCCTGTCTCTCCGAGGGGCTGCGGCCGCTGCCGCCGGTGGATCTGACGACGGGGGCCACGGCGGACGACTTCCGCCAGGCGCTGTCGAGGGCGCTGGCGGACGAGACGTGCGACGCGGTCGTGGTCACCGCCATCCCGGCGATCGGGGGCGCGTCCGTCGAGGACGCGATGCTGGCCGAAGCGCTGCGCTCCGCCGCCGAGCAGGTGCCGGGCAAGCCGGTGCTCGTGGTGCACGTGGAGCTCGGGGGGCTCGCGGAGGCGCTGTCGGCGGCGGCGAGTACCGCACCGTACGCCGGTTCGACGTCCACCGACGTCGCCCCCACGTCGTCATTCCCTGGGTCGTCACCCCTCGCGTCGTCACCCCCCGCGTCGCCCGACCGCGGGTACCCCCGTCTCCCCGCTGAACGCCCACCCACCGACGCCGCAAAATCGCTCACTCCCGACCAGACGTCAGAAGTAGCCCAGACCGGACCTCGCCTCATCCCCGCCTACCCCGCCGCCGAACGCGCCGTCCGCGCTCTCGCCGAAGCCGTCAAGTACGGACAGTGGCGACACGAGGCCGCCGACCCCGGGAAGGTGCCGGAGTACGAGGACATCGACGAGAAGGGCGCCGCCGAACTGATCGGCGGCCTGCTCGCGCGCGGGCAGGGGCTCACGCTCGGCATGGACGAGACCTGCGAACTGCTCGGGCGGTACGGGATCGCCGTCCGCGCGGCCGTACCCGCGCCCACGCCCGACGCGGGTGTCGAAGCCGCGCGCACCCTCGGCTACCCGGTGGCCCTCAAGGCCACCGCACCGCACCTGCGGCACCGCGCCGACCTCGGTGGCGTACGTCTCGACCTGGCGGACGAGGAGCAACTGCGCAGGGCGTACGCCGAGTTGACCGCACTCTTCGGGAAGCCGCAGGAACTGCGTCCGGTGGTGCAGTCGATGGCGCCGCGCGGGGTCGACACGGTCGTCCGCGCGGTCATCGATCCGGCGGCCGGGGCCGTACTGTCGTTCGGGCTCGCCGGTGCCGCCTCCCAGCTGCTCGGCGACATGGCGCACCGGCTCGTGCCGGTCACCGACCGCGACGCGGCCTCGCTGCTCCGCTCGATCCGCACGGCACCGCTGCTGTTCGGCTGGCGGGGCTCGACGCCGGTCGACACCCCCGCCCTGGAGGAACTGCTGCTGCGCGTGTCCCGGCTGGTCGACGACCACCCCGAGGTCGTCGCGGTCACCCTGGAGCCGGTGGTCGTCGCCCCGCGGGGGCTGAGCGTCCTGGGCGCCACCGTACGGCTGGCTCCGCCCCCGGCCCGCGACGATCTCGGCCCCCGGACGCTTCCCGCGTACTGAGCCGACCCTGCGCCGGACGCGCCCCCGCGTACTCGGTGGATCTCGACCCCGGGACGCCCCATCCCCGTACTCGAGTGGATCCCGGTCCCCTCCCGCCGAGTGGATCCCGGCCCCCCGGCGCTCCCCTCCCGCCGAGTGGATCTCGGTTCCCGGGCGCTTCCCGCGCGGTGAACGCTGAGCTTCGTCCGCGGGGAACGCTCCCGTGTCCCGAGCGGTGCCTCGCAGTCAGTGCGCCCCCGTAGGATGGACGTCATGGCCAAGACCAGTACGACGACCCAGGGGCTGCGAGCGGCGATCGAGCGCAGCGGCTACTACCCGGCCCTCGTGGGCGAGGCGGTGGAGGCCGCCGTGGGCGGCGAGCCGATCCGGTCGTACCTGGTCCACCAGGAGACCACGTTCGACCAGAACGAGGTGCGCCGGCACGTGACCGTGCTGGTCCTCACCGGCAACCGCTTCATCGTGAGCCACACCGACGAGCAGGCCGCCGACACCACCTCCCCGACGCCGTACGCCACGACGTCCACCGAGTCCGTGAAGATCGGCCGGATCTCGTCCGTGGTGGTCAGCCGCGTGGTCGCCAATCCGGAGTCCTACGCGCCCGGCACGCTCCCGCGCGAGATCGTGCTGACCATCGGCTGGGGCGCCGTCTCCCGCATCGACCTCGAGCCCGCCGCCTGCGGCGACCCCAACTGCGACGCCGACCACGGCTACACGGGCAGCTCGACGGCGGACGACCTCAGCCTGCGGGTCAGCGAGGCCGGGGACGGCCCGGAGACGGTCCGCCAGGCTCTCTCCTTCGCGCAGGCCATCTCCGAGGCGACCGCGGACGTCACCCCCTGATGTCCCATCCGTCACCCTCCGACTCCGTCGCCTGGGGCCACCCCGAACCGCTCGCCGTCGGCTCCGCCCCCGTCCCCGAGTACGGCTCGGGTTCGCTCGCCGATCTGCTGCCCACGCTCGCCGCGGGCATGGGCGTTCCCGGGATGTCCACGGCCATCCCGGAGCTGACCGCCGCCGACCGCAACTGCGTGTTCCTGATCGACGGTCTGGGCTGGGAGCAGCTGAGGGCGCACCCGGACGAGGCCCCCTACCTGACCTCGCTCCTCGCGAGCTCCCGCGGCGGCACCGGCCGCGCGATCACCGCCGGCTACCCGGCGACCACCGCGACCTCCCTCGCCTCCGTCGGCACCGGCCTCCCGCCGGGCGCCCACGGCCTGCCCGGCTACACGGTCCGCAACCCCGCCACCGGCGAGCTGATGAACCAGCTCCGCTGGAAGCCCTGGACCTCGCCGGCCGTCTGGCAGCCGTACCCCACCGTCTTCCGGCTGGCCCAGGAGGCGGGTGTGCACGCCGCCCAGGTCTCGTCGCCGACCTTCGCCAACACCCCGCTGACCAAGGTCGCGCTCAGCGGCGGCACCTTCCACGGACGGCTGTCCGGTGAGGAGCGCGTGGACCTCGCCGCCGAGCAACTGGCCGCAGGCGACCGCTCCCTGGTCTACACGTACTACGCCGAGCTCGACGGCGCGGGCCACCGCTACGGCGTCGCCTCCGACACCTGGCGCGGCCAGCTCATGTACGTCGACCGGCTGGTGCAGCGGCTGGCCGAGCAGCTGCCGCCGCGCAGCGCGCTCTATGTCACCGCCGACCACGGCATGATCGACGTCCCGTTCGACGAGCAGCACCGCATCGACTTCGACGAGGACTGGGAACTGCGCGCCGGAGTCGCCCTGCTGGGCGGCGAGGGCCGCGCCCGCCACGTCTACGCGGTCCCGGGCGCCGAGAACGACGTGCTGACCTGCTGGCGCGAGGTGCTCGGCGAACAGTTCTGGGTGGCTTCACGGGACGAGGCGATCGCGGCCGGCTGGTTCGGTCCGCACATCGACGAACGTGTGTACGCGCGCATCGGCGACGTGGTCGCGGCCGCGCACGACGACGTACTGATCATCGCCACGGAGCGGGAACCGAAGGAGTCGGCGATGGTCGGCAACCACGGCTCGATGACCCCTGCCGAGCAGCTCGTACCCCTGCTCGAAGTACGCTCCTGAGGTCCCGCTGCCTGTCGCCCACCCCTGTTCCCCCCACCGTCCCCTTCCGCCGAAAGGTGCTCAACTCCCCATGCCCGAGCTGGTGTTCTTCTCCGGAACGATGGACTGCGGGAAGTCGACACTGGCTCTCCAGATCGAGCACAACCGCTCCGCGCGCGGGCTGGTCGGCATGATTTTCACGCGTGACGACCGTGCGGGCGAGGGCAAGTTGTCCTCCCGCCTCGGTCTGGTCACGGACGCGGTCGAGGTCGAGGACGGACAGGATCTGTACGCGTTCCTCGTCGACCATCTCTCGCAGGGCGGCCGCGCGGACTACGTGATCGCGGACGAGGCGCAGTTCCTGTCTCCGGGGCAGATCGACCAGCTCGCGCGCGTGGTCGACGACCTGGGGGTCGATGTCTACGCCTTCGGTATCACCACCGACTTCCGCTCCAAGCTGTTCCCCGGCTCCCAGCGGCTGGTGGAGCTGGCCGACCGGGTCGAGGTGCTCCAGGTCGAGGCCCTGTGCTGGTGCGGCGCCCGCGCCACCCACAACGCCCGCACGGTCGGGGGTGAAATGGTCGTCGAGGGCGCCCAGGTGGTCGTGGGCGACGTCAATCAGTCGGCGGACGAGATCGGCTACGAGGTGCTGTGCCGCCGCCACCACCGTCGCCGTATGACGGGGGCCACGGCGCGCGCGGCGGCGCTGTCGCCGGACGTACTGCCGGTGTCCGCCTCCTGAGGTCAGTGCGGGCTCTCGACCAGTGAGAAGCGGGCGCCCTCCGGATCCGCCACCCATGCCACGCGCCCGTGCTCGCTGTCCCGGGGCGGCTTGAGCACCTGCCCGCCCAGCGCGACGAGCCGGGCCACCGCCTCGTCCGCCTCGGCGACCTCGAAGTACGTCATCCAGTGCGGTCCCCTGTCGCGGGGCAGGGCGTGGCCCACGCCGTGGATCCCGGCGACCGGGCGGCCCTCGACGTGCAGCGTCACGTAGTCGAAGTCGGCGGAGATCACCGGCTCCTCCTCGTAACCGAACACCGATTCATAGAATTTGGCGACGCTTACCGACTCGACGGTCAGCAGTTCGTTCCAGGCGGGTGTGCCCGGCGTGCCGGGAAGACCGGGCAGGCCGGGCAGGCCTGTGATGCCGACGCCTCGGTGCGCCGCCGCCTGCCAGATGCCGAAGACGGCCCCCGACGGGTCGGAGCAGATCGCCATCCGCCCGGCTTCGGCCGCGTCCAGCGGGCCGACCCCGACGGTGCCGCCGCACAGCCGTACGGTCTCGGCGGTCTGGTCCACGTCGGCCGAGGCCAGGTAGGGCGTCCAGGCGATCGGCAGGTGGAGGTCCGGCGGCAGCTGGCCGATGCCCGCCACCTCGCGGCCGTCCAGCAGGGCCCGCAGGTAGGGGCCGAGCCGCGGGGGGCCCGGCTGGAACTCCCAACCGAAGAGTTCTCCGTAGAAGTCCTGGGTCGTCGCCAGTCCGTGCACCATCAGACTCACCCAGCAGGGCGTGCCGGACGCGTAGGGGGTGTGCGCTTCGTCGTTCGGGCCGGCCGACTCCCGTGCCTGGGTCATCGTCACTCTCTCCTCGGCCCCTCGCGGTGGCCGCGTCGCTTCCGCTCTCCGCACCCGTGCCGATGCTCGCACCGCCCGTGATGCCGTGCTCACCGGGCACACCTGGAGCGGTGGGTCCCTGGCCGGAGAATGCCCGCTGTAAGGTTTCTCGTCCGTTTCGGCCCGATGACCCACGGGGGTCGATCAGTTGTACAGCATGTGCCCGATCCCGTACGCCACGTGATCGCGCCTGCCCGGCCGAGCAGAGTAGCCGGACATGGAGGCTCGGGCCACCCCGTGCGCAAGGATGGTGGTCATGAACGTCATCATCTCCGCATCAGAACTCGCGAACGAGCTGTCAGGGGAGCGCCCGCCGCTGGTGCTCGACGTCCGCTGGCAGCTCAGTCTGGCCAAGGCCGCCGGTGCGCCGGCCTTCGACGGCCGGGCCGAGTACGAGGCCGGGCACGTTCCCGGCGCCGTCTTCGTCGACCTGGACCGGGAACTGGCCTCCACGCCCGGCCCGGGCGGCCGTCATCCGCTGCCCGACGTGGCGGACTTCGGCGCCGCCATGCGCAGGGCCGGTGTGTCGTCCGCGGTGCCGGTGGTCGTGTACGACGGCGGACAGGGCTGGGCGGCGGCGCGCGCGTGGTGGATGCTGCGCTGGACGGGTCACCCGGACGTGCGGGTCCTCGACGGCGGGTTGCCGGTCTGGGAAGGGAAGCTGTCGGTGGACGTGCCCGCCCCGGCCGAGGGCGACTTCGAGCCGGTGCCGGGGGCCGCGGGTCTCCTGGACGCCGACGCGGCTGCGGCGCTGGCCCGGTCGGGGGTGCTGTTCGACGCGCGCGCGGGGGAGCGGTACCGCGGTGACGTGGAGCCGATCGACCGGGTCGGCGGTCACATCCCGGGCGCGGTGTCGGCGCCCACGACGGACAACGTGGCGGGGGACGGGCGATTCCTGCCCGCCGAGGAACTGAACGCGCGCTTCAAGACGCTGGGCGCCTCCGGCGACACCGAGGTGGGCGTGTACTGCGGCTCCGGCGTCTCGGGCGCCCATGAGGTGCTCGCGCTGGCGGTCGCGGGGATTCCGGCGGCGCTGTACGTGGGTTCGTGGTCGCAGTGGTCGGCGGATCCGTCGCGGCCCGTCGCGGTGGGACCCGATCCGCAGTAGGGGGTACGGCGCCGCCGCCCCCGCGGCCGACGGTCATCAGGCCGGTCTCCTACGGCGTCCACGCGCGACCGGGTCTCCCTGGTCGCCGACGGCGTCTCCCCACAGCAGAGCCTGTTCGGTCGTCGACGGCGTGTGCAGGACGGGACGTCGTCCGCCGGGACGTGCGGCAAGGGGCGCACGCGGGCGGGTGCGTCGGGATCACGGTGGAGGCGCTCACGCGGTCGCGTGCGGGGACCCGCGCCGGTGGGCGCGCACGCCGTCACCTGTGGGAGGAGCGTGCGCGCCGACGCGTGTACGCCGTCGCTCACGGCGGAGGGTGCGTATGACGGCACACGCGCCGGACGCGCGTGCGCCGTCGCTCACGGCAGGGGGCGTGCGCGCCGTTGCGTACGGTTGACGGGCGGGCCGGGCATCGTCGGGCTCGCACGCGACCGGCGCGCCCGGGTGAGGAAGCGGCAGGGCCCGCGCCCTTAAGGCGCGGGCCCTCAGTCATGTACCGCGGGACTACTCCTGCTTCTTGCGTCTCGTCCCGAACACGATCTCGTCCCAGCTCGGGACCGCGGCCCGGCGGCCGGGGCGGACGCCGTCCGCCTCGGCCTGGCGGTCGGTGGCACCGACCAGGCGGTCACGGTGACTCTGGACGGAACGGGGCATGAGGACGTCCGCGTAGGCGGAACCGGCGGAGGCGGCGGGCGCCGGGGGCTCCTCGGCCTCCGGTTCCTCGACGGGCTCCTCCACGGGAGGCTCCACCGGGCGTTCCGGAACCACCAGGTCGCCCCGGAAGCTCGGCACCGCCTCCAACAGGCTGGTCAGCGAGTCCCGTTCGCTCGCGCTCTCCTCGACCGGCTCGGGCGGCGGGGCCGGCAGGCTCGGCCGGTCCCGGTCGAGGGCACGGTCCAGCGGGCGGTCGCGCGGCAGCCGGGCGATACGCGGTACGAAGGGAAAGCTGGGCTCGGGCGCGGCGAGGTCGTCGGACTCGCCGATCAGCGAGCGCGCCTCCTCGTCGACGGCCTGCACGAGCCGCCGGGGCGGGTCGTACGTCCAGCTCGCCGAGTGCGGTTCGCCCGCGACCAGATAGACGAGCAGGACTTCCCAGGTGCCGTCGTCGCGACGCCACGAGTCCCACTGGACGGTGTCCTTGTCGGCGCCGCGCAGGACGAGTCGCTCCTGTACGGCCTCGCCGAGCTGGGGACCGGCGTTCTCGCCGGGCCGACGGACCGGAGTCTTCCGGGCCCGCTCGGCCATGAAGGCGCGTTCGGCCAGCACGGGGCCTTCGAAGCGGCGCACACGATCGACGGGGATGCCGGCCATCTGGGCGACTTCTTCCGCGGTCGCGCCTGCGCGTATCCGCGCCTGGATGTCGCGGGGGCGGAGATGGCTCTCCACCTCGATCTCGATCTGGCCGAGGCGGGGACGGTCGCCGCGCACGGCGGCACGGAGTCGTTCGTCGATCGGAAGCGTGTACTCCGTGCTGTCCGCAGCCTTCAACACCAGCCGTGTGCCGTCATTCGAGACGGCCACGACACGCAGTTCGGGCATGGGGACCTCCCGGGTGGTGCCTGCCGACGTCACGTGCGTCGCTGCTTCCGCTAGTCGAGTGTGGCCTGCCCGGGTGCAGCCTGCCACAACCTTGCCGAGTTGCCCGGCGTGTCGGGCACGAGCCCGCGTACGCCGTTATGGCACGGTTACCTATTCGCAACGCTAAGTGACAAACTCCGTCACCCTGTGCAACTAGCCCCCTCCCGGCGGTCAGGCATGGCCCCGGACGCCCTGGCGGGAGACCGGACCCAGGGCTCGCAACAGTACTCCATTTGGGCCACGTGCGTGGATTGGCGCGCCGCTCAACTTCTCGCAGGGGATGGGACTTGGCCGTCCCTCGGGGGTTCGGCGGCCCCAAACGTGGCGTACTTCACGCAATCACCAGAAACGGAACTAATGGTTTCGTCCATACGTCCCTTTCTCGTGCAGGTGGGTTGATCAAACTGGCGACCGAGCCGGTGATCAAGCCGGAACAGCCGATCGAGCAAGGGAAAGGCAGGCAAGGCCCCGGAATGCGTGAAAGGCCCGCTGACGTGGACGAGTCCGGCATCGGGGAGGAGGTGAAGGAGAGGAAGCGGATCGATCTGAGTGTCCCTCAGGTCGCCGGTGGCGCGGTGGCCGCGGTGGTGGCGGCCAAACTCGCCTCCTACTTCGGGGTGTACGGGACGATCCTCGGCGCGGGCATGGTCAGCGTCGTCGCCACCTGTGGCGGCACGCTCTTCCAGCACTTCTTCAGCCGGACCGGCGAACAGTTCCGCGAGGCCGCCGTTCCGTCCCGGACCGCCGAGGCCGCCGTTCCGTCCCGGACCGCCGAGGCCGCCGTTCCGTCCCGGACCGCCGAGGCCGCCGTTCCGTCCCGGACCGCCGAGGCGGCCGCGCTGTCCCGGACGGCCGAGGCGACCGTCCTGTCACGGGCCGCCGGGACGCCGCCCGAAGCCCAGGCGTCCCCGCCCGCCGACCGGTTCACGCAGGGCACGGTCTATCGCGCCCGGGTCAGGAGCTGGAAGCGGCCGGTGGTCGCGGCCGCCCTGGTGTTCGGGGTGACCATGGCCGGAATCACCACGTACGAGCTGGTGTCCGGCAGCAGCTTCAGCGGCGGCGGCACGACCGTCGGCGACGCCCTCTCCGGCCACGACAGGTCGTCCTCCGGATCGGGCTCCGGCACGTCCTCCGACACCGACCCCGACGGGGACGCGGATTCGGGTACGGACTCCGGGCCGGGCTCCGGCGGCGACTCGCCCTCGCCCGCCGCCTCCACGACACCGGAGCCGACCGACGGTGCCACCCCGTCGAGCGGCGCCGGTGAGCCGGGGGGCGGCGCCGCGACGCGAAGCCCGGACCCGACTCCGAGCGCCACCGCCGGGGACGGCCCGGGTGCCGGTCCGTCGGCTTCGGCCGGGACGCCCGACGGGTCCGCCACTACCCCAGGACCCTCCGCAAGTAGTCGTTCTGGAAACGGCGTTCCGGATCAAGGCGGTCCCGCAGCGCGGTGAACTCGCCGAAGCGCGGATAGACCCCGGCCAGGTACTCGGCGTCCCGCGTGTGCACCTTGCCCCAGTGCGGCCGGCCCTCGTGCGCGGTGAAGACGCGCTCGGCGGCGGTGAAGTACGCCTGATAGGGCGTGCCCCGGAACATGTGGACGGCGATGTAGGCGCTGTCCCGGCCCGAAGCGGTGGACAGGGTGATGTCGTCGGCCGGAGCGGTACGCACCTCGACGGGGAAACTGACCCGCAGGCCGGAGCGCTCGACCATCGCCTTCAGCTCGCGCAGTGTCTCCACCAGGGCCTCGCGCGGGACGGCGTACTCCATCTCCACGAAGCGCACCCGGCGCGGGGAGGTGAAGACCTTGTACGGGATGTCCGTGTACGTGCGCGCAGACAGGGCCTTGCTGGACAGCCGGGCGATTCCGGGGATCGCCGCCGGCGCCGCCCGGCCGAGCAACTGGACCGCCTGGAAGACGCCGTTGGAGAGGAACTCGTCCTCGAACCAGCCGGTCAGCTGCCCCACCGGCCGCTCAGGTCCCGCACTGCGGTTGTTGCGCTTGGTGTTGGTGCTGCCGGTGTGCGGGAACCAGTAGAACTCGAAGTGCTCGTTCTCGGCCCAGAGTTCGTCGAAGTCGGCGAGGACCTTGTCGAACGGCATCGGCTCCTCGCGGGCCGTGAGCAGGAAGAGCGGCTCCACGGCGAAGGTGATCGCGGTGACGATGCCGAGCGCGCCCAGGCCGATGCGGGCCGCCGCGAAGACCTCCGGGTTCTCCTTCTCGGAGCAGGTGAGCACCGAACCGTCGGCCGTGACCAGCTCCAGTCCCTTGATCTGGGCGGCTATCGAGCCGGACTCGCGGCCGGTGCCGTGGGTGCCGGTGCTGGTGGCCCCGGAGACCGTCTGCTCCATGATGTCGCCCATGTTGGTGAGCGACAGACCCTCACGGGCCAGGGCCAGGTTGAGCCTCTTGAGCGGGGTACCCGCCTCGACCGTGACGGTCCCGGCCTCACGGTCAATGTCGCGGATGCCCGTCAACAGTTGAGGGCGGATCAATACGCCGTCCGTGGCGGCGATCGAGGTGAACGAATGCCCGGTCCCCACGGCCTTCACCGTCAGGCCGTCCTCGGCGGCCTCACGTACGGCCGCGGTCAGCTCCTCGACGGAGGCGGGCGTGACCTCCCGCGCGGGTCGGGCGGAGACGTTTCCGCCCCAGTTACGCCACGTGCCGTTCTTGCCGCTCGCTGTCGTGCTCAACGGTGCCTCCCCGACCCGGAGCCGGCCTGCTGAGCCGGCGGTACCCCAGGAAACCGACCGCGACCGCGACGGCCCCGGACACCGCCGGAACCCCGTACCCGGCGCGCGCACCGGCCGCGTCGATCACCCAGCCGGCCGCCGAGGAACCGAGCGCGACGCCGACCGCGAGCCCGGTGCTCACCCAGGTCATGCCCTCGGTCAGTTGTGCGCGAGGTACGTGCTCTTCGATGAGGGACATCGTCGTGATCATCGTCGGTGCGATGGACAGTCCCGAAACGAACAGCGCCACGGCCAGGAACGGCAAGTTTCCGACCAGTAGGAGGGGGATCATACTCACGGACATCATGAAGACGCCCAGGAGCCAGCGACGTTCGGGCGTCCCCTTGAAGCGCATCAGTCCGAAGACGGCGCCCGCCGTGCAGGATCCCGCCGCGTACAGCGCCAGGACGATGCTCGCCGCGGCCTTGTGACCCCGCTCGTCGGCGAAGGCCACGGTGACCACGTCGACCGCCCCGAAGATCGCGCCGGTCGCCACGAAGGTGGCCACCAGGACCTGGAGTCCGGGCGAGCGCAGCGCCGAACCGCCGGCTCCTTGCGACGCACGCGGGTGCGGCTCGGGTTCGGTGGCGCGCTGCGCGGTCAGCCAGAAGACGCCGACGGCCAGGAAGCAGGCGGCGAGCAGCGGGCCTGCCTCCGGGAACCACGCCGTGGACAGCCCGATGGAGATGATCGGCCCGAAGATGAAGCACACCTCGTCCACCACGGACTCGAAGGAGTACGCGGTGTGCAGTTGCGGGGTGCCCCGGTACAGGGCGGCCCAGCGCGCGCGGATCATCGCGCCGAGGCTCGGTACGGAGCCGATGCCCGCGGCGCACACGAACAGCACCCAGTCGGGCCAGTCGAAGCGGGCGGCGATCAGCAGCCCGGCCGCGGAGGTGAGAGCGGCCAGCGACGCCGGGCGCAGCACCCTGCGCTGGCCGTACTGGTCGACCAGCCGGGAGATCTGCGGACCGACCGCCGCCGCGGCCAGCGCGATCGTGGCCGACAGCGCGCCCGCCAGCCCGTAGCGCCCGGTGATCTGGGAGATCATCGTGACCACGCCGATGCCCATCATCGACAGCGGCATCCGGCCGATGAACCCAGCGGCGGAGAAGCCCTTGGAACCGGGGGCGGCGAAAAGGGCGCGGTAGGGGCTGGGCACGGGTGTCTCCGGGGATCCGGTAAGGCGTGAAGAGCGTTGTTACAGATTACGGGTTAGGTGACCCTAACGCACTCGTGGTGCGGGCCGAGATCCCGGCGGTCGGCGCCGGGTGGCAGGATCGACTTCATGCCAGACGCGCTCGATGCCACCCCCTACGACGCCCTGCTCCTGCTCTCCTTCGGCGGCCCGGAAGGCCCGGACGACGTGGTTCCGTTCCTGGAGAACGTGACGCGCGGGCGCGGCATCCCCAGGGAACGCCTCAAAGAGGTCGGGCAGCACTACTTCCGCTTCGGCGGGGTCAGTCCGATCAACGACCAGAACCGCGCTCTGCTGGACGCCCTGCGCAAGGACTTCGCGGCACACGGCCTGGACCTGCCCGTCTACTGGGGCAACCGCAACTGGGCGCCCTACCTCACGGACACCCTGCGCGAGATGGCCGCCGACGGCCGCCGCCGCGTCCTCGTCCTGGCCACCAGCGCCTACGCCTCGTACTCGGGCTGCCGCCAGTACCGCGAGAACCTCGCCGACTCGCTCGCGGCCCTGGCGGCCGAGGGCCTGGAGCCGCCGAAGATCGACAAGCTGCGGCACTACTTCAACCACCCCGGCTTCCTGGAGCCGATGATCGACGGGGTGGTCCATTCCCTCGCCGACCTCCCCGAGGACGTCCGGGACGGCGCGCACATCGCCTTCTCCACGCATTCCATCCCGACGTCCGCGGCCGACACCTCCGGCCCCGTCGAGGACCACGGCGACGGCGGGGCGTACGTCGCGCAGCACTTGGACGTGGCGCGCCTGATCGCCGACGCGGTACGGGAACGCACCGGCGTCGACCACCCCTGGCAGCTCGTCTACCAGTCCCGTTCCGGCGCACCGCACGTCCCGTGGCTGGAGCCCGACATCTGCGACCACCTGGAGGAGCGGCAGGCGGCCGGCGCCCCGGCGGTCGTGATGGCCCCCATCGGCTTCGTCTCCGACCACATGGAGGTCCTCTACGACCTCGACACGGAGGCCACGGCCAGGGCCGCTGAGCTGGGACTGCCGGTGCGCCGTTCGGCCACGGTCGGCGCCGACCCCCGCTTCGCCGCCGCGATCCGGGAGCTGATCCTGGAACGCGCCGGGAGCGAGAGGGGGCGCCGGGTCACGCCCTGTGCCCTGGGCTCCCTCGGCGCGAGCCACGACCTCTGCCCGGTCGGCTGCTGCCCGGCCCGCGCCCCCCGGCCCGCCGCCGCGGGCGCCGACAGCCCCTACGCGTGAGGAACGCCGTGACCGACCCCCTGCACACGGAACTGCTCGAACTCGCCCACGAGGCCGCCCGCCGCGCGGGCGAGCTGCTGCGGGACGGCCGTCCGGCCGACCTCGCGGTCGCGGCCACCAAGTCGAGCCCGATCGACGTCGTCACCGAGATGGACATCGCGGCGGAGAAGTTGATCACCAGCCTGATCGCCGACCGCCGTCCCGCCGACGGTGTCCTCGGCGAGGAGGGCGCCGCCAGCGAGGGCACCAGCGGGATCCGCTGGGTGATCGACCCCCTCGACGGCACGGTGAACTACCTGTACGGGCTGCCGACCTGGGCCGTGTCCGTCGCGGCGGAGCAGGACGGCGAGACCGTCGTCGGGGTCGTGGCCGCCCCGATGCGCGGCGAGACCTACCACGCGGTCCGCGGCGGCGGGGCCTGGGCCACCGGCGCCTGGACGGGCGAGCGCAGGCTCGCCTGCCGGCCTCCGGCGCCGCTGGACCAGGCTCTGGTCTCGACCGGGTTCAACTACGTCTCCGAGGTCCGCGCGCACCAGGCCGAGGTCGCGCGCAAGCTGATCCCGCTGCTGCGCGACATCCGGCGCAGCGGCTCGGCCGCGGTCGACCTGTGCGACGTCGCCGCGGGCCGCCTGGACGGCTACTTCGAGCGCGGGCTGCACGCCTGGGACTACGGCGCGGGCGACCTGATCGCCCGTGAGGCGGGCGCCCTGACCGGTGGCCGCCCCGCGCAGCGCCCTTCGGGTGAACTCACGGTCGCGGGGACCCCCGCCGTCTTCGAGCCCCTCCAGCGGCTCCTGGAGGACTTCGGCGCCTGGCACGACTGACGGCGGACCGGAGCCGCCACGGCGAACCGGAGTACGACGGCCGAACCTGAGCACGACGGCCGAGGCGAGCCGAGTCCGGCGGCTCACGGCTGCCGGCGGGCGAGCGAGCCGTACAAGACGCCGTACGGGCACGAAAACACGAGAGCGGGGCCTCGGCACTGGATCGCCCGGGGCCCCGCTCTCGTGCGTACGAACCGCTCAGGCGGCGGACACGACTTCCACGCCATGTTCGGCGGCGAGGCGGTGCAGGTCGTCGAGCTCGCCCTGTTCCACCTCGACGAGGAAGTCGTCGCCCTCGTTCCGAGCCCGCGTCAGGTCGGACTCGGTCGCCTTTATGCGCTGCAGAAGTCCTGCGGTGAAAGCGTCCATGCTGCGCCCCCTCGTCCAGGGTCGTGGGTCGATGGCACGGGGGTGTGCCGTTCGGAAGGGGCGATCACGTCTCCTGTGGATGCCCGGCGCAGCCCTTGCCGGGCGGCCACGGTGCCGGGCACCCACGACCGCTCTGCGGTAAGCGGACGGTGACGTACCGCATGGTGTTGCGGCACAAGCGGAGCGTGATCGCGGGGTGTAAAGCGTCCTCCCCCCGCTCTCTTCCGTGGAAACCTCAACCCGACGAGAAAATCCGCTATTCCCGGGCCGATCACCCGGACTTCGGAGCGCTCCCACCCGCCTTACCGCCGACTTATGGCCGAAACGGGCAGGATGGACGCCACACCCACGAACCCCCTGCCCGCGTGCGCCCGAGGCGCCGTGCGGGTGGACACAGGAAGGACCAGCGACGTGCGCGTACTCGTCGTCGAGGACGAGCAGCTGCTCGCCGATGCGGTGGCCACCGGACTGCGCCGGGAGGCCATGGCCGTCGATGTCGTGTACGACGGCGCGGCCGCCCTGGAGCGCATCGGCGTCAACGACTACGACGTGGTCGTCCTCGACCGCGACCTCCCGCTCGTCCACGGCGACGACGTCTGCCGCAAGCTCGTCGAGCTGGGGCTGCCCACGCGCGTGCTGATGCTCACCGCGTCCGGCGACGTCAGCGACCGGGTCGAAGGCCTGGAGATCGGTGCCGACGACTATCTGCCCAAGCCGTTCGCCTTCAGCGAGCTCATCGCACGCGTGCGTGCTCTCGGCCGGCGCACCAGCGTGCCGCTGCCGCCCGTCCTGGAGCGGGCCGGCATCAAGCTCGACCCCAACCGCCGCGAGGTCTTCCGCGACGGCAAGGAAGTCCAGCTCGCGCCGAAGGAGTTCGCCGTCCTGGAGGTGCTGATGCGCTCCGAGGGCGCGGTCGTCTCAGCGGAGCAGCTCCTCGAGAAGGCCTGGGACGAGAACACCGACCCGTTCACCAACGTCGTGCGCGTGACGGTCATGACCTTGCGGCGCAAGCTGGGCGAGCCGCCCGTCATCGTCACTGTCCCCGGCTCCGGCTACCGGATCTGACCGGCGGTGGCCACCACGCCCGCGCCGCCCCAGGCGCCTCCGAAACCCACCTGGGACCCCAGGAGGCCGCAGCCCCCCTTCCCGTGGCTGCGCCCGACCATCCGGATACGGCTCACGCTGCTGTACGGCGGCATGTTCCTGATCGCCGGCATCCTGTTGCTGTCGATCATCTATCTGCTGGCCGCCCAGGCCCTCGACGTCGGCAGCGACCTGCCGTTCAAGATCACCGAGGGCAAGGTCACCAGCAAGATCTGCGACCTGCCCACCCAGGCCGCGCCGGACGTCTTCAACAAGGCGATGAACGACTGCGTCAACGAACAGCGTCAGCACGCCCTGGACGACCTGCTCAGCCGGTCCCTGCTGGCCCTGCTGGGCCTCGCGGTCATCGCCTTCGCCTTCGGCTACGCCATGGCCGGACGGGTGCTGTCGCCGCTCGGCCGGATCACCCGCACCGCGCGCGCGGTGGCGGGCTCGGACCTCTCCCGCCGTATCGAGCTGGACGGTCCGGACGACGAGCTGAAGGAGCTGGCCGACACCTTCGACGACATGCTGGAGCGCCTCCAGCGCGCCTTCACCGCCCAGCAACGCTTCGTCGGCAACGCGTCGCACGAACTGAGGACCCCGCTCGCGATCACCCGCACGCTCCTCGAAGTGCATCTGTCCGACCCCACCGCGCCGGTCGAGCTGCAACAGCTGGGCAAGACGCTGCTGGCGACCAACGAGCGCAGCGAGCAGCTCGTGGAGGGCCTGCTGCTGCTCGCCCGGAGCGACAACCAGGTCGTGGAGCGCAAGCCGGTGGACCTCGCGGAGGTCGCCGAGCAGGCCGTGGACCAGGTGCGCGCGGAGGCGGACGCCAAGGGCGTGCAGATCCGCGGCGAACAGAAGAAGGCCGTCGTCCAGGGCAACGGCGTGCTGCTGGAGCGGATCGCGCTGAACCTGGTGCAGAACGCCGTGCGCTACAACATTCCCGAAGGCGGCTGGGTCGAGGTCACCACCGAGGTCCAGCACGGCCAGGCGGTCCTGGTCGTGTCGAACACAGGACCGGTCGTTCCGGCGTACGAGATCGACAATCTCTTCGAGCCGTTCAGGCGGCTGCGTACGGAGCGCACGGGCAGCGACAAGGGCGTAGGCCTGGGTCTGTCCATCGCGCGGTCCGTGGCCCGGGCGCACGGCGGGCACATCGCGGCCCAGCCGAGGGAAGGGGGCGGTCTCGTGATGCGGGTCACGCTACCGATCTGAGACCATGGCCCCGACACACGCGGGGATGTTCGCTTTGCGCTGAATTTTCGGGACAGTCGACCAGCGGCTCCTTGTGTGATCGATCACAAAAGCGATTTTCGCGCCATCTACTCTCCGTGATCATGACTGAGGCCATAAAGCCGGTAAAATACGGGTTTTCAGGCGTCGTGATCACGGGAAGTACACGGTGAGACGCCTTTGAAGAGCGGCACGAGGACCGTGTACGGTCCCGATCGCCATCCAAGCCGATCACTCTTGAGGAGTCCGGTTGGGTGTCGATTGAGTAACAGACCTTGATGTGAGGCAAAATCTCCGCCTCAGGTCGGGCACAAGTCCGGCCTCTCACGCGTTAGTGCGCTGGAGACACCGCAGATACCCAGAGGGGGAGAGCGACCATGGCAACCGACTACGACACCCCACGCAAGACCGACGACGACGTTGACTCGGACAGTCTTGAAGAACTGAAGGCCCGGCGGAACGACAAGTCCGCTTCGGCCGTCGACGTCGACGAGTTCGAGGCCGCCGAGGGCCTCGAGCTGCCCGGAGCCGACCTCTCGAACGAGGAGTTGGCCGTCCGAGTGCTGCCGAAGCAGCAGGACGAGTTCACGTGCATGAGCTGCTTCCTGGTGCATCACCGCAGCCAGCTGGCCCGCGAGAAGAACGGCCAGCCGATCTGTCGCGACTGCGACTGAGGGCGGGTCGGCCGTGACTGGCTCGACCCCACCTCGGAAGCGCCGCTTCCCCCTGCGGGGAGCGGACCACGGGCCGTCCGACGGCCCGCGCGGCGCGCATGACGACGAGCGGGGCTCATCCGGTGCGACAGAGTTGTCGCCCGGCTCGGCCTCGCTCGAACCGGCAGGCGATCGGGGTGACCTCCCGGCGCCGGTGGAGACTCCCGCACCCGTCGCCAGGCGACGGGCCGCGGCGATCCGCGACAAGGCCAGGGACCTCGCCAAGGACGGCGTCCGCAAGGGCGGCAGCCGTGCCAGGGCGGGTCTGGCGTACCTGGCCGACCGCATCATCGACATCGCCCCACGGGTCCCCGTACGGGACCTTCAGGCGCTCCGCAGGCAGTTCCCGGGCCTGGGGCCGGAGGAGCTCGCCGACAAGCTCGTGGCGGGCGCCGCCAACGCGACCTCGACCGTGGGAGCGGGTGTCGGGGCCGCCGCGATGCTGCCCGTGCCGCCCGCGATGCCGACCGAACTGGCCGCGGAGATCACCGGGGTCGCGGCGATCGAGCTGAAGCTGATCGCCGAGCTCCACGAGGTGTACGGCGTGCGGCCGCCGGGTCCCCTGAAGGACCGCAGCACCGTGTACCTGCGCTCGTGGTCGGGCGAGCGCGGGATCGACGTGATGAAGCCGTCGACCGTCAACGCCGCCCTGGGCGGTCACATGAAACGCGAGCTCCGGCAGCAGATCATGAAGCGCATGGTCCGGGACCTGCCGAACCTGATGCCGTTCATGGTCGGCGCCGCGGTGGGCGCGGTCATGAACCGCCGCGACACCAAGAAACTCGCCGCCCGGATCCGGACGGACCTGCGGAAGATGCAGGTGCCCTGGGACGAGCTGCCCGAGCTGCCGCCGCTGGAATCTCCGGCTGACCCGCTGAAGCTCGGCGACATCTCCAAGGACCTGGGACGTAAGGAGCTGGGGGGTTGAGACCGGGCGGGCGAGGGCGCCGACGGACCCAGTGAGCCGTTCCCGGCCCTCCAGCCCGTCTCCAGGCCGTCGCGACCTCCGCGGGCTCCCGGCGGACCCGGACGTTACGCCGCGGCCTCCCGGGCGGCCTTCAGAGCCTGCGCCAGGCGCTCCGGCTCGCGGGTCGACAGGTACAGGTAGGGCGTCGGGTCGGCCGGGTCGGTGACCGTCACGCGCAGCGCCGTGGGGATGTAGGCGCGCAGCAGGAGGAAGGCACGCACGTCGGCCTTGTGGGTGCGCCAGGCACGGGCCTCCTCGGCGTCCAGGACCTCGGTCTCGCCGAGCGCCGACACCGGGATCTTCGCCTCGCCCGCGATCAGGGAGTCGCCCACGACCCGGATGCGGAGGGAGCCGTACGCGCTGGCCGTGACCGCCGCGGCCGCCGTTCCGCCCACCAGTCCGCCGAGCGTCGGCAGGGGGCCGAAGGGGAGCAGGACGAGGGCGAGGGCGACGCCCACGAGGAACGAGATGAGCCACCACGAGCGGGGGGCGGTCAGGCGTTCTTCGTACGGGGTGGCGGTGTGCTGCATGGGGCCAAGCTTGGCACGGTGTCGGGGTCGCACCGACGCGCGGGTAAGGTCTGCGGCTGTGAGTGGTACTTCCCTGGCTCTTCAGCCTCCCGCCGACGCCGCGAAGCCGGTGCGGCACCCCGATGCTCCCGCACCCGGCGAGCTCCTCGGTGCCCACTACGAACACTGTTTCGGATGCGGCGGCGGGCAGTCCCACGGGCTGCACCTGGAGGCACGGGCCGGACAGGGCGTCACGATCACCGCGGAGTTCTCCGTGCAGGCCGCCCACCAGGGCGCTCCCGGGCTCGCGCACGGCGGTGTGCTCGCGACCGCGCTCGACGAGACCCTCGGCTCGCTGAACTGGCTGCTGCGGACCGTCGCCGTGACCGGACGGCTCGAGACCGACTTCGTACGGCCCGTCCCGGTGGGTACGACGCTGCACCTGGAGGCCGAGGTGACGGCGGTGGCCGGACGGAAGATCTACTCGACCGCCACCGGACGCATCGGCGGCCCGGAGGGGCCCGTCGCCGTCCGCGCCGACGCCCTCTTCATCGAGGTCGCGGTCGAGCACTTCGTCAACCACGGCCGCGAGGAGGAGATCCGGGCCGCCATGAGCGACCCGGACCAGATCCGGCGTGCCCGTGCCTTCGAGGTGAACCCGTGAGCGCCGGCGGCCGTGCCCCCCTGGACGTGCAGATCCGGCGCCTCGACCCCGAGGTGCCGCTTCCGTCGTACGCGCAGCCCGGTGACGCGGGCGCGGACCTGCGGACCACCGAGAGCCGCGAGCTGAAGCCGGGCGAGCGGGGCGTGCTCCCCACCGGGGTGTCGATCGCCCTCCCCGAGGGGTACGCGGCCTTCGTGCACCCGCGTTCCGGGCTCGCCGCCCGCTGCGGCGTGGCCCTGGTGAATGCCCCGGGGACGGTTGATGCCGGGTACCGTGGGGAGATCAAGGTGATCGTGGTGAATCTCGACCCGCACGAGTCGGTGCGGTTCGAGCGCTTCGACCGGATTGCCCAACTGGTTGTCCAGCAGGTCGAGAGGGTCCGCTTCCAGGAGGTGGCGGAACTTCCCGGATCGGCGCGGGCCGAGGGGGGCTTCGGGTCGACCGGCGGCCATGCCGCGGTGGGCGGCGTGAGCGGCACAAGCGGTGAGGCCGCCAAGGGCGGCACAACGGGTGGGTATAGATACGCTTCGGTCGTATCCGACCGGGAAGGACAGTGACGTGTTCGGACGTCGCAAGAACAGGGATGCCGCCGACGGCGCGGCCGGCGAGGCCGAGCAGGTCGTCGACAGCGTCGACACCGAGACGGACGAAGGGGGCGTGCGCGAGCGCGTGCGGCTCGAACCCGAGCCGCGGCCCGACGGACCCTGGGACGACACCGAGGTGCGCGAACCGGGCGAGGGCCGCGTGGACCTCGGCGGTCTGTTCGTGCCGGGAGTCGACGGCATGGAACTGCGGGTCGAGGTGGCCGGTGACGCGATCGTCGCCGCCACCGTCGTGCTGCGCGACAGCGCCATCCAGCTCCAGGCCTTCGCGGCGCCCAAGCGTGAGGGCATCTGGGGCGAGGTGCGCGAGGAGATCGGCTCGGGCATCACCCAGCAGGGCGGCATCGTCGACGAGGTCGAGGGTCCGCTGGGCTGGGAGCTGCGGGCCCAGGTGCCGGTGCAGCTGCCCGACGGCACGAGCGGCTTCCAGGTCGTGCGGTTCGTCGGTGTGGACGGTCCCCGCTGGTTCCTGCGCGGGGTCATCTCCGGTCAGGGCGCGGTGCAGCCGCAGGCGGCCGGTCTGCTGGAGCAGATCTTCCGGGACACCGTCGTGGTCCGGGGCGAGGGCCCGATGGCCCCCCGCGACCCGATCGTCCTGAAGCTGCCGAACGACGCCCAGATGGTCCCCGAGGGCGTCCAGCAGGAGGAGGCGGGTTCGCGCTTCTCCGGCGGCATGGGCCAGTTGCAGCGCGGACCGGAGATCACCGAGGTGCGCTGAGCACGGACGTACACAAGGGCCGTACTCCCTTCGGGGGTGCGGCCCTTCGTCGTGCGCCCGGGCGCACGGGCGGAGCGTGTGTGGTGCGCCCGGGCGTTCGTGCGCGATCCCTTGACGGGCGGTTGGTCTGTACCTATGTTCTCGGCCCAGCGCCTCTGTTCATGCAGGCGCTCACAGTTCACATACGAGAACGGATGGCCCCCCACCATGCGCCGTACCGCACTCCTCGCCACCGTCACCGCCGTTGTCGCGGGCGCCCTCGTCTGGCCCGCCGCCCGTCCGGCCGAAGCCGCCCCCGCCACCTTCGTCCACCCCGGAGTCACCGTCTCCAGGGGGCAGCTGGACTTCGCCCGTACCCAGGTCAACGCCGGCGCCCAGCCCTGGAAGGGCGCGTACGACCAGATGCTGGCGAGCAAGTACGCCGACCTGAACCGCACCCCCAAGCCCCGGGCCACCGTCGAGTGCGGCTCGTACTCCAACCCCAACTACGGCTGCACCGACGAGCGTGAGGACGCGATAGCGGCGTACACCGACGCCCTCGTCTGGTACATCACCCGGGACGACCGGTACGCGAAGAAGTCCATCGCGCTCATGGACGCCTGGTCCGCCGTGATCAAGGACCACACCAACAGCAACGCGCCGCTACAGACCGGCTGGGCCGGCTCGTCCTGGACCAAGGCCGCCGAGATCATCAAGTACACGTACACCGGAACGTGGACCAACTCCGGCCGCTTCGCGAGCACGCTCCGTGACGTCTACCTCCCCGAGATCATCAACGGCTCCAACTCCAACGGCAACTGGGAACTGACCATGATGGAGGCCGCCGTCGGCATCTCCGTCTTCCTCGAGGACAAGACGTCGTACGACAAGGCGATGGCGAAGTTCCGGACGCGTACGGCCGCCTACGTCTACCTCTCCACCGACGGCGCGGTGCCGAAGACGGTGCCGAGCCAGAACCTCGACACCACGGCGAAGATCGTCAGCTACTGGCAGGGCCAGTCCACCTTCGTCACCGGCCTCACCCAGGAGACCTGCCGCGACTTCGTGCACACCGGTTACGGCATCTCGTCGATATCCCACATCGCCGAGACCAGCCGTATCCAGGGCCAGGACCTGTACGGCACCGATGTCGGCGAGCGGCTGCGGCAGGCGCTCGGCTTCCAGTCCAAGTACCAGCTGGGCACGGCCGTCCCGAGCTGGCTGTGCGGCGGTTCCCTCACCCTCGGACTCGGGCCGGTCACCGAGGTGGGATACAACGCCCTGCACAACCGGCTGGGCATCGCGATGACCAACACCCAGACGCTCACCCAGCAGAACCGTCCGGCCGGCAGCAACAACCTGTTCGTCGCCTGGGAGACGCTCACCCACGGCGACAACCCGAACTGAACCGGATCGCCGCCTCGATCTCGGCCGGGCGCCCGGTATCCGGCGCCCGGCATTTCGCGTCCAGCCGGGCTTTCCACGGGGTTCTCGCCGCGTCAGAGTTGCGTCAAAGACGCTCTCCGCCCCATTCCTCGTTCTTTTTGTCGACATCGTTGGCCGTAAGGTCGACGCTGCGTACGCAGCAGTCACTGGAAGACAATGGGAAACATGACACGCGGCAAGCTTCGGATCTACCTCGGTGCGGCACCGGGCGTCGGCAAGACGTACGCGATGCTGTCCGAGGGACATCGGCGGGTGGAGCGCGGTACGGACTGTGTGGTGGCGTTCGTGGAGCACCACGGGCGGGCGCGTACCGAGGTGATGCTGCACGGGCTGGAGCAGATCCCGCGCCGGGAGCTGGAGTACCGGGGCGCGGTCTTCACCGAGATGGACGTGGACGCGGTGCTGCGACGCGCTCCCGCCGTCGCTCTGGTGGACGAACTGGCCCATTCCAATGTTCCTGGTTCGCGTAATGCGAAGCGGTGGCAGGACGTGGAGGAGTTGCTGGCGGCGGGGATCGATGTCGTCTCGACGGTGAACATCCAGCATCTGGAGTCGCTGGGTGAT
>NZ_JBSFCK010000017.1:0-156196 GCF_053593435.1 Streptomyces sp. NPDC002306
CCCCTCGGTTGGCTGGCCCGGGCTGGGAAACCCGGGGGGCGCGCCCCCCCCACACCTCCCACCCCCCCCCCTTTCCCCGGCCGGGGCCATCGCCCCTCGCCGGACGGTCCGGTCAGTCCCGGACCTTCAGCACGATGGGGTTGGTCAGCGCCGCCATCGGGCCCCACTGCAGGTCAGCCGCCATGGTGTTGCCCTTGCCCGGCGTGCCGTCCGCCTTCGGGTGCCGGACCTCGGCGCGCACGTACGCGGCCAGTGAGGCGGTCGTGCGCCAGACGACGGTGCCCGTGCCGGACGCGCCCAGCGACTCCTGGTGCATCTGACCCTCGTCGGTGATGAGCCGCACCGTGCCGCCCGGCACGCCGGTCACGTCCAGGCGCACGTCCACGGGTGCGTCGGCGGCCACCTTCAACGTCTCGGCGATGCCTGCCTGACGGCCGCCGCCGGTCGCGGTGAAGGCGACGGTGACGGCGGACGACTCGGCGACGTACGTGCGGCCCTCGCGGATGCCCTCCAGGATCGCGGGCCGGCTGAGGTCGTCCGCGTACACGACCGTCTGCGGCAGTCCGATGACCTGCGGGACGCTGTGCGCGTCACTGTTGGCCATGGCCGGCAGCCAGCCCTTGCCGGTGCGCATCGCGGTACCGAGCATCGCGTCCCAGGTGTCGACGGCGGACTCGTCGTCGTACGTCCAGGGGCCGTTCCACACCTCGACGGCGTCGGCGTCCTCGTAGCCGAACTTCCACTGGCAGGCCACGTACGGGCAGTAGGGGTGCGCCGGGACGACCAGGCCGCCCTGGCGGCGCACCTGGCGTGCGAAGCGCGGGAAGTGGTCGTCACGCGAGCGGTAGCGCCAGTCGATCCACGAGCCGGAGTCCAGGCCCAGCGCGAGCCAGTGGCCGTTGCGGGTGGTGATCTCCTCACCGTTGATGATCAGCAGGTCCGGACCCGCGTACTCACCCCAGACCCCGTGCGCCGACGAGGTGTTGTGGTCGGTGGAGATCATGAAGTCCAGGCCGGCCGCGCGCGCTCCGGCCGCGACCTCGGACGGCTGACGCTTGCCGTCGGAGTGCACGGTGTGCAGGTGGCAGTCACCTCGGTACCACGCGCGCCCGCGGCCCTCGGCGCGCTCGCTCGGGTAGTTCGGCTTGTACGGGGCGCCCGCGGGGCCGTACCGGAGGGTGATGGTCACCGAGTAGTTCATGCCCTGCGGGGCCACCTGGTAGGGGCCGAGCACCACGTGCCAGGTGCCGTGGTTGACCGGGCCGGGCAGGTAACCGGGCGTCGTGGCGTCGCTGTTGACCACGAACGACGTGCGCGCGCCGCCGGACCAGCCGCGGAAGCCCCGGCCGCCCAGCGCGATGCCGTGCTCGTCGAAGATGCCGATGTCGCACGAGTTGCCCGGCGTGCCGCTCGGGACGCCGGGCTTGTCGTAGGTGTACGAGACGGCGATCTGGTTGACGCCCCGGGGAACCTCCACCGGCAGGTAGACGAAGTCGGCGGCGCCCGTGTCCAGGTGGCCGGTGACGACACGCGTCACCTCGGTGCCGTCGGCGGGCACACCCGCGGTGCCGGTGCCCGCCTCGTCGGCCTCGGCGAAGCCGACCGGGGCGAGGGTCAGCGCACCCGCCGCGCCGAGCGCCGCGCTCGCCATGAGCAGGTTGCGGCGCCCCATGCCGGCCGTTTCCTCGGCGGCCGGCGGCGAAACGTGTTCACAGGCTCCGGATTGACACATGGATGTCCCCTGCTGAGTCGAGTGTGTGGTGTTCAGGACCCCGGAACCCTCGTTCGCCCAGGTGAACGGTCCACCACGCCTCGGCGACCGCTTGCCGTTTTCCACAGGTCGGACTGTGGCGACCGCGTGCCTGTGAATGAGGGCTTCGGCATGCGTGCGGTGGCACCGCACGCGCGGACCTGGTCGTGACGGTCGGTCGCGCCGACTCGGTCGTACCGGTCGACAACGCTGCCCTGACGCGGTGAACTGCCGCGTACGACAGGGCAGTACGCCACGAGCGACCGTGCGGTGCGCCACGAGCGCCGAGCTTCCGGCGATCCGCCGTGGATGCCGTGCACGGATCTTGACCGCACCCCTTGAGCAGTGGTGCAGTGGATGAGCCACTGGACCACTACGCAGGAGTCGCGATGGAACCGCTCGCCCGTACCTCGGTCGTCGACACGCTGGAGCGACAGATTCAGCAGGACATCTTCGCCGGCAGCCACCAGATCGGCACGCTGCTGCCCCCGGAACGCAACCTCGCCGAGAGCTACGGCGTCACCCGCGCCACCCTCAAGCACGCGCTGGGACGCCTGGTGGGAGCAGGTCTGCTGGAGACCCGGCACGGAGTGGGAACGCGCGTGCGCGACTATCTGCGGACCGGCGGTGCCGACCTGCTGCCGATGCTGGTGCGCTTCGCGCCCGACTGGCTGCACGAGGTCTTCGAGGTGCGCCGGTCCATGGGCGCCGTCATCGCGCAGCGCGCCGCCGGCCGCATCACCGCACGTCAGGCGGACGAACTGCGGAACCTCCTCACCGCCGTCGGGGCGGCGGACCGGCCCGCGGCGATACAGCTCGCGGACGCGGAAGTGCACCGCGCACTGGCCCGCGCCACCGGCAACCGCGTGTATCTCCTGCTCACCAACACGCTCTTCAACGCCTACTTCCCCGCACGGAAGCAACTCGTGGGCCCCTTCCAGGAAGCCGAGGTGGCGCATGCCCGGCTCGCCCCGCTGGTTCGCGCTGTGTGCGCCGGGGACCCGGAAGCCGCCGCCCGCGCGGCCGACGTCTATCTCCAGGAGACCGAGCGCATCATGCTCGGTGACCTCGGGCTCGCTCAGTGAGCGGCCGCGGGACGCGCTTCACGGAAAGCCTGTACGGCACGGTGGAATTGACCGACGCCGAGGAAGCCCGCCCGATCCGCGTCGACCTCACGGTGAGCTCGGACGCCCTGGTCACGCCGCACCGTACGACGCACGCCAGGGCCACGGGCCGGGTACGCATCCCAGGACGCGCCGACGACGCCGCGGCGACCGGCGAGATGGACATCTCCCCGCTGGCCAGGCGCAGGATCGACTACCGACTCCAGTTCCGCTCGCAGGGCCGCACCCTCACCCTGCGCGGATGGAAGTCCGTGTCCGCCCGCCGCCCCTGGGCCTCCATGACCGTTCTCCCCTTCACCCTGTACGACGGGGACGCCGTCGTCGGCCACGGCACCCTGCGCTTCCCCCTCACCCAGCTCGCGCCCTTCCTGAAGAGCTGGCGATTCCCCTCTCAGCGGGGCGGCGAGCAGCATCTCGCACCGCGCTGGGACGGCACACCCGGGCGAACCGAGGTCTGGTACACCACCCTCACGGATCCCACCGACGGCACCGGGGTCTGGCTCCATCACGAGATCACCGCACCCACCGACGGATCGCCCGCCTTCGCCCACGGCTGGGTCGCGCTCTTCCCGCCACAAGGCCCGGTGACGCACGCCAGGTTCGGGCCCCACCCGTGGACACCTCAGGACGCGGGATTCACAGCCGACGGCATCGAGGCCACGGCGGGAACCCTGCGGGGCTCCGCGGGCGACTTCCGGTGGGACCTCACGGAGACGCCCGAGAGCGACCCCCTCTACACGTTCCCCCGCTGGGCATGGCGCCGGCCCGTCCTGCCCGCGGCCCAGATGCTCCCGTCCGCGCGGGCCCGGTACAGCGGCACGATTCGCCACCCCGGAGGCGAGATCGTTCTCCGTGACGCGCCGGGCGCCAGCGCCAGGATCTACGGCCACGGCAACGCGCAACGCTGGGCGTGGCTCCACGCGGATCTGGGCGACGGCGACGTCCTCGAAGTGGTGGCCGCCGTCTCCAGGCGTCCGCCACTGGACCGGCTGCCCCCACTGGTCTTCCTCCGCCTGCGCAGAAACGGCCGCGACTGGCCCCGCCGGGCACTCCGCCCCGCGACGGGATACGCCGGGCTCGGACGGTTCCGCGCACGGATCGGGCTGCCGCAGTGGCAGATCACCGGCAGAGCCGGACTCCGTCGCCTGCGCGTACGCGTGACACAGGCCGAAGAGAACACGGTGACGCTCCAGTACACCGATCCGGACGGCAGCCACGCCCTGTGCCGCAACAGCGAGCGCGCCCACGCGCACGTCGAACTCGAACGCTGGTGGGGCCGATGGCGCACGGAGGCGACCTGGACACTGGACGCCACCGCGCACGCGGAGGTCGGCACACGATGAACCGCAGCCTCGACGGCCTGGTCTCCGCCCTGCTCGCGACAGCCCCGGAAGCGGGGAACGCCCACCGGGCGGCTGGAGTACCCCAGCGGCTGGACCGTCTCCTGGAGGCCATGCCGCGGCCCGCCCGCGCCGGCTTCCGGGGTGCCGCGGGCCTGCTGGACGCGTACGCCGTGGCGCGCACCGGACACCGGCTCGACCGCCTCACGGCGGACGAACGTGAGACTCTCGTGACCGGGCTGCCCTCTCGGCTGCTGGACATGGTGAAGATGCCGGTCATCCTCGCCGCGGGAACCGAGCGGATGGTCCGGCGCCAGGCTCCCGCCTCACCCACGCGCGTTCCGCCCGACGACCCGCCACTGGACTGCGTGCCGTCCTCGTCGTGGCCCGACCGGCACACCGCGGACGTCGTCGTCATCGGATCGGGAGCGGGCGGCGCCGTGGCCGCCCGCACCTTCGCACGCGCGGGGCTCCGGGTGATCGTCATCGAGGAAGGCCGGCACCACACCACCGCCGACTTTCGCGCCGCTCCACCCCTGGACCGTTTCGCCGAGCTCTACCGGGACGGCGGCGCCACGATCATGATGGGGGATCCGCCGATCCTGCTGCCCACCGGCCGTGCCGTCGGCGGTACCACCGTCATCAACTCCGGCACGTGCTACCGGACTCCCCATCGTGTCCTGACCCGCTGGCACAGTGAATACGGGATAGACCTCGCCGAACCCTCGCTGTTCGCCGCCGACCTCGACGACATCGAGCGCACACTCCGGGTGGCACCGGCACCGCTCGACATCCTCGGCCGCAACGGCACGCTCACCCTCGACGGAGCTCGCCGACTCGGCTGGGAAGCCGCTCCGTTGCGACGCAACGCCCCCGGATGCCAAGGGTCCTGCGCCTGCGTGGTCGGCTGTCCGACCGGAGCGAAACAGAGCGTGCAACTGTCCGTCCTCCCCGACGCGTGTGCCGCGGGTGCCCAGATCATCACCTCCGCCCACGCCGAGGGGATCATGGTCGACCGTGACCCGCGGAGCCGGCCGCGAGCGGCGGGAGTGGTGGCGAGGCGGCCGGACGGCACCCGGTTCGAGATTCTCAGCCCGCTGGTCGCCGTGGCGGCCGGAGCGTTGATGACACCGCTGCTGCTGCGCCGTTCCCAGCTGGGCGGCCACCGAATGACCGGCCGCAATCTGGCGGTTCATCCGGCGATCAGCGTCGGCGGCCGTTTCGACGGACAGGTCACGGCCGGCCCCGCCGTGCTGCAGAGCGCCGCGGTGGAAGAACTGCACGACGACGGCATCCTGATCGAGGCGACCGCGCCTCCGCCCGGGATGAGCTCCTTCCTGCTGCCAGGAGCGGGCCGCAGGCTCCGTGCGGAGATGGAAGGACAGGGCAGCCTGGCGACGGTCGGCGCGATGATCGCCGACCGGCCGGGGGGCAGGGTATGGGGCCGGCGCAGGCCCACCCTGACGTACCGGCTCGCTCCGGAGGACGCCCAGCGCCTCATCCGGGCGATCGAGGCCGTGGGCCGCCTCCTGCTGGCCGCCGGCGCGGAGGAGGTGCTGACGGGCGTGCCCGACACACCCGGCGTCCGCACGACAGCGGAACTGAGGAGCGTCGTGCGGAACGTCTCCGCCCGACAGCTGCACTTGTCCGCCTTCCACCCGACAGGCACCGTCGCCATGGGAGCCGACCCGGGCCGGGCTCCCACGGACAGCGACGGCTGGCTGCGGGGCGTCGACGGCGTCCTGGTGACGGACGCCTCCGCTCTGCCGAGCTGCCCGGAGGTGAACCCGCAAGTCACCGTCATGGCCGTGGCGCAGGCGGTGAGCCGCGCCGCACTGAACCGTCTTTGAGGTCTCTGGGGTCTTTGAGTCGGCGAGTCGACAGGTCTACGGGTCGACGAGTCGATGAGCCGGCCCTGGGGATGGCCTGTTTCCAGGTGGCGTACGGCGGCGGCGGTCTCGGCGAGCGGGTAGGTCCGGCCGGCGGCGCCTTTGCGCGCCGCCGGGGGATTGTGGTGTCATCACCCGGCGGTGGTCAGGGCCTGGACGGACGCCGACGGAGCGACGGCGCGGAGGAACGCCGAGCACGTCGACGTGACCTGGCTCACGGCTCGGCCGGCCTGATCTTGGAATCAGTGGGCCCCCGCCACCGTTGTCGTGTTCAGGTCTTCGCCCTGTTCCGAGGGGTGCCGGGCAAGGGTGCCCGTCAGGTGACGGGAGCTGGACACGATCCAGGACCTTTCCCGCTTCCTCGTTCCTGGATCGCTGTCCGCTGTCTTCGAAGGGTTCTTCTGCGCCATGCCACTCGCCCTGCTGGCCCTGGCCGTCGTCGCGTTCGGAATCGGTACGACCGAGTTCGCCACGATGGGACTGCTGCCCCAGATCGCCGACGGGGTCGGCGTGTCGGTGCCGCACGCCGGCAACCTCGTGTCGGCATACGCGCTCGGCGTCGTCGTAGGCGCGCCCGTGCTCACGGGCATCGGCGCGCGCATCCCCCACAAGCGGCTGCTGCTGCTCCTGTCCGGGCTGTTCGTGGTCGGCAACCTCGCGTCCGCGTTCGCTCCCGGTTTCGGTCTCCTGTTCGCCGCGCGCTTCCTGGCGGGTCTGCCGCACGGGGCGCTGTTCGGCGTGGGCGCCGTGGTGGCCTCACGGCTGGTCGCGCCCGAACGGGCCGCGCGCGCGGTCTCGAAGATGTTCCTGGGCCTCACCATCGCGAACATCATCGGTGTCCCCGCCAGCACGGCCCTCGGCCAGCACCTGGGCTGGCGGACCGCCTACGGCGCCGTCGCCGTCATCGGCCTCGTCGCGCTCGCCTCGCTGGCCTTGTTCGTTCCCCATCAGCCGCGCGGCCCGCAGGCGGGCATCGGGCGCGAGCTGCGGGCGATGGGCAACAGGCAGGTCGCGATCGGTCTGGCCACGGCGGTGGTGGGCTTCGGCGGATTCTTCGCCGTCTACAGCTACCTGGTGCCCATGCTGACGAACCTGACGGGCATCTCCGACTCCTCGACCACCCTGGTCCTCGCCCTCTACGGCGTCGGCATGACACTCGGCACGCTGGTCGCGGGCCCGCTCACGGACCGCGCGTTGCGTCCGACGCTGTACGCGGGACTCGCGCTGCTCGGCGCGGCCCTGGTGACGTTCTACTTCACGGTGCACAGCACCGTGCCCGCCTTGGTGACGATCACCTTCATCGGCGCGATGGGCGCACTCGTGACCACACCGGTCCAGATGCTGCTCATGGCCAAGGCGAAGGACGCTCCCACGATGGCGGCGGCTTCCAACCACTCCGCCTTCAACCTCGCCAACGCGGGCGGCGCCTGGCTCGGCGGCCTGGCCATTTCGGCGGGCTGGGGCTGGGGCTCGCCCAACCTGGTCGGTGCGGCGCTCGCGGCGGCGGGCCTCGGCCTCGCCTTCGTCGGCGGCTTCATGGACCGGGGCAGCTCTCGCTCCGTGGTGATCACGTCGTCCGACGGGGAGGCCTCGAAGACCGCCGGACAGGACGTGCCCGCCTGACGGCGGGAGATCCACCCCCACGGGCACCCCGCCGTTCGCGGCTTCGCTGCCCCTGACGCGGTGAGGGCGGTGTTCAGGGCAGGACGCTCACCGGGGTGTCCACGGTGCTGCGCAGGCGGGCCGCGTCCCGGCTCGGAGGTGCGCCGAACTGGCGGCGGTACTCGCGGCTGAACTGCGACGGGTTGTCGTAGCCGACGCGCCGTCCTACCCCGGTGACGTCACCAGGGTGGGTGGCGAGCAGCAACCGGGCCTCCTGGAGCCGGATCTGCTTCTGGAACTGGATGGGACTCATCGCGGTCACCGCCTGGAAGTTGCGGTAGAAGGCGGAGACGCTCATCCCGGACAGACGTGCCACGTCCTCGACCCGGAAGGGCTGCGCGTAGTGCTCGCGGATCCAGCCCACGGCCCGGGAGACGTGGCTGAGACCGCTGTCGGCGAGTCCGAGCTGGCGTACCGTCGCGCCCTGCTCGCTGGAGATCAGGCGCCACAGGATCTCGCGCTTGACCAGTGGCGCCAGGACCGCGCGGTCGCGGGGTTCGTCGAGCAGGCGCAGGAGCCGGACCACCGCGTCGAGCAGAGCGGGCGGGGCGTCGCTGACGGCGATCGCCGACGGCGCGCTTCCGCCTGCGCGGGGGATGTCTCCGGGACCGGCCCGCAACAGCAGTTCGGCGACGGCTGACGGTTCCAGCGTGAGACCGAAGCCGAGGGCGGGCTGTTCGGGGTCGGCCTGGGTGAACTGTCCCGTGACGGGCAGGTCGACGGACGCGACCAGGTACTGCCCGGCGCCGTACTCGTAGACCCGCTCGCCGAGCGCGAGGCGTTTGGCGCCCTGGGCGATGACCGCCAGTACGGTGCCGGACATGGAGGGCGCCGGCGGATCCTGCTGATCGACCTTGGAGATCAGCACGCCGTCGATGGCGGTGGTCCAGTCGGGTCGGGCATGTCGGTTCAGCAGGGTGCGGAACTCTTCAAGTTGCATGCGTTCATTGCAGCACCCTCGCCCGTCGGGGCTCTCGCTTTCGCGAGGATCGTGCAAGTGCAAGCCAGCATCGTTCTAACGTTTTCGCAGGTCAGGCCGGTTGAATGGAGTCATCGCACTCCACCACTGACGAAGAGGACAGCCATGATCGCGAACTACGGCTTCCAAGCCACCCTGACCGCCGCACCCCGGATGGGCGACCGACTGGTCGAGCTGTTGCTGACCGGACTGGACGCGGGCAGCCCCGGCGCGAGCGAACACTGCGTCGTCTACCTGGTCTCCCGTTCCGCGTCCGACCCCGACGTCGTCCACGTCACCGAGGGCTGGACCAGTGAGGAGGACCACCACCGGATCTTCGCCGGCGAGGCCGCCCAGGCCATCGTGGCCCGGATCGCCGGGCTGCTGGCCAAGGAACCCGAGTACACCGACCACGTCCCGGTCCGCGGCAAAGCCGCCTTCTGAGGTCCCGGACCGACGTACCGGCGTTCCGCCTCGGCACCCGCCCGCACGGCTCCCCGCTCACCGACCGTCCCGCACCCCCTCACGAAAGGCCTACGACCATGACGACAGCGCGACCCGCCCTGGACCCCGAACTGCGCGAACTCCTGGCCGACATGCCCCTGATGTCCCAGCTGAGCCCGGAAGTGCTCACGTATCTGCGTCAACTCCCCTCGACGCCCGTCGAACCCCTGCTCGCCCGACGGGAGGTCGTCCGGCGCGAGATCAGCGTGCCCGCGCAGGACGGTGCACCGATCCCGCTGTCGGTCTTCAGCCCCGCGCCCACCGACCCCGCGACCGCCGCCGCACCCTGTGTCTACTGGATGCACGGCGGCGGGATGGTCATGGGCGACCGCTTCTCGCAGATCGACATCCCCCTGGAGTGGCTGGACCGATTCGGCGCGGTCGTCGTCTCCGTGGACTACCGCCTCGCCCCCGAGGCCACCGGCACCGCCCTCGTCGACGACTGTTATCAAGGGCTGCTCTGGATCGCCGAGCACTCCGAAGAACTGGGCATCGACCCCGCCCGGATCATCGTGGCCGGCGCCAGCGCGGGCGGTGGCCTCGCCGCCGGTGTCACCCTGCTGGCCCGCGACCTCGGCACCCCGGCGATCGCCGCGCAGATGCTGATCTGTCCCATGCTCGACCATCGCAACAGCACCACCTCCAGCCGCCAGTACTCCGGCGGCCCCGGCGTCTGGACCAGGGAGATGAACGAGTTCGGGTGGCGCGCCGTCCTCGGCGACCTCACCGACGACGAGGTACCCGCCTACGTCTCACCCGCGCGGGCCACCGACCTCTCCGGCCTGCCGACCACCTACGTCGACACCGGCTCCGCCGAGGTCTTCCGCGACGAGGACACCGACTACGCCACCCGTATCTGGGCGGCCGGCGGTCAGGCCGAACTCCATGTCTGGGCGGGGGGTTTCCACGGCTTCGACGCCTTGTACCCGCAGGCACACCTCTCGGCCACCGCCCGACGCACCCGCGCCGACTGGCTCGCCCGACTCCTGTCCGCGTACTCCGCCACCTCCCGGCCGCCCGGCGAACCGGGCGCCGCCCACGCGGATCGACGCGAGGACATCGGGGCGGCGACCGAGCACGAACGCGGGACATCCGCCGGGACGTCCGGCACCTGACGCGTCGCCTCGGTCACGCGCGCCGGGACGGGACGCCGGGCGCTGATGGCGGGCACTGGTGGCGGGCGTGGAGCCGGCCGCGGGGCCGGCTGCGGGAAGTCCCCGCGCCGCGAGCTTGCGTTCACGGCTCCGACTGTCGGCGTCCCGGGACGGCGGTGCCTGCCCCGGCTGGGGATAGGCACCGGAGGGTCTGGCTCCCCGGCCGCGCCACCGGTGAACTGGGCGACGCCGGATCCGGCAGCCCGCACCCACCCGGGAGGACGCCTTGAGCGCCACCACCAGCGCACACGATCCCTTCGAGACCCTGGACGCGACCGACTACGCCTTCACCAGACGCGCATGGGTCGACGCCCCGCCCGCCCGCGTCTACGGGCTGGTCAGTGAGGTGTCCGCGATCGGCCGCTGGAGCCCCGACGCGACCGACGCCGCATACGACCACGGCGCCGGGCCCCGGGTCGGCGCCTGGTTCAGCGGCCGCAACCGTAGGCAGGGACGGGAGTGGACCACACGCTCCCAGGTCGTGCGAGCCGACCCCGCGGCCGCGTTCGGCTTCGTCGTCGGCGGTGCCGAGGACGGCATCGTGCGCTGGGACTGGACCCTCCACCCCGAGGGACGCGGCACCGTCGTCCAGCAGTCCTGGCAACTCCTGCGCCTCGACCCGGTCCTGGGAACCACTCGCGCGGACCTCGACGCTCTGCGCCGCTCCATGGAGGACAGCGTGGAAACCACCCTGGCGACCCTGGCCCGATGGATCGCCGCAGAGACCGCGGACCAGCCGTGCCGCTGCGAGGCCGTCACAGCGGGTGCCGCCGCTGCGGAGGGCGGATCACCGCCGTCGCCTCGACGGGCGGCGTCCCGTGGCCGGGTCAGGTAGGGATCCGCACGCCGGGGTACCCGTCCCCCGACGGCCGCCGTGGGGGATGAGCCGGTTTCGGGCGGGATCGGCGCGGATCCGCCCGGCTCAGGGGTCCATCGCGCGCCGCAGAAGGGCAGGAAGTCCATGACCGTGCCGCATCCGGCGAAGCGTTCCCGTGACGGACGGGGCTGGTTCGAGCGGCTGGCCGAAGAGGCCTCCAACTTCACCAGTTCCCTGGTGTTCTACGGCATCTGCCTCGCTCTCGTGGCCACTTTCGTCGTCGCCCACGCGGCGGGCGTCCCGTTGACCTGGCAGTTGTTGATCGGTGACGTGATGACGGCGGTCAACCTTCTGCTGCTGGCCCTGCTGAAGAACTCCGAGCGCCGTGCCGAGCACGCCGTTCAGCGCAAACTCGACAGCATCGCGGCCGCGCTGCTCGACCAGGACGAGGCCGGCCGGCGCAAGGCCGACCAGGACCTGCGCAAGGCGATCGGGATGGAGGAGGACGTGTAGGAACGTTCTCCGCGGGTCCGAGTCCGACCGCCTCGGCCGACGCAGTCCGACGGCCGCGGCGGCAGTCGCTGCCCGGGCGGCCGGTGGAGTTGTCAGGTGACGCTCTCACCGGCCGCTTCGTGCAGGTCCACGGGGTGCTGGCGCGGAGGGCTCACCGCCGCCGCCGCGGCCCGTCACAGCGTCGCGGTGGTTCCCTCCCCGGACGCGCTGCCCGCGAGCCACTGGTCCCATCCCAGGTTGAAGGCGGCGTAGCCGTTGTCGGCCGAGGCCTTGGCGCGGGGCGAGCCGGTGATGGTGACGGGGTCGCCCTGCTTGACCTGGCCGTAGAACCACTTGGCGTCCGAGATGGACAGGTGGACGCAGCCGTGTGACCCGCGGGCACTGCCGCTGCCCGGATTGGGGTCGCCGGTCGAGTAGTGCACGTACGTGCCCGACTGGGTGAGGTGGACGTCCCAGGGCAGGGTCAGGTCGTAGAAGTCCGGACTGCCCTTGTCGCAGCTGATACCGACACTGCAGGAGGTCATGTGGACCTTCTCCTGCTTGTCGATGACCGCCATGGTGCCGTTCCACGTCGGATACTCGGCACTGCCCGCGTTGATCGACAAGGTGCGCACCGCCGCGCCGTTGCGGGTCACCTTCATGGTGTGGCCGGTCACCGAGACATCCGCACGCACATCGTCACCGACCTTGAAGGTGTGCGTGTAGCCGTGCACGCCGTAGCGTCCGTTGCCGTTGCTGACGCCCGTCATGTCGGCGTCGATCTTCACCGTCGTGCCGGAGGGCCAGTACGCCTTCGGGCGCCAGTCGGCGCGCCTGTCGCCGAACCAGTGCCAGGCGCCGGCCACCGGCTGCGAGGCGCTGACCTTCATGTGCTTCTCGACCGTGGCGCGCGCCTTGGCCGCCACCGGATTCGTGAAGATCACCGAGATCGGCATGGCCACACCGACCGTGGTCCCCGTCTGTGGCGTGATCGTCTCCAGCAGCATCGGGGGTCCCGCGGGCTTCGTCGGTGACGGCGAGGCACTCGCGCTCGGCTTGCCCGACGCCTTCGCGTCACCCCCGGCCGCCTTGTCACTGCCGCCCCCGCTGCCGCAGGCACTCGCACTCGCCAGCATCACACACGTGACGAGCGCGATCCCTATGCCGCTCTTGCGCCGTCCCACGACCTGCCCCACTCTCTCGCTCCACGGTCCTGACGGACCCGACTCACCTGTCAGACGGTGACAACGCGGGCCGCAGTTGCGTGCGTTCGCGTAAAACGTGTCTCAAGACCCGGTGCGTACCGCCGGATCGGGGACGTAGGGAAATGGACGTCACCGGCTGCTGTGTCGCGGCCGGGTACCCCGTCGGGCCCACCCTGACCGTCATCGAAGCCAAGTGCGTCTCGCGCCAAGCCCGGGGCGAAGGACGCCATCCACCTGGACACTTCGCAACCGTCCTGGTCAGGGCTCGTTGTCGGTGGTCGCTGGCAGGCTGAACGTCGTGAATGGTGACGAGCAGCTACTGCGCGGCCGTGTCTACGGCCACGACCACGACGATCCCGACCCGGGCCCACGCGCCGGGCGTACCTACGTCGAACTGGCCGGCGGCCCCCTGGACGGCCTGTTCCTGGACGTGACCGACTGGACGCCCGACGAACTCGCCGTCGGCGCCGCTCTGCCCACCGAGCTCGGCCGGTTCGGCGCCGGCGGCCGCGCGCTGTACGACCCGTGTCCGGGCGACGCGGGCCGTTTCGTCTGGTCAGGCGACAGTCCATGACCGCTTCAGGGACGCCTGGCCGGCCGGCCGTCCCCTGACCGCTTGGGGAACGCCCGGCCGCGCGGTGGCCGCGCACGGAGTCGCGCGGCCACCGCGCGTCGTCCCGGCCCGTCCTGGCGGACTTGTGGTCGTGACAGGAACGGGCTGGTGGAGGGGGCGGCTCAGACGGCCGCGGCGGCGCGTCCGGCGGCGTAGATCCGGGCCTGCTCGGCAACGCGCTGACCGAGGTACTGGGCGGTGGCGATGTCGGCCTTGTGGACTTCCTCGGGGCCGTGGTCGGTGTGGGTCTGGGCGCCCGCGCCGAGGTAGAAGCCGAGGCGGTTGAGGTCGTCCTCGGAGCCGGTGGAGCTGTTCCAGCCGGGCTTCAGGCCGAGGTTGACCCAGGTCATGCCGTGCTGGGCCGCGAGGACGGCGAAGTACTGGAGGGTGTGGAGCTTGTCGCCGCTCTTGGCGCCGGAGTTGCTGAAGCCGGCGGCGAGCTTGTCCTTCCAGGAGTGGACGAACCAGCGCTTGGAGGTGGCCTCGGCGAACTGGTGGAAGGCGCCGGAAGCCGTGCCCATGTAGGTCGGCGAACCGAAGATGATCGCGTCGGAGGCGTCGAGCTGAGCCCACTGCTCGTCGGTGATCTCGTCGACCTTCACCAGGTGGACGACGGCGCCGGCCTCGGAGGCGCCCGCGCACACGGCTTCGGCGAGGACGGTGGTGTGTCCGTAGCCGGAGTGGTAAGCGATCGAGACGACAGGCATGATCATGAGTGTTCTCCTTGGCATGGCTCTATGAGTGTCGGCTCCTCATGGGAACCGCGAGGCCGGCGACCACCTGACGTGACAGCGTGATGCGGCTCGTACCCAGTAGGACCGGACAGCCTCCCCGGTTGTGACACGAGGGAAAGATTTCTCACGCCATGACTCCACCGAAGGTGAATCAGGGGTGGAGCGGCGGCGTACAACCATTGAAGCCCGGTGTGGGTCTTCTCGGTCGCCGGGCGCGTGAGGCGCGCGGTCAACCACTCGCTTTCCAGGGGGTTCGTCTTGTCATCCCGGAGACTGCACCTGTCCGTCGCCACCGTGGCAGCCGTCGTGGCCGTGACGGCGGCGGCCCCTGCCGCGTCCCACGCGGAAGCCGCTCCCGCGGGTGCCCTCGCCGTGGGCACCGCCCTGTCCGCGCGGGCCGACTTCGACGGTGACGGATACGCCGACGTGGCCGTCGGCGCCCCGGGCGGCAAGGTGAACGGCAGGTCCGGGGCCGGATACTTCGCCGTCGTCTACGGCATGGCGGACGGCCCCGACGGGGTCAAGCGCCAGGTGATCAGCCAGGACCGGTACGGGATACCCGGCGCCGCGGAGGCGGGCGACCGCTTCGGCAGCGACCTCACGGCGGCCGACCTGGACGACGACGGCTTCACCGACCTCGTCGTCGGGGCCCCGGGCGAGGACGTCGGCGGTGCCCGTGACGTCGGGCGCTACACCGTCCTGTGGGGAGGGGTGGGCGGCCTCGTCACCGCCGCCACCCTCGGTCAGGGCAAGTCGTCGCTCCGGTCTGGTGACTTCGACGGGGACGGGCACCTGGACCTGGTGACGGCCGACCGAGTGCGGTTCGGGCCGTTCAGGCGCACCGGCGAAGCGGCCCGCACCGCGCCCCTCATGGCCCCGGACATCCGGGTCGCCACGATGGCGGCGGGCGACGTGGACGGTGACGGCTTCACCGACCTGGTCGTCAACGCGGGCTCGAAGACCGCGAGCGGTACGGGGGCGCTCCCGCCGCTCCGTCTGCAACTGCTGCGGGGCAGTGGACGCGGCCTCACCGCCGGGCCGGTCATCGCCCGCCAGGACACCGCGTCCGCGGACAGCGTCGCCATCGGGGACATGGACGGCGACGGCCGGCAGGACATCGTCTTCGGGCGCAGTACGGCGGCGGGCGGCGGTCTCGTCGGGGTGGTGCGCGGCACGGTGCACGGGCCGGCGGCGCGGGCGGCGCTGATCGGCCAGAACACTCCGGGCGTCCCCGGGACGGGGGAGAGCGGCGACGCGTTCGGCACGGCGGTCACCGTCGGAGACGTCACCGGCGACGGCTACGCCGACGTCGTCGCGGGCGTGCCCGGCGAGGATCACGCCGGGAAGACCGACGCGGGCACCTTCGTCGTCCTCAGGGGGAGTGCGGCGGGTCTCACCGGCACGGGGTCCAAGGTCTTCAGCCAGAACACGGCCGGGGTGCCCGGTACCGCCGAGAACGGCGACCGGTTCGGCGGTCGCGTCGCCCTGGTCGGCGGGCATGTGCTCGTCTCGGCGCCGCGGGAGAACAGCGGCTCGGGTGCGGTCTGGGTCTTCGCCACCGGGGCTTCCGGCCTTGCCACGGCCGGCTCGGTGAGCTTCGGACCGGGCACGCTCGCCGCGCCCGTGCCGGGCGCGCTCTTCGGCTCCGACTTCCACCACTGACCGTGAGCGCGGCTCGCCGGTCCGGAGCGTAGCCGTCCAGGAGGCGGCTTCGCCTCTCGGTGCTTGACCGGGATGGCCGGTCGTCCGGCTCAGTCCTCGACCGGGATGCCCAGTAGTCCGGCCGTCGTGGTGAGGGCTGTGCCCAGCGGGAGGGCGACCCGGGTGACCGCGTGCGGGTCGCCCCGGGTCGGGTCGCGGTTGACGATCAGCACCGGTTTCCCGGTCTGGGCCGCCTGGCGGACGAACCGCAGCCCGGACATCACCGTCAGCGATGAGCCGAGGACCAGAAGTGAAGTCGCCTCACGGACGAGCGTGCGGCAGTGCTCCACGCGCGGCGGCGGCACGGACTCGCCGAAGAACACCACGTCCGGTTTCAGGATGCCGTCGCACACCGTGCAGGGCAGCACACGGAAGTCTCCGACCTGCTCGTCGATCAGGTCGGCGTCACCGTCCGGATTGATGCCGGCGGCCACCGGCTCGAAGCCCGGATTGGCCTCCTCCAGCCGCCGGGCGAGTTCGCGGCGCGGGCTGAGGGCGCCGCAGGAAAGACAGACGACCCGTTCCAGGCTTCCGTGGAGTTCCACGACACTGTCACTGCCGGCGGCCTGGTGCAGGCCGTCGACGTTCTGGGTGATCACACCCGAGAGCAGGCCGTTGCGCGCGAACGCGGCGACGGCCCGATGCCCCGCGTTGGGGCGGGCGCGGCCGAAGGTGCGCCAGCCGAGGTGGCTGCGCGCCCAGTACCGGCGCCGGGCCTGTGCGCCGGTGGTGAAGTCCTGGTAGGTCATCGGGGTGTGCCGGCTCAGGCTCCCGCCCTCGCCCCGGTAGTCGGGGATGCCCGACTCCGTCGAGAGGCCCGCGCCGCTGAGCACCAGGACACCGCCGGTACGCAGTGCCTCGGCGACCGGCTCCAGATTCGTGGTGCCCGGCGGCAGGTCCTCGGACGGGGTCCAGCTCAGAGTGGGACGCATGCGCATGCCGCCAGGGTACGGAACCGGCCGCGCGGTCGTGCTCGCCGATCACCGGGGTCCGGGACGACGATCAAGGTTCTCGGATCATCCTCCGGCGATCTTCGCGGTCCTCGCGGTCCCCGCATCGCCGAGCGGGTGCGAGCGCGTCGCCGAGCGCGGCGGTTTCCGCGCCGTTGAGGCACCCCCCGGCGCCCTGGGTGTCGGCTTCAGCCGTGTCCCGTCGGCGCGCTCGGGGCCGTAGGACGCGGCTAGACGTCATCCAGCCACAGCACGATCCCGGTGTGCTTCGCCAGGACCGCCGCCGTGCCCGCCCGGACGGCGGCCGCGCAGCGCGCGGCGGTGAAGGAGGAGGCGTCGTACGTGGACGACATGCCCAGTCCTTCACCGCGGAACGACGCCCCGGACCAGTCGACCGCCGTCACGTTCTGGGTGGGTTCGGCGAGTTCCGCGCCCACCACCAGGAACTGCTGGGCGAGATGGTTGGGGGTGACCGCCGCCAGGGGGTCGATGAGGTCGTTGCCCGCGCTGACGACGAGGTCGGGGCGCATGTCCATCGCCCGGGTGATGGCGGGGAGGAGGTCGCCGGCGTCGGACGCGGTCACGGTCCTCAGGTCGACGTCCTCGTCCCGCGCCCACTCTTGGACAGCCGTCACCAGGGTCTTGGTCGGCCGGTCGTGGCCCGCGGTGACCAGGACGACTCGGATGCCGTCCGAGGGGTGCACCCGGGACCAGGAACCGGGACTCGGGGTGACGGTCGACTCCGGTGCCGGTGATGCGTCCGCGCCCAGGAAGCCCGCGCTCAGTTCACCGACGGCGGAGGGGCGAGGGTGTGGTTCCCCTGACCAGTCGTCACCCGAGGCGCATCCGGTGAGGAGCGCGGCGGCCACCGCCAGTGCGGCGGCGAAGAGCGGGCGGTGCAAGACGATCGTCCTCCGGGCGTGGGGCCGCCACGGCGGCACGACGGGGGGCCGGTCCGCGGCCCGAAGGCGCCGGTACGCGGCGGCTGTTCCCTCATCCTGCGCCGCGGTTCCCCACGATCTCCATCGGCCGACCATCTATCGAACATTTGTTTTCTCATGATTCGCCGATGAGGCAACTCCGGTTCACTCGCGACCAGCACGGTGCACGGGCAACCTCAAGGAGCCCCATGTCACAGCGCGTCCGCCGTCCTCTGCTCGTCCTCGCCGCGGCGGTTCTCTTCCTTCTGGGCCTGGTGCTGCCCGCCGCCGCCCACGGCTTCACCTCGACCGTCTACGCGCATGTCACCGCCGAAGACGACGGCCCGCTGCGGACCGAGCTGAAACTGGAGTACGACCTCCTCATCGTCTCGGCGGCGGACGCCGGTTCCGACGACGCCCTCTTCCGTGCCGGAACCGACGCGTTCGAGTCGGAGGACACCGCCGCCGAGGCGGCGGCGCTCAACGCCCACCGCGCCGCCGCCGTCGGCTACGTCACTCGGCGGCTCACGGTCACCGAGGCCGGAAGTGCCTGCGAGGCGTCCCCGGTCGGCCCGTTCCGGATGGGCCAGGAGGAGGGCGTGCCCTACGCGTTGCTGACGCTCGACTGGACATGCGCCGAACACGGCTCCGGTGACCACGAGATCCACAGCCGTCTCTTCCCCGACTCCGAGGGCTACGTCAAGGGCGTCAAGACGATCGTGACCTATGCCGTCGGCGGCCACACCGGCAGCGCCGCCCTCGACGCCGGGCACCCGTCCTTCTCGATCAGTCAGCCCTGGACACAGCGCTTCTGGGAGTTCTTCCGTCTGGGCGCCGAGCACCTGCTGACCGGCACCGACCACATCCTGTTCCTGCTCGCCCTGATCGCCGGATCCCGACGGCCGCGCGAAGTCGTCCTCGCGGCCACCAGTTTCACGCTGGCCCACTCGGTGACGTTCCTGCTGGCCGCGCTGGGTCTCGTCGACGTTCCCGGGCGCCTGGTGGAACCCGTCATCGCCCTGTCCATCGCCGTGGTCGCCGGCTGGCACCTGTGGCGCATCCGAGGGCGCGGCACCCATGTCACGGACCTGGAGCCGTCGGCCGGCGGCCGCTTCGCCCTGGACCGCGCCGGGTGGAGCAGGCTGGGCGTCGTGTTCTGCTTCGGCCTGGTGCACGGCCTGGGCTTCGCGGGCGCGCTCGGCATCGAGGCCGCGTGGTCGTGGACCCTGCTGTGGTCACTGCTGGTGTTCAACATCGGCATCGAGGCCGTGCAACTCGCCATCATCGCGGCGGTGTTCCCGCTGCTGTTGCTGCTCAGGCGCCGCTCGCCACGTGCCGCGCTGTGGGTCACCGGTGTGCTGGCGGGAGGTGTGGCCGTCATGGGTCTCGTCTGGTTCGCGCAGCGTGCTTTCGGACTGTAGTGACCCCTTGGCCGACAGCGATATTCAGTCCCCACCAAGATCGCATTCAAGTGCCGTTCATCTGGCGCCGAAAGCTTGGCGATCTCCACTGAATGTGCACCGCATGCACACAGAAGAATCGAAACTCAATGAGATCGAACCACTTCCAGCAGGTCCGCGGTCCGGTGCGGCACCGCGTGGCGACCGGAGCCTCCGCCGCCTTCCTCGGTCTGACCGTGGCCTTCGCGGGCGGACTCGCCTCGCCCGCCGCCGCGGCCGACTCCACCACCCTCTCCGGCATCGTCCTCGGTGTCGGCGCCAACGAGACGCAGCGCACGGTCAGCTGGTACTCCTCCACCGACACCGCGCAGAAGGTCCAGCTCGCCCCCACCGCGCAGCTCGTCACGGGTGAGTTCCCCGCGAACGCGGTGACCTTCGACGCGATGGGCGCCGCCAACATCGCCACCAGCGGCGGGTACAACCGCCACGCCACCATCACCGGCCTGAAGGAGAACACGACTTACTCCTACCGGGTCGGCACCGAGGGCAACTGGTCCACCGCGTACTCCTTCAAGACGCAGGACTTCGAGGGCGACTACGACTTCCTGTTCCTGGGCGACCCGCAGATCGGCTCCTCCGGCGACGTCGCGCAGGACCAGGCGGGCTGGCAGGACACCCTGGGCGTGGCCACGCAGGCCAACCCGAGCGCCGAACTCCTCGTCTCCGGCGGCGACCAGGTCGAGACCGCCAACACCGAGTCGCAGTGGAACGCCTTCCTGGCGCCCGACCAGCTGCGCCAGTACCCGTGGGCGGCCACCATCGGCAACCACGACGTCGGCGGCAAGGCCTACGAGCAGCACTTCTCGACGCCGAACACGGACCGCTCGGGCTCGCTGTACGCCAACGGCAACCCGGCCTCCAACACCTCCGGCGGCGACTACTGGTACATCTACAAGGATGTGCTGTTCATCGACCTCAACAGCAACAGCTACGCCACCTCCCAGGGCGGCGGGGGCGACGCGGCGCACACCAAGTACGTCACGGACGTCATCAACCAGCACGGCTCCGAGGCCAAGTGGAAGGTACTCGTCTACCACCACTCGATCTACTCGCCGGCCGCCCACGCCAAGGACGGCGACAACAAGACGCGCCGCGTCGACTTCCCCACGACCTTCTCCAAGCTGGGCGTCGACCTGGTCCTCCAGGGACACGACCACAGCTACTCCCGCAGCTACCTCATCAAGAACGGTGAGAAGGCCGACCCGAAGGAGCAGCCGGGCGCGGCCGACGTCTACCCCGGCCCCGGTGGCGTCCTCTACGTCACGGCCAACTCCGCCTCGGGCTCGAAGTACTACGACATCACGGCGCCCGACTCCAGCGGGACCAGCGGTGCGGGCAACGGCGCCGACCCGCTGAACCCGAAGAGCTACTGGTACAACTCGGTGCAGAACCAGGAGCACGTCCGCACCTACGTCAAGGTCCAGGTGCGCAAGGACAAGCTCGTCGTGGAGAACCTCCGCAGCGGCACCTGCGACACCCCCAACTCCGCGGTCTCGCACGGCGACTGGTGCAACAACACCGCCGCCGGTCAGCCCGTCGGCTCGGTCGTCGACAAGGTGAGCGTCCACCCGTACAACGGTGACGGCCAGTCGCTCCAGGTCAACGTGCCGAACCCGGCTCCGGGCGAGTTCGGCTGGACCATCGACGGCTACAACGGTCTGGTCGACCTCGGCACCGCCAAGGAGATCACCGGCGACCACTTCACCGCCGCCGGCAAGATCAACCCCATCCTGGTGTCCGACACCCGCCGTTCGCTCTCGCCGTGGTCGGTCTCGGCCAACGTGAGCGCGTTCAAGGACGCCGACAAGGTGTTCGCCGGCTCCTACCTCGGCTGGACGCCCTACGTTCTCGACGCGGGTGCCGGGGCCAAGGCCGGTTCGTCGGTGGCCTCCGGCTACGACGACAACGGTCAGGGCCTCGCGGTCTCCCGGGGTCTCGGCTCCGCCGACCAGGGCCACCCGCGCGGCACGGCCAAGCTGGGCGCCGACCTGGACCTCAAGGTCCCGGACTCGGTCCAGAAGGGCGGCTACCGCGCGACCCTCACGATCACCGCGCTGAGCAGCTGACCGATCCCGCTCCACCGGCGGGGCGGGTCCTGCCGGACCCGCCCCGCCATCGTTCCGAGAGAGACCCCGAGATGCACGCAGTGGCACCACTTCACCGCACCACGACCGCCGTTGTCCGCACGGTCACACTCGCCCTGTTCACGGCGCTGGCCTTCGTCGCCGCGCTCGCCGGCCCGGCCCGGGCGGCCGACGGCGATGTCACGTGGACCGTCCGGACGGCCGCGAACGGCTTCGGAGACGACCGGTCGAGCTACAGCTACGGCGTCAACCCCGGCGGTGAGGTCGAGGACGCCATGGTCGTCGCCAACCACGGCACCGCCCCGCTGCGTCTCGCGGTCTACGCCGCCGACGGCTTCACCACCGAGAAGGGACAACTCGACCTCCTCACCCGGGACAAGAAGTCCCGCGGCATCGGCACCTGGGTGCACACCGCCCATGACAGCGTCCTGATCGCCCCGGGCAAGAGCGCCGCGATACCGTTCGCCGTCACCGTCCCGCGCGACGCCACCCCCGGCGACTACGTAGGTGGCATCCTCACCTCGCTCAAGCAGGCCGACGACGCCGAGGGCATCGCGGTCGACCGCCGCCTCGGCATCCGTATCAAGCTGCGGGTCAGCGGAGCCCTGCGGCCCACGCTCGCCGTGGAGAACCTGAGCGTCCACTACGACGGCACCGCCAACCCGTTCGGCCAGGGCGACGCCTCGGTGACGTACACCCTGCACAACACGGGCAACGCCGTGCTCTCGGGCACCCAGAAGGTCTCCCTCACCGGCCTCTTCGGGACGCTGAACGTCGACGCCGGCCGCATCGCCGCGCCGCCGGAACTGCTCCCAGGCGAGCAGTGGAAGGTGACCGTCCCGATCCACGACGTCACCCCGGCGGTCCGTCTCACCGCCACCGCCACCGTCACCCCGCTCATCACCGACGCGGCCGGCTCCACCACCGCGCTCGCCCCCGTGCGCGCCACGGCCCACGGCTGGGCCGTCCCCTGGTCGCTCCTGGTGCTCGTGGTCCTCGTCCTCGCCGCGGCCGCCACGGCGTTCGTCCTCGCCCGACGCGGTCGGGCGCGGCGCAGGCAGCGCGAGGACGAGCGGGTACGCGAAGCCGTCGACCAGGCCCTGCGCGAGAAGGCCGCCCAGGGCTCCTGACCCGGCCGAGTGCGGTCCGACATCGCCGCCCATCGGTTCTGACGCGGCTGCCCGCGGTCGGACATCGCCGCCCACCGGTCCTGACCCGGCGGCCCGCGGTCCGGCATCGCCGCCCGCCGACACAGAGATCATCCGCTGCCCGTACCGGGAGACCGGTCCGGGCAGCGTGTCGGTTTCCGGCGGTCGTGAACCACACCGTCACAGCGCCCTGTTCGTCGCCGATGGCGCCGCCGGCTCCGCCTCCCTCGCCGTGCGGGGCGCCCGCCCCGACAGCACCGGGGCCCGCGCCGCGCCCCGACGTACCGCGGCCCGCCCGCGGACGGCTGCGTGGAACGCGGCGGAACGGAATGGAACGCCGGAAGAGGAGACGAGTTCGACCTTTCCTGGGAGACATGGCGTGGGTATCTCGCGAAGAAGGCTACTGACGACGACGGGAGTCGGTGTGGTGGCGGCGGCCATCGACGCGGGCGGTTTCCGCGCCGCCGCCGAAGCCGCCACCTCGGTCCGCGGCGGCAAGGCGGCGGCCGCCTCCCCATCGGACGTGCCGCTGGTCACGACGTGGGACCAGACGGTGCAGCGGGCGAGCTACGCCCAGGGCTCGGGCTACCAGCGGCTCGTCGCCGGGCCGGGGGAGCCGCACACCATCCGCACCGACCTCTGGTCCCGCTTCGGTCCTCCGACCATGGCACTGGCCGCGTTCGCCCAGCTGACCGACCTGCACATCGTCGACGACCAGTCGCCGGCCCGCCTCGAGTTCATGGACCGCTACGCCGACGCGGGCGCCCCGCACTACGCTTCGTACCCCACCGAGTCGGCCTACCGGGGCCACGAGTTCCTCTCGACCCAGGTCGTCGACGCGATGTGCCAGGCCATCGCGGGGATCGGCAAGGGCCCGCGGAGCAAGAAGCCGCTCCAGTTCACCATCGTCACCGGCGACGCGATCGACAACTGCCAGCACAACGAGAATCGTTGGTACATCGACCTGCTCGACGGCGGTCAGACCATCGTCCCGGACTCCGGCACCATCGGCCTGGACCAGAGCTTCGCCAGTGGCGCCCTGACCGGCGGCGGATCCGCCGACAACCACTACTACTACCCGTCGGTGCCTCCGCAGCAGGTGCCCGGCAACCAGTACACCGGCACGTCAGGGCTCGGATTCCCCTACGTCCCGGGCCTGCTGGACGCGAGCGGTGTGGTGGGCGCGGCCCGCCGCCCCTTCGTCTCCCACGGCCTCGGCATGCCCTGGTACGCGGCGTACGGCAACCACGACGGCCTGTGGCAGGGCAACGAGCCCATCGACAACAACCTCGTCGACGTGCGGGGCATGACGCTCGGCACGACCAAGACCACCGGCACCTCCGCCGACCTGCCGGACGACTACGACGACCTCGGCACCTTCGGCAAACTGATGGTCGCCTGGGAGCTGGAGGGCACCCGGGTCGCCGCCGACCCCAACCGGCGGCTGCTCACCCGCAAGGCGTTCATCCAGGACCACTTCAACACCGCGGGCCTGCCCGTCGGCCACGGCTTCCAGGGCGTCGGCATCGACAAGGCCTACTACGCCATCCCGTCCGGCTCCGGCGACCTGATCCGCTACATCACCCTCGACTCCACCAACACCAACACCGACGGATTCGGCTCCGGCGCCGCGGGCGGTTCGATCGACACCGACCAGCTCGACTGGCTCGAACAGCAGCTCAGGGCCAACAGCTCGCGCTACATCGACACCAGCAACCGCGTCGTCACGCGCAGCGGCGTGCAGGACAAGATGTACATCCTCTTCTGCCACCACACGCTCAACACCATGGACAACCTCGACGACGGCATCTTCGGGGGGATCTTCGGGGACCGGCACACCGGCGACGAACTCAAGGCGCTGCTGCTGCGCTACCCGAACGTGATCGCCATGGTCAACGGACACACCCACGCCAACAAGATCGTCCCTCATCCGACGCCGTCCAACAGCCCGATCCGCGGCGGCTTCTGGGAGATCTCCACGGCCTCGCACATCGACTGGCCGATCCAGAGCCGCATCATCGAGATCATGGCGAGCCCCGACGCGCAGAACACGGGTGAGTTCGGCTCCGCCGCCGGACCCGCCACCCTCTCGATCTTCACCACCATGGTCGACCCCGCCGCGCCCCTCTCCTTCGCGGGTGACACCAGCACCCCCGCGCAACTGGCCTCCCTGGCCCGGGAACTGGCCACGAACGACCCGCAGGAGGTGAGCCGCGGCATCACCAACCGCATGGGTGTGGGCGGGGACCGCAACGCGCAGCTGCTCCTGCCGGCCCCCTTCCCGCTGCACGCCCCGAGCCCGCTCGGCTCGCCGATCGCCGCGGCCCGCAACAAGGACGGGCGGCTGGAGCTGTTCGGCACGGACGCGCAGGGCAACCTGTGGAACACCAGCCAGCAGACCGTCGGCGGCAGCCCACAGCCCTGGACGAAGCTCGCCACCGGGCCGGGGTGGCGGTCCGTCACCGCCGCCAGTCACCAGGACGGCCGGGTCGAGGTGTTCGCCATCGACCAGAACGGCGCTGTGAACCGCCGCGCGCAGACCGGCGTGGGCAGCAGCACCTATACGGCGCCCCAGCTGTTCGACGCCGCCTTCACGTCGGCGACCGCCGTCCAGGACCAATGGGGCGGCATGCAGGTCTACGCGACCCGCAACGACAACTCCATCCGCCACCGCTGGCAGGACTTCCTCAACGACGACACGCCCTCGAACGGCTGGTTCACCCCCTGGACCCAGCTCGGCGGCACCGCGATCCAGCTCGCCGTCGAGACCGGCTCCGACGGGCGCGCCGTACTGGTCGCCATCAAGGAGGACGGCCTGCTCATCCAGCGCAAGATGAACGTCGCCAACGCGCAGACGGAGAGCGAGTGGGGTGGGGTGCTGCCCGTCGACGGCATCCTCGACTCCATCGACATGGCCCGCAACCTCGACGGACGCCTGGCCATCTTCGGCACCAACCCCGACGGTATGCTCTGGCGCCGCTTCGAGACCGCCCCCGCCTCCGGCACCTGGCAGTCCTGGGCCCAGATACCGACGCAGTTCGGTGCCACCACGCTGAGGATGCGCCACGTCGCCGCCGAGCGGAACGGCGCCGGGAGGATCGAACTGTTCGCCGTCGACGACACGGGCGCCCTGTACCACTGCGCGCAGACAGGCTCCAGCAGCACCACATGGTCGGCCTGGGAGTCGTACGGTCTCCAACTGCGCGCCACGCACACCGCCACCGGGCTGTGACGGGCACGGCAACCCCTGGCCCGTCCCGCTCCCGTGCCTGAACGCGGGTGCCGGCCCCGCCGCCCTGAGCGGCGGCGCCGGCACCCGCGCGGAGTTCCGCCTCCCCGACCGTTCCGCCACGGGCCCCACGCGACCGCACCGCGGCCGAAGGGATGCCCGGCGGACGTACGACGACTTCGCAGCCTGTCACGCCCACACCGAAGGAATCGACATGGCAATCTCCCGTCGCCGGATCCTGACCGCCGCCGGAGTGGCCGTGGTGGCCGCGGCCATCGACGTCGGCGGTCTGCGCGCCGTCGCCACCGCCGCGGCGCCGCCCCTCGGCACCGGTGCCGCATTCGGGCTCACCACCCTGGACCAGACCGTGCAGATCGGCCCCGACCTGGGCATGGGGTACCACGGCGTGGTCACCGGCCCCGGCGAACCGCACCTCGTCCGCAACGACTTCACCCTCGCCACCGCACCGCAGGTCAACCGGTCGCTGATCGCCTTCGCCCAGATGTCCGACCTGCACATCGTCGACGACCAGTCGCCCCTGCGGGTCGAGTGCCTCGACCGGCTCGCGGACTACGGACCGCCGCACTACAACTCGTACCCGACCGAATCCGCCTACCGTGCCCACGAGTTCCTCTCGACACAGACGACGGACGCGATGTGCCGGGCCGTACGCCAGGTCGTGCGCGGTCCGCGGACCGGCGCGCCGCTGTCCTTCACCGTCGTCACGGGCGACGCGGTCGACAACTGCCAGTACAACGAGTCACGGTGGTACATCGACCTGCTCGACGGCAGCACGGTACGCCCGGACTCCGGCGACCTCGCCAGGGACGAGAGCGTGGGGAGCGGCCAGTTCGGGGTGGAGACCCACTACTGGCATCCGGAGGCGCGGCAGACTCCGCCGGACAACCACGGCCAGCACGGCTTTCCCGTGGTGAGCGGTCTGCTGAACGCCGCCCGCAGACCGTTCACGGCGACCGGACTGGGCATGCCCTGGTACGCCGCCTACGGCAACCACGACGCCCTCGTCCAGGGCAACGTCCCGATCGACGTCCTCCCGTTCGACCCGCTCAAGAGCATCGCCACCGGCTCCACCAAACTGACGGAGGTCGAGGGAGTCCCGGATGTCTTCGACAACTCCGCCAGTTACTACCTGAACCTGCTGAAGGACATCCTCACGGGCGAGTTCACCCTCCAGACGGCCCACGTGACGGCGGACCCGTCCCGGCGGCTGCTCACGCGGGGCGACTTCATCGCCGAGCACTTCAACACCACCGGCACTCCCCGCGGACACGGCTTCACCTCCGGCAGCGACAAGGGCTACTACGCGATCCCCTCGGGGCCGAACGACGTAGTCCAGTTCCTGGTGCTGGACACCACCAACACCAGCGGCGGCGCGGGCGGCGCCATCGGCACCAGCCAGTGGAACTGGCTGAACGCCCAGCTCAAGGCCAACAGCTCACGCTACGAACTCGACGACTCCAACGGCACCCGCGCCAGAACGGTCGTCACCCAGCCCGGCGTGACCGACAAACTCATCGTCGTCTGCTGCCACCACACGCTCGACTCCATGGACAACACCGACAGCGGATCACCGTACGGCGGCACGGAACTGCGCAACCTGCTGCTGCGCTTCCCGAACGTCGTCCTGATGGTGGACGGGCACACCCACACCAACAACGTCACCGCCCACAAGGCCTCCTGGCCGTCCGCCATCGGCAACGGCTTCTGGGAGGTGAACACGGCGTCGCACATCGACTGGCCCATCCAGAGCCGGATCTTCGAGATCGCCGAAGGCGGCGGCATCCTGTCCATCTTCACCACCATGGTCGACTCCGACGCGCCGCTGTCGTGCGACGGGGACACCAGCACCCCCGCCGCACTGGCCGCGCTGGGACGCGAGCTGGCCGCCAACGACCTCCAGGCCGTGGCGGCCGGGATCGGCAAGCGCCGTGGAACGGCCGACGCCCGCAACACACAACTGCTCCTCCCCGCTCCCTTCACCCTGCCCACGGGCAGCGGCACCCCGCTGCCGAGCGTCGCCTGGCCGGTGATCCAGCAGGGGGCGGCCGGTGAGCGGGTCAGGACCACGCAGTACCTGCTCAACGCCCGTGGGGCGGTACTCACCGTGGACGGCTCCTTCGGGACGGCCACGGTCGGCGCGGTGCGGGCCTTCCAGACCGGCCGGGGGCTGACCGCCGACGGGATCGTCGGAGCCGCGACGTGGCGGGCGCTCGCCCTCACCGTGCAGCAGGGCAGCGGCGGGGCCGCCGTGACGGCGTTGCAACGCCAGCTCAACGCCCACGGGGCGGCGCTGAGCGTGGACGGCTCCTACGGTTCGGCCACCGGCAACGCGGTGCGGTCCTTCCAGTCCGCCCACACCCTGCCGGCCGACGGGGTCGCGGCGTCCACGACCTGGCAGACGCTGATCGCGCTGTGACGGGGACCGTCCACGCGCGTGCCGACCGGCGACCGCCGCCCGCTGGTGCGGCGGCGGGCGCGCACGGCACCGCGCGGACGGCCGACCGGGAGCGGTGCGGTACCGCCGACGGGCCTGTGCCGGGTGAACATCCCGCGGGTCCCGCCGGCGCTCGTCACGCGGATCGAGGCGTCGAACGTACGTCACGCGGGGCATCGGCGTGCTCTCCCGTCCGGCCGGCACCGAGGCCGGGTGCCGGCCGGACGGCCCCGCCCATCGGCCGCGGCCCGTCGGTCCGGGGCGCGAGCGCCGCCGGGCCCACGTCAGGCGGGCCAGTACGAGCACCGCACCCCGGTGTGCACCGCGTGCTGGAGGTGTTCACCGATCACCGGATCGGCTGCCGTGATCCGGTCCAGCGCCCGGCGGATGGCCTTGCTGACCGCGACCCGGGAGCGTTCCTTGCCCTCGGGGAACCGGCGGACGCGTCCGCCGAGGCCCGTGGCACCGGCCAACTGGTTCATCAGCCAGTCGTGTTCGGCCTGCGCCGCGGCGGCGCGCTCGTGGTCGTCGGCCGCCTTGAACTCGTCCAGTTCGGCGCGCAGCCGGGTCAGTCGGTCGCGGTACTCCAGTGCCGCCACCCGGTCCAGTGCCGGCTGCCGGGACAGGGCCGTGTGCTCGGCGGCCTCGCTGACCGCGGTCAGCCCGGCCACGAGGTCGACGGCCTGGATCTCCTGGCGCGGGTTGGCGATCAGCACCACCAGGTGCAGCATCCCCACGCTGTGCTCCACCAGCACGCTGCGCCCGCCGAACCCGACCCGCCACTTGCGGCCCAGCCGGGTACAGAACGCCGAGGCCTGCTCCCGCCCGTCCTCGGCCCGCTCATCCGTCTCGCCCGCGGCGGTGGTCTCCGGTGGCGGCGCCGCGGCCTCCTCAGCCGCCATGGCCATCTCCCGCCGTACGGCCTCGGCCTCGGCGGGCCGGCCCGCGCGCACGAGCGCCACCGCGAGCCGGTCCCAGGAGGCCGTGACCGCGGGCCAGTGCGCCAGGGCGAGGTTCTGCCGTACCGCGTCCCGCAGATGGGTCACCGCGCGCTCGACGTCTCCCATGGTCAGCGCGGCCACCCCGAGCGCGTGCTGGGCCGAGCCGAAGCAGGCGACGGCGAGACTGCCCACGATCGGCAGGTGACCGTACGGACCGAGCAGTTCGTAGACCCGCGCCGCCGTCGCGGCGTCGTCGAGAAGGTAGGCGGCCTCCGCGACACCGTGCATCGTCACCATCCAACTGCTCGACCGAGGCAGGTCGCCCAGGTCGTCGCCGCACAGCGTGGCCAGGGCGCTGACGGCCTTGCGCCGGTCCCCGGCCGTCACGGCGGCCACCGCCAGCGCCGCCTGGGCGTGGTCGTCCACGGCGCTGAGCGTCGGAGAGTTGACCACTTCGCTCAGCAGCGGCACGAGTTCGACCACGCGGCCCTGGTACCAGCGGATGGTCACCAGCTGAGCGGCCTGCCACACCGTGGCGTTGACGTCACCGGCGGCGATCCCGCGCTCCGTGCAGGCCCTGGCCAGGGTCTCGGCTTCGTCGAGACGGCCCGCGCGGACGGCGAGCATGACGTCCATCGCGCTCACGACGAAGCCCACCGCGAGATGGTCCTGCTCGGCCAGCAGACCGCGCAGTTCCGACAGACAGCGTTCCGCGTGGGGATCGCCGTCCAGGAACATGTCGACCGTCTGCCACAGCAGGCCCATCAGCAGATCGCTGCGCCGGGAGGTACGGAAGCTCTCCGCGACCAGCTCGGCGGCCAGTTCCCGGCGCAGCGCGCCGTGCTCCGGGCCGATGAGGCAGTGATGGGCCAGACTCAGCGCCTCCGCACGCGCCATCGGGTTCTGCTGCGCCCTGGCCTGTTCGAGCAGCGCCAGTACCGCCGTGTTGTCACTGTTGCGGTAGTCGCTCTCCCCGGCGAGCCGGATGCGCAGCCGCAGCGCCAGGGAGGACTGCGGGTCCAGCAACTCCAGCGCCCGGCGTATCTGCGATTCCAGGAGCACCGAGCCCGCCACCGTGCGGTGTTCGTGCACGCACAGGCCGCCGAAGCCGAGGGCGGCCACCGCCATCGCCCGATCCTCGCCCAGCGACTCGGCGATCCGGTAGGCACGCGCGAAGCGGTCCCGGCCGGTGCGCAGATCCCCGCCGTCGACGACGGCACGGGTGCCCTCGTCGAGCAGGACCCGAAGGTCACCGGAGCGAGCGGCATCCGGTCCGGCCGGACCGGGCGCGTCCCGAGCGGGCGCATCCACATTGTTCACGGCGGTTCTTCTCTCCTGGGTGTGCTCGACAACGCCAGGTGAAGCCGGCCGGACCGCCGCGTCGGTCGTGATCGGTGGCCTTGCCACAGGCGGGGGACGGCGAGTGATCCTATCGCAGCGGCCGCGACGGGGGAACTGCCGCAAGCCGTACGGCGACTGGACACCGTACGAGGTTCCGGCTCAGCACTGCTGCTCGTACCGGAGGCCGGTGTACCGACGGGCGGCGAGGTCCTGACGGGTGCCCACGACGAGGTTCATGGTGAACACGTCGTAGTCGATCGCCTGACCCGCCAGCTGCGCGAGGAGTACGAGGCCTCCCTCGTCCGGTGCCACGTCCCACGGGTCGGAGAATCCGCCGATCTGCACACAGACGCCGGGGCGATGTCCGCCGGCGGCCAGGTCGAGGACGGCCTCCTCGAAACCGTCCAGCGCCTCCTCGTCCCCGCCGCCGTCCAGGAACGCGCGGGCCCGCGGGGCCTGTTGCCGGTCGCTGTCGAGGGTCAGTCCGGCCACGGGATACAGGGTGCGTGGTTCGTAGACCCTGACCCGTACGGCCTCACCGTCGACGTCGTACGTCGCGGCGCGCTCCGTGGTGTGCGCACCGGCGGGGACGTGGAGCAGCACGGACGAATCCGGCGGGTACTCGATGTCGGTGAAGAACAACAGGTGGCCATCGGCGGGTAGTTCGATGTCCAGGAGGCCGTGCGGCAGGGCCGCGCAGTCGACGCTCAGCACGAGCGGCTCTCCGCCGTCCGGCCAGTCCACGCCGTCGGGCAGTGCGGGGAGCCCGCCCGTCCGCGCGGCGGGACGGGCGTTCTTCCGCTGGGACGGGGGCACTTGCTCGAACGGCACCAGATACAGGCATGGCCGGGAGCCGGCCATCAACTCCTGTGCGACGGGGCCGGGAACGCCGTACTTGGCGGCTGTCTCGTGAATGAGCCGCTCGTCGATCGCTGTCATGCCCGCGATCGTGCCACGGGCCACTGACACGTCGCGGAACGCGCGTGGCTCGAACCGTTCGTACCCGGGGTCGGGCCCGCGCGCCGTGCTACCCCGGTGCCGTGCCGCTCCCGTGCGTGGTGGTGAAGCGCCTTCGGTACTCGCTCGGGGTGATGCCCAGGTGGCGGTCGAAGGCGCGGCGGAGGGTCTCGTCGCTGCCGAGGCCGCTGTGGTGTGCCGCCGAGGTGATGCTGTGTCCGTCCAGGAGGAGTTGCCGGGCGTGGTCGAGGCGGACGCGTTCGACCCACCGGGCGGGTGTGGTGCCCAGTTCGGTCTGGAACAGTCTGGTCAGATGCCGGGTGCTGATGGCCGCGGAGGCGGCCAGGGCAGGCAGACTGTGATCACCGGCCGGGTCGGCGAGCACGGCGGCGATGAGCGCGCGGAGCAGGTCGCTGCGGGCCGGCGGGGTGGTGAGGGCCGTGGAGAACTGGGACTGACCGCCGGGGCGTTGCATGAAGACGACCAGTTCGCGGGCGATGTCCCGGGCGGTCTCCGCTCCGTGGTCGTCCTCCACCAGTGCGAGGGCCAGATCGATGCCCGCGCTGATCCCCGCGGAGGTGACGTACCGCCCGTCGCGGATGTGGAGGGCGTCCGGCTCGACCCGTACCCGGGGGTACTGGTGGGCGAGCGCCTTGGCGTGCCGCCAGTGTGTGGTGGCCCGCCGTCCGTCGAGCAGACCGAGAGCCGCCAGGACGAAGGCCCCGCTGCACACAGAGGCGACCCGGGTGGCCCGCTCGGCGAGGGTCCCGGCCACGGCCAGCAGTTCGTCGTCGAGAGGCCGTTCGGCCAACCGGTCGGCACCGGCGATCACGACCGTGTCGAGGGGCCCGGCGTCGGCCGCCGCGGTCGTGCCTCCCAGGGCCAGTCCCGAGGACGTCGTCACGTCGCCACCGCGGGGGGAGACGAGCGTCAGGCGGTAGGGGCAGCCGAGCCGCCCCGCCTGGTGCAGCACCTCTGCCGGGCCGCTGACGTCGAGCATGGTCACACCGTCGAACACCAAGAAGGCCACACGCTGTGTCATGTCCGAATCCGTGGTTCTCCTGGCTGAATGGACATGGCCCCAGGTTACGGCACTGGACGAAGGTGACAGTACTCACCTACCGAGGAACGAGAGGCGCACACAATGAGTGACACGATCGCCGGCGTGCGGATCCCGGACAGCGGCCTGGCGCGGGAGGCCACCGAGCTGGTGCGGGAGGCCGCGTCCCCGTTGATCTTCGACCACTCCCGCAGGGTGTTCCTGTTCGGGGCGCTGCGAGGCCGTGAGCAGGGGCTGAGTTTCGACCCGGAGCTGCTCTACGTGGGGGCGATGTTCCACGATCTGGGGCTGACCGAGCGCTTCCGCCGCACGGACCAGCGTTTCGAGATCGACGGCGCCGACGAGGCCCGCCGCTTCCTGCGCGCGCACGGCATCACCGGGGAGCAGGCCGACCGGGTCTGGACGGCCATCGCCCTGCACACCACACCGGAGATCCCGCTGCACATGGCGCCCGAGGTGGCCCTGGTCACCCGCGGGGTCGAACTGGACGTCCTGGGCATCGGCTTCCACTCCGTCTCCGAGGAGCAGCGGGCGGCGGTCGTCGCGGCGCACCCGCGACCGGACTTCAAGAACCGGATCCTCGCCGCGTTCACCGCCGGGATCAAGGACCGCCCGCAGACCACCTTCGGCAACGTCAAGGCGGACGTACTGGCCCACTACGTTCCCGGTTTCCGGCGCGGCGACTTCGTGGACGTCATCAAGGGTTCGGACTGGCCCGAGTGACCGCCGCGGACGCGGCCCCCGTCTTCGTGGATCCGCCATCTCTTGGCGTTCCCGCCGACCTCGGGGCGGTTCCGTTCCGTGGGCGGCCGCCCGGTCCCAGACTGGCGTCGCCGGCAACGATGCCGGAATGATGAAAGGCCCCACGCGATGCCCATATTCAGCGACGGGATCTCCGAGACCGAACTGCCTGTCGACTCGGCCGTGACGACCGACGTGGTCGTCGTCGGTTCCGGCCCCGCGGGCGCTTCCGCCGCGCTGCTGCTGTCGACGCTCGGTGTAGGCACCATCATGATCACGAAGTACCGGTGGACGGCCAACACCCCCCGCGCGCACATCACCAACCAGCGGTCCATGGAGGTCTTTCGCGATCTCGGCATCGAGGACCAGGTGCTGGCGGACGCCACCGAACACGGCCTGGTCGGCGACACCGTCTTCTGCACCAGCATCGCCGGTGAGGAGATCGGCCGGATCCACACCTGGGGCACCCGCGCCGACCGGGAGGCCGACTACCGTCTCGCGTCCCCCTGCCTGACCGTGGACATCCCGCAGACCTACCTCGAGCCGATCCTGGTGCGCAACGCGGCCGCACGCGGCGCCCAGACCCGGTTCTCCTCCGAGTACCTCTCCCACACCCAGGACGCGGACGGCGTCACCGTCCAGGTACTGGACCGGCTCACCGGGCAGCAGTACAGCATTCGCGCCAAGTACCTGATCGGCGCGGACGGCGCCCGTTCGAAGGTGGCCGCGGACATCGGCCTGCCCTTCGAAGGCGCCATGGACATCGCGGGGTCGATGAACATCACGTTCAAGGCCGACATCACCCGTTTCGTCTCGCACCGGCCGTCGGTCCTGTACTGGGTCATCCAGCCGGGCTCGAACGTGGGCGGCATCGGCGCCGGGCTGGTGCGCATGGTGCGCCCCTGGAACGAGTGGCTGGTCGTGTGGGGCTACGACATCGCCGAGCAGCCCCCGGTCGTCGACGAGCAGGCCGCCGTGCAGATCGTGCGCAGCCTGCTGGGCATGCCGGAGCTCGAGGTGGAGATCACCGGCACCAGCCTGTGGGGCAACAACGAGATGTACGCGACCCGGCTGCACGAGGGTCGGGTGTTCTGCGCGGGCGACGCCGTTCACCGGCACCCGCCGAGCAACGGCCTGGGATCCAACACCTCGGTCCAGGACGCCTACAACCTCGCCTGGAAGATCGCCGCCGTGCTCAAGGGACACGCGGGCCCCGACCTGCTGGAGACCTACACCACGGAGCGGGCGCCCGTCGCGGAGCGCATCGTCAAGCGGGCCAACAAGTCCAGCCGCGAGTTCGTCGACATCTTCAAGGCGCTGGGTGTCCTCGACGCCAAGAGCGAGGCCGAGATGGCGGCCGCCATCGAGGAGCGCAAGGACAACACCCCCGCCGGCGCCGCCAAGCGGGACGCCCTGGTGCGCGCGATGGACCTGAAGAACTACGAGTTCAACGCCCACGGTGTCGAGCTCGGCCAGCACTACACCTCGAGCGCTGTCGTCTCCGACGGCACCGAACGGCCCGCCCCGGCGCGTGACGCCGATCTCTACTACGAGATGTCCACCGTTCCCGGCGCGCGCCTGCCGCACGCCTGGGTCGGCGACAGCGCGCACCGGCACGCCCTCATGGACCTGGCCCCCTACGACGGCTGGACCCTGCTCACGGGTATCGCGGGCGAGGCGTGGGAGGACGCGGCCGCGAAGGTCGGCAAGGCCCTCGGTATCCCTCTCACGGCCGTCGTCATCGGCCCCGGCCGCGAGGTGACCGACCTCTACTACGACTGGGCCAAGCTGCGCGAGATCGACGAGAGCGGTGTCCTGCTGGTACGGCCCGACAAGCACATCGCCTGGCGGGTGATGAGCCTGCCCGAGAACCCCGAGGCCGAGCTGCGCCGGGCCCTGCTCACGATCCTGGGAAGGGACTAGCTCATGCGGTTCGTTCACGACACGCTGCCGCAGCGGGTGCGGTTCGCTTCCGGCGGGGCCGCGGAGGGGCTCGCCGAAGAGGTTGCCGCGCTCGGCGCGCGCCGGGTGATGGTGATCGCGGGAACGTCCGAGCAGGAGCCGGCCGCCCGGGTCACCGCCGGGCTGCCCGTGGTCCACCGGCACGACGACGTCGTCATGCACGTGCCCGTCGAGGTCGCGCACAAGGCGCGCGCCGCGGCCGCCGAGCGGGACGTCGACGCCCTGGTCAGTGTCGGCGGCGGTTCGACCACCGGCCTCGCCAAGGCGGTCGCGCTGACCACCGGGCTGCCGATCATCGCCGTACCCACCACCTACGCCGGCTCCGAGGCCACCGCCGTATGGGGGCTGACCGAGAACTCGGTCAAGACCACCGGTACGGATCCCAAGGTCCTGCCGCGCGCCATCGTCTACGACGCCGAACTGACACTCACGCTGCCCGTGCGGCTCAGTGTCGCCTCCGGCCTGAACGCGCTGGCGCACTGCGTGGACTCCCTGTGGGCCCCGCGCGCCGACCCCATCAACCAGGCGCTGGCCATCGAGGGCGCCCGGGCACTGCGCGTCGGCCTGCCGCTGGTCGCCGCGGAGCCGGATGCGGTGGAAGGCCGGGAGAGGGCGCTGTACGGCGCGTACCTGTCCGCGTCGGCGTTCGCGTCCGCGGGTTCCGGACTGCACCACAAGATCTGTCACGTGCTGGGCGGCATGTTCAACCTGCCGCACGCCCAGACCCACGCAGTCGTCCTGCCGCACGTCCTCGCCTTCAACGCCCCCGGCGTCCCGGAGGCCGAGCGGCGACTGGCCGACGCCCTCGACGCGCCCACCGCCGACGAGGGGCTGGCCCGGCTGCGCGAGCAGCTGAACGCCCCGCACTCGCTGCGCGAGCTCGGCATGCCGTCCGACGGGATCGCCGACGTCGCCGAGGCGGTCGTCGCCGCAGCCCCGGCCGGCAACCCGAGGCCGGTCACCCTCGACGCGATCACCGAGCTCGTCCGGACGGCCTGGGAAGGAAACGACCTCCGATGACCGACAGCCTCAACACTTCCGGTGCCCCCGTCCCGGCCGACCAGCGGGAGCGGGAGGCCGAGATCACCCGGCGGGTGCTCGAATCCTTCGGCGACTGCACCGACCCCCGGCTGCGGCAGGTGATGCAGGCGCTGGTCCGGCACCTGCACGCCTTCGTGACGGAGGTCCGCCTCACCGAACAGGAGTGGGACGCGGGGATCGACTTCCTCACCCGTACCGGTCACATCACCGACGAACGCCGTCAGGAGTTCATCCTGCTGTCCGATGTGCTGGGCATCTCCATGCAGACCGTCACCGTCAACAACGAGGCCTACGGTGACGCCACCGAAGCCACCGTCTTCGGCCCGTTCTTCGTGGACAACAGTCCCGAGATCGAACTCGGCGGCGACATCGCCTTCGGCGCGGCGGGCGATCCCTGCTGGGTGGAGGGAACGGTCACGGACACCGCGGGAAAGCCGGTCCCCGGAGCGCGGATCGAGGTGTGGGAAGCGGACGAGGACGGCTTCTACGACACCCAGTACGGCGACGACCGGATGGCGGCGCGGGCGCACCTGTTCACCGATTCCGAGGGACGCTACCGCTTCTGGGGCCTGACACCGACGCCGTACCCCATCCCGCACGACGGACCGGTGGGACAGCTGCTGGCGGCGACCGGCCGCTCGCCCATGCGGGCCTCGCACCTGCACTTCATGGTCGGCGGACCCGCCCTGCGCACGCTGGTCACGCACATCTTCGTCCGAGGTGACGAGCTCCTCGACAGCGACTCGGTGTTCGGGGTCAAGGAGTCGCTCGTCAAGGACTTCCGGACGCAGCCGGCCGGTACGCCCGCGCCGGACGGACGCGACCTCGGCGACAGATCGTGGTCCCGGGTGCGTTTCGACATCGTGCTGGCCCCCGACGGCACGTGAGCGGGCCGTCCGGTCTCCGGGCGGCGGGGGACGTCCGCCGCCCGGAGACCGGACCGGCTCACGCCATCTGTGACCGTGCCTCGCGCAGCACATCGGTGGCCCGCAGCCCGAAACGCTCCTTGAACCGGTGCGAGAAATGGGCGGCCGACGCGAACCCGCACCGCGCGGCCGCCTCGGCGACGGTCGTCGCCCCGCCTTCCCGCAGCAACGACCGGGCACGCTCGAGACGGCGCAGCAGCAGATACCGCGGCACGCTCGAACCCCCCGCCGCGAACACACGGGACAGATGGCGTTCGCTGATCCCGATGCCCTGGGCGATACGGGTCGCGGAGAGTCCCACGTCGGCCAGGTGCTCGTCGATGTAGGCCTTCGCGACGGCCAGGTGCACCGTGGACAGGGAGGGCGCGCGGCCCGTCACCACACAGGCGAGCAGGTCCAGCAGCGTGTCCTCGTCCGGACTCCCGGAGGAGTCCCGGCGCAGTGCCCGGGCGACCAGCGTGGCCAGGGTCCTGGTCTGGACGAGTCCGTCGTCGACGACCAGCGGCTGCCGCAAGGACACCGGCCCCCCGAGATCACGCCACACCGCGTGGGGGACCTTCACCGCGAGTTCCTCCAGGCCGTGCGAGAACCCCCGCATGAAGGGCAGGTCCGCGTCGCAGACCAGCAGCTGTCCCGGATGCAGCAGCCGGACACCGTCGTCGTGGTAGAAGAACGCGTCGCCCGCCAGGTTCAGATAGCACGCCACGGCGTCCGAGGGCACCCGACGGATCTCCGCCTGTGGCCGTTCCACGACGTGGGGGCTGCCGAGCACCCGCGCCAGATGCACCCTGGGGAGCTGAAGGTTGATCTCCGTCGCGTCCAGGGCGCCGTCCTGGAGGGAACGGCAGCGCAGTCCGATCAGGGTCTCGGCGTTGTGCTCTTCCCACAGGGCGATACGTTCGGCCTCGGGTAGGCCGACGGTGCTGAAGCGCACCGGCGCGCCCGTCGTCCCGCTCGTCATCCCTCCAGGGTAGGGGTACGGCTCTCCCGACGCTCCAGGTCGTCGACGCATTCTTTGATCATCGTGGCGACCTGCTCCGTCGCCGGGGTCCCGCGACCGGCTCGGCCCGCCAGGACCAGATCGACGGATTCGCTCTCGGTGATCGGCACGTAGGCCACGCTGCCGAGACGGAGGCTCTGCACGGACTCGGGGACGAGGGCGACGCCGTGTCCGGCCGCCACGAAGACCACGAGGGTGGCCGTCTCGCCCACCTCCATCAGCGACGCGGGCTGGAATCCGGCCCGCCGGCACGCGGCCAGGACCCAGTCGTACATGGAGGAGCGGGACCGGGACGGGTGGATGACGAAGGGCTCTCCCGCCAGGTCCTTCAACGAGATGCGCTGCCGGCCCGCCAGGGGATGGTGCGACGGCAGCACGGCGACCAGCGACTCGGAGCGCAGCGGTGTGGTGCGGATCTCCTCCCGGTCCACCGGGCCGCGCAGGAGCGCGAGGTCGTAGGTGCCGGCGAGCAGGCCGTCCACCAGGTCGGGGGTGAGGAGCTCGCCCCGCAGATCCATGGTGATCTTGGGCAGCCGCGCCCGTACGGTACGGGCCACCTGCGGCAGCACGTCGTAGGTGGCCGTGCCGATGAAGCCGATGGAGACGCGGCCGGCGTGACCGGTGGCCAGTTCCCTCATGTGCAGCCGGGCCCGTTCCTCCTCCGTGGTCAGGGCGCGTGCGTGCTCGACGAGGTGCTGACCGGCTTCGGTCAGCGCGACATGCCGGGTGGAACGGGTGAACAGTGTCGTCCCCAGCTCCTTCTCCAGCTGTTTGATCTGCTGGGAAAGGGCCGGCTGCGCCACATGCAGGCGGGCGGCCGCGCGCCCGAAATGACATTCCTCGGCCAGCGCCAGGAAGTACCGGATCTGCCGTAGTTCCATGAGCACCATCCTATAAGGCTCCCTTATCAATCCATCGTGATTAAGTCTTGGACGGGCTGAAGCGGAGGCTCCTACGGTGGCGGTATGACCGACAGCTATCTCTACACGGCGACGCGAACCCCCTTCGGCCGGTTCGGAGGCGCTCTCGCCCATGTCAGGCCCGACGATCTCGCGGCCCAGGCCATCACCGGGACCCTCGCCAAGGCGCCCGAGCTGGATCCGGCGGAGATCGGCGACGTCGTCTGGGGCAACGCCAACGGCGCCGGTGAGGACAACCGCAACGTCGGCAGGATGGCCGTGCTGCTCGCGGGACTGCCCACCTCGGTCCCCGCCACGACCGTCAACCGGCTGTGCGGATCGTCCCTGGACGCCGCCCTCATCGCCTCGCGCGCCATCGAGACCGGCGACGCGGACATCGTCCTCACCGGCGGGGTCGAGTCGATGACCCGGGCCCCCTGGGTCCTGCCCAAGCCCGAACGCGCCTTCGCCCCGGGGGACATGACCGCGGTGTCGACGACGCTCGGCTGGCGCCTGGTCAACGAGCGCATGCCCAAGGAATGGACGGTCTCCCTGGGCGAGGCGAACGAGCAACTGGTCGACCGCTTCGGCATCTCCCGGGAGCGCCAGGACGAATTCGCCGTCCGGTCCCACCGTCTCGCCGACGAGGCGTGGAACGCGGGCTTCTACGACGACCTGATCGTCCCCGTCGCGGGCCGCGACGGGGAGCCGGTGCGGCGCGACGAAGGGATCCGTCCCGGATCCACCACCGAGAAGCTCGCCACGCTCAAGGCGGCCTTCCGCACCGGCGGCGTGATCACGGCCGGCAACTCCTCACCGCTGAACGACGGCGCCTCGGCGGTGCTGCTCGGTTCGGGCTCCGCCGCGGCCCGCATCGGCGTCGATCCCGTCGCCCGCGTCGCCGGCCGGGGCGTCGCCGCGGTGGACCCGCAGATGTTCGGCTACGCCCCCGTCGAGGCCGTGAACCGGGCGCTGAAGCGCGCGGGCATCTCCTGGTCCGATGTCGCCGCCGTCGAACTCAACGAGGCTTTCGCCGTGCAGGCGCTGGCGTGCGTGGACGCCTGGGACATCGACCCGCGGATCGTCAACGCCAAGGGCGGCGCGATCGCGCTCGGCCATCCGCTGGGCGCCTCCGGCGGCAGGCTGCTGGGCACTCTGGCCCGCCGGCTGCAGGAGTCGGGTCAGCGATGGGGTGTCGCGGCCATCTGCATCGGGGTCGGCCAGGCACTCGCCGTGGTCCTGGAGAACGTGTCCGGGAGCAACCGATGACCGCGCGGGTGTGCGCCGGACCGGACGAGGCGGTCGCCGGTGTCCAGGACGGCTCGACGGTACTCGTCGGAGGGTTCGGCATGGCAGGAATGCCGGTGGCCCTGATCGACGCCCTGATCCGGCAGGGGGCCACGGACCTCACCGTCGTCTCCAACAACGCAGGGAACGGCGACACCGGTCTCGCCGCGCTGCTGGCCAAGGGCCGGGTCCGCAAGGTGATCTGCTCCTTCCCCCGCCAGGCCGACTCCTGGGTGTTCGACAACCTCTACCGGGCGGGCCGCATCGAACTCGAAGTGGTCCCCCAGGGCAACCTGGCCGAGCGGCTGAGGGCGGCCGGAGCGGGCATCGGCGCGTTCTTCTGCCCCACCGGCGCCGGCACGCTGCTCGCCGAGGGCAAGGAGGTACGCGTCATCAACGGCCGTACTCATGTACTGGAATACCCCATCAGCGGAGACGTCGCCCTGATCGGTGCCCACCGGGCCGACCGTATGGGCAACCTCGTCTACCGCAAGACCGCCCGGAACTTCGGCCCCGTCATGGCCACCGCGGCCACCACGGTGGTCGCCCAGGTCCGCGAGATCGTCGAGACCGGGGCGATCGACCCGGAGACCGTCGTGACCCCGGGCATCTTCGTCGACCGAGTCGTACAGGTGGCTGATCACTCATGAACCAGACCCCTTCGGCGAACGCGCCGGGCCGGCTGAGCAAGCACGACATCGCCGCCCTGGTGGCCCGCGACATCCCGCACGGCGCCTTCGTGAACCTGGGCATCGGCCAGCCGACCCTCGTCGCCGACCATCTGTCCCCCGACTCCGGCGTCGTCCTGCACACCGAGAACGGCATGCTCAACATGGGACCCGCGGCGAAGGAGGGCCAGGTCGATCCGGACCTGACCAACGCCGGCAAGGTTCCCGTCACCGAACTGCCCGGAGCCGCGTACTTCCACCACGCCGACTCCTTCGCCATGATGCGCGGCGGACACCTGGACATCTGCGTACTCGGCGCGTTCCAGGTCTCCGCGCACGGAGACCTGGCCAACTGGCACACGGGCGCGCCCGACGCGATCCCCGCGGTGGGCGGGGCCATGGACCTCGCGATCGGAGCGAAGCAGGTCTTCGTGATGATGGACCTCTTCACCAAGGACGGAACGCCGAAGCTGGTCCGCGAGTGCACCTACCCGCTCACCGGACTCGCCTGCGTGAACCGCGTCTACACGGACCTGGCGGTGTTCGACATCACCCCGCGCGGCGTCAGCGTGAGGCAGACCTTCGGTATCGACATGGAGGAACTCACCGAACGTCTGGACCTCGACTTCCTCGCCGAGGGCGTCTGATCCGACGGCCGTGCGTGGCGGGTGCTGCCCCGTGCGCAGCACCCGCCCGCCGCCGGTATGACGGGCACGGCGTCAAGGCCGCCTAGGGAACGCCGAGTTCGAACAGGGCGTAGCCCGCGTACGAGCCGGAGGCCACGGCCGCGATACCGAGCACGGCGCACTGGGTGCGCAGACCGAGACGGCCCATCGCCACGGCCAACGGCACCATCAAGGGAAAGCAGGGGAGCAGATAGCGCGAGACGTTGGCGAAGATCTGCTGGCTGCCGAGGACCAGGACGAGCGTGAGCACGGTGTGGACCACCAGGACCGCGGGTGGGCGCAGCCGGAGCAGCAGCGGGAGCAGCGCGAGGGCCAGCAGGACGACACCGACGCCGATCACGTCCGCGAAGGGCCAGGCGGACAGGTAGGTGAAGTGGCCCACCGGTACGGAGGTCAGCACGTCGAAGGTCTGCTCGCCGTAGTCGAAGCGGTGCGCCCAGGCCCCCGACTGGAGGGAGAAGTAGCCGCCGTAGTCGCCCATCCGGTGCCCCACCCAGGCCAGATAGCCGAGCAGGCCGAGCGGCGCCAGTGCCAGGGCGAGGAGGGGGCGCAGGACGCCGTCACGGCGCTCGCGCAGCGCGCCGAGCGCGGCGACGCAGAGTGCCGCGATCAGCGCGGCCGCGGTGGGGCGGTTGAGACCGGCGGCGAAGGTGAGGACCCCGGCGGTGAGCCAGCGCCGGGTCATGACCGCGTAGCAGATCCAGGCGGCGAGGGCGACGTACAGGGAGTCGGAGTAGACCGCCCATTCGATCCCGGATCCGGGCCAGACCGCCCACAGCCCGGCCGCCGCGAGGCCGGCTCGTCGGCCGCCGAACCAGTCGGCGACGAAGTAGATCCCGAGGGCCGCCGCGAACGAGGCGAGTACGGACACCGTCAGGCCGGCGCCGTACGGTCCTAGGCCCGTGACCATGGACGTCAGTCTCATCAGCGCCGGATAGAGCGGGAAGAAGGCGGCGGAGTTGCCCTCCAGCGTGATCAGTCCGGTGGCGCCGGAGATCGGGACGAGCCGGGGGTCGTAACCGTGCAGCGCGATCTGCTGGTACCACCAGCCGTCCCAGGTCGCCAGGACGTCCCACGCGTGGGCGCCGCCGCCGAAACGGGGCGGCTTGGTGCGGAAGTCCCCCGACGAGTCCAGCAGATACATGAACGAGCAGAACCCCACCAGCTTCAGCACGCCGTAGAAGGCGAGCACCGGTCCGTGCCGGCGGACGGCGGCCCGCACGCGTTCCCGCGCACCGGGGACGGTGCCGGACCGCCGGGCGGGGTTGAGGGTCGCGCTCACGAGGCATCGGATCCCATACGTCGGCGGGCCGGATCGCGGCGCAGCCGGGCGATCCCGCGCAGGTCGGCCAGCGCGGTGGCGAGGAGGTCGACCCGGCTGTCGGGATCGTCGACCCAGTCCACCGGCACCTCGTGGATGCGCAGCCCCTGCCGCTCGGCGAGGACGAGCAGTTCGGTGTCGAAGAACCATCCGCCGTCCCGCACCAGCGGCAGGAGCCGCTCCGCGACATCCCGCCGCAGCGCCTTGAATCCGCACTGCGCGTCCGAGAAGCGGACGGCGAGGGTGCGGCGCAGCAGGACGTTGTAACAGCGGGAGATGACCTCGCGCCTGGGCCCGCGCACCACCCGGGCGCCAGGGGCGAGCCGGGTGCCGATGGCCAGGTCGGAGTGGCCCGAGATGAGCGGCGCGACCAGGGGCAGCAGCGCGGTCAGCTCGGTCGACAGATCGACGTCCGTGTACGCGAGGACCGGCGCCCCGGAACGCGACCAGACCGCGCGCAGGGCCCGCCCCCGCCCCTTCTCGGACAGCCGTGTCCACTCCACCTCGGCCAGTTCGGCGGCGAGCGCCGCGGCGATGCGCGGGGTGCGATCGGTGCTGGCGTTGTCGGCGACGGTGATCCGGAACGGATAGGGGAACGTGTCCCGCAGGTGTGCGTGCAGTCGTCGTACGTTCGGGTCCAGGTCCGTCTCCTCGTTGAACACCGGCACCGCCACGTCCAGCACGGGCTCGTCATGACGGGCCGGCAGCGGTGCGCGCCGGGGCGGCGTCGCCCGGACCGGCGACGTACGAGCGGGGTGGTGATTTATCACGTACATCCTTTTTGTTCTCTGGTTCGGGGTGCGCTGGAGGAACGCACGGCGACAAAGGCGGGGGAGGGGCGACCGGGCCGCCCGGTGAGGCGGTCGGCCGGGCGGGTCTCCTACGAGGGGTCGCCCGACGGGCTCTCGGACCCCGTGGGCGGTGGGGAGGTCGCCGCGTCCGCCGAGCCGGCGGTCGAGGTGGCCTGCCCGGTGGGTGGCGCGGCGGTGTCCGTCGGGCTCTCCGGCGCTCCGGGCGGCAGGGAGGTCTCCGCCGTGCCGCCCGGGGTGGATGTCCCGGTGCTCGCGCTCGAGCTGGGTGTCGAGCTCGCTGAACCGTGCGGCGTGGGTGAGGTGTTCGTGGTGGGTGCCGGGCTGACCGAAGGCCGGGGGTGTGGTGCGCTCGGGCGGTCGGCGCCGGGTGTGCCGGGCCACAGGAACAGCCCGAGACCGAGGGCGGCCACCGCCAGGACGGACCCGGCGGCCCGCCGGGCCGCCCGCACCCGGCGGCGGGCCTGTACGCCCGCGTGCAACCGCTGCCGGTGTCCGGCCTCGTAGGGAACAGGCTCCCGGGATTGGTGCATGAGCTGTGCCAGCTGCCGTTCGAAGTGGTCCATGGCTCCTCCCCTCACCTCACCGGCTCGATGACATCGGCCAGCAGCCCGCGCAGCCGGGCCACTCCGCGCGCGGCGTGCGACCGCGCTGTCCCCACCGGGCAGCCCAGGATGTCCGCGACCTGCCGGTCGGGCAGGTCCTGGTAGTAGCGCAGCACGACGGCGGCCCGCTGCTGCGGGCTCAGCAGGGCCAGCGCCGCCTCCAGCCGCGAGCGCTCGGCGACGGTCGCCGACACGTCGACGGTCGCCGCCACGTCGGGCAACACCTCGACGGGCCGCTCGCCCCACCAGCGCCTGCGGGCGGAACGGGCCGCCGCCCGCGCCAGCACCTTGCGCACGTATGCCTCCGGCGCCTCGTCGGCGACCTTCGGCCAGGCGAACCACAACTTGACCAAGGACTCCTGCAGCAAGTCCTCGGCACGGTGCCGATCGCCCCCGGCGAGCAGACGGGCGAGATGGAACAACACCGACCAGCGGGCCGCCACGAACGCGTCGTACTCACCGGCCCTGGCCTGCTCCATCCTGATGGTCCTGTCCTCGCCGGCTGTCTACACCAGGGGAAAGGCTCTGGACCCCCTCGCGCGCTGCACTTGGCGAGCGTGATCCGCGTCACTCACCGGTGTCGCGCGATGTGCGACCGGCCCGAGGCGACCGCGTGTCGGCCGTCGGGCGGGTCAGTTCTTCCAGGAGGAAGACGAAGGACTCGTACGGGCGGCCGGTGGCGTGACGCATGCCCATCTCGCAGGTGCGGTTGGCCGACAGGTAGGCGTCCGCGGGGTTCTGGTCCAGGACGGCCTTCTCGTCCCGGGTCGCGGAGACGACCAGTTCCGGATGGAGGAGGCCCCGGTCGCCGGCCGTGCCGCAGCAGGTGGTGCCGACCGGCACCAGCACCTCGTGGGCGAGTTCTCCGGCGATGGCCTCCAGCGTTGCGCTGAGCCCCAGATGCGTCGTCGAACAGGTGGGATGGACTGCCACGCGGCCCAGCCGCCGGGTGATGGTCAAGCGGGGGAGCAGGCCGGCGCACCAGGTGATCGAGTCGAGCAGGGTGATCTGTTCCAGCCGGCTCCGGTGCTCGTCGTCGAGGTAGTTCTTGACGTCGTCGAGGAGGCCGTTGGTGCAGGAGGCGGCGTCGATGACCACGGGCAGGGTTCCCTGCGCGCTCCAGGCCCACAGCGCGTCGCACATGGTCGCGGCCATCCAGGTGTGCCCTCGCGTGTAGCCCTTGCTGCTCCACGGGGTGGAACAGCACTTGCCCACCACGTCGTCCGGGATCCACAGGGGGCGGTCCGCGCGTGCCGAGACGTCGACCAGGGCCTGTTGCAGGGACGGATGCCGGGGCATTCCCGGGTCGCGGCCGAAGATGCGGTTGACGCAGGCCGGGAAGTAGACGGCCGCCGCGCCCGCGCGGGTGGTCGCGGGCGGCTTGCCGGTTGCGGCGCGCGGCATGGGCCCCGGGACCGCCGGCATGAGGTCGTTGCTGATCGCGAGCCGCACCCCCGCGGTCAGGCCGGTGAGTGCCTTCGCGCCGACGGTGCGCTGGACGATGTCGGCGGCGCCCATGGCGGTACGGGCGAGTTCCTCCACGGTCGCCCAGCGCTGGGCGATCCGCAGCGCGACCTTCTCCCGCTGTTCCGTCGACTCGTCCCGCCGGAACTCCTTGATCAGCGCGCCGGTGTTGATGTGCACGGGGCACGGCAGGGCGCAGGTGCCGTCGACGGCACAGGTCTCGATCCCGTCGTACTCGTACTCGGCCAGCAGCCGGGCGAGCAGGGGCGATCCTTCCGGCTGGCGTGCCATCTCCCGGCGCAGCGCGATGCGTTGGCGCGGGGTGGTGGTGACATTGCGGCTGGGGCAGACGGCTTCGCAGTACCCGCATTCGATGCAGTGGGTCGCGACGTCCTCGATGTCGGGCGTCGACTTGAAGGACTTGAGGTGGATGTCGTCGTCCCGGGTGAGGACGACGTCGGGGGCGAGGACGCCGTGCGGGTCGGCGAGCTTCTTGATACGCCACATGAGGTCGGTGGCCTTGTCGCCCCATTCGTGGCGCACGAACGGCGCCATGTTGATGCCGGTGCCGTGTTCGGCCTTGAGCGACCCGTCGTACTTGTCGATGACGAGCTCCACGAGGTCGGACATGAACGCGGCGTATCTGTCACGGTCGGCGGGGTCGGCCAGTTTCGGTGTCAGCGTGAAATGCAGGTTGCCGTAGGCGGCGTGGCCGGCGACGCCGGGCAGGAAGCCGTGCTCGGCCAGAAGGGTGTGCAGATCGCTCGCGCCCTCGGCGATCCGGGCCGGCGGGAAGCAGACGTCCTCGTTGACCACGGCGGTGCCTGGCGGGCGCAGTTGGCCGACGATGCCCAGGAGGCCCTCGCGGATGCGCCAGTCCAGTTCGATGAGTTCCTGGTCGCGGGTGAAGTCCACAGGGTGCAGCAGATCGGCGCCCGCGACGAGCTCCGCGACACGGGCCTCGGCCCGGTCGAGGCCGGCCGTGTCGTCGGCGGCGAACTCGACGAGCAGCGCCGCGGCTCCGGGATCGAGCGTCTTCCAGTACTCGGGTGTGTGCGGGAAGGACTGCGCGGCCGCGGTGAGGGCGGGTGCCACCATGAGCTCGACGGCCTCGGCGCCGAGGCCGACGAGACCCGGCACGAGCGACACCGCTTCCTCCACCGACGGGAGCGCGATCCAGGTGACCGTGGTCGCCGTGGGCGCGGGCAGGGTGGTGATCACTGCCTCGGCGATGAACGCGAGAGTGCCTTCGGAACCGATGAGGAGCCGCCGGAAGATCTCCAGAGGGGTGTCGCCGTCGAGGAGCGCCGCGAGGGTGTATCCGGTGGTGTTACGGATGGAGAACTTGTGCCGTACGCGCGCGGTCAGTTCGGCGTCGGCGAGGAGCTGCTCGCGCAACTCGGCCAGTCCGACGGCCAGTTCGGGTTCCGCCGCGGCGAACCGCGCCTCGGCGTCCGGTGCCGCGGTGTCGATGACCGTGCCGGACGGCAGGACGAACGTCATCGAGGCGACCGTGTGGTACGCGTTGCGTTCCAGGGTGCAGCGCATCCCCCCGGCGTTGTTGGCCAGCACTCCGCCGATCGTGGCGACGTCCGAGGAGGCGGGATCCGGCCCGAGACGTCGGCCGTGCCGGCGCAGCACCGCCGCGGCGTGACCGAGAATCGTCCCCGGCCGCGCCCGCAGGCGCGCGCCGCCGTCCTCGACGGCCATCCCGCTCCAGTGCCGGCGCACGTCGATGAGGATGTCGTCGGACTGGGCCTGGCCGTTGAGACTCGTCCCGCCGGCCCGGAACGTGGCGTGCCGTCCGCTGCGGCGGCAGTAGCCGAGCAGTTTCCGGACGTCTTCGACATCGCGGGGCAGCACCACGACCTGGGGCAGATAGCGATAGGGGCTGGCGTCGGAGGCGTAGCGGACGAGGTCGGATATGCGGTGCAGCACCTGGTCCTCACCGAGCAGCGCGACGAGATCCCGCCTGAGCGCGTTGGGTGTCCCGCCCGTGTGCGCGGGGGCGATGGCATCCGCCTGTGGGAGGCCCGGCGGTCGGCCGATGGCGGGGACGCTCGGGCTCAGCAGCTTCTTCACGGCGTCAGCCTCTCCGCCACCGCACCAGCACCGCAGGTGCCCATGGCTTCTGCTGCGGGTCGTCGGAACGGACCGTTCGGGAACGGGTCCGCGTGGCGGTCCGGACTCGTGCCGACGTGCGCGCGGGCCGACGCGGAGGGGGCACGAGGTCGAGCCGAGTGATTCACCCGACCGGCGACCAAGGGGCGGCACCTGGGGAGCGGCGTGACTCCACCGGCCGGGGCCACTCCGCATCGAGGCGACCTGTCCCAGCGAGTTTACCGGCGGCGTCTGTCCGGCGCCCGGCGAGGACGGCGCCGCGGACTGCCCCGTGCTCGGCACCCGTCCGGTCCGGCCGGCGCGCCGGAGACGGGGCGCCCCACGGCACCCTCCGCGGCGGCCACCGAGCGTACCGACTGCGCCCGTACGCAACGAGTGTGCGCCCGAGTGAAAGACACCCCGAGCGCGCTGACAGAAGAGTGGACGCCGTGCGGGCGGACCTCCCGCCCGCACGGCCACCCGCGGATCGGGCACCCGGCAGCGCCTGCCCGCTGCCGGGTGCCTCAACGAAGTACGAAGGAACAACTGTGACGAGCATCGCCCTCATCGGAGCCGGTCCCGGACTGGGACTGGCCATCGCCCGGACCTTCGGATCACAGGGTTTCGACGCGGCCCTGATCTCCCGTGACCGCGCCGAACTCGACGCTCTCGTCGGGCGGCTCACCGCCGAGGGCGTGACCGCCGCCGCGTTCCCCGCGGATGTGCTCGCCCACGACGCGCTCACCCAGGCGCTGAAGGATGCCGCCACGCGGTTCGGCGGCATCGATGTCCTGGTGTACGCCCCGCAGGCGACCCCTGACCCGACCGTTCCGACCATGCAGTCCGAGAGGGACGGGTCCCCTGCGCGGGAGCGGACGGACGGTCTTCTGCCCGGGGCGCTCGCCGCCACACGGGCGGTGCTGCCCGCGATGCGCGAGGCCGGGTCAGGCACCCTGATCTACACCACGGGAGGCGGTCCCCACCGGTCGACGGCCGCGACCGCCGACGCCAGGACGGCGGCGACGGCCCTGCGCGACTGGGTGTCGGACCTGCGCGAGGAGTTGACCGGCACGGGGATCCACGCCGCCCACGTCGCCCTCGACGTGACGATCGGCGACCCCACCTTCTACGGGCAGCCTCGGGTCACGGCGGAGCAGATCGCTCCCGTCTACTGGGACCTCCACATCGACCGCGACAGGGCCGAGCGGATCTTCACCGGCTGAGACGGTCCGTAGATCGTGAGACGGTCCGCAGGTCGTGAGACCGCCCATAGGTCGTGAGACCGTCCGCAGGTCGTACGCGCCGTGCCGGATCAGACTGCGCCTGCGGACAACGACCGTGCGTCACGGCGAAAGACGCCGCGCGCGTGGTGCCAGAGAGTGGAGGCCGTGCCGACGGGCGTCCTGCCCCTCGGTCACGCGCCACCCGTCACGCGGCAGACCGGGCATGCCAAGCCCCCGGCTCCTTTCTGCCTGACACAGATATCAGCCGGTGCCTTCGAGACGCCGGCGAGAATCCGAAGGACAACCATGACCTCGCCCTCCCAGGTCCAGACCGTCGGCGGCTCCGTGTCGGTCGACGACCTCGGTACCGTTCTGATGCACGAGCACGTTTTCGTCCTGAGCGAGGAGTTCCGGCAGAGCATGCCGGAGACCTGGGACGAGCAGGAACGCGTCAGCGACGCGGTGCGCCGGCTGAAGGCGCTGGCCGCCACGGGCGTCCGGACGATCGTGGACCCCACCGTGATCGGCCTGGGGCGTGACGTCGGCCGGGTCGCGCTGGTGAACGAGCAGGTCGACCTGAACATCGTCGCGGCCACCGGCATCTACACGCTGGGCGACGTGCCGAACTTCTTCAAGTACCACGGGCCGGGCACCATGCTCGGTGGCCCCGAGGGGATGACCGAGCTGTTCGTCCGGGAGCTCACCGAGGGCATCGCCGGCACGGGCATCCGGGCGGCGTTCCTGAAGTGTGCGATCGAGGAGGAGCTCACCCCTGGCGTGGAGCGGGTGCTGCGGGCCGTGGCCCAGGCCCATGTGCGTACCGGAGCACCGATCACCGTGCACACCAACGCGGTCGCCCGCACCGGCCTGGTGGCGCAGGAGATCCTGCGCGGCGAGGGAGCGGACCTCGGCGCGGTGGTCATCGGCCACAGCGGCGACACCGACGACCTGGACTATCTGCGCCGGCTCATCGACAACGGCTCGTACGTCGGCATGGACCGCTTCGGTCTCGACATCATGCTGCCGGGCGACCAGCGCGTGGCGACCGTCGCGGCACTGGCCGGGGAGGGACTGGCCGACCGGATGGTGCTGTCGCACGACGCGTCCTGCCACGTCGACTGGTTCCCGGCCGGTGTGCGCGAGCAGATCGCGCCGAACTGGCACTACACCCACCTGCACGACGAGGTGCTCCCGGCGCTCCGTCAGGCGGGCGTCACCGAGGAGCAGCTCACGACCATGCTGGTGGACAATCCGCGTCGGTACTTCAGCTGACCCGCCGACGGCGCGGCACACTCAGCCCGGGTCGGCCGCGGGCGGGCGGACGCCGTGCCGGGCGTCACGGGGCGTCATGCCGAACTCGTGCCGGAAAGCGGTGCTGAACGACGCGTGGCTGCCGAATCCACAGGAGTGAGCGATCTGCGCGACCGAGTGTCCCGCCCAGCTCGCGCTGGCCAGCCGGGTCCGCGCGAGGTGCAGCCGTTCACGGCGGATGAGCTCACGCGACGTCGTGTCGGCGGCCTGGAGCACCTGCTGGATGTAGCGGGTCGACCAGCCGAGGGCGCGCGCGATCACCGTGGTGTCGAGGTCGTCCTCGGACGCGTGGCGTCGGATATAGCGGCGGATGTCGGCCTCGACCGTCGCCCGCTGCCCGGCCGGCGCGGAATCGGTCGCGCCCTCCGCGGCCAGGCACACCAGGTCGAGCAGACGCTCGCAGGCGAGGTCGAAGGTCGTCTCCGAGAGCTGTTCGCGCTCCTCCTGCAGCGTGGTCACCATAGTGCGGATCACCCGGCCCAGGCCGTCGGCCCCGCTGAGCATCCGCGGCTCACGGACGGCGGCCGGGTTGCGGCGGGCCACCTCACGGCCGGGCACGATCAGCGCGATCGACAGGAAGTCGTCGTCGTGGGCGAAGGTCAGCGGCCGGTCCATGTCGCACAGTGCCATCACACCGGCCTGGACCTCGCCCGACGACGGTCCTTGCTCCACCCACGCGGTACCGGCCAGCGGGACGAGCAACTCGTAGGTGCCACGAGGATCGGCGGAGATGTGCCGGGCGTCCCGGACGACCGTCTCCTGGCCTCCGCTGCACAGGGCCATGCCGTAATTCTGCGACTGCCGGGCGTCGAGCCGTCCCGTCCACGGCGCCGAGCGGTCCGTCACCGTGATACGGCTCGCCCCGTGCAGCGCGGTGAACGCGGTGTTCCAGTCCGTCACCGAGGGGAGCGGAGCGGTCGAGGTCCACCGGTACATGTCACGCATCTACCCGTCCCCTCGGCCGGCGGCATTCCGTCGTCTGACATCGCCCGGTCGTGTCCACGCGATCGCCCCAGCCTAATCGGGACGGGGCCGCGGCCTTGCCAGGTGATCGGGCCGGTCATGGCACGGCGATGCCCGGTCCGCGCTCTCGGACACAAGCGCCACCCTTGAGCCCCGTCCCCTGGCAGAGCCACACCGCACCGCCACAAGACCAAGAGACACACCGCACCATCAAGAGAACGGAAACCACCACCCATGCCGAAGACGATCGTCATCACCGGCGCCAGCGATGGCATCGGCGCCGCCGGAGCCCGTCTGCTGCACCAGGAGGGCCATCAGGTCGTCATCGTCGGGCGCTCACCGGAGAAGACCGCGAAAGTCGCCGCCGAACTCGGGGCCGACCACTTCCTGGCCGACTTCGCCTCCCTGGCGGACGTGCGGAAACTCGCCACGGAACTCGACGCCGCGTACCCGCGTATCGATGTCCTGGTCAACAACGCCGGGGGGATCTTCGGCGACCGTGACAAGACCCTTGACGGGTTCGAGAAGACCCTCCAGATCAACCACCTGGCACCGTTCCTCCTGACGAACCTGCTCATGGCCAAGCTCCTGGCCGGCAAGGCGTCGGTCATCCAGACCTCCAGCGTGGGGGCCCGACTGTTCGGCAAACTCGACATCGACGACCTCGACCACGACGCGAACTACACGGCGCAGCGCGCCTACGGCACCGCGAAGCTCGAGAACATCCTCTTCACCAAGGAACTCCACGCCCGCTACGCGCCCCACGGCCTGTCCGCCGCCGCCTTCCACCCCGGCGCCGTGGCCACCAACTTCGCGGTCGGCAGCAAGAGTTTCATGCGCCCGATCTACACCAACGCGCTCAGCCGGCTCTTCATGGCCAGTCCCGAGAAGGGGGCCCGGCAGATGGTCCGGCTCGCCGCGGGCACTCCCGGCACCGACTGGCGGTCCGGTACCTATTACGAGAACGGCAGGCCCGCCCGGCGCACCCACCCGCAGGCCGAGGACGCCGACCTCGCCCGTCGGCTCTGGAACCGCTCCGCCGACCTCGTCGGAGCGGACACCCTGACTCCCTGACGAGTTGTCACACCCCGGGCGGCCGGACCGCCGTCGTTCAAGGGCTGTCCTGTTCGTCCGCGAGCGGTTCGGCGGCGGGCAGCCGCAGGGTGAACACCGCGCCCCCGCCCGGCTCGCTCGCGGCCTCGGCGGTGCCGCCGTGCGCCTCGACCAGGTGGCGCACGATCGGCAGGCCCAGGCCGCTCCCGCCGGTGCGCAGGCTGCGGGACTTCTCGGCCCGCCAGAACCGGTCGAAGACGTGCGGCAGGTCCTCCGGCGGGATCCCCGGCCCGGTGTCGGCGACGGTGAACACGACGTCCTCTCCGTCCCGGCGGGCGACGAGAGTGATCGTGCCCTCGGCCGGGGTGTGCCGCACCGCGTCGGAGACCAGGTTGCCCAGCGCCTGCCGCATCCGCACCGGGTCGGCCGACAGCCAGGCCGCGTCGTCGGCCTCGGCGTGCAGGCTGACCCGGGCGGCGCCGGCCGACACCCGGTGGGCGGCGGCGACCTGGTGCACGAGGTCCCGGGCGCGCGCCGGCTCACGGTGCACGCGCAGGGTCCCCGCGTCGGCGGCCGCCAGATCCTGCAGGTCGTCGATGATCCGTTGCAGTACGAGTGCCTCCTCGTGCAGGGAATCCAGCAGTTCGGGGTCAGGTTCGACGACGCCGTCGCGGACGATCTCCAGCCAGCCGCGGATGTTGGTGAGCGGGCTGCGCAGTTCGTGCGCGATGTCGCTGACCAGCGCCTTGCGCCGGAGTTCCAGGCGTTCGCTGCGCTCGGTCAGGTGGTTGAACGCCTCGGCGAGGGCGCCGGTCTCGTCGCGGGTGGTCACCGGCACCCGCACGTGCAGCTCCGGTGGTGCCTGCGCGGCCTCGATCAGCGCGCGCAGCGGCCGTACGAGCCGGACGCCGATCAGGGCGGTCACGGCCACGGTGACCGCCAGCACCAGCCCGGCGGCAGCGAACACCTTGGCCTTGTTCGCCGGGGTCATCTCGAAGCGGGAGGCGCTCTGGCCGCCGATGCCCAGGAAGAGGTCGGCGACCGGAGCGACGTAGGGCTCCAATTGCGTACGGCGGGCGGAGGCGAGACAGGACCGTTCCGCCCGGTCGGCCGCCCTTTCGTCCCGCACCTTCCTCACGAGCAGAAAGGCGCCGCTCACGGTGTTCCTGCCCTGGGCGTCGATGGAGAACTTCAGCGGTCCGCCGAGTTCGATCCCGGCCCGCGCGAGGCAAGGGCTGACGAGTTCCGACAGCTTGTCCAGGGCCTCGCGTTCCGTGGGCATGGGGGTGTCCAGCAGGGTGCCGCCGCACCGGTCGGCCGCGTAGGAGATGTCCACCCGGGCCGCTCCCCGGAGTACGGGCCGACCGCTCGGGACGCGCACCACCTTGGAATCCGCGCCGTACCGCCGATAGCAGTGCTGGTATTTGGCGGCCAGCAGGTCCAGTGTCCTTCGCTCCTCGACCGTGACGCGGTAGGGGCCGACGGCCCGTGGGTCGATGCCGCTGAGCTGCGCGCCCGAGTTCGTGTAGGTGTCGGTGCGCAGCGGGTCGACGGTGGCCGCGGGCCGGAACGGAAGGGGCGTGCCGCGCGCGGCCGAGTCCGCGATGACGGTGTGGTCAAGGCTGGTCAGCGCGATGCGACGGCCGGTCCTGGCGGAGAGCTCACGTACGGCGTGCCGGACGTCGGACCAGTCGGGGTGCGTCGCGGCGAATCCGCTCAGTTCGGAGAGGATCAGACTGTCCGCGGTCAGATCCTGGCTCTGCTCGTCCTGGAGCGCGCTGGTGGTGGTGGTGACCGCGAGCCAGGCGGTGGCCGTGACCGAGCACACGGCGATCAGCGCGGAGACGGAGAGCAGCCGGACAAGGAGCTTCTTCCGCAACGGCGTTCGGTGTCCGACGGCTCGGGGAGGTGTCTCGCTCACGCTCGGCCATCACCGACTTCGCACGCGGCGCCGAGCACGGTCACCGGCCCGACGGGGCCACCGCCGCGACACGGCTGCCGGCCGGCAGGGAGCGGGGGGTCGGTTCGACCCGGTTCCCGTTGCCCTGGGCGACCAGGATGCGTGCGTATATGTCGTACATGGGTTCGGATCCTAGACTGTCAAGCTGAGAGCCACGTCGCGTGTCCCATGACGACGACCGGATGCCGGGCCGGGTCGAGGATGCGGACGAGCTCCTTCATATGGCCTTTGGCGACGCTGACGCAGGCGTGGGTGGGGCCGCCGTGGTCGACGTGCAGCCAGACTCCGCCGCCGCGGCGGGGCCCGAGGGGGCGGGTCCAGTCCAGGGGCGAGGTGCCCGGTACACGGTTGTAGTCGATGGCGACGACGTAGTCGAAGGAACCTTGGAGCGGCTCGCCCTGGAAGCCGGTGCCGGGCGAGACGAACCCCCCGGAGTGGTGGTACGGGAGCTTGCTGCCCGGGTCGGGGAGCAGGCCGCCGGCGTCGCTGAGCGTGTAGACGCCGAGCGGGGAGCGCAGGTCGTCGAGCACATGGTGGGCGCTCCAGCCGTGCAGCGCGTTGTGCGCGGGCCAGGTGGCGCCGGCCTGCCAGCCGTCGGTGGTGCGCGTGTGCAGGACGACCGAGGAGACCGGGGAGTCGACGCCGCGACCCGTGACCACGACCGCCTGTCGGCAGCGGTCCGGTATCTCGGCGCTTCGTTTCGGTCCGAGCCCGGCTATGCCCGCTGGACCGGCGGGCGACGAGGACGGCCCGTCCGCATCGGGGCGTGGATCGGAGGAGGTGGCCGGGGCCGGGCGGTTGTCGGTGGTGCGGCGTCCTGCCGCCGCGATGCCCCCGCCACAGCCGGTGATCAGCAACGGGGCACCGAGAAGGGCGACGGCGGCTCTGCGATGAATCATGCGTTGATCATGGCCTCCACATGTGTGGAACTTGTCAGGTCGGGCCGCGCTTCGGCCTGCTCCCCGCGTACCCCCGAGGCCCCGGTCCACCCGCGCGCGGTGGCGTTGATCCACTGCTGACCCGTTTCGACGGGCATCCGGGAGCGGGGCTTCCGCGCACCTGGACCGGCCGGGCGCCCGAGTCAGCGGGCTTTGGCCTCGTCCGCGTCCAGGCCTCGGTCGACGCCGTGTGGGATGACGTTCTGCCCGGGCTCGGGAAGCAGCCGCGTCCCGTCGAGGCGGACCTCGACCTTGTCCGCCTCGAACGACACAAGGCCGCCGATCCGTTCGACCTCCCGGTAGGCCTGCGGGTACGTCCAGGCGGCGCGGCGCGCCCCACCGATGTCGTAGTAGTCGCACAAACCCTTGTAAGGGCAGAAGGTCTGGCCTTCGGCGGGGTGCAGTCGGCTCTGGTCGATGTCGGCGCGCGGGACGTACCAACGCGGCGCGAACCCCGACTCGTAGAGCACGACAGGATTCTCGGAGCGGGCGATCACGCTGTCGCCTTGGCGGACCTCCAGGGTGCGGGAGGTGTCACGGATGTCGATACGGTGGTACGGATCCGCCGCGTGTCCCAGGATGCGTTCGTCCTCCTCGTAGAAGGCGTCCATCGCCCGCCAGGCGAAGGCGACCCGCCCCCGCAGTTCGACGGCGTGACCGGGCAGGTCGGTGAACTCCCAGGCGGCGCGTTCGGATGTACGGCCCCCGGCGTGCACCGCGTACCAGGTGGTGTCGCCCAGGTCCTTGTGGTGGGTGACCTTGCCGCTGGGGACCAGGGCCTGTCCGTCGACGTCCTCGCGCGGGAAGTAGGCGACGGGATAGCGGCCCGGTTCGTGGAGCAGGATCACGTTCTCGCTGTCGGCGATCCAGGCGCCGGCGCACTCCACCCGCATGCGGCGGCGCAGTCGCTCCGCGAACAGGAGGCGCTCGGGCAGGGGTTCGGGGGTGAGGAAGTGGCCGATGGCGCCTGCGGAGAGGGGGCCTTGTTGCCAGGACAGTCCCATGGCGTGGTCCTTCCGGAGGACGAGGGCGCGGCTGACCGTGCCCGGGGTGGTGTGGTCGTCGTGCGGACGGTCAGGGTGCAGCGTTCCCGCGCCTGCCTCGACGGAGGACTTGCCTGCCGCGACGGAAGGGGTGTCCGCTCCGCGGCCGTCGCGATCCCTTCGCGCACCGCGTGTCAGGCGAGGACGCGGGCCAGGAAGTCGCGGATGTGCCCGGTGATGGTGTCGAGGTGGCTCTCCAGGGCGAAGTGCCCGGACTCGACCAGGTGGATCTCGGCATCCGGCAGGTCCTGCCGGAACGCCTCCGCGCCCGCGGGGCCGAAGATCTCGTCGTTGGCTCCCCAGACCGCCAGGACGGGGACCTGGGAGTCGCGGAAGTACTGGTGGACCTGCGGGTAGAGGTCCACGTTGGTGGGGTAGTCGCGGAAGAGCCGGAGCTGGATCTCGTCGTTGCCGGGGCGGTCCAGCAGCGCCTGGTCGTGAACCCAGTTGTCGGGGCTGACCAGACTGGGGTCGGCCACCCCGTTCACGTACTGCCAGCGGGTGATCTCGGGGGTGAGTGCGCCACGCATGACTGCCTCGGTGTCCGGTCCCGGCGCCTGGGCGTAGGCGAACGCGCCGTCCCAGAAGGGCTTGACGAAGCCTTCCTCGTAGGCATTGCCGTTCTGGGTGATGATCGCCGTGACGCGGCCCGGGTCCTGGAGCGCGAGGCGCCAGCCGATGGGGGCGCCGTAGTCCTGCACGTACATCGCGAAGCGGTCGACGCCCAGCTGCCGGAGCAGCCCGGCGGTGACTTCGGTGAGGGCGTCGAAGGTGTAGGGGAAGTCCTGGAGCGACGGCATCGCGGACTGGCCGAAGCCGATGTGGTCGGGGGCGACGACGCGGTAGCGGTCGGCGAGCGCGGGGATCAGGTGGCGGAACATGTGCGAGCTGGTCGGGAAGCCGTGGAGCAGGAGGACCGTGGGCGCCTCGGGATGGCCCGCCTCGCGGTAGAAGACCTCGAGGCCGTCGACGGCGGCGGTGCGGTGGTGGACCGGGAAGACCATCTGTCTAACCTTTCATCTGTCGTTCAGTGGTTATGTATCCAGTCGAGCACGCTCCATCTAACCTGTCAAGGCTGTTTGGATGGTTAGATTGTCGCCGTGGCCGGGTCGTGTCGCGTGGGGCGGCACCCTCGGCTGGGGCGGTGTGGCGAACGTGGTCCTGTTTCCGAGCCTCCGTCCGCGAGGGGTCACCAGCCGGCGGGCGTGAGCCCGGTTCGGGTCTTATGGAGGGCGAGGGTCCGGCTCGCGCCGCGCGGGCCGCCGGGGATGTGTGAGCGTGCGGCGCGTTCATCGGCGGGCGTCACGTGCCGGTCGGCCTGAGGGGTGGCCGAAGCTAACCGGGGAAAATTAGCGATCTGGTTAGAATGGGGTCCTTCGGATAACCCGTGAAGTGCGACGGTCCAGTGAGGTGGTGCGAGGGTGGCCGACCGAGAAGGACAGGACACGCTGCTGGAACTCCTCAACAGCACACCGGTGGTCGAGGGCGTCGCCCAGGACCAGCTGGCGGATCCGGAAGCTGCCAGGTCCTGGCTGCTGGCCCACGGCGGCAGCGGAGCCGCGGACGAGATCCGCGGCCTCGTGCGGGCCCGCGACCTACTTCAGGACGTGGTGCGCGGTGACAGTCCCGCCACGGCACTGGCCCCCTTCTTGAAGGGCCTCACCTCGCGACCACGTCTCTCGCCCGAGGGTGTGTCGTGGGAAATGGACGAGATTCCCGCAGGGCGCCGCATGGCGGCGCAAGCCGTGCTGGCCTGGAGCGACGTACGGCAGACGATGCCCGGCCGGCTGCGGCCGTGCGCCAACCCGGACTGCCGGCTGTTCCTCATCGACCGCAGCAAGACCAACAGGGCCCGCTGGTGTTCGATGGCCGTGTGCGGCAACCGGATGAAGGCGCGGCGCCACTACCAGCGCACCCGCGAGGCCACGGCCGAGTAGACCTTCCGGTGGTGGCCTCGCGTCGATGAGCCGACGGGCCCGCGTGCCTGTCGGACGGCCTCGGGCAAGGGGTCGTCGGCCTCATGACCGACGGCCACGACGACGCCGACGTGTCACCCCCGCGAGCTCGCCCGCCATGGGGAGCCAGTAGTAGGGGACGAAGGCGGCGATCACGGCCAGGCCCAGTGCGGGAACGAAAGCGCCGAGAAGCGTTCCGAGGGCGAGCCACACAAGGGCCAGCCGGAAGCGTCGGCTGACGGCCGTCACACCCGCCGCGTCGATCGTGGTGGAGAGCAGCCGACGGTCCCGACGGACGTATCCCCGGATCACCTGGCCGATCAGCATGAAGGTGAGGACGTAGGCCAGGTAGGACGGCCAGAGGGCGGCGAGGCCGTGCAGCAGGTCGCTGGTGTCGCTCGGAGGACGGATCTCCAGGACGAGGAGCGTGATGGCGATGGCGATGACCGCGTCGCTGAACGCGACCACCCGGGAAGGATCGCGCTCCACCCCGAACGACGGCCGTTGAAGGACGGAACGGCTGGGACGATACCCCGGTGAACAACTTCTCGTATCTCAGCATCGGTCCTGGTCATGACCGGCAGCCTCTCGCGGAGCCCAGGCGAGCCGAGCCCGGTCAGTGGCCGAAGCTGGAAGCCGCACTCGCGGTCGTCAATCGCGACCTGATGGCGACCCTGCCGGGTCAGGACGCGCTGGTACTGATGGTTGACCCGCCCAGGCGGCCTTCGCCCCCGAGCGGAATCGACAGGGGGCAGGTCTACGTGGCGATGCCCGACGGCCGTTGGCGCGGCAACTCGGTGAACGCGTGTGACCTGGAGGAGGGTGACCCGCCGGAGCCGGACGATGCGACAACGGTTCTGGCCGCGGTCGCGGACGCGGCGCAGTCGACCATCATGGAGTTGCTCTGGCAGGCCTGGCCGATCTGCTCGGAACACAGGACCGGAATGCACCTCCGTCCCGCAGGGACCACTGACGACCGGTGCCAGGGCGAAACGGACGAGGCCCGCCTACCGGTGTGGTGGTGGTGCCGGGGCCGCCGGGACGGTGACGGCCACGACGTCTCCCTGGTCGGCGAGTTGGCCGCCACCCTGCCGGGAAAGTAGCGTCTCGCACTGCGGCACTGCGGCACTGCGGCACTGCGGCACTGCGGCACGGCGAGCGTCGACGAAACGGCCGCCGATAGCCGCGCGGCCGGACAGCCGTGCATGGCCGCCGGAATCCACCTGTCACCGCCACCCGCGAAGTGCGAATGCAGAGGCTAGTTGAGGCCGCCGTGTGCACAGATGCGGCGGGCGACCTCGCGCAGTTTGGTGTTGGTCTGCTGGGAGTAGCGGCGCAGGACGTCGAAGGCCTGTTCTTCGGTGAGGTGGCGGCTGCCCATGAGGATGCCCATGGCCTCACCGATGACGTGACGCGTGGCGACGGCTTCTTCCATCTGGGCGTGGGTGCGGGCACTGGAGAAGGCCACCGCGGCGTGGGAGGCCAGCAGCCAGCCGGCGAGCTCGCTGGCGTCGGTGAACGCGCCGGGCTCGTGGGAGTAGAGGTTCAGCGCGCCGAGGTCCTCGTCGTCGGTGAACAGCAGGAAGCCCATCATGCTGCCGACACCGAGCGCGCGGGCCTGGGGGGCGTAGGCGGGCCAGCGCTGGTGCTCGCCGGTGAGGTCGGCGATGCGGAAGACGCGCTCGCCCCGCGAGGTGCGGGCGGCGTCGAAGCACGGACCCTCTTCCACCTGTTCTTGCAGGCGGTCACTGTCGACGACCAGCTGATGGGTGGGAGCGAGGCTCTCCACCTGCTTGCCGTGCAGTACGAGAATGCCGGCCGCGTCACAGCCCTCGACCAGCTCCGTGGCGGAAGCGGTGATCCGTTCCAGCGTGGCGTTCACCGAATCCTGCGCGAGCAGATCGCGTGCCATCGACGCCATCTGCTGCGCGAACCGACCCCAGTCCACCATCACTCCTCCACTCGATGTGCCTGGATCACTCTCATACCCCGCACGGCCTCATACCCCGCACGGCGCGAACACGCGCACCCGCGCTCTGGCCTGCCGCGCGCTGGACCGTCGTGGTCGGACCCATGGGGGGCGGGCCCGGGTCGCTGCGGTTCGGCTCCGCACGTCAAGAGAGGCGGGCCCGCGACACCCGTTCGGCAGGCACCACGTCGTGGACGCCGGGGACGAGCAGGGCTTCGCCCACGTGTCGGCCACCACGGTCGATGACACGGTGATCACCGCTCCCGTGGCGCACACGACGGCCGCCCCGCCGCGGAGGCGGGGCGGCCACGGGCTCCGGGGCCGTCCCCTGGCGCCCGGAATCGCCGGGTGACGCGGCATGCCCCACCTGGTCACCCGGCTGCTCGCAGGGGGCTGATGGGCCCCCTGATTCAGGCCGCCACAGCTGCGCCTGCCGGTGAGCGGCGCCCGCTGTGGCGCGATCGCTGCGACTGGGCCGACTGCGGCCGTGATGGCGTCGGCGACCCGCCGCCTCGACCGGGGCGATGCGCCGACCGCTCAGCGGGCCGCGCGGCGGCCGAGCGGCGGTCGACCATTGAGCCGATCAGCGGGCCGAGCCGCGGCCGATCAGAGCGTCGGCCGGAACCCGAGTCGCCCGGAGCCGAACCGGGGCGGCTCAGCCCAGGTAGAAGTCCTTGCGGGCGGCGACGAACTCCTCGATCGACTGGGCGGGGGTGCCCGTCACGCGCTGGACGCCGTCGGCGGTGCGGTGGTAGCGGTCGTCCCGGTGCAGCTGGGCCATGGTGGCGACGTGCTGTGCGAGATGCGGCGGCATTCCCAGCTTCGGGAGCTGGGCCTCCCACCGCTCGGGAGGCATGTCGACGTAGGTGACCGTTCGTCCCAGCGCCCGAGAGAACTCCTCGGCCAGCTCCTTCATGTCGACCGAGCGGGGCCCGGTCAGCTCGTAGACCTGCCCGAGATGCGGAGCGGGGTCGCGGAGCACGGTGGCGACGGCGCGGGCGACATCGTCCACGGCCACCGGTGAGGTGCGTCCGGAGCCGAAGGGCAGCGTGATCGTGCCGTTCTCCTGAATCGACCGCGCCGCCAGCGCCGTGAACAGTGGAGTGTCAAGGAACGCCGTCGGCCGGATGTGCACCACGGGCAGGCCGGACCAGTCGAAGACCTGCTCGGCCAGCCAGTGCAGCCGCTGCTGGTCCGACTCCTCGGTGCTGGTGGCCGTCATCTGCGACACCGTCATCTGCGACAGGTCGACCAAGGCCTCCAGCTTTCCGTACTCCTTCGCCACGGAGGCCACGACGGTCGCCGCCAGCAGGTGGTCCGGCGACACGCGCATCGCGAAGTACATCCGCGTCACGCCCCGCAACGCGGCCGCGACCGTCTCGGGCCGGGTCAGGTCGCCGATGACGACCTCCGCGCCGAGCGACCGCAGTTCGGCAGCGCGGTCGTCCTCGCGACGGACCATGAAACGCACCGGCACGTCCTGAGCGCGCAAGTGCTCGAAGACGGCGCGGCCTACGCCGCCGCCACCGGGGATGAGGACAAGGTTGCTGGCGACCATCATTGATCTCCTTCGGGTAAGGGAACGGCTGAGTTGTGTGCGCAGAGCACCGGCGGAGCGGTCGGCGAGACGTCCGCCCCGGCGATGCCGCCGAGGATCCCGGTGGCGATGGCACTGGGATCTCCAGCGCTGTGGGTGTTCGTGCGACGGCCGGGCGGCGGCCGGCGGCCCTCGGACCAGGGGAGGCGGAGCGAACTGCCGTCTGACCTGTCGGGTGATCGCACCGGACTCGAATAGATGCTGACACCAATCTAAACAGAGGCTAGGATAGATGGCAAGCGACATCCAACTGAGGGGAGTGACTCCATGGGCCGCGTGTCCCAGGCGCAAGCACAGGAGAACCGGAAGCGCGTGGTGGCGACCGCCTCCCGGATGTTCCGGGAGAAGGGCACCGCGGTCAGCGTCGCCGACCTGATGAAGGCCGCCGGGCTCACTCATGGCGGGTTCTACAAGCAGTTCGCGTCCAAGGAGGACCTGGTCGACGAGGCCATCGCCCATGCCTTCGAGGAGCAGGCGCCGCACTCGGCGGCGCCGCTCGACGAGCATGCCGAGGACCATGAGACCGCCCGCCGGAAGCTGATCGAGGCCTACCTGTCGCTCTGGCACCGCGACCACGAGGGCGAGGGCTGTCCCGTCTCCGGATTCGCCGCGGATCTGGGACGCGAGCCCGACCAGGCCGCCCGCGCCCAGCACGTCTACGTCAACGGGGTGCGCAACCGCGCCGCCCGGCTGGCCACCGGCGACGACGACGGCCTGGCCCAGCTCTGCACCATGGTCGGCGCTCTCGTCCTGGCCCGCGCCACCCGGGGCAACCCGATCTCCGAAGAACTGCTGGAGTCCGCGCGGACGGCTCTCACCGCGAGCGACGCGGGGCGGTCGGAACCGTAGCGGGGCACGCACCGACCGGGGGGTCGGCGGCCGGCGCCGCCCCCACCGTGACCACCCGTCTCTTCGCGGCTGTCATGTCGCCGCACTCTCCAGGCGGATCGCCGGCGTGTGCGCCGCCGGGCCGCGCCACCCGCCGCCTCCGCCGTCGGCGTCGGACTCACGCCGGATTCGACGCGGCTCAACTCTGCTTGACCGGACGGTAGTTATCGCACTCCGGCTCGCTGGACCCGTCCGGTCCTCGGTGATGCCGTACCTCATCGGTGGCGCCGTTCCTCGTCGGCGGCCCTGGTGCTCGTCGCCGGTCATGGACTCCCGTGTTGAACTCCCGGTTCGGCTGACCCGGGGGTCCACGCCTTCTCAATAGATGTCGCTTGACATCTATCTCGTTCCTCGTTTAGATTGTCATCATCATCTATTTTCGGCGGATGAGACCACCCGCCGGATCGGGCGGGGACCGGCGCTGCCTCCCGTAGCGAGGCCGACGGCCTCCGCCCGGCCATCGCTCGACCACCGACAGCACTGGAGACCCCTGTGGCATCACCACCCACCCCCACCGAGTCCTCCTCGCCCGGGGCGTCCACGCCACCCGCGCCGCCCGCTCAGCGACGGGGAGTGTCCGAGGCGGTCCACCGTCGGCGCTGGGCCGTCCTGACCGTGCTCTCGTGCAGTCTCCTGGTGGTGATGCTCGACAACTCGATCCTCAACGTGGCGATGAAGACGATCGCCCAGCCCGCCCCCACCGGACTCGGCTCGTCCCAGAGCCAGTTGGAGTGGGCGGTGAACTCCTACACGCTGGTCTTCGCCGGACTGCTCTTCACCGCGGGCCTGCTCGGTGACCGACTCGGCCGCAAGAAGGTGCTGCTCTTCGGCATGCTGGTGCTCGGCGTGGGATCCGTGCTGTCCGCGCTGTCGGACTCCTCCGGGCAACTCATCGTCTTCCGCGCCGTGATGGGCTTCGGCGGGGCCTTCATCCTGCCCGCGACCCTCGCGATCATCATGAACGTCTTCGAGCCCAAGGAGCAGCCCAAGGCCATCGGCATCTGGACCGGTGTGGTCGGGTTCGCCATCGCCGCCGGCCCCATAGCCGGCGGCCTCCTGCTGCAGCACTTCTGGTGGGGTTCGGTCTTCCTGGTCAATGTGCCGATCGTGGTCGCCGCGATGGCCGCGATGGTGGCGATCGTCCCCGACTCCAAGGATCCCAGGCCCGGCCGACTCGACCCGTTCGGCGTGCTGCTGTCGATCGTCGGTCTGGCGCTGCTGGTCTACGGCATCATCAAGGGCGGCCAGTTGGGCGACTTCACCCGGCCCGAGTCCTGGGCGACGATCCTCGGCGGCCTGGCCGTCCTCGCCGTCTTCGTCCGGTACGAGGCACGCAGCGATCACCCGGCCCTCGACGTCACCTATTTCCGCAACCGGCGGTTCTCCGCGTCCGTCGCCGCCATCGGCCTGGTCTTCTTCGCCCTCATGGGCGTCACGTTCTTCAGCGTCTTCTACAACCAGAGCGTGCGCGGCTACAGCGTCCTGGAGTCCGGTCTGCTGGTGCTGCCGCTGGCCGCCTCCCAGATGTTCTTCGCCCCGCGGGCCCGGCTGGTCGTGGACCGCTTCGGCGCCCGAGCCGTGTGCGCCGGCGGACTCGTCCTGACCGGCGTCGCCTTCGCCGGATTCCTGCTGCTCGGCCAGAACACCCCGATCTGGGTGCTGGAGGTGCTGTTCTTCCTGATGGGCACGGGAATGGCCCATGTGATGCCGCCCGCCACCGTCATGATCATGTCGTCGTTGCCGCGGGAGAAGGCCGGCTCCGGATCCGCGGTCAACAACACCTTCCGGCAGGTCGGCGGGGCCATGGGGGTCGCCGTGCTGGGATCACTGCTGTCCACCACCTACCGCGACGGCATCGACGACCACCTGGGCGCCCTGCCCGCCCCCGCCCGGCACACGGCGGGGGAATCCGTCCAGGCGACTCTGGCCCTCGCCGAGAAGCTGGGGCCGGCCGGCAGAGCTCTGGTGCAGCCCGCGCACGATGCCTTCCTCCACGCCATGCACATCACCGCGATAGGGTCGGCGGCCGTCGCCTTGCTCGGCGCGGTCGTCGTGCTGCTGTTCCTGCCGGGCAAGAACCCCGCCCCGGCCGCCGGTGGTGACAGGCCACAGCGCCGGACCAGCTGATCCGGACCACGTGCTCCGGCCCGCGCCGCTGACGGTGCGGGCCGGTCGGACGGGACTCCGCCGTACTTCGTCGCTCTCCGGCGTACTCCACCACTTTCCGCCGTACTCCGCCGCACTTCGTCGTACTCCGCCGCGCGACATCGTGCTGACGGGCGGATCAGGCCATGACGGATTTCGCGGAGTTCCACAGGGCGCCGCGGTTCACCCTTCGGGGATAGAGGGCGACCATCGCCTCGTAGAGGTCGGCGAAGCCGTCGGCCTTCTCGGCCGCGGCGGTGAAGTCCTCGATGTATCGGCGGGTTTTTGTGATGTCGTCCGGGCTGTCCGCGTCGCCGTCCCGCTTGTGACCGGAGACCACCGCGCGTGGCCGCAGCAGCTCCAGGACGTCCAAGGCGCGCAGCCACTCCCGTCGGCCGCTTCCTGCCGACTCGGCCAGGTACAGGTGGACGTCGCCGTACACCGCGTCACCCGCCACGACCAGTCCGATGGAGGGCACGTGCAGAGCGCTGGTGCCGTCCGTGTCGGTGTGACCCAGTTCGACGGCGTGGAGCTGGTGTCCTTCCAGGTCGATCAGACCGTCGGTCAAGGGTTCTGCCGTGACCCGCCGGTCGGAGATCTGGCCGGGGAAGCGGGGCACCCAGAATCCGTCGAACCAGCGAGGGCCCCGCTGCGCGTCCATGTGCGCGGCGACGCCCGGGGTGGCCACGATCCGGGCGTCCGGAAAGCGTTCGAGCACGGCGGGAGCACCGAAGAAGTGATCGCCGTGTGCGTGGGTGACGAAGACGGTGGTCACGTTCCTGGCCCGCGCGGCCACCCAGTCCACCAGAGCCTCTGACTCGGCCATGGTCAACAGCGGATCCACCAGGACCGCGTCGCGCGCGCCCTGGATGAGCGTCGACGAGGTGGGGGACCACATCCGCCGGTCCTCACCTGGAGGGACATCGTCCGACACCACGGGCTTCGACGGGGCTATGAAGACGGAGTATTCCAGCTCAGCCATGTCCCACTCACTCCTGTGGTCTGCGGGGAGCAGGCACCGCTTCCGACGCTAGCAGCGGCGTAGCGCATACGCCTCTTTCGGGCGGGTCCGCCTACGGCGCCGCTGGTCAGGTGAGGCGCGAGCGGGGGTCGGCTTCCTGCTGGTCCTGGGTGGCGGCCCAGGCGGACAGGAGGCGGAGGGCGTCGGCGCCGGGGGTGCCTGGAGCGGCGGTGTAGATCACGAGCGTGAGGGCGGGGTCGGAGGCCAGTGACATGGTTTCGCAGTTCAGTTCGAGGTCCCCGACGGCAGGATGGCGCAGCTTCTTGAGCGCGGTGCGGTGGTGGCGGACGTTGTGGTCGGCCCAGCGCTTCCGGAAGATCTCACTGCGGGTGGACAGTTCCCCGATGAGGTCGGTGAGGTCTTTGGCGTAGGAGTTTCGGGCGGCTTCGCCACGGAGCATCGCGGCGACGTCGTCGGCGGCCCTGTCCCAGTCGGGGAGGAACGCGCGAGCGGCTGGGTCGAGGTAGATGAACCTGGCGAGGTTGGCCGGGCGGCGCGGGTCGGCGAGAAGGGGTGCGTACAGGGCGCGGGCCAGGTGGTTCGTGGCCAGCAGGTCGTGGCGGTCGTTGTGGATGAAGGCGGGCGCGTCGCTGATGGCGTCCAGCATGTACTGCAGGGCGGGCCGCAGACGTCCGGCGGGGGCGCGCCGGCGCCCCGCCGCGGGGGCAGGGGCGCGGCGGGCGAGATCGAACAAGTACCGGCGTTCGGCGTCGTCGAGGTGCAGGGCGCGGGCCACGCCGTCCAGGACGCTGTCGGAGGCCCCTGAGAGGTTTCCGCGTTCCAGGCGCACGTAGTAGTCGACCGAGACGCCGGCCAGCATCGCGACCTCCTCACGGCGCAGCCCCTTGACCCGCCTGCGGCCGCCGTAGGTGGGCAGGCCGGCCTGCTCGGGGGTGATGCGGGCCCGGCGGGAGGCGAGGAACTCCTTGATCTCGGCGCGGTCGTCCATGGTCTTCACGGTAGGCGAGCGTCCCCGGATGAGGCAGGTACTGGCGTTACCTGGAAGCTCAGGCACTGCCTCCGGCCGGCCGGACCACGTTTGCTGGGGATGGGCCGATCAGGACGGCCGTGCCACCTGGGCGACGTATCCCAGGTGAGGCACCCCGGTGGGCAGCGACGGCGACATGCGGCACAGCTCTACGGCGCCGACGTGGCGCACAGCACTACGACGCCGACATCGAGCACAGCGCTACGGCGCCGACATCGTCCGGCGATGTCGTCCACCCCCGAGTCGCGAGCCGCGACGACCACCTCCGACCATGAGAAGGCGAGCATGAAGCACACGACACTGGGAGATCTGGAAGTCTCCCGCATCGGCCTGGGCACGATGGGCATGTCCTCCTACTACACCGGCGCCCGCAGCGACGACGCCGAGTCCGTCCGCACGATTCAGCGGGCGGTCGACCTGGGGGTCACACTGATCGACACCGCCGAGGTCTACGGGCCGTACGTCAACGAGGAACTCGTCGGCAGGGCCCTGGCGGGCCGCCGTGACGAGGTCGTGCTGGCGACCAAGTTCGGTTTGGTCTCGCACGCGGACGCGGACGGCGGCGTGTACGTCCTCGACAGCGGACCGGCCAACATCCGCGCCGCCGTCGAAGGCTCGCTCAAGCGGCTCGGGACCGACCACATCGACCTGTACTACCAGCACCGCGTCGACCCGGACACGCCGATCGAGGACGTGGCCGGCACGGTGGCGGAGCTGGTGCGGGAGGGCAAGGTCCGGTATCTCGGCCTGTCCGAGGCCGGCCCTGACACGATCCGCCGGGCCCATGCCGTGCACCCGGTGACGGCGGTCCAGTCGTCGTACTCACTGTGGAACCGCGAGGTCGAGGAGCGGGTGCTGCCCACGCTGCACGAGCTCGGTATCGGCTTCGTGCCGTACTCTCCGCTCGGCCACGGCTTCCTCACCGGCACGCTCCGCTCTCCCGAGGAGTTCGACGAAGGCGACTGGCGCCGGACCAGCCCCCGCTTCCAGGGCGAGAACTTCCAGCGCAACCTGGCCCTTGCCGACGAGGTGCGGGCCCTCGCCGACGAGGCCGGCGGCACACCGGCTCAGGTCGCTCTGGCCTGGCTGCTGGCCAAGGGCGAGCACATCGTCCCGATCCCCGGCACCAAGCGGGTCACCCGCGTGGAGGAGAACACCGCCGCCGACACCCTCGGGCTGACCGCCGAGCAGCTGACCAAGCTCGACAGCCTGCCCCCGGCCGCCGGCTCCGACGAGAACGAGGAGGCGAGGCGGCGGATCGAGCGCTGACGCTCCCGTCCGCGGGAACCGGCGATGCCGGAGGCGGCGCGTATTGCGCGTGGCGGGCGGCCGACCGTCCGCCACGTACGTCCTGACCTGTCTCACCACGAGTTCGCCGGCTGTGGTCGGCCGGCCCGCCGGCGGTACGGATCAGATCCGCACCCCGAACTGGAAGGGCATGTTGCCGATCGACTCGTAGCGCACGTACGCGCCGCTGTGCGGGGCGTGCAGCACCTGGCCGCCGCCCGCGTACAGGCCGACGTGGTGCTGGTCGCCGTAGAAGATGACCAGGTCGCCGACCTGCAGAGCGCTCTGCGAGTAGATGCGGGTGCCCGCGTTGGCCTGGGCCTCCGAGGTGCGCGGTATCGCGACGTCGGCCTGGGCGTAGGCCCAGGAGGTGAGGCCTGAGCAGTCGAAGGTGCTGGGGCCCGCGTGACCGTAGTCGTACGGGGCGTCGATCACGCTCTGCGCGGCGGCGAACGCGGCGGCGGCCCGCCCGGAGGCAGCCTTGGTGTTGCCGAGATCGACGCGCTCAGCGGCACGGGTGGCGCGCTCCTTCTCCTGGGACGCGAGGGCCGCCTTCTCCTTGGCCGTCAGCGAGTTCAGCAGTTCGCGCGCGGTACCCAGCTTGCTCTGGACCTCCTTCTTCTGCCTGGCGTAATCGGCCCGCACGTCCGCGAGGTCCTTGAGCTTCCCGGAGGCCTCGGAACGCTGTTGAGCGAGCTCGCGCTGCTTCTCCTGGACCTTCTTCAGCGCCTCGACCTGCTGACCGCTCAGATGGTCCATCGCGGACGCCTGGTCCAGATAGTCGTCCGGGTCCGAGGAGAGGAACAGTGCCACGGAGGGGTCGATGCCGCCGGTGCGGTACTGGGCGCTGGCCATCGAACCGAGGCTGTCGCGCAGCGCGTTGAGGTCTTCCTGGCCGCGGGCCACGCGGTCCTGCAGGGTGCTGATCTGCTTCTCCAGCTTGTGCTGCTGTTCCTGGGCCCCGTTCAGCTTCTCGGTGGCCTTCTCCGCCTGTTCGTACAGTGCGTCCACCTTCGCCTTGACCTCGTCCTTGCCCGGCTTCTCGCCGGGCGCGGCGTTGGCGGCGTTGGCGCTGAGCACCACGGCCGCCGCGGCGGCGGTGGTGAGCACGGTGACACGAGTGCGGCTCGGTTGCTTGGGTCGACGGTGGGACGCCATGAAGGCGGGCTCCTCTTCCTCAGCCGCCTGCCAGGACGCCCACAAGCGGTAACCCTCCGCCGTCACTCCCAACGAGCGAACACCCGCGCAAAGGTTCGGATGCCGACTCTAGTGATCAAGTCGTGATCTGAGCAAGTGACGCTGTGGCGAACAGCGTTGGGCGGCGAGGGTGAGTGTTTCGCGGGGCTGGGAGCGCGGTCACCGGGGCCGCCGCTCCACCCGCTTGCACCGGTCATGGCGGCCGCCCAGTGTCTCGTCGCCTGTAGTCCTCCGGTTGCGGGTGTCGTAGTGCCGGACGAGAGTGGAAGGGGTGCGCGATGGCGGCCGTACACGGCGCAGACGGCGCCGGTGATGCGTCCGCTGCCCCAACTCCCGCCTGCGGCGGCCCTGCGGGGCCGACCGTGCCGTCGCCGACATGACTACGGGTCCGGGTGGCCGACCCGGTACCAGTTCCCTGACCGGGGCGCTGTGCGGCCGCCGGGCTCGACCGGCGAATCAGAGCTCCATGGCACCACGGCCGTGGCGTCGACGCGTCTGCGCGAGGTGACCAGAACATGAGACTGTCCACCGAAACAGTCCCCGTGAACGCCGACGCCACAACCCCGGGCAGTCGTCGGCCTATGCGGCGCAGGTTCCGGTCCTCGCCCTTCGTGCGGCGCGACCGGTGGGTGTGCGCTGTCGCCGGCGTCGTGCTGGCTGTTCCGCTGGCGGGGGCGGGGTTGGCTCACGCACCCGGAGCCTCCGGCCCCGTGCGGCAGGCCGCGGCGGCACCCGCCGCCGACAGCGCCCCGTACACGTGCAACGTCCACCCCGGCCCCTTCGACCGCTGTGACCGGGTCTACGCGAGTCCGGGCGAAACGGTGAGCGTCAGGGTCAATGAGTCAGGGACCGTGACTCAAGGCGACTTCCAGGGTGTCAACCGCAGCACCGGAGAGGTGCTCGGCACGGTCCGCGACGTGACGCCGTCATCGGGCGCCGCCGTCATCTGGAGGAACGACACCGACGCCACCGTCGTCGTGGACCTGTTGGCCACCTCCGCGGACAGCGGCTCGATCCACGGGCTCATGGTCGCCGAAGGCTGACGCACATCGTGCTCGGATCGAGAATCCCCGGAAGGACCCACTCTGCTGTGATGAACGGCTTCCTGCGCAAGGCCGTCTTCGCCGGCGCCGCGATCACCACCGGAGTGCTGATGACGGTATGTCAGAACGGCACCGCCGCCAGCTCGTTCGGCAGGAGCGGAGCGGGAGCGGCGGCGGTCGCGGAGAAGGCGTCGGACGCCAAGGTGCTCATCGATCACGCCCGGGGCAATGACTTCGGCTCCGCCTCCGCCTCTGCCTCAGCCTCCGCCTCCGGCGAGACCGTCATCGATGGCATCAACAAGGGCAACGGTGTCAACGGCACCTGGTTCGGGAACGTTTCCTACCTGGCCCCCGGCACGTACACCGTGTCCGACATGAAGGGTGTCGAGCAGCAATTCCTCATCTCTGAGGACACCAAGATCTGGGGGTACGGCGATATCTGCGGTGACACGAACACGGAGGAAGGCGGGCAGGGCGGCACCCAGTGCACCGAGGCCGAACTGGAGCGAGCCGCCCAGAAGGGCTTCACCGCCGAAGTCGTGATCAGCAACGGCATCGCGAGCACCATCCGGGACGACCACTGAGCCGGTGGTGACCGCGCATTGCGGCACCCGGCGCCTGGGCTCGCCGCTTGCGCAGCCTTCGCGGCCGCGGGAGCGAGCCAGGGATGCCTACGAACCCTCGATGGGCAGCGCCGCCACGAATTCCGAAAGGCCGGATGCCTGAGGCGGCGTCCGGCCGGGCAGGTACCGGCGGTAGTGGTCGGCGACCAGACGACGCAGCTCTGCCTCGGCCGAGCCGTCACCGCTGAGTTCGAGGGTGACCTGATGAGGCTCGCCCTTCATGCGCAAGGGCCTGGCCAGCGCGTCGAATCCGCAGGTGTACTCGTCCGGCATCTCCCACCATGCCTCAGCGAACGCGCGATCCTTCAGCACGTACATGTGGAAGTCGTCATCGAAGAGGATCACCGGGCCGGTCTCTGCAGTCACCTCGGAAGTATGGCGCAGACCGAGCCCCCGTGTCCGCGTCCAGCAGCAGTTTCAGGTGGTGCTCGAAGTACCGTTCGTCGTCCCCGACGAGCTGAGCCGGCACCTCCGGAGCCGACGGCGTGGACTCGGCACGCAGCCGGACCCACTCGTCGGCGCCGGTGCAGGAGACCGTCACATGTGATTCGTAGAGGGAAGCTGACATTCGCGGATCGTGCCAGACCACGGCCACTCGGGGCATCCGGGTTTTCCCGGGCGGTGACCCACCGTTCGCGAGACGGGGTGGGGTCCGTCGATGGCCGAGCCGTGGACGGGGTTCTCAGCCTCGGGTGACGGCGGGGAAGGTCACGGGCAGGCGGGTGAGGGCCCGGTGGAAGGGTCCCGGGCGCCAGGTGAGGTCGTGCGCCGGGCACGCGAGGGTCATCGTGGGCAGCGCGTCCAGGATGTGGGTGATGGCGGTCTCGGCGATGAGGTAGGCGATCGGCCGGGCGGGGCACGCGTGCGGACCGGTGCTCCAGGCCAGGTGGGCGCGGTCGCCGGAGGCGCTCGCCGGCCCGCCCAGGGCGGGGTCGTTGTTGCAGCCGGTCATGGAGATGACCACCGGCTCGCGGGCGGGCAGGAGATAGCCGTCGATCTCCACCGGGTAGGGCGGATAGCTGAAGCAGTAGTTGGCCAGCGGCGGGTCCCGGTACAGGACGATGTCCAGGGCCTCGCGCACGGACGCGCCGCCGGCGTGGACGTCGCCGGAGACCACGGGGTCGGTCAGCAGCTTCAGGAGCGCGTTGGTGATCAGGTTGACCACGGGCTCGATGCCCGCCCCGTACAGGGTGACGACCTGGTGACTCATCTCCGTGTCGGTCAGCCGTGCGGGGTGTTCGAGCAGCCGTGAGGTGATGTCGTATCCGGGCTGGTGCTGCTTGAGCGTGACGAGTTCGGCGACCGCTCGGCCCAGGGTGATGTTGCCGCGGACGGCGTTAACGCCGTCGAACAGTTCGAGCATGCCTTCGGCGATGCGCTGCCCGATGTCGTCGGGGCAGCCCAGGAGTTCGGACAGGGCCTGGAAGGTGACCTGTTGGGCGTACTGGTGCAGCAGGTCGGCCTGGCCGTCGGGAAGGAACTGCTCGATGGCGCGGTCGCAGACCCGCTCGACGAGGGTCCGCAGCCAGTGCTGGTTGACCGTCTGCAGGGCGCTGACGTTCGCTCCCCGGTACCGGGCGTGCTCCTGCCCTTGGGAGCGGATCGCGTTGGGTCGCCACTCCAGCATCGGCTTGACCGGGCAGGAGTCGGGCACCGAGTCCTGCCACTGCCGCGGATCGGCCGGGAAACGGTCCGGGTCATTGAGGATGCGTACGGCCTGGGCGTAGCCGATGACGAGCGTCGCGGGCACGCCCGGGGTCAGCTCGACGGGGACCAGGGGGCCGTAGACGGAGCGCATCTGGGCGTACGCGCGGTGCGGGTCGGCGGCGAAATCCTCACCCCACAGCGGGACATGGGCGGAGGAGAGCAGTGGGTGCGTCACGGCTGGAGCTCCAGGTGAGATGAGGACAGGTGCTCGATGAGGTCGATCAGAGCGGTCAGAGAGGAGACCCGGTCGCGCGCGTCGCACTCGGTGAGCGGTACGTCGTCGGCCAGCGCGAGGGCGCGGCGGATCTCCTCCACCGCATACCTGGGCGCGGTGTCGAAGAGGTTGACCGCGACGCCGTAGGGCACGCCGAGTTCTTCCACCAGGTCCAGGACCTCGTGGGAATCGTCCAGGCTGCGCGTGTCGGCCAGGACGAGCACGCACAGCGCGCCCTCGGTCAGGCTCTTCCACAGCCATCGCCAGCGGGCTTGCCCCGGGGTGCCGAACACGTAGAGCACGAGGTCGTCGTTGATGTGGACGCGCCCGAAGTCCATGGCGACGGTCGTGGTGGTCTTCGCCGGGGTGCGGCGCAGGTCGTCCACGCCGGTGCTGGCCTCGGTGATCTGCTCGTCCATGCGCAGCGGCTCGACCTCGGAGACGGACTCCACCATGGTGGTCTTGCCCACCCCGAACCCACCTGCGATGACGATCTTCGCCGACCGTGTGGCGGTCGTCGGGGCCGGGTCAGAGCTTTGCGCGGAGACCACGCAGCACCTCCTGCAGGATGTTGATGGCGGGCTGGTCGGAGCGGGCACTGACGGGCGTGTCCAGGTGGTGGCTGTCGATCAGGTCGGCCACGAGGATGCGCGCCGTGGACAGGGGCAGGTCCAGGACCGCGGCGATGTCGGCGACCGCGAGCGCGCCCCGCACGCCGCCCACCAGGTCCAGCACCCGGCGCGCGTCGTGGGACAGCGCGCCGGACGCGACGGTGGCGGCGCGTACCAGGGTCTCCAGCCGGACGGTCGCCGGCGGCCGGTCCCGCCCACCGGTACGGACGAACGGCCGCACCAGGTCGGGATCGCGCTGCGGACCGATCATGGCCGCCGGTCGGCGATGCTCAGGTGCTCACCCACGCGCTTCGCGAGCATCTCCATCTGCCCGGCGATGATGGCGACATCGGCGTCGGGGCCGGCCGTCTCCACCAGCAGCAGCATGTTGACTCCGGCCTGACCGAGCAGGCAGAGACGGTTCTCCAGCTCCATCAGGACCTGCCGGCATCCGCCGCCCTCGGAGACGGCCCCGTACTCCCGGGCGATCGCGAGCAGTCCCGAGCCCATGGCCGCGCGCTTCTCCGCCGACTCCTGCGCCAGCGACCGGGTGCGGGAGTGCAGCAGGCCGTCGGCACTGATCAGCACGGCGTGCCGCACGTCACGGAGGCTGCCCAACTGCTCGTCGAGAAGCCATCCGAGAGCATTGGCGTGGCTGGTGGTGTTCGTGAAACGGTCCATGATCACGGTTCCCTCGTCAGTTGTCGTCGCCGGCGTCCCGGCGTCCCTGGCCGATCCCCTGTGCCCAGGCCGCGGCCACGCTCGCCCGGCCCGGCCGGACCGACTCACGCTCGTCCCACCCGGCTTCGGCGGTCGCGCCGTGCCCGGCCGGCCGACGTGGCCTGCGCACCGTCAGGCCGTTCTCGGTGGTGACCGCCGGTCCCGACGCCTCCGACACCGATCCCGCGGAGACGTCCTCGGACGTCGTCAGGATCGCCTTCGGCAGGAACAGCAGAGCCCGGGTCCCGTGCTGGCTGTTGGGCGCCTGCACGTCGGCCTGGAATCCGTAAGCCTTGCCCAGTGCCGCCACCACACGGAAGCCGACACGCGGTTGCGCCTCCAGCGCGATGTCGACCTCCTGCGCGGCCGCCAGCACGTCACGGCCCTCCTTCAACTGCTCCGGACTCATGCAGATCCCGGCGTCGTCGATGGTCACCGTCACGCCGTGGTAACCCTCGTTGAGGCGGACCTCCACACGTGCGGTCGGCGGCGAGTAGCGCAAGGCGTTGTCGAGGAGCAGCGCCAGCGCGTGGATGACCGGGCCCACGGCCCTCGCGGTCACCGCTACACGGCACTCCTCGTGCACGATCCGCTCGAAGCCGTCCAGGTAGCCCATCGCCGCACGCACCACGTCGGTCAGCGTCGAGTCCGGCCACCGCCGCGACAACTTCCCCCCGCTGAGGATCAGATACGACTGGGCCGCGAGCAGCAGCTGCTGGGACTGCCGGTCGATCGCCATCAGCGACGCGTACACCTCGTCATCGGCGTGCTCGCGAACCGCCGTACTGACCTGCCGGTTCAGCCGGGACGCGACGGCGACCATCGAGGAGGCGACGCCGCGTACCACCGCCCGGGTCGCCTCCTGGGCCGCCGCGTGCGCCTCGGCCACCCGCGCGCTCGCGCTCTCGGCTTCCTCGGCCCGAACCTGCTCGACGGCGTAACCCAGCCCCTGCGCCACGGCCGTGAGCCGTTCGGCGAGGGCGGTGCCCTCCAGCGGGATCGGTACCAGTCCCGGAAATCGCATACGGGTCGCGGGGACCGTCCGGGCCGCGACGCCGGGTATGATCTCGTCGGCCAGGCGGCCCAGTGCGACCGCCACCGCCTCCAGCTCCGCGGCGCCCGCGTCGCGCTCCCCGGTCGCCCGCGTCATCCGGCGCTCGTGCTGTTTCGCGCTGCGCCGGTAGTACACCGCCGCCGCCACGGACGCCGCGAGCGGCACTCCCGTGGCACCTGCCTGTATCCAAAGGCTCATCCGCGTCCTCTCGTCGGTCTCAGGCCGTGACGTGGACCGTCCCGCACAGGTCCTGCCCGCGAACCCGGCAACAGACCAGTGGGTCTCCCAAGATCGAGTGCCGCCAGGTAGCGAGCTGCGTCGCCAAGCCTCACAGCTCGGGGCCCAACAGGCGTACAGGCCAGCAATTCCGGGGGAGATCGCACGCGCGCCCACTGGTGCCCGAGCGCGCAGCCCGGCCTGTGCCGAGTCTCGCGAACCTCGCCGGAGAGACCTCCTGGTCTGTCCTCGCGAGGTTTAGTCTGTGACTCACATCACTTTGAGGTCAAGCTCAGGGCGACCACAACAGCACCGAGAGCCACGGTTGTTACCGGACCCGGACATGCGGGGCTGTGGGGAGGAGACGCGAGTCCATGAACGAAGCCAGGACACAGGCCGCAGACCGTACCAAGACGCCTGTCGGCAGGCTCCTGCTCGCCTACAGCGTCTGCGCCGACTGCGGTGGCTGCGATTTCCCGGGGTGGCTGACCGAGGCCGAACTCCCCACTCCGGCACCATGCCTGGAAGGATGCGGGGGCGATCTTGAGTGGGTGGTACTCCGCGATGTCCTGCTCTGATCCCGGGGCGCCCTCGGTCCTGCCGCGATGAGGGAACCGTCAAGTCCCGGGCGCCCGGGCGGCGTTGCCGCGGCAGACGACGAAAGGGTGAGGATGGCGGTGGCAGAACGCGAGCAGCCCGAACCGTCGGCCGCGGCACGCGCCAGGACGACGCGGCAGAGGCTCCTCGACGCGGCCGGCCGGGAGTTCGAGACCGTGGGGTACGAAGGGGCTTCCGTCAACCGCATCATCGCGGCCGCGGGCGCCACCAAGGGTGCCTTCTACCACCACTTCACCTCGAAGCAGCATGTGGCGGCCACCCTGCTGAGGGAGACGCTCGAAGTCGCCCTTCCGCCGCATGACCTCGCTCTCCAGATGATCGTCGACACCGGCATGGTCCTGGCCTACCGCATCACCCGTGAGCCGGCCCTGCGTGCCGCCCTGCGTCTGTCCGTCGCCTACAACGCGCCCGCCACCTACGGCACTCCGTGGCCCGACTGGATCCGCCTGAACCAGCGGCAGTTGAACGACGCCAAAGAGGCGGGGGAGTTGGAGTCCTACACCGACACCGGCATGGCGGCGCACCAGATCGCCGGTGCCTGGGCCGGACTCGCGCTCATCGCGCACGCGGTCGACCAGAGCCTCGAACACTTCGAGACGCGCGTCAGCGCGATGTACAAGAACCTGCTGACGGCGGTCGCGAGGCCCCGGTACGTCCTTCAGGTCGACTTCTCGCGCGATCGCGGACGGTGGCTGTACGAGGCGGTCATGGCCGCGCCGCCCGCGGCCGAGGAGGGGCCGGCCTTCGAGGTCCTGGAGCCGATGGAGCGCGAACCGTCCCGGTCCCCTCAAGCCGGCTGACGGCGGCGGCTCGGGGGAGTGGTCCATGGGTGTCGAGGTGCGACGGGTGCCCTTGGCGCTGTTCGCTCCCGGCCGGGTGCACGCGCCGACCGCCGCGAGGTCGTCACCTGCCCTCATGGCGACGGCCGAGAAGTCACGCAGGGCGAGGAGTGATGACTCTCCTTGACCGTCAGCGTGCTAAATTAACCTGAAGGTTCATTTTTTAGGGTACAGGACGGATCCATGCCGAAGGTCACCCAGCAGTACATGGATGCCCGCCGTGCGCAGATCTTGGACGCGGCCCGGCGCTGCTTCCTGCGGGACGGATTCCATTCGACATCCATGCAGGACCTGTTCGCGGAGTCCGGCCTCTCGGCGGGTGCGGTGTACCGGCACTTCGCGAGCAAGGACGAGATGATCACGGCGATCGTCGAGGAGAACATGCGTGAGGTCCTGAAAATGGTCCACGCCGTCGCCGCGCAGCGGCCCAGCAGCTCCGTCGGCGACACGATGGCCGGCGTCCTCGACATCGTGAAGGTCAAGACCGCCGAGGAGGACATCGCCGGACTGTCCGTACTGGCCTGGTCCGAATCACTGCGAAACCCCTCGCTGGCCGCGAAGTTCAAAGACCTGCTGGCCCAGATGCGGGCCGATCTCTCCGAAGTGATCCGCGAGCACCAGCAGGTCGGCACCCTGCCGAGCGAGGTGTCTCCCGAGGCGATCGCCGCCACACTCCTGTGCATCCTGCCCGGCTACATTCTCCAGTTGGCCATGCGTGACTCCGAGGCTCTGGAGGGTGTGCCCGACGCCCTGCGGGCGCTCTGGCCCGACCTCGCCGCGTCCTGAGACCGGAGGGGGGCCGCCGACGGGCCGACGGCCCGGGCCGGCGCACCGAACGGGCCTGACGGCCGCCCTGGGGTGAGGGCCTCTGTCATTCATGTCTCCTCGCGCGGAACGCGCCCTGACTGAAGGCCGGTTGGCGGCAGCCGCCTGTTCACCGCGCGCCCTGACCGAACTGCCGGTCCGCTTGCGGCCGCAGCCGTGCCCGTAGCCGCATCCGTAGCTATAGCCATGACGGTGGCCGGAAAGCCCGGTGCTCGTCGGTCGGCGCACCGCCCTGCGCGTGCCTGATGGAGACGGCATGCCGCAGGGCACGCCACAGGTCGCCGCGCTACGGCGGCCACAGACGTTCGGGGGCGCGAGTCAGGTTCGGCGACAGCCTCGCGGGTCACTGGTCGGGATCGGCGAGGTGATCCCCTTGAGCGGCGGAGGCGTCGCCGTGCGTTCCCTCGCTGTCGGGGTGAGGCCACAGGGCGTGCAGAGCCTCGGCGAAACCGACCATCGTCTGCGGCCCGAGCAGGGCTCGTTGGAGGATGTAGCCGGGCAGGATGCTGACGAGGACGTCCGCCAGGGCGGTGGCCGGGACATCGGGGGGCAGATGCCTGTCGTCCTGGTGGTCGCGCACGATGGCGGCGACCTCGGCTCGGGTCTGCGTCAGCATGTGTCTGTACTGGCGGCCCAGCCGGGGGTTTCGCAGAGCCTCGGCCCAGACCTGGACGCTCAGTTCGGCCAGGCCCTCGTTCTCGGCCTTGGTGAGCACCAGGTCGGCAGCCGCCGCCAGCGCGGCGCCGACGGCCCCACCGCTCTGCTCGTCGGCCACAGTCCTGATCATGTCGATGACCTCGCGGATGTTGTTCTCCGCTATCGCGAGGATCATGTCGTCCTTGCTCGAGAAGTAGCGGTAGACCGCGCCCGAGGACAGGCCTGACTCGGCGAATATGTCCTGCATCGAGGTCGCCTGGAAGCCGCCGTTGCGCAGGAAGCAGCGCCGGGCGGCCTCCAGGATGTGCCGGCGCCGGTCGACGAGGTACTGCTCCGTGACTTTTGGCATGAGGCCACCCTACAAGGAAAACGAATGTTCGTCTTGACGTGTTGATGATCTGTGGCACAGGATGAGCGCGCAAAAAAGAACGGTCGTTCCCAGAAAGAGAGGCGGCGACATGGACACCCCGCTGACGAGAGAGCCGGCAAGGATCCCGGGCCAGGCGCCACGCGATGCCGCGGCGCCGGCCGGACCCGCGACGACCGGGGCGACGCCGCGGGAGACCGTGGCGTTCGTGCTGCAGGGCGGTGGCAGTCTGTGTGCTCCGCAGGTCGGCATGTTGCGGGCCCTCACGCAGGCGGGGATCAGGCCCGATCTGGTCGTGGGGTCCTCGGCCGGCGCGCTCAACGGCGCCGCCTTCGCCGCCGACCCCAGCAACGAGGGCATCGACCGGCTGGAAGCGCTGTGGCTCCACCTCAAGCGCCGGAACATCGCGCCGATATCACCGCGGACCCTGATCAAGGCAGCGGTGGGCCGGGGGGAGGCGGCGGTCCCCAGCACGGCACTGGAGCAACTGTTGCGTTCCGGGGTCGGCGTCGCGCGACTCGAGGACACCGTCGTGCCGGTGCACGCCGTGGCGACCGACTTCGAGACCGGTGCCGCGGTCGTCCTTTCCCGAGGCGACGCCGTGACAGCGCTGCTGGCGTCCGCGGCCTTCCCGGGGCTGTACTCGCCGGTGTCCGTGGGGGAGCGCCGCCTGGTCGACGGCGGCGTCTCGGCGGACACTCCCGTGCTCCAGGCGGAGGCGCTCGGCGCGACCACCATCTACGTACTGCCCGCCGCGGTGACACATCAGGCGGACGGTCAGGCGCACGCGGCGCTGCTCGCCGCCTACCGGGCACTGGGCCAGATCATGGAGGAACGCGAGCGGCGGGACCTGGCCACGGTCCGCGGGTCGGTTCTCCGGCTGCCGGCCGTCGCCACCCCGGTGGGCAGCCTCATCGACTTCCGCGACACCGCGCGGCTGGTCAAGGACGGCTACCTGCTCACCCGGAACTGGCTCACCCAGCACGCCGCGACTGCCGGCTGAGGACGCCTCATGGTCAACCTCGTCTCCTTCGCGCGACGCAAGCCCCTGTCTCACTCGCCCGCACCCGACGGGCGCACGCTGCCGCACTGGGGGGCCGAGCTGCTCCTGCTGGGGCTGCTCTACGCGGTGTACGAGACCACCCGGGGGCTGCAGCGGGGCTGGAGTCCCGCGGCGGATCGCAACGGCAGGAGCATCCAGGGCTGGGAGGACGCCCTGAATCTGGCGCCGGAGCAGTCGCTCAACCAGGTACTCCACGACCTGCCGGTTCTGGCCGTGCTCGCCGCGTACTTCTACGCCACCCTCCACTTCATCGTCACGCCGGCGGTTCTGATCTGGCTCTACCGGAAGCGTCCCGGGCACTATCGCGCGGCTCGCACCTGGCTCGCTGTAGCCACGTTGAGCGCGCTCGTCGGATTCTGGCGGTTCCCGACCACACCGCCCCGGCTGCTTCCCCGCGCGGGGATCCACGACACTGTCGCCGATATCGAGCAGTGGGGGTGGTGGAGCGGACACACAAGCGCGCCGGAGGGACTTGGCGGCCTCATCAACGAGTACGCGGCCATGCCGTCACTCCACGTGGGCTGGGCCGTGTGGTCGGGATGGCTCATCTTCCGGCACGCCCGGCGCAGGGCGCTGAGAACCCTCGGTCTCCTGTATCCCGCTCTGACGACGCTGGTCGTCGTCGCGACCGGCAACCACTATTTCGCGGATGCCGTCGCGGGAGCGCTCTGCGTCCTGTTGTTCGGAGTGCTCGTAGGCCGCGTCCCCGTCATCGGCGGACCCGCCATCGGGCGGCGAGCCCGGCCCGGCTCGGCCACGGGCGTCGCCCGCGACGCCGTCGCCGCTTCCCGGGCGGACCGGCCGAGTTCCCAGAAACGTCTCCCAGGTGGCTCATCATGATCTACTCCGTCCCGCCTCCATTCCCGGGCGAGGGTTCCCCTCCGGGGAGCGGCCCACAGCCATCAGAGATGCGACACGACAGGGGCGGCGATAACGGCGAGAGCTGGCTGAGCAGTCGGCGGCGCGGCCGGGTTTCCACGCGCCTGTCCTTGCGTCTGGTGGACGCCTTCCTCGTCAGCGATGATGCCGAGGGACCGGCTGCGGGGCTGGTTCGTTTCAGCGCACCCGACACCGGCAACGCCGTTCGTGCGCGGCGGTCTTGGCGGCGCCGGGCGCCCCTGGAGCGTCAACTCGCGCAGTCCGGCGGGGAGCTGCGGCTGCTCCGCGACCGCCTCGCCGACGAGACCGGCGCCGGATCCTCCCCCCTCGTTGTGCTCACGCTCAACGGCGTCACCGACATCGCCACGCTGGAGCGGCTGAACGTAGGCGACCCGTCTCCGCTGATCCCGGGGAAGAAGTCCGGCCATGTGGCGGCGGTGGGCGTTGACGTACGGTTCCTCGCGAGCCTGTGGGGCCTGGCCGTACCGAAGCACACACGGTGCCGGCTGCACCTGGAGGGCCTGGTCCGCCTGAGGCCCGACTGGCCGGTGCCGCGATGAGAAGCTCGCACGTGGCCGGAGTACGCGGCGAATCGGCAGCCCCGGGGACGCGGGTCCGGGTGGAGCGCAGCCGTCGAACGGGCCGATCCACGCCCATGCCGCGCCGCAGGCGCCGGCTCGCGGTGCTGCTGGGTGGGGCCGTGGTGGTGGTACTGAGTACCGAACTGGTGCTGGTCGGGCCCTACGTGCGCCGCGCGGCGGGGGAGTTGACCCACGTCCAACCCGTGTGGCTGCTGTCGGCCCTTGCCGCCGAAATGGCATCCATGATGGCGTTCGCCCGTCTGCAGCGACTGGCGCTCGGCACCGGTGGCCTGCGCGTCAGGCTGGGCTCTGCCGTCTCCACGGTGTTCGCCGGGAACGCGCTCGGCGCGACCTTGCCCGGTGGCAGCCTCGTCTCGATCACCTACCGGACGCGCCGCATGCGCTCCTGGGGCGCCAGCTTCTCCCAGATCGGTTTCACGCATGCGGCCACCGGTGTCCTGAGCACGATCGCCCTCGTGGTGCTGGCCGGCGTGGGCCGGACTCTCGCCGGGGACGGCTCGCAACTCGTCCGGGTCGCCGTGCACGTCGCCGCGGTCTGTGCCCTCACCGGCGCCGCGCTTGTGCTGCTCCACCATGCCGCCGCGCTGCGCCGGCCCGTGAACGCCCTGCTGCGCGTCGTGAGCAGGCGGCGGCACGGTGCCGGGGGGCAGACGGCCGCCGACCGGCTGCTCGAGGAGTTGGCCCTGGTGCGCCCGCCCGCGCGTTTCTGGGCGCGGGGGTTCGCCTTCTCCCTGTCCAACTGGGCGGCGGACTGTCTGTGTCTGCTGACCGTGTGTTACGCGGTGGGTACGCCACCGGCGTTGAGTACGGTCATGCTCGCCTACGTCGCCGGGGTGTCGGCCGCGTCCGCCATGCCGTTTCTGCCCGCGGGCATCGGCATACTCGACGCGGCCCTCGTCCTCACTCTGCACCACGGTGGGATGTCCACCAGCGCCGCCACCGCCGTCGATCTTCTCTACCGGACGATCACACCCGGGCTCGTCAGCCTCGCGGGCTGGATCCTGCTCCTCCAGCAGCGCCGAGCGTCGGCACGTGGGCCGGGCCTGCTTCAGCACGGACAGGACATCCGCGCCGTGGCCGCGCCACCGTCCCCGAGCCCTGCCGTGAGCGGGGCGGGCCGCCCGACGTAGCCGGGCGTGAGGGAGATCACCGCCGTGGTGAGGTCCTGCGTGCGTCGCCGCTCCCGCACCGCTTCCGGGCGACCGGGGTGAGGGGAAACCGCGTGGTGTCGCCCGGTACATTTAAGAAAACGAACATTCGGATTTGACACTGTCAGGCAGCCGTAGCAGGCTGGTGACAGAAAACGGAATGATCATTCGCCTTTGGAGGCGCGACCGTGAAGAAACTGTTGCCGGGGTTCCTGGCATGGCGTCAGCTCATCATCATGACCGTGGGGTTGCCGCTGGTGGTCTCGGTGGCCGTGATGGCGTACGCCTGGCCCGCGTCGCGCATCGCGCCGCGCGACCTGCCGGTGGGAATCGTGGGAACGAGCACCGCCAGCCAGAATGCCGTCGAAGGTCTCGCGCGCAGCAAGCCGGACGGTTTCGACTTCCACCTGTACCCGAACGAGGCGTCCGCGCGCACCGCGATCGAGCACCGCGAGGTCTACGGCGCCTTCGTCATCACCCCGGGCAACCTCACCGTGCTGGAGACCACCGCCGGCAGTACGACCGTGGCCCAGTTGCTCAACACGTCCGGTCAGCAACTCGCCGCCCGGGCATCCGCGTCGGCCGCGAAGGAGGCTGCGAAGGAGGCCGCCAAGGAGGCTGCCAAGGAAGCAGCGAAGGAGGCGGCGAAGAAGCCGGCGAAGAAGCCCGCGAAGAAGCCCGGGCTGTCCCCTCATGGCACGTCCGTGAAGCCGGGAACCGGCAAGGCCGTCGCCAAGGCGCCGACGCAGGTTCAGGTACGGATCGTGGATGTCGTCCCGAGCTCCGCGGACGACCCTCGTGGGGTGGTCTTCAGCTCGTCGATGCTCCCGCTCACCATCTGTAGCGTGATCATCGCACTCAGTGTCATGTCGGTGGTCCGCAAGCCCGGCTGGCGCCGGCTCGTCGCTCTGGTCGGCGCGTGCGCCGCGACCGGCTTCGGTGTCTACCTGGTCGCCCAGGGGCTTTTCGGCGCACTGCCGCACGATCATGTGGCCACGTGGGCATCTCTGTCCTTCACGATGCTCGCCATCAGCGCGACCAGCGCCGGTCTGATCTCGCTCATCGGCCCTGCCGGGATCGGTGTCAGCGCCGCGCTGATGGTCTTCGTGGGCAATCCGTTCTCGGGCAGCACGTCCGCTCCCGAACTGCTGCCCAAGGCTGTGATGGACATCGGCCAGTGGCTGCCTCCGGGCGCCGGTGCGAATCTCGTGCGCGGAGTGGCGTACTTCGACGGCAACGCCTCCGGGAGCCACATCGCCGTTCTCGCGCTGTGGAGCCTGCTCGGGCTGACGGCCGTCACCCTCAAGCGCCGGGGGCCGGGCGTGACGAACGACGCCCCCGGGGAAGCGCCCGACCCCGTCGATGACGCGCTGCCGGAACGCGAGCCCGCGAGCGTCGGCGCGCAGCCCGTCCTGCGGTCGGACCCCGAGGGATACTTCCAGCCGCCCACGGCGGCGCAGGGGGAGAACCGGCCCCACGTCCACGCCCACGCCCGGCACGCGGCAGACCACTGAGAAGTCCTCGCCGAGTCAGGAGGGCGGGAGGAGGAGGCTCTGTCTGAGGTCGGCCCGATCGCCGACAGCTCAAGACGATCGATCTGCGCGCCTCGGTGGCTACGCCCACTCCGACGGCGCCAGATCATGCCGGCGGCCATGCTCCGCGGAGGGTGATGCGACGGCCGCCCAGAAGGAAGAGATCTACGCAGACGTGTCGTTCGTGACAGTCTCGAATGAGAACGTATTGAACGGACAGATGGCGGTAATGTGTCTTCATGACCGCTGACGACCCTCACAGACCCGCTGCCGCGCGCGTGACCGACCGGCCCGGCGATGTCTCACCCTTCGCGCTCGGCTTACTGCTGCGCAGGGCGCACTGGCGCGCCGCCGCGGTGATGGAGGAGGCGCTTCGGCCGCTCGGTATCGGGTTGCGGCATTTCGCGGTGCTGATCGTGCTGGTCGACCGTGGGTCCACGGTGCAGCGCGACCTGGCCGCCGCGACGGGGACGGACAAGGCGGGAATCATGCGGGTCGTGGACGACCTGGAGCGTAAGGGACTGGCCGTGCGCAAGTCCGTTCCCGGGGACCGACGGGTGCGGGCGGTGGAGATCACGCCTCTGGGCGTCGAGCTCTTCGACGCGGCACATGTGGCCGCGGAGCCGCGGGCCGAGCTTCTGGTCGCCGGCCTCGCGCCCGGCGAGGCCGAGCAGTTGACGGATCTGCTGACCCGTCTCGCCCATCCCGTCGAGGGAGAGGCCTGAGCGCGCGGGCCCGCCGGCCGCGCACCGCGCGGGCGCGCTTCGCCTAGCGCGGCCTCCGCGCCGGCCTCGGGCGATGAGAAGCCGGCCTCGGGCCATGAAGAGGTGCGCGCGCCCCTGCCCGTGCCGGTCCTCGTCGCGGGTGTGAGGGCCGGTGCCCTGCCGCCGACGAGGAAGGCCGCCCGTGTCGGCGCGCCACCCCCGCCCACGCGCAGGTTGGAGCGCCCATCGGAGCCGTCGCTCGCGGGGTCCGCGCGACGAGGAAGCGGTGTGACATGCCCGAGGCGATGTCACACCGCTTTCGTGTCCTCGGCCGCTCCGCGGCCAGGCGCTTCGCGAGTCGCATGGCCTTGCTGACCGCCTCCCCGCGCGAGGAGGCCTCGTGGCGCGGGATCAGCGCCGACATGGCCGGATTGCGCCGGGCCCTCGTGAGCTTCGGTAGATGACCACACCCCCGGGATGCTGCTCCTCCCAGGCCGTACGGAAGATGCCCGCGACCGACCTGGACGAGGACGCCTCGCCCGGGAACACGGGCGAGGCGATGTGCAGCAATGTGGTGATCGGCGCTGTCCAGGCGGTGATGTCCGAGGCGGGAAGCCGGAGCCGAGGATCAGGTCTTTGCGATAGTTAAGCATCAGATGGTATCGAGTGATACAGTCGCAAGTGTAACGGAGATGGTTCGAGCAGCTGGGAGTCTGTACGACATGGACGTCTATGAGGCGGTTATGAGTCGACGGGCAGTGCGCGGATTCACCGACCGGCCCGTACCGAGAGAGGTACTGGAACGTGTCCTGTCCTCCGCGGGATGGGCGCCATCGGGGTCGAACCTCCAGTCCTGGAATGCCTACGTGGTCACCGGCGGGCCGCTGGCCGAACTCAAGAAGCGCGTCGGCGCACGGCTGGCCGCCGATGACCCGTGGGACGAACCTGAGTACGAGCAGTACCCGCTCACGCTGAAGTCCCCCTACCGGGAACGCCGGTCCGCCTTCGGCGAGCAGCGTTACGGCAGCCTGGGAATCTCGCGCGGGGACCTGGAGGCGCGACAGCGGGCCGCCTCCGCGAACTGGGACTGTTTCGGCGCGCCCGCGGCCCTGTTCTGCTACATCGATCGCGACCTGGGCCGCCCCCAATGGTCCGACGTCGGCATGTACCTGCAGACCGTCATGCTGCTGCTCCGCGCCGAAGGGCTGCACAGCTGCCCACAGATGGCCTGGGCGAAGTTCCACAGGGCCGTCGCGGAGACCGTCTCGCCCCCGGACGAGCTCATGCTCTTCTGCGGCATGTCCATCGGCTACGAGGACGTCACCGTGGATTACGCCCGTACGGGGCGGGCGCCGCTCGCCGAAACGGTCACGTTCATCGACGCGTAGCCATCGCGAGCCCCCTTGCGGCCTCCGCCCCATTGTGGGCCCTCGGGCCACCCTGATCCATGTCGCCGACCACATGGACGAGGGTCATCCGCCGGCTCCGTGACCAGTCCGCCTGGCTAATGAAGGCGCAGGCCCCCTGACAGTTCTTCTTCGATGATCTCGACCAGCCAGTCGAAGGCCGTCGGGCCACGTCCAGCGCGGGCTTCCGCCAGCTTGGCGGCCACGCGTGCCTTGTTCGTCGGATGACAGCGGGCGAGCCGCATCTCGAGCTGCCGAGCGGTCTCCGGGTATCCCAGATGCCGGCGGGAGGCTTCGTGATCACGCCACTCGATCGTGAAGTCGCCGTCGTCCGGTGTCCCGAAGCCGCCGCGGAGGCAGTCGGCGAAGGCATCAAGGTTCCGGCCGAAGTAGCCGCCGCAGCCGATGCTTTCGCCGGCGACCCGCCAGAAGTCCTCCAGCGTCTTGACCTGACTGCCGTCCAACACGTATCTCACGGTCACAGCCCGCAGACTACGTCCGGCCCGGCGGCCTGCCTATCCGGCTTGGAACTCGTGCCGTTCTGGCAGCACTTCGCACGGGTTCGCCGGAACATGTGCGCTGTGGAGAAGGATTCGTCGGGGGCGATCGCGACGCCGGTGCGTTCTTCGCGCTCGGTCAGGACCTGGAAGGGGCCGGAGCAAGCCGGGCATGCCGGCTTGTCAGTGCTCGGACCTACTATGCGGAGCATGACGCGCTACGTTGACGAGGATCTGCACGGTGCGGAGTTCCGCGAGTGCGATTTGACCAAAGCACGCCTGATCGGCGTGGTCATGCAGGATGCCGTGATCGACGGGCTCGTCACCAACCTTGTGGTGAACGGTGTCGAGGTCACCGAGTACGTCGAGGCGGAGCTCGACCGGCGTCATCCGGTGCGGGTGCTGATCCGCTCCGAGGACCTCGCCGATCTGCGCGAGGCGTCGCGTCAGCTCCATGCCGGCTGGGCCGCGACGATCGAGCGGATCCGCCGTACGCCCGGCATCGAGCACCGCGGCGTGAACGACGAGTGGTCGGCGGTGCAGACGATGCGCCACCTGATCTTCGTCCACGACTCGTGGTTCCGCCGCTGCTGCCTGGGCTCGACGGAGCTGTTCACGCCGATGGGCATGGGGACGACCGTCGAGCCCTACCGTGGAGCGCACGGGCTTGACCTCTCGCTCGATCCGGCTCTCGACGAGATCGTGAGCGTGCGTGACGCACAGGCCGCCGAGCTCGAGGCCTGGCTCGACGAGGTCACCGCTGTGCGGCTCGCGGCGCGAGCGCCGGTGCCCGACGACGATGTCTGGCCGCCGTACGCCCGGGGCCGCTCGGTGCGGCAGTGCCTCGGCACGGTGCTCAACGAGACCTTCGAGCACCACGGCTTCTGCGTCCGCGACCTCGACCTGATCGAGGCACAGGACGCCGAGTAGGGCCGGGTACGGACTCGGCACCTTGCGGACGCGGGCATCGCTGACCGTCTGCGCGGTGCCGGGCTGCAGGGCACCGAGCGGGACGCGGGTACCTCCAGGTGGGGGCAGATCAAGCCGCTCAAGTCGGCTATCCCCTCAGACGCAGGCAGCACCGCTCGCATCAAGTCGATCTTGCTGAGATCACCTCATTGGGCCCCGTGGAAATCGACGGGCCGTCATAAACGGCGGAGATGGTTAGCGATCCGTCAAAGGGTGTCCTGGCGCGACAGGGACGCGACAAGACGACTTCAGAACGGTGGAAGCGGCTGTAAAGATTCCCTCGCGGTCATCACCGCAGCTCGTCGTCCGAGCCAATGCTCGGCTATGCAAGAGGTGTACATGGAACTCCCCGAGGCTCTCAAGAACGTTTCCACCGCGAAGCGTGTCGCTGTCACGCTCGCGGCCGCTGCCGTGGTCGGTGGCGCCCTGCTCGCCCCCGCCGCGTCGGCCCAGCCCGAGCAGAAGACCGAGGCCGGCTACTGCTCGGCCGTCGACGGCTGCCAGCTGCACTACCTCTGATCGGCGCTTCTCTGATCGAGGGTGCCCGCCGATCCGGCGGTCGGCGGGCACCGGCCCGGTACGGCAGGACCGTCGTACGACGGGCGCCGACGGCTGAAAGACGTCGCGAAGAGCGCGCAGGGGCAACTGCCCGGACGGGGCTCTCGCGGCGCACTCGGATATCAGGCGAGAAGCACCCCGCGCAGCCGGTGAGGGGTGCCCTCGTGTGAAATCCGCACAGTGTTCTTGATATTGACCGTAAGTCCGCGAAATCGTGCGGCCATTGTCGTGACGGCGGCTCCGTCGTGCGGTTGCAGGGGGTTTTCGGCCGCCCCATGGTGAATGAAGGCGTCAAGTGATGGTGGAATTCGAACTCCCCGCGTACCGCGTCGTGGAGGACGGCCCGACGCTCAGCCGGAGGCTGCTGGCACTCACGGAAGCAGGGCGGCCGGCCGCTTGTCCGGTCCATGTCGGCCTCGGTGATCCGGTTCCGCTGTCCGACAACGACGCGCACGTCACCCACGCCATCGCGCGGCATCTGGCCGAGCGGACGACCGACGCGCTTCCCCCCTTCAACAGCGTGCCGCACCCGGCGCTGCGCGTACTGAACGCGGCCAGCCGGGATCGCGTGGACGCCATGACCGCCGACTTCGCCGACATGCCGGCGGATCTGCGGAGCGATCTGTGGGCCCGGGTGGACGAGGTCTGCCGCCGCGGTGCGTCACTGTCTCCCGCCGAGCGCGGTATCGCGGCCGAACTCCTGCTGCGCCTGGGATATCCGCTCAGGGCCGCCGAGATCCTCGGCCTTCTCGACGCGGACATCGCCACGCACACCTTCCGGCCGGGCATGGTCCGCGCCGAACTCCAGGTGCTCATGCGACTGCGTCCGCAGGCGCGGCCCGTCCTGGAGGAACGGGCCCTGCACGCGGCGGCCGACCCTGGTCTGGTGCCGGCCGTGCGCCTCCGGCTCGCCAACTACATCGTCGTACTCGACGGCAAACGCGGTCGCGCGACACCCGCGTTCCACCGGGCCGTGGATCTCGCTCGCCGAGCGACGGAGGAGATGTCGGAGACCGGGCTGGTACGCCACCTGGCCGAGCACACCCTCTACCGTGCGATCGCCTTCGAACCGTATCTGCGGGGGGACAGGGAGGGGACCATGGAGTTCCTCGGCCTGGCCGCTCACGCTCTGGAGACGGCCCGTCCCGGCTCCGACTCGGTGGACTTCCTGTCGTGGAGCGACCACGCCTTCCCCATGTTCGAGACGCTGTCCAAGACCCTCCTGGCGTACGGACGGATCCCGCAGGCGCTGGATTCCACCGCGAGGCTCGTGGAGATCAACCCGAACGACCACCGGGCATGGGCCGTGCGTGGTCGCGCGCTGGCCCACGCCGGTGATCTCAATGCCGCCGTCGAGGCCTGGGAGCGGATCCTCCCGCTGGGCGGACTGCCCGTCGCGGCCGCGGGATTCTTCCTCGGCTGGGCTCACGAGGAACTCGGCGAGGCGGACCGCGCTCGCGAGTACTACCGCCTCTCGTACGCGGTCGACCCGACCCCTGAGGCGATCGCCGGCAAGGTGGTCGGCGCGGGGGTGTAGCGGCGGCTGCCGGTGAAGGCGCCGGAGACGCGGTGCTTGAGACGTGGTGCTCGAGACGCGGTGCTTGAGACGCGGGCGCTACCGGCGAAGGCCACTGACCGGTCGCTGCCACAGGTCGGCCTGGCGCGCACCGAGCCAGGAGTCGACGACTCGGTCGGTCCCGCGACGGGATGCCGACTACGGCGTGCTGGGCAGCCGGACCGTGACGAGGAGACCGCCGCGGGGCGGGGGACGAGGTCGAGGGTCCCGTCGTGGGCCCGGACGACGCTGTGCACGATGGCCAGGCCGAGGCCGACACCGGCGTACTCGTCGGTGCGTACCCGTTCCGTTCCGCGCCGGAAGGGTTCGGTGAGGGTCGGCACCAGTTCCGGTGGGAGCCGGCGGCCCGTGTTCTCGACCCACAGCACGCTCGTGTGACCGTGCGTCTCGGTGTGGACCGTCACGCTGCCGCCGTCGGCGAGATTGTGGAGGACGGCGTTCTGGACGAGGTTCGTCACCATCCGCAGCAGGAGCTCCGCGGAGCCATGAGTTGGGGCCGCTCCACCGGTGACGTCGAGCGTGATCCGGCGCTGTTCGGCGAGGGGGAGCAGCGTTTCGGCGGCCTCCTCGGCGAGGAGGGAGAGGTCGACGCTCTCGCGGGTGAAGGTTCCGCGGTCGCCGCGGCTGAGCAGCAGAAGGGCCTCGGTGAGATCGATCGCCCGCGTGTTGACGACGTGGAGGCGTTCGATGAGTTCGCCGCGGTCCCGCGTGGGGTCCTTGCGGGCGACGTCGAGGAGCGTCCGCGAGATCGCCAAGGGGGTGCGCAGTTCGTGGGAGGCGTTCGCGGCGAACCGCTGTTGCTCGGCGACGTGGGACTCGAGTTGGTCGAGCATCGAGTCGAACGCGTCGGAGAGTTCGCGGAATTCGTCGTGGCGGCCCTTCATACGGATCCGGTGGGACAGCGACGCGTTCCCGGCCAGCCGTGCCGCATCCCTGATCTGGGTGAGGGGTGCGAGCATCCGGCCGGCGAGGATCCATCCTCCCAGGAGCCCGAACACGAGCAGGAAGACCATCGCCACGGCCGCGGCGGGGGCGAAGGTGTGCACAAGGAGATAGCGGTTGGGTGACACCCCGAGAAGTCCCCGTGAGTTGTCGGGTACGTAGCGCAGCAGGAACACCCACACCACCGTCAGCAGGAGAGCGCCGGCGACGGCGAGGAATCCGGCATAGCTGAGGGCGAGTTTCAGCCGGGCGCTGAGCCCCGGGCGTCTACGCATGCGTACGTCCGGGGCCGGCCGCGTTCCCGCCGGGGCCAGTGGTGTCCGGGCCGATGTCGATCCGGTAGCCGACGCCGGGCACGGTGGCGATGATCCATGGTTCGCCGAGCCGCTTGCGCAGTGCGGAGACGGTGATGCGCACGGCGTTGGTGAGGGGGTCGGCGTTCTCGTCCCAGGCCCGTTCCAGCAGCTCTTCGGCGCTGACGACCCCGCCCTCGGCGGCGACGAGGACTTCGAGGACGGCGAACTGTTTGCGGGTGAGCGCGACGTACCGTCCGTCGCGGAAGACCTCCCGGCGGAAGGGGTCGAGCCGCAGGCCCGCGAGCTCGCGGACCGGGGGCCGGGCGTACGCGCGTCTGCGGTCGAGCGCCCTCAGCCGCAGGACCAGCTCCCGCAGCTCGAACGGTTTGGTGAGGTAGTCGTCGGCGCCGAGCCCGAACCCGGAGGCCTTGTCGTCGATCCGGTCGGCGGCGGTGAGCATGAGGATCGGGATGCCGCTGCCGGAGGCGACGATGCGCCGGGCCACCTCGTCGCCGGAGGGCCCGGGGATGTCGCGGTCGAGGACCGCCAGGTCGTAGGAGTTGACGCTGAGCAGTTCCAGGGCGGAGTCGCCGTCGCCCGCGATGTCGGCGGCGATCGCCTCCAGCCGCAGACCGTCACGCACGGCTTCCGCCAGGTAGGGCTCGTCCTCCACGATCAGTACGCGCATGTCCGAAGCCTAAGCAGCCGGTGTCCGCGCCGTGGTGCGCCACCAGCGGCGCGACGCCAGCGCGGCCAGCGCGGCGCCGGCGGCGTTGACCAGAACGTCGTCCACGGAGGACACCCGGTCCAGCCGCAGCACGTACTGCGCGGTTTCCACCAGGACCGAGCAACTCGCCCCGAGTGCCAGGATCCGCGGGACGGACGCCAGCGACGCGAACCGTATCGGGGCGAAGAATCCCAGCGCCGCGAAGACGAGCAGGTTGCCCACGATCCCGCCCGGCCCCATCGTGACCAGGTCCCGCAGCGGGACCAGGCTCACCCGGGCGGGCGCGGTGCCGGGCTCGGCACCCGGCATCATGGTCATCCACACGAACGGCACCGTCCCGTGGACCATGCCCACCTCGGCCAGCGACATCCGCCACGCCGATGCGGCACCCGAGGCACGCCGAAGACGAGCCGACGCCCACGCCACCAGCACGGCCAACGGCAGCGTGACCAACGTCATCAGCACCACGCCGTTGAACGTGTCGAAGCAGCCGTGCCACCGCCCGGCCACGCACATCGGAGCGGACATCATGAGCGGCCGCCGCACGACGTACGCGGCGCTCGCCAGAATGAGGGCCGCCAGGCCGAGGAGCACGATCCCGCGCGTGCGGCGGGGCGGCGCTGACAGGGACACGTTGTGGCTCATGCCCCCATTGGAGACGCGGGGCCGTTGCGGTGGCGTATGCGATTTTCGATACGTCCGCGATACACGGCCCCCGCCGAGCGTCCCGGAGGACCTCGCCGTCCGGCCCGCACAGCCGGCCTCGACCAGGTGCGGGACAGGGCGTGCTCGACGCGGGTGTGGCCGGGCGTGGCGCGTGCTGTGCGGTGACCCTTGTTCGCACACCGACCGCGGGACAGGCTCAGGCCCGCGTGTTCCGCTTCCAGTCCTGGGCGAGGAGCCCGAGGATCACCTCGTCCAGGAACTCGCCCATCACCCAGGACGCGGAGCGCAGCACGCCCTCGCGGACGAAGCCGTTGTGTTCGGCGGAGCGCAGCATCGCGGTGTTGTCGGCCAGCGTCTCGATCTGTAGCCGCTGCAAGCCGCGCACGACGAATCCGTAGTGGCACAGCACCGCGACCACGTCGGTGCCGTAGCCCTTGCCGCGGGAGGACGGCAGCAGCCCCATGCCGATGTGCGCGGACCGGTTGTGGTTGTCGATGTCCCACAGCACCGCGTTGCCGACCAGTGTGCCGCCGTCCAGCTCCACCACGGAGAACGGGACGTGCCGCTCCTCCTTGTCGTCGACCTCGAGCCGCGACTCCTTCGAGCCGGGCGTGATCGGCCGCCACGGCCTGACTTCGGACCGCGAGTAGGTGACCACGTCGTCGTGGAGTCCGGCCCGCAGGATGGGGATGTCGTCCTCGTGCCGGGCCCGGAGCCCGACCTTGCTGCCCGTTAGCATGCACGCTTCCTACCCGACCGGGCGGCTCGGTGTCACATACATTTCGGTCGGCGGGTTCCACGCCCGGCGCGCCCCTGAACGGGCCCGGTGATCAACCCAGTCCAGGGATCTCGGAGATCAGCAGGTCGATGAGTTTGATGCCGAGGAAGGGGAGGACGAGCCCACCGAGCCCGTAGAGCATCAGGTTGCGCCGCAGCAGGTCGTGCGCCGACGACGGGGTGTACCGCACCCCGCGCAGGGCCAGCGGGATGAGCGCGACGATGATCAGCGCGTTGAAGATGATGGCGGAGGTGATGGCCGAGGTCGGGCTGTGCAGACCCATGATGTTGAGCGTCTCCAGGCCCGGGTAGGCGCCCGCGAACATCGCCGGGATGATCGCGAAGTACTTCGCCACATCGTTCGTGATGGAGAAAGTCGTCAACGCGCCACGCGTGATGAGGAGTTGCTTGCCGATCTTGACGATCTCGATGAGCTTGGTCGGATTGGAGTCGAGGTCCACCATGTTCCCGGCCTCCTTGGCGGCCGAGGTACCCGTGTTCATGGCCACGCCGACATCGGCCTGGGCCAGCGCGGGCGCGTCGTTCGTGCCGTCGCCGGTCATCGCGACGAGCTTGCCGCCTTCCTGCTCCTGTCTGATCAGCGCGAGCTTGTCCTCGGGCGTCGCCTCGGCGAGATAGTCGTCGACGCCCGCCTCCTCGGCGATGGCACGGGCGGTCAGCGGGTTGTCTCCGGTGATCATGACCGTTCGGATGCCCATGCGGCGCAGCTCCGCGAAACGTTCGCGGATGCCGTCCTTGACGACGTCCTTCAGATGGATCAGGCCCAGCACGCGCGGGCCGTCCCAGTCGTGCACGGCCACCAGCAGGGGCGTGCCGCCCGAGGCGGCCACGGAATCCGCGGACCACCGTGCCTCGGACGGGACGTGGCCGCCGTAACTCTCCACCCACGCGATGATCTGCTGGGCCGCGCCCTTGCGGATGGCCGACACCGCGCCGTTGTCCCAGCGCAGGTCGACGCCGCTCATCCTGGTCTGAGCGGTGAACTTCACCCACCGGGCGTGGCTCAGTTCCCCCGCCGCGGGTGCCCGCAGGCCGTACCGCTCCTTCGCCAGTACGACGACCGAGCGGCCCTCGGGAGTCTCGTCGGCCAAGGACGACAGCTGGGCGGCGGTGGCGAGCCCCGTCTCGTCCACACCGGACAGCGGTACGAAGGCGGCGGCCTCGCGGTTGCCGAGCGTGATGGTGCCGGTCTTGTCGAGGAGCAGGGTGTTCACGTCCCCGGCGGCCTCGACCGCGCGGCCGGACATGGCGAGGACGTTGCGCTGCACGAGGCGGTCCATGCCCGCGATGCCGATCGCCGACAGCAGGGCGCCGATCGTCGTGGGGATGAGCGTGACGAGGAGGGCGACCAGCACGGTGGTGGACTGGGTGGCATCCGCGTACGCCGCCATCGGCTGGAGCGCGACGACGACCAGGACGAAGATGATCGTCAGCGCGGCCAGCAGGATGTTCAGCGCGATCTCGTTCGGGGTCTTCTGCCGGGTGGCGCCTTCGACGAGCGCGATCATCCGGTCGAGGAAGGAGTGGCCCGGGCGGGCGCTGACACGGACGACGACACGGTCGGAGAGGACGGTCGTACCGCCGGTGACCCCGCTGCGGTCACCGCCCGACTCGCGGATGACCGGCGCCGATTCCCCGGTGACCGCCGACTCGTCGACCGCCGCGACGCCGTCGATGACATCGCCGTCCGCCGGGATCACCTCGCCCGCCTCGACCAGGACGACATCGAGCGGTTTGAGGTCGGTGGCGGAGACGGGCTCGGTCTCGGCGTGCCGCAGGTCGGCTCCGTAACCCCAGTGGCGCAGCCGCCGCGCGACCGTGTCCGTGCGCGCTCTGCGCAGCGACGCGGCCTGCGCCTTGCCGCGTCCTTCGGCGACGGCCTCCGCGAGGTTCGCGAAGATGACCGTCAGCCACAGCCAGGCGCTGATCACCCAGGTGAACACGGCGGGATGGAAGACAGCGGAGACGGTGGTGAGGACGGCTCCGACGGAGACGACGAACAGCACCGGGTTCTTGACCAGGACCCGCGGGTGCAGTTTGCGCAGCGCGTCGGGCAACGACTGGACGAGTTGCGCGGGTTCGAACAGTCCGCTCGGTGCCCGGCGGTTCGCCCCCGCTTTCGCACCGGGCCCGGGGGAGGGCTGAGGGTCGGACGGCGGGGCTTGCTGAGGAGCGGCGGAGAACATGGGACCTTCGTGCCTCGGTGGGGAACCGGACCCACGCGCACAGAGGCACGCCGGCTGCCGGTCGGGCTGACAGAGCGTGTGGCGGCCACCAGGTTCCGTGCTGCCGGGATCCCGGCAGCACGGAACCGCGCACGCGCGCCGGCGGCGTGATGACGACCAGGACGCCGCCACGTGCTCGGCCGCCCTGGGGGAAGCTTTCGGTGAATGCTCCCGGAGGCGAGTCGTCATGCCGCTGACGTCTGCGCCCCCTGCGACGGCCGACGTGAAATCTAGCCCGCCCGGATGCCCGAACTATGCGCTTGAACAGGTATTTTGCGCCTTCCTTACGGCGGATCGGACAGCGGCGTCAACTGCCCGTCAAGGTCGGCGGCCCACACGTCAGGAGCGCGTCAAGGCTCGACGTTCACGGCCGCGACCGGTCGGGGGCTTCCCGACGGAGAGGTCGTACGCTTGCAGACCGCCGGAGCCCATTGCCGGCCGTCGCCGCGGGGCACGCCACCGGGTGTACACCCTCGGGCGATCGGGTCCACCCTCGGGCGCGGGCTGATGCCGGCGGAAGGAGTGCGGAAGGAGTGCCGACCATGATTCTCCCTGGAGTCAGGGACCCTCGCTTCGTGACGATCCGCCGCGGCGGGACCCTCACCGACGCGGATCACCATCTCCTCGCTCTCTGGGCGGCGTCCTGCGCGGAGCACGTCCTCGGCCTTTTCGAGGCGGTGCGGCCTGAGGACCCACGGCCGCGCCAGGCGATCGAGCAGGGCCGCGCCTGGGTGCGCGGAGAGGTCAAGATGATGCAGGCGCGCGCGGCGGGCGGCCACGCCATGGGCGCGGCGCGCGATCTGCGGGGCGCGGCACGGCATGCCGCGTACGCCGCCGGCCAGGCGGGGGCCGTCGCCCACGTCGCCGCGCACGAACTCGGGGCGGCCGCCTACGCGATCAAGGCCGTACGCGCCGCCGCACCGAAGGGAGAGAGCGAGGCCGCGGGCCGACTCGAATGCCAGTGGCAGCGCGACCGGCTTCCGGAGGCGATTCGCGCCCTCGTCCTCGACGACCAGCGACTGCGGAACGACATCTGCTGGTCGGTGTTCGACTGCTGAGTCCGCGTCGGCGCCGCGCCGCCCACCGACGTGATCACGCCGGCGGAGCGCGCACGGGAGACTCCCGTACGACGGCTCGCCTCCGGCTTCGACCGGGAGACGCCCTCGTGGCGCCTCCCGGCCTTTCGGCAAGACAGCGTTACAGCGCGCGCTCGAGTCGGTCCGCCATCAGTTTGACGAACCGGGACGGCTCCTTGGGCTGGCCGCCCTCGGCGAGGACCGCGAGGCCGTGCAGGAGTTCGGCCGTCTCGGCCAACTCCGTGCGGTCCTCACGTTCGTTGTAGGCCTGGTTCAGGCCCTTGACCAACTGGTGGGCCGGGTTGAGTTCCAGAATCCGCTTGGCGCGGGGCACCTCCTGGCCCATCGAGCGGTACAGGTTCTCCAGAGCGGGCGTCAGGTCCTGGGCGTCGGAGACGACACAGGCCGGCGAGACGGTGAGACGCGAGGACAGGCGCACCTCCTTGATGTCCTCGTCCAGCTGCTCCTTCATCCAGCTGAGCAATCCGGCGAACTCCTCGGTCCGCTTCTCCCGCTCGTCCTCGGAGGTGTCGTCGTCCTTGGCGTCGAGGTCGATCCGGCCCTTGGCGACGGATCGCAGCTTCTTGCCCTCGTACTCGCCGACGGCGTCGGCCCACACCTCGTCGACGGGGTCGGTGAGCAGCAGCACCTCGATGCCGCGCTCCCGGAACGCCTCCATGTGCGGGGAGTTCTCGATGCTCTGCCGGGACTCGCCCGTCAGGTAGTAGATGTCCTGCCGGCCTTCCCCCATCCGCTCGACGTACTGCTTGAGCGTGGTCGGCTCGGAGTCGTCGTGCGTGCTCGCGAACGACGCGACGGCGAGGATGGCGTCGCGGTTCTCCGCGTCGGTGATCAGGCCCTCCTTGAGGACCGTGCCGAACTCCCGCCAGAAGGTGGCGTACCGGTCCTGATGCCTGGCCATCAAGTCCTTGACCGTGGACAGTACCTTCTTCGTCAGCCGTCGCCGCATCATCTCGATGTGACGGTCCTGCTGAAGGATCTCGCGGGACACGTTGAGCGAGAGGTCCGCCGCGTCGACGACGCCCTTGACGAAGCGCAGGTACGGCGGCAGCAGGGCCTCGCAGTCGTCCATGATGAACACCCGCTTGACGTACAGCTGCACACCGCGCTTGAAGTCGCGGGTGAACAGGTCGTGGGGCGCGTGTTCGGGGAGGAACAGCAGGGCCTGGTACTCGAAGGTGCCCTCCGCCTGGAGCCGGATCGTCTCCAGCGGGTCGCGCCAGTCGTGGGCGATGTGCTTGTACAGCTCGTGGTACTCGTCCTCGGAGACCTCGTCGCGGGGCCGTGCCCACAGCGCCTTCATCGAGTTGAGCGTCTCAGGCGCGGGCCGCTCCTCGCCCTGGTCGCCCTCGGCGGCCGCCTCGGACGCTTCGGGCACCATCCGGATCGGCCAGGTGATGAAGTCCGAGTACCGCTTGACGATCTCCCTGATCTTCCACGGGGAGGTGTAGTCGTGGAGCTGGTTCTCCGGGTCGGCGGGCTTGAGGTGGAGGGTGACCGACGTGCCCTGCGGCGCGTCCTCGACCGAATCCAGTGTGTAGGTGCCCTCGCCGCGCGACGTCCAGCGGGTGCCCTGGCTCTCGCCGGCTCGGCGGGTCAGGAGAGTGACCTCGTCCGCCACCATGAAACCGGAGTAGAACCCGACGCCGAACTGGCCGATGAGTCCTTCCTCCCCGGCCGTGTCCTTGGCCTCCCGCAGCTCCTGGAGGAACTTGGCGGTGCCCGAGTTGGCGATCGTGCCGATGAGCTGCCCGACCTCGTCGTACGACATCCCGATGCCGTTGTCCCGCACGGTGAGGGTACGGGCTTCCTTGTCGACGTCGATCTCGATGTGCGGGTCGGACACGTCGGCGCCGAGCGAGTCGTCCCACAGTTTCTCCAGGCGCAGCTTGTCCAGCGCGTCGGACGCGTTGGAGACGAGCTCCCGCAGGAAGACGTCCTTGTTCGAGTACACCGAGTGGATCATCAGCTGGAGCAGCTGACGGGCCTCCACCTGAAACTCAAACGTCTCGGTAGACATGTTCGCGAATACCTCACAGGTCCTGTCGGCTGGAACTGGCGGCAGCCACTGTAAAACACCACGTCAGCCTGGTGGCCGAAAGAGGGGGCGATGGCTGGATCCGTGCCGTCCGTCGCCGTCCGCTGCTGTGCGGTGCCGTGCGGCCGGGCAAGGACAGCCGAAAGCCGCTGACGCCATGCCCGCACGTCCGTGGCGGGCTCGGGTGGACGTGCTCCGTTCCAGGCCGACGGTACGGACCGACTCCTCGGCCGACGCGCCCGGACCGCCTCCGGCCAGGTCCGGTGCCGGTGTCAGCCGCGGAGGCCGCCCGCCAGCCAGGGGAGCAGGGCTTCGGCGACAGCCAGGCTGTAGGGGCGGACCAGGCGGGAGAGTTCGGCGCATTTCTCGGGGCCGATCGCGACGTACGGCAGCGCGGCCAGCTCGTCGGTCGTCTGCTCCACCGCCTCGCGCCGCCCGCGGCCCTCCGGGGTGAGTACGAGGTCGGGGCCCTCCTCCAGCCAGCCGCGGTCGCGGAGCCGCTGGACGGCCTGGGCCCACTCCTCCTTGGACCAGGCGCGTGTCGTGCGCAGGGCCTCGGAGGTGACCGGGCCCGCGGCGGCGTGCGTCACGAGCGCCTCGATCCCGTCCAGCCCGGCACCGACCAGCGCCGCGATGTGGCCGTCCCCGCGGAACTCACGCAGCAGCGTCTGCGCGTGCCAGAGCACCAGGTGCGGCTCGTCGGGCCAGGGCAGCGCGCAGTGCGCGGCGAAGAGCGGGCGGCCCTGAGGACGCGGGAGTGCCGCTCGGGCGGCCTCCCGTGCGAGTGCCGCCGCGCGCTCCATCTCCGGGGACTCGACGGCGGAGCCCAGGACACGGCGCAGTGTGGCGTCGACGGCCTCCAGCCGGGCCGCCAGGAGACTTTCCGGCGACGCGGTCTTCCATACCGCGGGCACCACGCTGCGTACGAGCTCCGGGTTGAAGTTGCAGAAGGTCGCGATCACGAGTTCGGCGGATGCCGGGCCGAGGGCAGCGGCACGCGAGCCGAAGTAGCCCGCCCTGCCTTCCACTCCGAGCTCCGCGTACCTCGCCTGCGCCTCCGGCGCGAAGTACACGCCTCCGTGCACCGGCTCGACGGCCTTCCATGTCGTACGCACGTAGGAACGATCGACGTGCTCTTCGTTCTCGGCCTTCTCGGGCTTCTCGGTCTTGTCAGGCACGGTGGGCATGGGGATGACCTCTTCGAGGTTCTCCTGGGCCCGAAGGCACAGGAACGGAGGACCGGTTCGGGACGAGCCGGTGCGGTCGGCGCGGCTTCTCGGGCGTGGGGGAGGCGCGTGGTCCGGGGGCGCGTACCGGGGTGTGGTGGTGGTGACCGGCGGCTGCGCGGCCGCGTGCGGCGTGCGCAACTCATCCGGATCGGCGCCCGTTCGGGGTCCGCTCGATCTTGCTCCGCCCTCCGGGGGGCGTCAAGGGTTCTGCACGGCGGCGGTCCGGCCGCGCGCCGGCCACGCCGTACGGCCGGTAAGCCCCACCCAGTTGGGCCCCCGGTCCCTCAAGAGGGGGACAGGGCTTGACCCAGGAATGGGGACTGCCCGGCGGGCGAGGGGCGCAACTACCGTCGAAGCGTGCGCGAGTGGCCGCTCCGGGACCCCCGTCGACCGCCATCGCGCGCTCCTCGGCCCGTCCTCATCGGCTTTCGCTAGGAGCCCACTGCTGTGAACAGCGGTCTACTCGTCCCGCCCGCGGTCCGTGCCGACGGCCTGTCGTCCCGGCCCCCCGAGGCCTCCCTCACCTGGACCGACCCCGTCACGGGACGGCAGGGCTTCCTCGTCATCGACCGGCTCGTCCGGGGTCTCGCCAGCGGCGGCCTGCGCATGCGCGAAGGCTGCTGCGAGGAGGAGGTCAGGGGACTGGCGGAGGCGATGAGCGTCAAGGAGGCACTGCACTACGACCCCGCCAACCGCTATCTGCCGATGGGCGGCGCCAAGGGCGGCATCGACTGCGACCCGCTCAGCGACGAGGCACGCGGTGTGCTCTCCCGCTTCCTGGCCTTCATCCGGCCCTATGTGGCCCAGCACTGGGCGACGGGCGACGACCTCGGCACCACCACGGAACTCATCGACGAACTGCTCGGCGAACTGGGCGTGGAGGGCTGCATCGCCCCGGTGGTGCGGACGCTCGACGACCCGGAGGCGGCGCGGAAGAGGTTCGCCGAGGCGTTCGCCGCCGAGGTGGACGGCATCGGGCTCGCCGAACTCGTCGGCGGCTGCGGGGTCGCGGAGGCCGCGCTCACCGCTCTGGACCGGGACGGCAGGCCCCGGTCCTCCGCCACCGCCGTCGTCCAGGGCTTCGGCGCCATGGGCGGCTCCACCGCCCGCTTCCTTCACGCGGCCGGAGTCCGCGTGGTGGCCGTCTCGGACGTGCACGGCACCGTCGCCAATCCGCACGGTCTCGCGATCGAGGAACTGCTGCGCCACCGCCAGGCGTTCGGCATCATCGACCGCGGCCGGCTCGGCCCCGCCGACGTCCTCCTGGACCGGGACGACTGCCTGACACTCCGGGCCGACGTCCTGGTCCCGGCCGCGACCTCCTACACCATCCACGAGGCGAACCAGGACCGCGTCGTGGCCCGCTACGTCGTGGAGGCGGCGAACCTGCCCGTGACGGCGGCCGCGGAGGAGGAACTGCGCCGACGCGGCTGCGTCGTCGTGCCCGACGTCGTCGCCAATTCCGGTACCAACGCCTGGTGGTGGTGGACGCTCTACGGCGACGTCGCACCCGACGCCGCGTCGTCCCTGGCCAAGGTGCGGCAAGCGCTCCGTGCCCTGGTGACCGAGACACTGGACCTCGCCGACGCCACGGAGTGCACGCCCCGCCATGCGGCGCGCCGTCTGGCCGAGGCCAGGCGGGAGGCCCTCCTGCGCAGGCAGGACGCCACGTGATCACCACGCTGATGGCCACGGTGGCGGCGATGGGCTGGGGCGCGGCGGACTACTGCGGCGCCAGAGCGTCCCGGCACATGTCGGCCGCCCGGGTCGTGTTCCTCTCCCAGTTGCTGTCCCTCCCGGTGATCGCCGTCTGGCTGACGGCGACCGCCGGACCCGGACCCGGGCCCGACCCGGGCGCCCTCGCCTGGGGGTTCGCGGCCGGTGCCTTCGGACTGCTGGGTATGGTCCTGCTCTACCGGACGCTGGCCTCCGAGGGAATCGTGCTGGTCGCACCCGTCACGGCGGTGACGGCGGCTGTCGTACCGCTGGCGGCCGGTCTGGTCGTCCAGTCGGCTCCCGGCCCGATCGCGCTGTGCGGCGTCGGCTGCGCCCTGTTCTCGGTCGCGCTGGTGAGCCAGGTGGGGCGGATCCGGGAAGCCACCGTCGCGCTGCGCACGCTGCTGCTCGCCCTGGCGACCGGCGCGGCGCTCGGACTCCAACTCGTCCTCCTCTCACACCCGGGCCCGGATGCCGGCCTGTGGCCGCTGGTCGGAGCCCGTGCCGCCTCCCTGCTGTGCGTGGCCCCACGCGCGCTGCGCCGACGGCCGTCGACGGGTGGCGAGGGCGACGCACGGGTGCCATGGGCCGCGGTCGTGCCGGCCGGGGTTCTCGACACGTGCGCCTTCGCCTTCTACCTGTTCGCGACGGACCACGGCCTGCTCAGCGTGGTCGGACCGATCGTCTCGCTCTACCCCGTGGCCACCGTCCTCCTCGCGCTGGCTCTCGACGGCGAACGCGTGTCGGTCCACCAGGCACTCGGGCTCTTCCTCGGGGCCGGAGCGCTGCTCCTGGTCGCCGTCTAGGGGCCGCCGCCGCCCCCGCACCCTCCCGCCGATCTCTCCCCCTTCTGGAGCGTCTCCGACATGAGCAACCAGCAGTCACGCAAAGCTGAACGGGAACATGAACCGGCCCACGATCACGATCACAAACACGACCACGACCACGACCACGAACTCGAACTCGAACAGCGAAGGGTGCTCCAGGCCGCCGACGATCTTGTGGCCGCCTTCGGAGAGGAGCGCCTGAGCGACTACTTCCAGGCTTTCGCCCCGGACGCGACCTTCGTCTTCCACACCACCGAGCGGCGTGTCGAGTCAGTCGCCGAGTACCGGCGTCTGTGGGCGCGTTGGGTGGCCGACGACGACCTCCGGGTGCTGAAGTGCCTCTCCACCGACCGCAAGGTGCAGCTCTGGCACGACACCGCGGTGTTCACCCACACCGTCGAGACGGACATCGCGACGCTCGCGGGCACACAGACCCTCCAGGAACGGGAGACCATCGTCTTCCGCCGCGAGGCGGACGGCCGCTGGACCGCCGTCCACGAGCACCTCTCACCCGCCGTCGCCTTCCCGTCCGACGACCCGGCACGGCCGAGTCCGATCCCCGGATGACCGGCCGTCGGCGCTCGCGGCGAACCGACCTCGGCGGCCATCCGTAGCTGTAGGTGAGGCCGGTTCGACGCCGGTGCCACGGACCCCGACCGCGCGGCCGGCCCGGTGAAACCTCGAAGGCGCGGGGTGCCGGTCAGCCGGAGGGACGGACGGAAGCCCGTCCACCGACGTACGCCCGCGAGGGCGTGCCGTCACGGAAGGAGCAGTTCATGTCCCGCTGGGGGACCCTCTTCACGCGTCTGTCGCCGGGCAGGGGCGATCAGCCCGGCGCCCCGTCGGGGGAGCACGAACACCCCGTCCTCGTCGAGGAGTACGACGGCCTGACCCTGCTGCGTCCCACCGAGCAGGCGGCTCCCGGCCCGGACGACGTGGCGGAACTCGCGCGAACCCTGGCCGCCGAAGCGGGGCAGACCGTCGCCACCGTCGTGGTCGGCGTGGACGGCCCGGTGCCGCCCGCGCTGTGGACCCGGTTGGGCGATGTGCTCGACACCCTGCGCGAGAACGGCACGACCACTGTCCGCCTCGTGGTCTCCGGGGCGGGCGGCGGCGACGCGGACCGGCCCGCGCTGGCCCAGCGGATCGCCGACGTCTGGGGCCTGGGCGTGACCGCCCCGGAGGGCACCGCGCTGCTCGTACCCGGCGGCACCCTCTTCGTCCCCGACGCCCCTGAGCCGTCCGGCGGCTGGCGGCTCTTCCAGCCCGGCACGGAACCCACACCGCTCGGTGCCCGGCATCCGGCTCCCGGCTGGCAGTCGGCCTTCGCGGAGCTGCCCGCCCGCACCGCCGGGGGACACGCCGTGTACCCGATCCCCGCCGGCGTCCTGCTCCAGCCCCCGGGCTCGCCGCCCCCCGCCCCCGGCGCCCTCTGCTACGCCGTGCCCGTCGACGCCGCTCACCCGACGCTGCTGATCGGCGTCCCGGGCCCCGGCGGCGGCGCCCGGATCCCCGCCGACGACCTGGCCGCGCTGCTCACCGCACTGCCGGCGTCGGTGCGTTCGCGAGTCCGCGTGGCGCCCGGCGCCGAGGGCGACCTGCTGCCCACCGTCCAGCAGGTGGCCGACGCGCTGGACATCGAGGTGGAGGTGCTGACCGGCCCGCCGCTCGCCGCCCCGCCGACGGCCCGGTCCGAGGAGGCCGCCGCCCCCGGTCCGGTCCTCGTCGACGGCACAGGCCGCCCGACCTGGCGGCCGTACGCGGAGGCCGTGGTCTGCCGTCCCGCCGCGGCCGCAGCCGCAGCGGTCGACGGTGAGGGCGATGGCGATGGGCGCGGCGTCGGGGGCGGGGAAGGCGACGAGAGCGCGACCGAGACCGCCCCCCGGCTGCTGCGCTGGCGCTCCCCGGTGCCCGATGCCGAGACACCGGACGCCGGAGTGGTCCGCCTGTCGGAGCGGTGGCAGGTCACCGTCACCCGTTCGGGGCTCGCTCTGGGACCCGTGGGACAGCGGCTTCCGCTCGCCGGACGCCCCGTGCGCGCGGACCGACTCGTCGTCGAGATCGCCCCGTCGGACCGGCCGCTCGACGAGTCCTGCTGGTCCGGGCTGTCCCATGTGCTCGACCACCTCGACGCCGAGGCACGCGAGTGCGCCGTCCTGCACGCGCCCGGCCGCACGGTCGAGGAGTGCCGCATGCTGCGCCGCCTGGCCGTGCAGCACGAGGTGCGGATGCTCTGCCCGGAGACCGCGGGCGCCGACCCGGACGCCCTGCCCGTGCCGGTGACCGGGCAGCCGCCCGCCGCACCCGCACCCGAGGCACCGTCTACCGCGGCGGACGGCTTCACCCTCTACCGCGACCGGATCGGACGTATCGTCCAGGCCGCCAACGCGGGCCGGTACGAGGACGCCACGGTCCTCGCCACCTCGCTCGAACGCGAGGTGTTCGTCGCCCACGGCCCGGAGCATCCCACTTCGCTGCAGATCCGCCAGATCAGAGCCCATGTGATGCGGCTGGCCGGGCACCAGGCCCTCGCGGCGGACCTCTACCGGCGCGTGGCGGTCAGCCTGTTGGTCACCGCCGGCCTGGACAGTGTCGACGCCGAGCAGGCCGCCGCCAACGCGGACGCCTGCTGGCGTGACACCGGGGACATCGCGCTCGCGCTGCGCCTCGCGCCGTCGATCGTCGCCCTGCGGCAGAAGCTGCCCGGCCCGGACGGCCGTTGGCTGCGGGCGGCGGAGAGCTATCGGGCCCAACTCGTCGCCGCGCACGCCGCTCCCGGCGCGCCGGACCTGCCGTCAGTCGTGCCGGTGCCGGTGCCGTCACCTGCGGCTGACCCGTCGGTCCCCCCGGCGGCGCTGGCACCGGGCGCCGCCGTACAGCGGGTACGGAGACCGGCCGTGCAGCGCGAACTCGTGCCCGCCACGCCTTCCCGGACCTCGAAGATCACCGGGATTCTCTCCGCACAGCCCTCGGCCGTCGGCCGGGTCCCCGAGGCCGCGGCACCCACCTCGTGCTCGGCCGTGGCGGGGTGACCGTAGAGCACGACAGGGCCCGTCAGAGCGTCAGGGCGTCAGGGCGTCAGGGCAGGCCCGGGCACGTCAAGGCACGTCCCTGCGCGTCAGGAAACGACGACGCCCCCTTCACCGCACCCCGAACAACGACCCGAGAGCGAGCGGGGATGGCACAGGCAAGCACCGGGACGTCCAGCGTGGTCGGCACGAACGGCGCGGACGGTGGATCGCTACGCGTCGAGGAGTACGGCTGCCTGGTGCTCCTCCGCTCCGCCGACAGTCCGGCCCCCGCCGCGGAACTCCAGAGCCTCGCCGCCACGCTCCGGTCGGCCGGGGACCTGACGGTGACGCTGCTCTCGGATCCGCGGGCGACGGCGGAGCCCGACTTCTGGCCCCGCCTGGGCGGACTGCTCGACTCCCTGCGCGCGTCCGGGCACACGGTGGTGCGCCTCGTCATGACCGGCGCGGGCGCGGACCAGACGGGCCAGCCACCGCCGGCCCGGCGGATCGCCGACCACTGGGCCATCGCCGTGGAGGCACCCGCGGGCCCGGTCCTCGTGGCCGCCGGGGGGAGCCTGTACGCGCCTGTCGGTCCCGACGGCCGCGGTGGTTGGCTGGGGTTCGCCCCCGGAGCGATGCCGGTGCGGCTCGGCACGCGGTGCCCCAAGCCCGTATGGCAGTCCGCGCTCGACGCCCTTCCGGGCGGCCCGGTGGGCGGGTACGCGCTCGAGCAGCTCCCCGCCGGGGTGCTGCTGCGCCCCGGGCGGTCGGCCGCCACCGCACCCGCCGCCGACCGGTACCACGCCGTCCCGGTGGATCCGCTCCGGCTCTCCGTCGTGGCGGACGGCCCGTCGGGGGACGCGTCGCTCTGGCCGGCCCTGGAGGTCGTCCTCGACTCACTGCCGGCGCAGGTGCGGGCGAGCACCCTACTGCTGGTGCACGCAACCGCCGTATTGCCGAACGGAGTTCATACCCCCAACGAGCTGGCGACCCGCTACGGCCTGGGTGGTGTCCAGCTCCTTCCCGCTCCGCCCGACACGGACGACGCCCACCGCACCCCCGCCGCACCGCGCCCCGGTCACGAGCTCGTCCCGCAGAACCGTTCGGCTCCCGCCGCACCGCACGCGGATCACGAGCTCGTCCCGTACGGGCGTTCCACCCCGGCCACGCCACCCCCCGGCCAGGAGGTCGTCCCCTACGCCCCTGCGAACGCCCCCGCGCCCGCACCACCGCCCCCGCGCACCGCGGCCGGTCCGCTCGCCGCGCCGGACCTGTCAGCGGCGTGGGAACACCTAGGCCGGGGACGGGAGCCGATCGCGGCCCCCGGCGAGTCGCAGGCCCCCGATCCGCCCCCTGGACCGGATCTCGAGGTGGCCTGGGAGTACCTGAGCCGCCGCCCCGGCACGGGGGCGGACGCCCTGGACGAGCCGGCCACCCGGTCCGGCTCGGCCCACCCGGACGACCCTGCCGAACCGGCGGTACGGCCTGCGTCCACGCGTGCCGCCCTGCGCGCCGGCTACCGCAGCGGCCCCGCGGAGCACGCCGCCCTGCGGCTGCTCGCGGGGCCGGCCTGGGAACGCCACGCACCGGCCGTAGCCCACGCGCTCGGTCGGCTGCCGGCCATGGCGGACACCGAACGGGAGTCGGTGGAGGCGGAACTGACGGCCCTTCGGCTCTACCTCGACGACGCCGACGGCCTGCTCGACCACCGCGCTCTGGCGGCGGCCTGCCACGGCCGCGACGACCGGCTCCTGCCCTTCGCCGCCTGTCTCGTGTCGGCGTTGCGCCGACTGCCGACACACCGCGGGGCGGTGCTGCGCGGCGCGGGCTCCGCCCTGCCGCCGGAGGAGAACCCGGAGACCGACCCGCTGCGCCCCGGCACCGTGCTGCGCGACCGTGCCCCGCTGAGCGGCGTCGCCGCCACCGGAGGCGAGGGCCGGCCGCGCGGCCCGCGCTACGCCATCTGGTCGGTCACCGGACGGCTGGCCCGCCGGCTCTTCGACGAACCCGCCGAGGAAGTGGTGTTCGCCCCCGGCACGCCCTTCATGGTCCTCGACGTACGGCGCTCCGGTCCGTCCCCGGTCGTGCTGCTCCGCGAACTGCCCGCCTCGGGCGGGGCACCGGCACGCTTCGCGGCGAAGGGCTCGCACGCCGAACTGGGCGAGGCGGACCGGGCCGCGCTCGCCGGTCTGGACGAGGCGCTCCGCGGCCGCAGCATCCCGGGCGGCGGCGGAGGCTGGCCGGAGCGTTGCGCGGGACCGGTGGGCTCGGGCCCCTGAGGGTTGTCCCGTGCCGGTGTCGCCCCGCCCGGCGTAGGGTCTGCGAGGCGGTGCGTTCAGCGTGGTCGGTTCGGTCACGGGGGAGTGGGGCCAGTGGAATGACACACAACCTTGGGGATCCGGACGGGATCACGACGGAGATGGCCATGCAGATCCGTGCGTGGCGCGTCGACGAGGACTTCAGCTGGCGCGCCGTCGCCCAGGCCGCGTCGGAACTCTGGGGCTCCGCGTACGGCAGCAACCAGCTCTACGGCGAGGATCTTTGCGCGGCCGCCGCGCGCCTCCTGGGCGAGAACCCCTCCAGGGAACCCTGGAATTGACACCCGTCAGGACGGGGGACGGCGGACGGACAACGGTCGGCCGCCAGGCGAGCAGCGCGAACCCGTCCCGCGCAGCCGGTCGCCCGATAGCGTGGCGGCGCCGTGACGGGAAGTGCCACCGATCGGGGCGGGTTGCGGACATCACGCGGGGTAGCTTCGGCAGGACGTACGCCTCGTCGCAGCCGCCCGGGGCGTGAACCCGGTTCAGGCGCTCACCGCCCGCGATCACACACCGGCCACGGTGGGTCGGCGCATGGCCGCGCCGCACACGTGACGGCTCGGTGTGCGGCTCTCCCGCACCCGGTGGGGGCACCCGTCCATGACTCACGGCTCAGCACCCGCGGTCGTAGAGCGCCCGCAGCCACGGTTCCCGGACGGCGGGCATGCGCGCCAGCGTGTGGCGGAACGCGGCGCGGGACGGCCGGAACGGCGCGTGCGGTGGCAGCGGATCGTCCCGCTCCACACCCTCCGGCAGTCCGCCGACCACCGGCAGCCGTGTCCGTAGCGGTGGGAAGGCCAGTTCGGCCCAGAGCGCGGCCTCGACGGGTACGGCCACCGCGCCGCCGCTCGGCTGCCACACCTCTCCGGTCTGCGGATGGACCGGCACCAGCACCAGCCCGGCGGCCGGCTCGGCCAGCCCCGGGCCCGCCAGGTCCAGCCGCCGCGCACCCTCTCCGGAGGGCAGCAGCGCGGCGAGGGTTCGGCCGAGGAGGTCGGCGACCGGGCCGGGCGCCACTTCGACCGGCCCGCCCTCGGCGGCCACCACCATGTGGGCGAGGGCCGCGCCCGCAGGGATGTCCTGGTACTCGCTCAGCCCGTGCCACAGCGCACCGTCGGCCGGCAGCTCCGCCCAGTCCATGACCGGCCGTTCCGGCGGGGCGGGCAGCCGCGTCACCGCCCGCGGGAGGAGCCGGACCACCTGCCACTGCCCGCAGTCGTCGATCCGCGATCCGACCGCTGATCCGCAGCCCAGGCAAGCGAGGTTCGGGCCGCCACTGCCGTTGATCCCTAAGCAGTAGCCCTCGGTCCGCTCCGCGATCAGCCCGACGCCACGCAGGTCGCCGGGCGCGAGCAGGACGGTGTCCGCCGGTCCGTAGGACAGGGAGGCGAACGGCGCGAAGAGCCCCCGTGCCGCGGCCTCCCGCGCTCCGACCTCTTCCCACGGCCGCCAGGGCGGTCCGTACGGCTCGGGGTCGACGGCGTAGGTTCCCGGCTCCAGGACCGGCGGGTGCAGCGACTCCCAGTGGGCGTCACGCAGGTGGATCGGCAGTGCCGTTCTCGACACCGGTGCCGTCAGTGCCGCACCGCAGCCCGCACACCCGAACACCGCCAAGCCGTCCCCTCCCGCCGCCGAAGCCCTCGCATCCCACCAGGCCGGCGTGCGGGCGGCAAGGGATTTTCGGCGACGCTGACCGACCGTCGGGCGCGGTGAGGTGAGGCCACTCGGCGTCCCACGTCCCGCACCAATTCGTCACGGGGACGGGACACCCCTTTCCTACGAGGCGACCCCTCAACGCCCGCACGGGGACACCGGAATGGGGATCTGTCCGTCCCCCGCCGGCCGCTGCGACGCTGGCCTGACTGGCAACACACCGCCGGAGAGGAGCAGTACGGTGAACGACTTCAAGGTGACACCGGAGATGGTGTCGCAGGCGGCGACCTCGTGCGACACCACGGCGGGAGAGATCCAGGGACAGCTCGCGGATCTCAAGAGCTACGTGGTCAACCTGGAGGGCTGGTGGCAGGGCATCGCCCAGGACACCTTCCAGGCCCTCATGCAGGAGTACGACATCTACTCCCGCATGCTCCACGACGCGCTCACCGACATCGCCAGCGGCCTGCGCGGCAACTACGTCAACTACACCGACGCCGAGCAGCAGAACATCGCCTCGATCAACGCCATCGAGGCCGGTCTCGGCAGCGCCAAGCTCAACTGACCGAGCGTCACCTCAGCGAGTCGGCGAGTCGGCGAGTCGGCGAGTCGCGATCCGGGACTCCGACCCCTGAGTGATTCGACGCTTCAGCGACACAGCGATTCCCGACCCCCCGACCCCCAGCACGACAGGGAGTGATCATGGCAGGAAATGTCGACGGCGCGAACCTGATGGTCAAGGAGCAACTCGCCGGCGCGGGCACGCACATCAACCTCGTCGCCCAGACCATCGCGGACGAGCTGCACACGCTCATCACCAAGCTCCAGCCGGTGCTCGCCGGCGGGGACTGGAACGGCGCCGCGCAGCAGTACTTCGAAGGCCTGGAGGCGGAGTGGAACTACGCCGCCAACGGCCTCTTCGGCCCGGAGGGCGTGCTCGGCGAGATCGCCCACGCGATGCACGTCAACTGGAGCAACTACTCCGAGGCCGAGTGGGCCAACTCCCGTACCTGGCAGCACCGGTGAGCCGTCGCTCCGGCGGCGGAACACCCTGATCCCCCCGAGGAATCGTCACCGTGGACGAGCACTGCCGTATCACTGTCGTCGGAGAGCGCCGGAAGGTGGACCTCGCGGTCCCGGCCGGCGCCCCGATCGTGAGCTATGCCGACACCCTGGCGCGTCTGTGCGAGCAGGACGCGGCCGACATCATGCCGGCGGCCTGGACCCTGGGCGCGGCGACCGGGAGCGCCTTCTCCCCGGAGTGGTCCCTCTCGGAGCTGGGCATCACCGACGGGCAGGTCCTGTACCTGCGTGATGCCGCGGACGACGGGCTGGACGACCCGGTCGTGCACGATGTCGCCGAGCGTGTGGCCGAGGCCTCCGACGGCCCCCTGAACCGCCGATGGGACGCCCGTTCCCGCACGTACGCCCTGACGGCGCTCGCCCTGGGCTGGCTCGTCGCCACCCTGTTGGTGCTCGCGGCCCGGCGATGGACCGGCTTGGGTGTCCTGTTCGACCTCTCGCTCGGCGCCGGACTGGCGCTGCCCGTGCTGGCGTGGACCGCGACGGAGCGGAACTGGTCCGTCCCGGCGGGGCTGCGCATGACGATGGCCCTGTGCACGGTGCCCGCGCTGGCGCTGTGCGCCTGGTCCGCCGCCCCCGCCTACGGGGTCGGCGGGCTCGGTCTGGACGGCATCATGACCGACACGGGACTCGCCGTCTCGGCGTCCGCCGTGGGCGCGCTGCTCGGCGCGTTCCTCGCCGCCGTGGCCGCGCCGGGGGTGACCACCTCCGCGACCCAGTTCACGGCCGTGCTGGTGGCGCTGCTCTGCATCGGCCTCGCCGTCCTGGGGGCCGGCGCCGTCCAGGCGGCCTGCGTGGTCGCGGTGGTCGCGTTCGGGCTGCTGACCGTCGTACCGGGGGCCGTGAGCCGCACCGTCGCGCACACCTGGCGGCGGGTCCGGATGCGGGCGCAGGAGGAGCCGCGTGACGACGACGTCGCCGACGCCGTACGCGCCGCCACCGTGCTGCTGGCCACGTGGAGCGGACTGCTGTGCCTGGGGCTGGCCGGCGCGCTGGTGGTCATGGCCGCCTCCGCCTCGCCGTACGCCGACGCGGCGGCCGGGCTGCTGGGGCTCGCGGTGATCCTGCGCGCCGGGTCGGCCCGGTTGGTCGCCGAGGTGGTGCCGCAGCTCCTCGCCGGTGCGGCCGGGCTCTTCACCCTGCTGATCACCGCCCCGGAACGGTTCGGTGGGGTGAGCTGGGCGGCCCCCGCGTGCAGCGCGCTGACCGCGGTCGTCCTACTGGTCTACGGCTTCCGGCGCATGCTGCGCCGACCGGAACTGCCGGCGATGGCGCGGCCGAGGTGGCTCGCCGGCTTCGGTTCGGTACTGGCCGGAGGCAGTGCCGCGCTGGCGGTGGCGACGTTCGGCGCGTTCGGCGCGCTGGTCGATCTCGGACGCCACATCTGAGTGCCGGGCGGCCGACGTCATCGCGCCGCGTACCCACCGGCCGGCACCACGGCGGGCAGGAGGGGACGCGGCGCGATGTCAGGCGGCGGGGGAGTACCCGGCGGCGAGCACGGAGGAAGTGCCGTGGAACTCGTTCTCCTGGAGCAGTCCGAGCTCGATCGCCTTGCGTGTCAGATCGGCCTTGTTGCGCACGTTGAGCTTGTTCCTGATCCGCTTCACGTACGTGCTGACCGTGGCCTCCGTCAGGCCCATCCGGCGGGCGATCTGGCCGTGCGTCAGGCCCGTGGCGAGCAGCCGCAGGGCCTCCCGCTCGCGGTGCGCGAGCGCCGGCGCGGGGGTGCCGGCGGGCCGCTGGAGCTCGCGGTGGAGCCGGGTGGCGAGGCCGGGCGCCACGTGCAGGCCGCCGAGGGCGACCGTCTCGACCGCGCGCAGCAGTTCCTGCTCGCCCGCCTGCTTGCTGACGCAGCCGTAGGCACCGGCGCGCAGCGCGTCGGTCACCGGCTGCCAGCCCGCGAAGTCCGCGACGACCAGCACCCGGCCGTGCGCGGTGAGCGCGTCGACGGCCCTGGCGAGTTCGGCTCCGGTCTGCGCCGGGGCGCCGTAGACGATGACGTCGAGGCGCTGTGCGGCCGGGTCCGGCAGCTGCCCGGGGTCCGCGGCCAGCGCGGCCACCCGCAGCAGGGAGCTGCCGGAGAGCAGGGTCTTGAGCCCCAGGCGCACGAGGCTGTGCTGCTCGACGACGGCGATCTGAGACAACTGGGGGGACATGGCGCTCCTGCCATTCTCATTTCCGGTGAGTTCCTCAGCAAGAACGTAGCCCGCCCGTCAGGCCCTTTCCCGGCCCCGGACGCGGTGAAAGAAATCACGTGAACCTGCCCGTGACCTCCTACGTAACTCAAGTTGGGTGCCATGCGGCCGGGTTGCCGACCACCCGTGCGTCGCGGGTCGGACACTCGTCCCGCCATCCCCATTCCGGAATTCCCCGGACACCAGACGTTCATCCGGTTCCAGAAAACAATGAGGAGTGCTTTCTCGCATGATTGATGAGGACTGGCGCGAGTTCACCTCCGCATTCGCCGAATCCGTACGGCCGGAGGACCCGAGGGGCCGGACCGGCAAACGCATGCTCGTGGTGGGCGTCTCGGTCGTCCTGGCCGTCGCCCTGGGAGCGCTGGTCTACGGCGCGCTCGGCGGCCCGGCGTTCGCGCTGCCCAGCGAGGTCCAGGCGATCCCCCCGAGCCCCGACGCCACTCCCTACCAGGCGGGCGGCCAGAGCTCCGGTCAGGTCTGGAAGGCCATCGCCGGCCCCGACTGCGCCGCCAGCAGCGACGGCTCGACCGGCTTCGCCGCGTACGGCTACTCCACCGGCACCGACGCCGACGGCACCACCGCCTGGACCAACTCGCCGACCGGCGGCTACACCGGCGAGGCGTGCACCGGCGGCTACCTCTCCATGCCGGTCTCCGGCAAGTCCGACGGCTACGACGCCACCCGCTACGCGCTGTGGAAGTACGACTTCAGCTCCCACTTCACGGTCGCCTCCTGCCGCGTCTCCAGCTACGTCCCCACCAACTCCTCCCGCACCCAAGTGGGCGGCTCACCCGCCTACTTCTACTACTTCGGCGACGACCACGCCTTCGGCACGAGCGCGGACAAGGAGCCCAAGCCGCTGGGCGGCTTCCTGGTCGACCAGGTCGGCAAGGACCACCAGGGCCGCTGGCTCACCTCCCCCGCGTTCACGGTGCGGACCGGGCAGGTGACGGTCAAGCTCGTGAACGCCGGAGCGGAGAGCCCCGACGTCGCCGCGGGCGTCCATGTCGCCGCCGCCCAGCTCCGGCTCACCTGCACCTCGACATGACGGCCGGACTGCGCGTCGCCCCGCGCGGCTGGGGGACGTTCAAGACCATCGTCGCCGCCGTCCGCGAGGCTCCGGAGGGGGCCGTCATCTCGGTCCAGCCCGGCACCTACACCGAGAGCGTGGTCCTGGACCGGGACGTCACCCTCACCGCCGAGAAGGGCCGCGGCACGGTACGGATCGTCGCGGGCGCCCACGGCCCCGCGCTCACCGTGCGAAGCCCCGGCGGACGGGTACGGGGACTCGTCCTCGAAGGCGGCGGCAAGGACCCCGCCGTCCTGGTCACCGCGGGCGCGGTGGAGCTCGACGGCTGCGAGATCACCGGCGGCGGCGCCCAGGTCACCGGGACCGCCACCCCCGTCCTGCGGGACTGCGAACTCCACCACACCGGTGACATCGGGCTCTACCTCGGCGGCGACAGCCGGGCCGTGGTGGAGAACACCGGCATCAGTGACGTGGACGCCGTCGGCATCCTGGTCGACCACGGAGCGGCGCCCACCCTCACCCGCGTCTCGGTCACCCGCACCGGCGGCCACGGCATCCGGATCACCGGCTCCGCCCGCGCCGCCCTCGACCAGTGCGCCGTCACCCACACCGGCGCCGCCGCCGTCGCCGTGGACGACAACGCCCGGCCCGTGCTGCGCACCTGCCGGATCGGGGACAGCGAGGCGGGGGGCGTCGTCATCACCGGGGACGCCGGAGCCGACGCCGCGCCCGAGGACGACGACGCGGGCGAAGCACCCTCCGCCGGGGGCGAGTTCGGGGTCGCGCTGCGCGGCTGCGAGATCGCCCGCACCGGCCGGGACGGTGTCCACGTCACGGGCCGCGCCGTCGCCTCCCTCATCGACTGCCGGGTCAGCGACATCCGCGCGGCCGGCGTCGTCGCCACCGGCGCCGGCCGGCTGCGGCTGCACGACACCACGACCACCGACACCACCGGTTCCGGCCTCGCCGTCGGCGGCGAGGCGCGGGTGGAGGTACGCGGCGGGGCCTTCACCCGCTCCGGCGCCAACGGCGTCTACGCGTCCGACACCGCCGAACTCACCCTCGTCGACTGCGCGGTCACCGTCTCCGCCTACACGGGTGTCCACGCCGGCGACGGCAGCCGGGTGACCGTCCGCGACAGCCGGGTCCAGGGCACCCCGGAACACGGACTGCGCAGCGTCGGCCGGGCACTGCTGATCCTCACCGAGACCGACATCGACGACACCGGGCTGTGCGGCATCGAGGTCGACGGCGGTGACCTGTCCGCCCGAGGCTGCCGGATCACCAAGGCCGCCACCGGCGTGAGCCTGCGCACCGCACACCGCCCCCTCGTCGCCGACTGCTCCATCAGCTCCTGCTCCGGCGTCGGCATCGACATCGGTGCCCACACCGGCGCTCTCGTCGCCGACACCCGCGTCACCGGCACCGGCGCGGCCGGGGTCTTCGTCCGCGAGGGCGCCGCCGCCTGGCTCGCCGACTGCTCCATCACCGACACCAAGGGCACCGGCCTCGTCGTCCAGGCGAAGGCGGCGCCCCGGGTGCGGGGCGTCACCGTCACGGGGACCACGAAGAACGGCCTCTACGTCGCCGACCACGCCGCCGGCCGTTTCGAGGACTGCGACATCAGCGCCACCGGTTTCCCCGCCGTGTACGTGGGCAGCGCGGCGACGCCCCTGCTGCGGGGCTGCCGCATCCACGACACCGACGAGGACCTCAAACTCGCCGACGGCGCCGAGCCCGTCATCGAACGGTGCCGCGTCGACGACGTGAAGATCAGCACCGTGCCGGAGGAGGCCCTCGACGCCGCACCGCTGCCCGAACCGGCACGCGACGGCGCGCTCGCCGTGGCGTCCGGCGGCCGGGACGCCGGCTGGGCGGCGCAGGACGGCAAGGGCACGGGAACCCGGAAGGCCCGCGCCGAGAGCCTGTCCGAGGTCCTCGCCGAACTCGGCGACCTGATCGGCCTGGAGAGCGTCAAACAGGACGTCAGCACCATGGTCAAGGTCATGCAACTGGTCAGGCAGCGCACCGAGGCCGGGCTCGCGGCCCCGCCCCTCAGCCGCCACCTCGTCTTCGCCGGCAACCCCGGCACCGGCAAGACCACGGTGGCACGCCTGTACGGTCGCATCCTCGCCGCCCTCGGCCTGCTCTCGCGCGGCCACCTCGTCGAGGCCGACCGCGCCTCCCTGGTCGGCGAATACGTCGGCCACACCGCGCCCAAGACCACCGCCGTCTTCAAACGGGCCCTCGGCGGCGTCCTGTTCATCGACGAGGCGTACGCCCTCACACCGGCCGGCCAGGGCAACGACTACGGCCGCGAGGCGATCGCCACCCTGGTCAAACTGATGGAGGACCACCGCGACAACGTCGTCGTCATCGTGGCCGGCTACCCCGACGAGATGGAGCGCTTCGTCGACATCAACCCCGGCCTGGCCTCCCGCTTCACCCGCACCCTGATGTTCGACGACTACGGCAGCGACGAACTGGGCCGCATCGTCGAGTTCCACGCGGCCAAGCACGAGTACGCACTCCCGCCGGACACCCGCGAGGCCCTGCTGAGCTACTTCGGCGCCCTCGTCCGCGACGACCGCTTCGGCAACGGCCGCACGGCCCGCCAGATCTTCCAGCGGATGACGGAACGCCACGCACAACGCGTCGTCGAACTGGTGGACCCGACGACGGACGACCTCGTCACCCTCCAACCGGACGACCTGCCCCCGCTCACCACCGGCTGAGACGCGAAGGACCCGCGTACCGGCTGAGACATGACGAACCGGTGTACCGGCTGAGACACGACGAACCGGCGTACCGGTCGAGACACGACGACGGCGCCCGGCCGGAAGCCCGGCCGGGCGCCGTCCTGACGTACGGACTGCTACACCTGCTACACCTGCTACACCTGCGACGCCGACGGCGAGTCCGCCTCCGTCACGGTCGCCTGCGCGCGCGGACCCAGCTCCGGCATCGCCGACTTCGAGTCGGCCTCGGCGTAGGTCTGGCCGGCATTGTTCAGCAACGCCGTGAAAGTACCCATCAGTTCGATGCCACCGGCGGCGTCCTGCATGATCTGCGTCAACAGCGGATTGATCGTCTCGGCGTACTGCTCCCCGCTCTCGGCCAGTTCGCTCTCCACGAAGTGCAGGCCGGCGCGCCCCCAGTTCTCCCAGTGACCGGTCTCCTGGCCGAACAGCGTGGGATCGTCGATCGCCGCCTGCACCTTGGCGCGCAGCACCTCGTACGCGCCCTGAGCGGTCGACACCGCGTCGAGGAAGGTCTGCTCGGCTCCGCGCAGCGCCCCGAGGTCGATCGAGAAGGGATTGCTGTCCGGCAGCGTCGGCATGGCGCTGCCCGACCCGCCCCCCGGCTCGGTGGGCACCAGGTCGGGGGCGGTGGTGTAGGCCATGCTCAGTGTCGGCATGGGCACCAGCTCGCCCGGCGGCTCGTCCTCACCTTCGTCGTCGGTGGGATTGGCGGTCGGTGTGACGCCGTAGATGTCGGCATACGTTTCGGCGGCGTCCTCCTGGTCGCCGTGATCGCTCGCGTCCGGGTCCACGTTCGGCACCCAGGGGTCGCTCTGGTAATCCGACGCGTGAGGGCTCACATCCTCGTCGCCCATGGGACACCCCGCATTCTCAGGTCGGTTGTGGATGGTGGTCGACACTCGACAGTCGGTCATGGACGAGGGGGCCGCCGGAGACTGTCATAGGCCGTCGACGGTCGGCTGACTGACGATCGGCCTACTGATCGGCCATCCATGGTGCCGCGTCATCGCGTCCTGAATCGACGTCCCCGTTCCTGGACGTCCCCCTGCGCCCGGAACAAGGATCTACTCCATCTCCCGAAATCCCGTGACCCTTAACGTGCGGACCCCTATGAAGTCGCCGCCGGCGCGGGGGAGAGGAGAGGTTCGGAATGACGGACATGAACACCGACGGCGAGGCTTTGATTTCCCTGAACGGGGATCTGTTCGAACCGGCGACCATCGCGCCCGGAGAAGACGCCGTCCACATCCAGGCGCCGGACGCGGTGAATCCGGCGGCATTCGACGGTCAGGCCCCCATGCCCGGTGAGGCGGGTCAATCCCTCGACGGCGAACCGCTCGTTCACCTGGACCGAGACTTCTTCTCCCCGGCGACCGGCGAGCACGCCCACGCGGGGCATCCGCAGCCTTCCGCGCCCCCGCCGTCGGCCCCGGACCACGGTCACGCGGGCCACTCGGCGTGGGCCGCGGCCGGCACCGGAGACGGCGGCTCAGCGGGCCCGGTCTCGGCGAGCGCCTCATCGACCTCCACCCTCAACGAGTTCGAGACCCAGCACACCCGAACGGCACCGGCCAATTCCGCCACACGGAACGAGCCGTCATCTTCCCCGGCGGAGGAAACGACACCGACCACACCGAGTCCCGACAGCAACGAGCCCGCCCCGACCGCGCCCGACGGCCAGTCCCTGACGGAGCGCACCGTCGATGGTCAGGTCATGGTGGGTGAGGACACCCAGGACGGCGGATGGATCTCCCAGGACGGGACGGTCTACGTCTCGCGCGACGGGGAGGTCGAGCACGGCCTGGTGGACCCGGACGGCGCGTTCCTCGTGAACGGTGAAGTCCTCCAGGTTGAGGGTCAGTCGGTTTATGGGTCGCGGTTGGATGACGGGTCGTTTCTGTCGGAGGACGGGTCGACGTTGGTCTCGGCGGAGGGTGTGGTCGAGCATGGGCGGACGTCGTCTGATGGGTTGTTTTTGACGGAGCGGACTGTTGATGGTCGGGCTTTGTGGGGTGGGGAGACTGAGGATGGTGGGTGGGTTTCGCAGGACGGGACGGTTTATGTCTCGTCGGATGGTGAGGTGGTGCGTGGTCTGACGGCGCCGGATGGCGCGTTTTTGGCGAATGGTGAAGTCCGGCAGATCGAGGGTCAGTCGGTTTATGGGTCGCGGTTGGATGACGGGTCGTTTCTGTCGGAGGACGGGACGACGTTGGTCACCGCGGACGGTGTCGTCGAGCACGGCCAGACGACCGCCGACGGGCAGTTCCTCACCGAGCGCACGGTGGACGGCCAGCCCCTGCTCGGCTCGGACACGCAGGACGGCGGCTGGATCTCCGACGACGGAACGGTCTACGTCGCCGACGACGGTGCGGTCCAGTACGGCACGACCGCCTCGGACGGGACGTTCGTCGCCGACGGCGGGCAGGCGGTGCCGGCCGATGACGGTACGCAGGTGTCCGGGAGCGAGTCGGGCGGCGCCGTCGCGCCGGAGGGGACCGCGGAGAGCACCACCGAAGAGACGTCCTCCCTCACACCGATGACCGTCGGCGGCCAGACACTGTTGGGGACCGCCACCACCGATGGTGGGTGGATGTCGCAGGACGGGACCGTCTACGTCGCCGGCGACGGTGAAGTCGCGTACGGGCTGACCATGCCGGACGGGTCGTTCCTGCCCAACGGCGAGGTACGGACCGTCAACGGCCAGCAGACGTACGGAAGCGTGCTGAGCGACGGGACGTGGCTGTCCGCGGACGGGACCGTCGAGGTCAGTCCCGACGGCACGGTCAGGACCGGGCAGACCACCGAGGACGGGGTCTTCCTCACCGCGCGGACGGTCGACGGCCAGTCGCTCCTGGGGACCGATACTTCGGACGGCGGATGGATCTCGCAGGACGGGACCGTCTACGTCTCGGCCGACGGAGAGGTCGAGCACGGCCTCAGCACCCCGGACGGGAGCTTCCTCAAGGACGGGGTGACCAAGACCCTGCCCAACGGCCAGGTCGCCTACGGCTACATGTCGGGCGGTGACTTCTATTCCGCCGACGGCACCACTGTCGTCCTGGCGGACGGCACCGTCCTCACCGGCACGCTCGATCCCCAGACCGGCCTCTTCACCGCGTCCGACGGCGCCACCTACCTCGTCACCGACAGCGGGATCGAGGGCGCCGCGCTGCAGAGCGACGGCTCGTTCCTTCTCGACAACGGCCAGACGGTGATGACCCCCGGCGCGTGGGCCGTCGACATCGGCCAGCTCGGAGAGGCCATCACCCTGGTCCGGAACCGGGCCGGCGTGATCGAGGAGAACATCAACGCCATCCAGGACCAGTATCACGCCATCGAATACGCCTGGCAGGGTCCCGCCGGCACCACCTTCGGCGATGTCTCCACCGAGGTCAACAAAACCATGAGAGACCTCCAGGATCTCCTCGTCGACATGATCGAGCGAATGATGACCAGCAAGGACAACTACATCGCCGCCGAGAGCGCCAACATCACCAATTCGCAGGGCTCCTGAGGAGGAATTCGGCCATGGCAGGCATTCCCGACGACTACAACGCGGTCAGGCTCGCGATCGATCCGAACTCCATGAACAGCGGATGCCAGAAAGTCATCGACGCCGCCCAGAACGTCAGTACCGCGCTCGGTGACATCATGAACTGCCTCAGCCAGCTCAGGATCTCCTGGACCGGTGACTCCGCGGACGTCGCCGACGAGTTCAACGCGCGCTGGACGGCGGTCACGACGCAGCTCTACGGCTCGCAGGCCGCCCAGCTGGTCAACGTCCTCACCGGCGGCCTGCTCTACGCGGTCGATCCCGAGGCGCAGGGCGTCATCAACGTCCTGACAGGCGGAGTGGCCAAAGCCGCGGAGAACTACGCCAACTGCGAAGGCGCGGTCAAGGCCATGTTCGCCCAGTTCCACACGGAGATGCTGCGCGCCAACAGCCCCGAGTGGCAGGCCGATCACCCCGCCGGTCCGCAGACGGACACGGTGGACCAGCCGAGCGGCACGCCGAACGAGAACTTCCACACCACCGCGGTCAACGAAACCGGATTCTGAGGTAGCGCCAGATCATGTCCGACGAATCGCTCTTCACTGACAAGAACTGGGACCCGAATCCCGTCTACGAACTCGGCAACGCCCTCATCGACTTCGGCGACCTGCTGGACGAGCAGCTCGCCAAGATGACGGGCGCCGAGTTCGACCTGAACAACGGGGCCTGGCTCGGCGACGCCAAGATGTACATGGCGCAGGCCTTCGGCGATCAGCGCGAAGCGGTGATGAGTGTCGTCGAGGAATTCTGGCAGACCGGCGAAATGATCAACTATTACGCCATGCTGCGCACCGAGCAGGAGGAAACGCTCGCGAAGCAGCAACTGGCCGAGCTGATCGCGGGTCTCGTGGGCGCCTTCCTCGGGGCGTTCCTCTTCGTGGCACCGGAACTCCTGGGCATCCTCGGGGTGTTGATCCCGGTTCTGGGCCGGGTCGCCGAGCTGGTGGCGAGTGCGGTCGCGGAACTGGGCACCATGGCCGCGAACGCCGCGCGGTTCGTCGGCAGCGCCATCGGCGTGACCGCGGAGAGCCTGCCGGAGTGGGTCGTGACGATGGCCAGTGTCACCGCGAACGTCGCCCGGTTCGGCATCGAGGGCACGGCCATCAACGCGGCGGCGGTGGCGTCGGGCAACGCCGCCGTCGGCCTGCCGACGACCCTTCAGCAGCTCATCCCCGTCCCCACGTCCGCGGAGCAGATCCCCGGCTTCATCTCGAGCCTGGTGCTGTGGGGCGGGGTCGGTGTCGTCGTCGCCTCGGCCGCGAAGGGCTTGGTCAACGTCGCCAAGGACAAGCTGGGCATCGGCACGGCCGACGTCAACGTCGGAGACATCAACGTCAACACCACCGGTGCCCGGACCTCGGCGGGCGATGCGACGACGGTCACCGGGGCCGGTTCGGGACTGACCCTGCCGTCGTCCGTCACGTCCGTCGGCGCGTCGATAGCCGACACGTCGAAGGGCCTCACCAAGTCGGACTTGACCCTGTCCTCGCAGGTCGACGTCAATTCCCCGGTGACCACCACCGCCGCGACCAGCACCGCGCGGGTCGCGACCGTGGATACGGCGCCGCGGCCGGCCACGACGGAGCCCGTCACGGCCGCACGGGCCGGCGGTCCCGACACCGGCGGCGGGAGCGTCGTACCCGACAAGGTGACCCCGGTGGACGCGGGCACCGCGCCCGGCGGTTCCTCGGCGGTGAAGGCCGCCACCGACAGTGGAAGCGTCCAGCCCGTGCGGACCGCGCCGAAGTCCACGACGGCCGGCGGCACCACGGCCGTGACCGCCGACACGGGGGGCGGCGCCTCCACCGCGCGCACGGTCGCGCAGGACGTGGGCGCCGGCCTCAACGGCGTCGCCAAGACGGCACAGGCCGCGCAGCGCTCGGTCGACAGCTCCGCGGTGGGACAGCAGACCGGCGCGGAGTCGGCGGGAGCCTCCGGCGCCGAGGGAGTCGTACGGACGAACCTGGAGCCGCAGCCTGCCACCGGGGTGTCCCACGATCCCGTCTCCCGGTCCACGCAGCCGGCCACGGGTGGCGGCAGCCGTACGGCGCCGGAGACGAACGGTTCGGCGTCGGGCGCGGCGAACGCCGTCGACGGCGGGGTGAGGCAGGCCCAGAGCGCGTCGCGCACGGGTGACGCCGGCCGCACCGACGCCGCGGACGCGTCGGCCCGTACGGCGCCGGACCAGGAACTCGTCTCCCCCGTGCGGTCCGTGGCGCGCAGTCAGCCCCAGGTCATCCACCCGACGACACCCGTGCGGGAACCGTCGTCGGCACAGATCGAGGGCAGCCGTCCCGCCACGACGGACCACACGGGCAATGCCACGAGCGCCGCCGACAGGACGAGTACTGTCCCCAACGCGGGACGCGCGCCGCTGACGTCGGAGACCGGCCTGGCGGGCCGGCAGCTACGGCCGGCGGGAGCGCCGGAGGCATCCCCGGCCCGCACGCTTCAGGCGGCCGCGGAGCCGTTCACCAGCAGGCCGGACACCGCTGCCCGGCCGGGCGGTGGCGCCGACGGAGCGGCGAGCTCCGGACCCGCGAAGGGCAGGACCACGCCGGTGGAGCCCACCGAGGTGACCACACCGGGCGGAGCGCCGCACGGGTCGTCGGCCAAGGCGGCGTCCGACGCGCGTGGCGCCGAGCAGACTCGGACCGGCGCGCCGGGCGAGACGACACGCGCCCAGCGAGGGGCGGCGGACGCGCAGCCGACCGTCAGGCCCGAGAGGTCCGCGACCGAGAACCCCGAAGGCGGGCACGACGGCCAGTCGGGTGGCCAGGCGGCAGGCGCGAACGACCGGGCGGCGCTGCCGGAGGATCCCGCTCGGCGACGGGAATTGTTCGCCGCGGCGGCGGAAGCTCGATCGTCGGGCAAGCAGCAGGCGGAGTCGGGGGATGCCGCACACGCGGGGTCGAAGCCGACGGACTCGGCGGCCGAGGAAGCGGCCGGGTCGGAGAAGGCCGATGCGGCACAGTCGGCCGAGTCGTTGACGAACCAGCAGCGGGAGCAGCGCCTGGCGCAGATCGGGAAGGCGATCGACGAGGCTGCGGCGGTACGCAAGGCTCAGGACGCGTCGCCTGCCGTGTCGGCTGCGGCGCGGCGGACCGCCGAGGTGGCTGAGGCGCGGGCGTTGGCGCAGGCCGAGGTGACGGTGCGGGGCTCGATGGAGCGTGAGGCTTTCGCGCAGTCGCGGTCGTCGGCGGCGAGGTCCGATCAGGCGAAGGCCGCGTTCGAGGCCGCGGAGAAGGAGGCTCTGCGTAAGGAGAACGTCGCCGGCGACGACGCGCGGGCCGCGCAGGCGAAGTCCGACGCGCTGGACGCGGGCGAGGGTGTGGACGCCGTTGCTTTGTCGGTGGCGCATGACGCGTGGGTGAAGGCGGAGGCCTCCCGGGGCGCGGCTGAGACCGCTCGGGCGGAGGCCACGGCACGTCAGGCGGTGGCCAAGGATCTGGCTCAGCAGGCGAAGGCCGCGGACGAGACCGCGCGCAAGGCGCTGCTCGGTGACGAGAACGTCTCCGGTTCGGGTGTGCGTGGCGCCAAGGCCGACCTGGCGAGCGCCGACAAGGCGCTGGACCAGGCCACGCGGACCGAGGCGGCGGCGAGGGCCGAGGCGGATCTGCGGAACGGCCGGGCACAGCCGGCGGGGTCGTTGACGAAGCAGCAGCGGGAGCAGCGCCTGGCGCAGATCGGGAAGGCGATCGACGAGGCGGCGAGGCTGAGCAGGGCGGACGGGGTGTCGCCCGCGGCGGTGGCCGCGACGAGGCGAGCGGCTGAGGCGCGGTCGTCGGCGCAGGTCGAGTTGACGACGCGGGGCTTGCGGGAGCGTGAGGCCTTCGCGGAGTCGCGGTCGTTGGCGGCGAGGTCCGATCAGGCGAAGGCCGCGTTCGAGGCTGCCGAGAAGGAAGCCCTGCGCAAGGAGAACGCCGCTGGTACGGACGCGCGGGCCGCGCAGGAGTTGACGGACGTCCTCGACGGTGGGCGCAACAAGGACGCGGGCGCGTTGTCGGCGGCGCACGAGGCGTGGGTGAAGGCGGAGGCCTCCCGGGTGGAGGCGCGGATCGCGCGGGCGGAGGCGTCGGCGAAACAGGCGGTGGCCGAGGACCTGGCGCAGCAGGCGAAGGCCGCGGACGAGACCGCGCGCAAGGCGCTGCTCGGTGACGAGAACGTTCCGGGGTCGGGTGTGCGGGGGGCCAAGGCCGACCTGGCGAGTGCCGACAAGGCGCTGGACCAGGCGATGCGCACCGAGGCCGAGGCCAGATCCGCTCACCTGGCCGAGGCGGCGAGGACCGAGGCGGCCAAGTCGCCCGAGAACGTGGCCATGAAGGCCCAGCGGCAGACGTTGCAGACGGAGCACGCGACGCTGAACGCGAAGGCGGCGACGGTTCGCGAGACGCAGAACGCGGCGCCCGAGGTAGCGGCTGCCGCAGGCCGGACGTCGGAGGCGTTCGCGGCGAAGTCCCAGGCGCAGGACAACCTGATCGTGCGCAGGGAACTGGAGCGGGAGGCGTTCGCGACATCGCGTGCGCTGCGGGCGAAGGCCGACCTGGCGAAACTCGACCATCGGACGGCCGAGAAGGAAGCCCTCCGACAGGAGAACGTCGCCGGTGCGGACGCGCGGGCCGCGCAGGAGTTGACGGATGTCCTCGACGGTGGCCGCAACAAGGACGCGGGCGCGTTGTCGGCGGCGCACGAGGCATGGGCGAAGGCGGAGGCCTCCCGGGCGGAGGCGCGCACCGCGCGGGCGCAGGCGTCGGCGAAACAGGCGGCGGCCAAAAGCCTGGAGGGTCAGGCCAAGGCCGCGGAGCAGGCTGCCGCGGACGCGCTGCACCACGTTCCCGTCAAGGGCGCTCCCGAGCGGCCGGATCTGCACGGTGCGAAGGCTGATCTGGCCACGGCGGACAAGGCGCTGGAGGAGGCGCTGAGAGCCGAGGCGGAAGCCAGGGCCAAGGAGGACCTGCGGGCCGCCGAGGCGAGAACGGACGGGCGCCAGCAGGGCGGGAGCCTGGATCCCGCCGCCGTGTCGGCCGCGCACGACGCGTGGGCGCAGGCTGCCGCGAGCGCCGAGGGCCTTCGGCGCGACCAGGCCGAGTCGCAGGGACGGCCGCGCAAGGGCGATCAGCCCAAGTCGATGACGCTCGACGACCTGAAGCAGGAGCAGGACGCCCCGGGCCCCGGCTCGGCGGACGGCGCCGGCCCCGGTGCCCGGTCCGAGGATGGGGCGGGGAGCCCGCAGACACGCATCGCGCAGGGCTCCGGGACGAAGACCGGTACGGAACCCCGGGACGCGGCGGGGAAGGCGGACGCACCGGCGAATTTCCAGGGTGAGGGGCGGATACTCCGGGACGGTTCCACGGTCGAGACCACGCGGGGCGCGGACGAGGGCCGGCGGCTCAAGGACGGCTCCACGGTCGGGACTTCGCAGGGCACGGGCACGGGCCGACGGCTCGGCGACGGCAAGGTGGTCGAACCGGCGCGGATGTCCGGCCGGGAATCCCAGGCCGGGAGCGAGGGGAACTTCGCGAGCGACGGCCGGCGACTCGGGAGCGGTGAGAAGGCGCAGCCGTCCCCAACGCCTGAAGCGCCGCTCGAAGCGGGAAGCGAAGGAAGCTTCCGGGGCGAAGGCCGGCGGCTCGGCAGCGGGGCGCAGGAGACGTCCCGGACGGGCATCCCCGCACCGGCCGATACGGGCGCCGAGCCTGCCCGGACCAGCACGGGAAACCGGACCCAGGCGGCGAGCGCCGGGGTGACCGCTGAGAAGGGCGCGGAGAGAGCCGTAGAGACGGCGACTGCCGAGAAGCAGCCGACCGGTACACGCACCGCATCCGAATCCGGCACCGAATCCGGCACGGGCAAGGGGGGCAGGGACACCACCGCCCCGGCCAAGTCCCCAACAGCCTCCGAGACTTCCCCGTCGGCCAAGTCCTCCGCCCCGGCCAAGTCCTCCCCGCCGACCAAGTCCGCCACTCCCGCGCCCTCCGCCGCTCCGACCTCCCGCACCACGCTCCCCGAGTCCGCTCCGGCGGATCACGCCGACCCGCTCGGCGAGGCGCGACGGGCGCTGGACGACCTGCATCAGCTGGTGGCGGACCGGAATCAGCAACGCGTGCGGGAGACCGCCGCAGCCGCGCACGCCTCGGCCGAGGTGGTGCGGCAGGCCGCGGCCGACGGCGTGACGGCGCCGGAAGCCGCGGCGCGGCAGGCAGCCGCCGACGAAGCCGCCGCGCGGACCGCGCGGGCCGAAGCCGACCGCTGGGACGGCCTGCGGCGGAGCACGGCGCTGGAGCAGGCGTCCGGCGACGCGGCGACGGTCGCGGACGTCATCCTTCCTGACGGGTTCGCCGACGCCCGGTTCGTCGGGCGGCACGAGCTGCCGACGCGGCACCACGCGTCCCCGCTGCTCCCGAAGAGCGAGAACGCGGTCATCGTCGGCGGCATGTACAGGGTCAGCGACGACCGCATGTACGTGGCCGGTCGCTGGCGGACCGCGTCGGAGGTGGCACGGTACGTCGAGCGGCGCACGCAGTGGGACCCGCAGACCCGCCTCCCGGTCGTCATCCTGGCGGGGCAGGCCGGGCGTGAGCATGTGCGGGCCGGTCTGCCCTCGTTCGGCGGGCAGGTGGCCGACGCGCTGAACTCCGTGGTGATCGCGCCGGTGGGCGTGGCGGTCCAGACCGGGGCCACGAAGATCGTCGCCGGAACGCCGGTCCGTCAGGACGATGGCAGCGCGGACCTCCGCGCCGACACCGCAGCGGGCTTCGCGCTGAACGTGCCGGGACAACGGCGAGGCGTCCCGCTCGGCCACGATCTGGGTACGGTGCTGAGCGCCCTGGGCGTCACCCTGGAGCCCGGCACCGCGCCCCCGTCCGAACCGGTGATCTGGACCTTCGGCCCGGAGACCCTGGCGGGCATCGCCCGCCACACCCCGCCGCCCGTTCCGCGGCCCGTTCCGGCGGGCGGCGCGCCGGACCTCATCGCATCCGGCACGGAGCCCGCGCCCGCGCCCGCGTCCCTGCCCGTGCCGGCTCCCGCGCCCATGTCCGTGGACCGTATCGTGCTGCGCGGAGGCGGTCTGCGGGGCGGTTCGCCGGACACGGGAGTCGATCCGTACGCGGCCGGCCGGCAGCTCGGCCGGCCGGTGACCGTCGAGGGGCCACGGCGCGTCGAGAACCTCACCGAGGTACCCGTGCCGGCCGTTCCTGCCTCCGAAGCCGTCGGCAACGGCAAAGGCAAGACCAAGGCCGAGGAGCAGTGGTTCACGTACCGGCGCACGACCGCCCACAGTTCGGCGCCGGTCGAGTACGGCGTCAGCGACACGGCCGGCGTCCGGCTGCCCTCCGGTGAGACGCTGGCGGCGGACGGCTGGGTGCGGTTCGGCGGCGACTTCGTACAGCCGGAGTCGGGTGCCCTGCTGCACGGGGACACCGGCTGGATCGGCCGGGTGGACAACCTGGACACGCTTCTCGGACACCCGGAGTTCCCCGCTCCCGGCACCGCACGGCACACCCTGACGGCGGACCCGACGCACCTCTACCTGGTGCCCGCCGGCTCGGACCGCCAGGCGGGCGGGTCGCGGCCCGCGGTCCGGATCCCGCTGACGGACAGCGTCGTCACGGCCGCCCTGCCCGCCGCCCCCGCGGCATCGCCCGCGCTCCCCGTCCCCAAGATCGTGGTCACCGCGCCGGACGAGCCGGGCGACCGTACGCCCTGGTATCTGTCCGAGGACGCGATGGGCCAGGCCGTCGTCCCCGACACGGTCAGGGCGGTCGAATTCACCCGGCGGCAGGCGCAGTTGTGGGCGGGGCGGATCAGTCAGCGACTGGAACTGCCGGTCCCCGATCCGACGGGCGCCCTGCGCGCCGGGATCCGGGACGCCGTACGCGAACTGCTGCTGACCCGGGAGCCCAGGCACTGGGACGACGTACTGGCGGCCGGGCGCACGCTGGTGGTGGCCGGCCGGCTGGTGTGGCTGCGGCCGATGCCGCGGGATCTGACGTTCCTGCCGCCGGACAAGAAGGAGGTCAAGGAGTACCCGGTGGGATTCGGGTCGACGCAGACCGGGGGCGAGACCGGTCACGAGACCATCCAGGGTCTGGACACGGCCCTGTTCACGGCCCTGAACCTGGGGACAGGGGTGGCCGCCTCGATCGCGGCGGTCGCCGCGCCGCAGGTGGTCGTGGGCTCGGCGAAGAGCACACAGCGTGGCTGGGCCCGGACGATCCTGTCCGGTCGCAAGCCCTTCATCAACGACTTCAACCGGTTCAGCGCCGGGCTGGAGATGCGGGTCTTCGTCGGCGGGGAGGAGGCGACCGCGCCGGGCCGCCGGGTGACCGTCCCCGACCGGATCCACGTCGATCTGCCGGCGCCGTACGCGGGAGAGGGAGGACACCGGCCCGATCCCGTCGTGCCGCGGGGCGCGCGGCCGCAACGGCCGCGCGAGGGCGGGCCGTCGCAGGCACGGGAGTTGCTGAACGCGGTGAACATGACGCCGCTGATCGCGGGTCTGCACCGCAATCTGCTGGCGGCCGGACTGCCCGCGCCCGCCGTGAGGAAGTTCATGCACGGGCTGGAGATGGACTCCACGAAGGGCTTCCTCACCGAACCGACGGCCCGCAACCGCTTCCCCTGGTGGTCCGCCGGAGACACCTCCAACAGCGTCGAGGTGGACGGTCCGCTGCTGGGCCGGAAGTTCAAGGGCCATGTGCGGCTCCGGGCCTCGGTCGACAGCCTCCACTACCTCGGTGACACCAACGTCGGCAGCCGCGACGACATCGGCGCGGGCACCAACCGGACGGCGTCCAGCAAGGGCACGTCGGTGGGCGGCCTGGGCGCCGGGTACAACACGGCCGGCATCAGCGGTGGCGGCGCCGACGCGTCGGCCGCGGGCACCGACCCGGAGCCCGGACCCGAGAGCGGCCACGAGGCGTCGGCGGCGGGCTCGGAGAAGGTCCAGGTGAAGGGCGTCGCGCCGGCCACCGGTGCCTTCGTGAGCAGTGGGCGGAGCGTGGGCCACTCGCTGAACTCCGGACATCTGAGCCACACCGTGCTGAACATCTTCGGCGACCAGAGCCGGTACCGCAGCGGGCTGCGCCTGGTGGCGTCGGTGGAGTCCACGACCCACACCGTCCAGCCGGTCGAGGTCACCACCGAGTCCGAACTGAGCGTCCCGCAGCGGGAGGCGGCCGACTTCGTCCGCCGGACGGTCGGCGCCGGGTGGACCCCGGACCTGCGCCCGACCGAGGACGGTCCGCACGCTCCCCGCCACCAGGTGCTGACACCGCCCGCGCCGCGCAGTGTGCGCAGGCTGCCCACCGCCAGGTCGCCGTTCCGGTTCGGGCTCACCTCCCGGAGCGGGTTGCGGCTGAGCCCGCACCCGAGTGAACCCCTCGCGCTGGCCTCCCGGCGGGGCTTCGGCTTCAGCATGCCGATCGCCCTCCCGGGGACCGAGACCCTTCAAGGGGACCTCCGCGCGGCCATCGCGCAGCATCACGAGAAGGCGCTGGGCGGACGCAAGGCCGGGCGGAGCGACTGGGCGAGCGCGGACCGTGACCTCGCCATGTTCTACGGGCGTGCGGCGCTGGAGGCCGACCCCTACCAGGCGCTGCTGGGCATCCACCGGACGGTCGAGGTCGGCGGACGCCGCTACAAGGTCTCCGCGAAAATGCAATGGGGCGACCGGATCAGCGGACCCAACCCGCTCGCGGGCCCGGTCGAGCCGCCGGCGAAGGATCTGGCGGCGAAGGACCCGTCGGCGCAGGGTCCGGCCGCCCCGGCAGCGGCGGCGCAGGATCAGACGTACAAGATGAAGGTCAACGCCCGCGCCGTCAGCGGTGCCACGGTGGCGGGGGAGCGGGGCAGGGAGACCAAGGGCCGGTTCGCCTTCGGCGGTGGCGCCCGACTGGCCTTCCCGGAGCACGAGTTCACCATCGGCGGGCTGCACTTCACGACACCGCCCTTCCGGCTCGCGGTCGGAGCGTTCAAGGCGATGGCCGGCCGCTCCTGGAAGAAGGCCCAGAAGCTGAGCGGTCTGGCGAAGGCCTATCGGCGTACGGAGACGGCCGGAAAGGTCCACGAGCATCGCTACTGGACGTCGCTCCAGTGGACGGTGACCCCGGACGAGGAGAAGCCGTCCTATCTCAGCGGCCAAGTCCCCGCCGTCGCACGGATCGTGACCCCGCTGGAGCATGTGCCCCAGCAGCCCGTCAGCTCGAAGGAGGCGGAGACCGCCGGCAAGGTACGGATCACCACGGCCCGTCCGGAGGCCGACCGCCCGCTGGACTTCGGCACCGGCACCCACGGCATCTACCCGGCCTTCCAGATCATGCCCGAACTGGCCCAGCTCGCCGCCCGGATGTACGCCGAGCAGCACAAGCTGCCGGAGAGCTGGCTGCGGGACCCGGCCGCGTGGCCGGAGGAGATCCTGGATCTGGCCCACCCGGTGATCCTGGGTTCGCGGTTCGGCGACATGAGCGGAGCGCACGGACACGAGTCCGAGCTGCCGAAGAACGGCCGTCACAAGGAGGCGTTCCGGGTCAGGCTGCGCACCGACGCCCCGGAGAACCTGGGCGCGAGCAGCGAGGTAGAGGTCGAGCACTACTCGCAGGCCGCCGCGACCTACGAGAAGGAGAAGGCCAAGGAGTGGGAGCTGGGCTTCGGCGGCTCGGTCGGACCCCAGTTCCGCTTCGGTTCCGACGCGGAAGAAGGCCACCACAGCGGTCCGGGCGGCCGTGTCACCTTCCTCGGTTACGGTGAGGCCGCGACGAAGTGGGGAGGCGGCAAGGCCGACGCGGCCGGCCGGATCGACATCACCCGCGCGACCTATGGCGGGGACGTGCACACGCTCCGCACCAAGCCGGTCTTCGAGGTCACGCATGTGCGGTGGCGGGGCAAGGAACTGACGGAGACGACGCGTTACCTGAGCGCCGAGAACGCCCTCGACCTGCTCGTCCCCGAACGCCGGCTCGCCGACGTCATGCCTTCGCGGCCGGCGCCCACGACGACGTCCGAGCCGACGTCCGAGGGGCGCGGGCCTGAGGCGAAGTCCGGGCAGGCGGCCGCCGAGGCGCCTGCGCAACCCCAGCCGGCCGTGGCGCAGACCTCGGCCGTGACACAGACCCCGATCGCCGTCCCGGAGATCGTCGTCACACCGCCCGACGAGGAGGTCCCGAAGCGCACCCGGACGTACCTCTCCCCGGATCTGCTCGCGGGCATCGGGCACGCGGAGGTGATGCGGGCCGACGGCGTGCTGGACGCGATCTTCGAGCGGCTGCGCTCTCATGGCGTGGTCACCACCGAGACGGTCGCGGGCGCCGCGCCGCGTCCCAACCTCCTGAAGCGCTCACTGACCTCCTCGTTCTCCTCCGACGCGCTGGAGACCGAGATGCACGCGCTGACAGCGCGTCAGGGCGTCAGCCGCTGGCTGCCGATCCCCGGCCCTCTCGGCTCCACCCGCTACCTGTGGGTCAAGGTCACCGCCACCCGTCTGGGCCCCGCGACGGACCAGCGGCCCCGCGACGACGTCAAGCTCACCCTGCGCGGCGAGGCCGCGCAGGAGGAGGCGCGGAGCGAGAGCTCCGGACAGGAGTATGGAGGCGGTCTCGACGCACGGGCCCGTGCCAACGGCGGCAATCTGCACGGCGGTGTGGAGGGCGGGGTCGGGTACAGCAGTTCCAGCGGCGCTACGGAGGAGAGCACCGACAAGACGGTCAAGATCTACCGGGCCAACCCCCGGGACGCCTCCGAGGAGTTCAACCACGACCTCACCTTCCAGGTGGAGATGGGCACCACGACCGAGCTGCCCGAGATCCTCAGCGTGCCCGGCAGGGCCGTCGGCGGTGTCTCCCGGCTGTACTCCGGGGCCCCGTCCCGCGACCGGGGCGTCTTCCACTGGTACGACGCGGGAGACGGCACCGAGGGCAACAGCCCGCTGGTGGAAGGCGGCAGCGTCCGCCTGCTCGTCCCCCGGCACATGACCGTCGAGACCGACCAGCCGCCGCGGGCCATCGACCTCACCCGGGCACGCGAGACCGCGGTCACCTGGGAGCCGGCGCCTCGGCGGCAACCGAACAAGCTCCAGAAGCGCAACCAGCCGCAGCGGACGGCCCCGAAGGCCGCCCCGGTCACCCCTGCCCCGGCCACCACGGCCCGGACCGCGCCGCGGGAGTTGCCGCAGGCCCTGGTGGAGGGGTTGCACCCGTGGTCGGTACCGGCCGCCGCCGCGGTCGAGCGCTGGGCCGGTCTGACCGCAGTACGTCACCGCACCCCGCCGGAACCGGACGTGCACAACCCGCCGAGGGTCGGCGGCCTGAACTTCAGTACCCGGGCCGGGCTGCGGTACAGCCACTTCACCAGCGCCAACATGCTCCGCCCGCACATAGCGGACCTGCTGCGGCACACCTACGAGGTCCCGGTGGGCAGCCACCAGGTGACGGTCGGCCTGGAACTGGACAGCGCCGATGTCATCGGGCCGCCGGAAGGCACCCTGCTCAAGCAGCGCACGTACACCCAGCGCAGCGAGGAGCCCAAGTCCGAGCAGGAGAAGGCCAGTGGCTGGCAGTTCGCGCTCGGTCCGGAGATGGGCGGTTCGCTGGGCGAGCACAAGATGTTCGACCGGCTGCCCATCACCATCAAGAACTGGCTGAACAGCCGCGCCCGGTCCGCCGCGATGGGCGACACCGACGAGCGCAACAAGGAAGGCCAGCGCCCCTACCGCCAGTACCGCTTCGGCGTCACGGCCGTCATCCAGGGCCCGCACGGAACCGTCCGGGTCAAGGTCCCGGACGGTCTGTACGGCGCCCTCCCGGTCGACGCGGCCACCGGCAGGCTGGCCGGTGGCCTCGAGGACGAACTCAGCGGCCTGCTGGCCCCTCGCCCGGCGCCGGCCACGCTCACCGTGCCGTCGGGCCCGGTGCCCGGTTCGCGCACGGTCACACCGACACCGGAGGCGCCCAAGCCGTCGGTCCCCGCTCCGCCCACCGCGACGCCGGCACCGGTTGTGACACCGGACGAGGTGCCGGACGTGAGCCCGGCCGAGGTGTCGGCCAAGATCCCGGCCGAGGCGCGAGCCACAGCCACAGATCCGGTCGACGCGTCGGCCACTCCCGCACCCCAGGCCGAGGCGTCGGCCACCCCCGCACCCTCGGCCGCGCACCCCTCTATGACCCCCGCCGCCGAGGAGGATCTCCTCGACAAGGCCCTCGCGCTGGCCTCCCGGCCTGACGACGAGCAGGCGGAGGCGCTGCTGGATCTGCTGCGCCTCCTCAACGGCCGGCCGCGCGGCGACCTGTTCCTGTTGGAGAACCTGGACGCCCGCAGGCGGGACGCCTTCCACCCGGCGCAGCAGCCGGAGGCCGATTCCGGCAAGCGCAAGAAGGGCTCCGCGCCGACCACGCTGAGCGGCCGCTTCAACCTGGTTCTGACGGGACTGGCGACCGCCCACGCGAAGGGTCCGCGCTCGCTCGAAGGGCAGTGGCGCGACCTCGGTGCCGAACTCGGCCCGGACGAGGGGCGCGAGCTCCACGGCGAACTGATGAACCTCGCGGACGCCTTCCACGTGGGGCCGCGCCCGCACCGCGATCTGATCGTCACCACGAGCAAGTTCACCGGTGACATGTTCGGTGTCGCGGCCGCCCTCGCCCTCAACCCGAAGCTGCACGTCGTGGTCCTGGCGCGGCCCGAACACTCCGACCAGGTGGCCGACTTCCTCAAGGACACCGTGGCCGGTGTCGTACGGGCCGAGTACACGAGCAGACTCGCCGCGCTGCGCGCCGAGACGGCGCGACCGCCCGGCGGGCGACCGGGCGAGCGGGAGGCCGAACTCGCGCGGTGGCGGGACACGGAGATCGGTGTCCACCGCGACCGCGTCCACGTCCTGCGGTCCGACGAGCCCTACCAGCTCTACTCGGCCACGACCGGCCCCCGCTCCCGTCAGCCGCTCCCGTACGACGAGGCGGTGCCGCCGATCCCCGCCGGACTGCGCAGCACCGCGCTGCAGAAGCCCGTGACCCAGGTCAGCAAGGACGTCGCCGGATCCTGGCGCCCGAACCAGGACCGCGACACCGTACGCGCGGCGTGGGGCATGCGCGAGGACCACGTGGACCGGGTCAGGGCCTTCCTCGCGGAGCACGGCATCCGGGAGAGCGGAGACCACGTGGTGCTGTGGTCGCGGTTCAGCGGCAAGACGGGCAACGCCCACCCCCAGCACGACACCAGCATGACCGGCATCAGGCAGCTCGTGGGACACCTGCCCAGGACCACGACCGTCCTCATCGTGGGGGACAGGCGGCCCGGCGACCGCGGCTACGAGGAGGTCGCCGGGGGGAACGTCCACGATCTGACGGGCTTCTGGGACAGTGCGCGGTGGAAGCGGCACTTCCCGGATGGCGCCCGCACCGACCAGTTCCGGCTCTTCGACCACCTGCACCAGGCACCGGGCAGCACCCTGAAGCACCTCGGGTTCCGCAGCGGCAACCTGGAGGCGTACGTACTCCTCGGCCACCAGGTGCGCTACCTCGAAGAGGTGGGCAACGCGGCGGCCAAGCGCATGGAGGCGTGGAAGCGGGTCGGGTACGGGCGGATCCAGGTCAACAAGGTCCCCACGCTGACCGGCCAGTGGCTGGTCAGGTCGGCCAAGGGCGGCCGCGAACCCAAGGTCCCCTGGCGTGAGGGAACTTACGACGCGGCACTGAAGTCCGCACAGCTCGCGGCGCTCAACCTGACACCCGAACAGCGTGGCTTCGACCCCTCCGACCTGACGTCCATCGGCGCGTACCTGGGCTTCGCTCCCAAGGGCGCCGGGGAACCGACCATGCATCCGAAGCAGGGGCCGCAGGAGAAGCAGGGGCCCCAGCCGACGCACGGAGCGGAGGCGACCCGGAACAAGCCCACGGGCGGGCGGAAGCCGCAGGGCCGGGCGCGGCAGACGCCCCCCGCCGGCCGGGGAGCGCCGGTCAAGGTGCCCGCCACGGGAGAGTGCCTGCTCTATTCGTTCCTGGCGAGCGACCCCCGGTACCTGCGCGACCGTCTGCCCGGTCTGGCCACCACGCGTCCGGAGGTCTACGACTGGCTCGGCGACGAGCAGACGGTCCGCGACGAACTGCGGGCGGCGCAGCGGAAGTTCTCCGATCGGAACGAACTCCCGGCGGGTCTCTACCGGGCCGCCGCCGAGGCGATGCGCTCCTTCGTCGAGGACCACCTCGCCACCAGCCACGGCCGACTGGGCCCACAGGTCCTCGGGGCTCTGCGGCAGGATCACGACTCGCCCTACCTCACCGCGCTGCCCGGCCTCAGCCGCGACGAGCTGCTCCGGCGCCTCGCCCACCACGGGGCGACGGACCGTGCCGTGTCGCGGGACGCGCTGGAACCGGCCCACGCGCGGGACGGCGTGCCCACGGACGAGGCACTGCCCCGTCTGGAGGACCTCACGGACGACGGGCTGCGCGCGCAGTTCCTCGCCGTCTACCAGCACAGCACCGCCGCCCTGGACGCCGACGAACTGGCCCTGGTGACCGACGCCGTCATGAACTGGGAGGTGCGCTGGCAGAGCGTGACCGGGGAGATCTTCCTCCCGCTCCTGGCCCAGGTCTTCGGCGTCCGGGCCGATGTCGTGCGCACCGGTGCGCCGAAGCTCGAGACCTATGGCCCGGCCGACGCCGGTCACCGGATGGAGGTCCACTACAACGGCGGCGACCACTACGACGGCAGCGACGCCGATCCCTCGGCGCTGAACCGGGCCGTGGCGTCGCGGGAGACCGTTCCGGCGGGCGGTGACACCGGCCCCACCGGTGCGGTACTGCTGCCGAGCATGCCCGCGACACCGGCGGGCGGGGCCGGTGCGTCCTCGGCGGTCACGGGCGGCGCCACCGGCAGGGCCACCGCCGACTTCGCCGGTGCCGACGGCCACAGGGACACCGCCGCGTCGGCGCGTCCGTGGACCGTGTCACAGGCCACCTTCGCCGAGGGCTCCAAGGAGATCGACCCGCATGAGCGCGGGCGGCTCACCGCGCTGGCCCGGAAGGTGGCGGAGGTGGGCCGACGCGACATCCTCGCGGGACTTCCGGCGCCCTGGATCACCGTCACCGGGCACGGCAACGGCAGTTGGCTCATGGCGGGGAGCAGTGACTGGGGCGCCCAGGGCGTGGGCCGGCAGCGCGCCGACGCCGTCGCCGACGTGCTGCGGACCGAGCTGTGGAACGCCCTGTACCTGATCCAGCGGCACGAGCCGGCCGCCAGGCACGTCGACTCCGACGCCTTCAAGATCACCACGCGGAGCCGGGGACGGGACGTCGTCACCGACGGCCTGTCCGGCGGGGCGGCCGGCGGCGCGCGGCTGCGGGCCCTGCGGCGCCAGGCGACGATCGAGATCGACGTGTCGCCCCGCTCCTCGGCCTTCGAGCGGCTCGACGCCCTGCGGCTGGCGGACCCCGACCCCGCCCTGCACCAGGGACCCTTCGACCCGGAACCGCTCGCCCGCCGGATTCTGGGTCTGGATCCGGAGCAGCCGGTGACCGGCGCCCAACTGCGCGAACTGAACACCGTGGTGGACGAGGCCACCGCGGCCGGCCGCGCCACGAGCGTGGCGGCCCTCAGCGCCCACCAACTCGTACGGCAGGGGGCGTTGTCCGCCGGGACCCGGATCACCGCCGGGGACGGCAGGGCCCTGGGCCGCAACTGGACACGTCAGCCGGTCAGAGACCTGATGCTGATGTCGTACGCCGAACTGCGCGCCACGCGTCTCGTCGACCTCAAGCCGGCCCTGTGGCAGCGGCAGACACCCGGTGATCACCGCCCGTACGTCATCCTGGCCGAGGGCGACCTCGACCACGTCGTCGTGCGGCTGGCGAACGGTTCCCGGCGGCGCGTGCCGACCGCGGACTTCGCCGAACTGCTCGCCATGGACCCCGACCTGGCGGCGCTCGACGCCGGGCTGCCCGTCGTGCTCGCGGTGCCCGGAGCGGGCGCCGGGAACCTGCGGCTGCCGCGCACCGCCGCCGCCCGGACCGGCCGGGCCGTGTGGTCGCACAGCGGAGACGTGACGCCGTACCAGGATCCGAGGGAGCAGCGGACCCGGATCGCGGTGAACCACCGCGAGGCCGCGATGGAACCGCTGGGCAGCTGGTTCGCCGCCCGGCCGGACGAGCTGGGGCAAGGGGACCCGGCGGCCGGGGCCGAGGAACGCGTCGTCCGCACGACCGACGGCACGCTCGTCCCGGACGACGAGATCATGAGCGAGACCATGGCCGCCGACGGGGTCCCGCACGGCCGTGCCGTGTTCGACAAGGCGGACCTGCTGCGCCGGGAGGTGTACTTCAGCGCTCTGCCGGCGATGACCGAGAACCTGCACATCGACCCTGTCGGCGTCGAACCGTACGGCGACGCGGACGACGTGCCCTGGGCCGGTCGGAAGGCGTACTACTACTTCTCGCACGGGCGGCCGGGCGGTTTCGGGATCGAGGTGCGGGGCGGCACCGCCAAGTGGGTGCGCGGTGACCAGATCGGCGGGTATCTGCGGCGCAGGCCGAGCCTGCGCGGGCTGGCCCCCGACGGCGTCATCGTGCTCATGGTGTGCTGGACCGCGGCACCCTCGGAAGGTCTCGGCGTCGTCAACAACGCCAGCCGTGCCCCCTTCGTCCCCGACCCGCTGGAGACCCTGTCCGAGGGCCAGCGGGTGGCCGACCAGACCGGCCGCACCGTGTTCGCGGTCGACCGGACCCACTACGTGAGCCGGGTGACCCTGCCGATGCGGCAGGCGGTCGCCATGACCGCGGACGGCAGGCGGACCCGGTGGACCGAGCTGCGCCCCGAACCGACCGACACCGAGCTGGACGCCCTGGCCCGTACGGCGGGCCTGCACACGACCGGGGGACCGGCCTCCGCGCAGGACCGGGTCGCGGCCCTGCGGCTGGTCCGCGCCCTCAGACTGACCTTCGGCGTCGCGGTCGAGGACGACAAGAACGACGCCTCGGGGCGCTACCAGCGGTTGCTGGGCGGTATGGGCGCGCTGGAACGGATGCGCCGGGACGATCCGGGGCTGCGGGACACCGGGCCGTTCACCCTCGAACTGCTGGACCAGGCCGCCCGGTCCCGGCCGGGGCAGGCCGCGGGTACCGCAGCGCCCCGGGGCGCTGTCGCCACACCGGCCGACATCGAGCTGTTGCTGGACGCGGCGGGGGCACAGCGGCCCGGCGTGGCGCTGCGGGACTTCGTTCCGCTGCCCGCGGTCGACAAGGCCCTCGCCACGCCGACGGACGGCGACCCCGACCAGCGCGTGAGCCAGGTCCTGGGCCTCGGGACGCTGCCGGTGACCGCGGCTCACCGGCAGCGACTGCTGTGGGCGATGGTCAAGGCCGTCGAGACCCTGGAGGCAGCCCCCGACGTGGACGCCCTGGCCGCCAAGGTCCTGCACCTGGGCGGCGCCGCCGGCCAGGTGGACGACGCGCTGCTGTCCCGGCTGTTCTGGACGGTCACCGCGGCCGCCGCGGCGGGACGCGACACCTCCGACCCGACCGCGCTCGCCGCCTACGACCTCCAGCGGCACGGCGCCCTGTCGCGGCGGACGCTGGTCCGCTCGGCCGACGGGCGAACGCTGGGCCGCAACTGGACGGGAAGGCCGCTGACCGGTCGGCTGGTCACGGACACCTACCGCTCCGTGGCCCCCGGCACGGACCCGTCCCAGGCACCCGCCCGTCCGGTGCCGTGGCCCGGTTCCGGAGCGGGGGAGGAGAAGAACCCCGCGGCCTACTTCCTGCTGGCCGGCGGGAGCCCCGACGGCATCGAACTGCCTTGGCCCGACGGCTCCCGGCGCCGGGTGCCGAACGAGGAGATCGCCGAACTGCTCGTGCACGACCCCTATCTGACGGCTCTGAGCGTGGAGAAGCCGGTCATCCCGGTCGTGTCGCACAACGGCAACGGCAACGGCAACGGCAACGGCAACGGCAACGGCAGTGGCAGTGGTAGTGGTAGTGGCGGCAGCGCCCTGGCCGGAGCCCTCGCCGACCGGACGAGGACCGCCAGGACCGTCTTCTCGCCCGCGGCGGGCTTCACGCTGTTCCATGACACCGTGGCCGGCGAGCACATCGTCGCCGTGACCACACCGCCCCCGGGGGCGGGCTCCGCGGACGACTGGATCCGCACCGTCCCCCCGAAACTGGCCGCCCCGGTCCCGGTGTCCCTGACGCCCTCCGTAGCGGCAGGTCCGAGTGGCGCGAGTGGTGCGGCGGTCCTCGCCTCCGCCCCGGCGGGCCCGTCCGGGCCCGGTGGAACCGTGCCGCCCGCCGCCCGTTCCGTGGAGTTCGTCGAGGGCCCGATGCCGAACGCGGCGGTCCCCACGGACGCGGCAGACATCGTTCCGCCGCCTCTGCCGTACGCGGGGCGCCGGGCGTTCGTGGCCGACGGCCGCCGCCCCGGGACGGTGCTGGCCGAGGGCCTGGTGCCCGGCGGTCCTCTCCTCGACCTCATCGCCCATGTCCAGGAGGGCGGGGGCGCCGACTTCGGATTCGTGGGCGCCGGCACCTCGCGCGAGACGGTGGCACAACGGCTGACCGCGGGGCACGTCTGGGAGATCGACGCGCCGGGCGGCATCGACGTCGCGGCGACGCTCGGGGCGTACGGGATCTCCGCTGGGACCGGGATCTCCGCTGGGACCGGGGCCTCCGCCGGGACCAGTACTTCTACCGGGACCGGGACCGGGAGCGTCGCCGGGGACGAGGTGCTCTTCGCGGGAGGGGTCGCCACCCGGTACATCAAGGGCGGCTGGGCGGTCGTCCCCGCACCCGGCGGCGACGGCCCGAACTCCCTCGGCGAATGGACTCCCAACCCGCACCACCAGCCGTACGAGACCGGGCCGGGCGCGGCGCCCACCACCCCGGCGGACGCGCTCACCACCCCGGCCGACCTCGCGCCCGTGACCCCGCCGCGCCGGCTGCCGATCGAGCCGGTGCTCGACCGGCGCGTGTTCCAGGTGGAGGACGTGGTGTCCGCAGGCGAACTCCAGACGCTCGCCGACACACTCGCCGGCCCGGACCCGGCGGCGGGCGAACGGCACGCGGACGAACTGGGGGCCGAGCTGACCGCGCACATCAAGGCGGAACTGGCGAAGGAGGGCCTGGCGCCCGGTCACACCGACCTGGGCCTGGCCCTGCGGGACGGGAGCAGCTCCCTGGCGGGCATGGCGCTGGCCCACGTCGTCGCCAACAGTCTCGGCCGCCGGGCCATGCTCACCGTCGCGGGACTGCGGCACCCCTTCGACATCTGCCCCTCCAGGTGACCGGACGCGAGACCCGATCGGGCCTCGCGTCCGTATCTCTAGGTGGGACCCCCTGAACTCCGGGCGGACCGCCCCACAGCGCAGCCCCGCCCCCCTCCACACGGAAGACGGCCGCATGCCCGACAGACAGCAGATCGACTTCGCCGCCCTCGCGGACCGTGCCCGGACGATGCGCGGCACGGTGGCCGACGCCCAGCACGACCTGAAGAACGTCGAAGCCACCGGACACAGCACCGACGGCATGGTCACGGCGACCGTCTCCGGCGAGAGCCGGGTCGTGGACCTGAGGATCCACCCGTCCGTGATCGACCCCGACGACCCGGAACGCCTCGCCCGCCTCGTCATGCAGGCCATCGACAGCGCGTACGACTCGGTCGTCGAGCAGCGCACCGAGGTCATGTCGGCGGTCACGGGCGGACTCCAGGACATCCTCGCCGGACTGCACGACGAGAAGGCGGGGCCCACCGTCGTGCCGCGCTCCGCCCAGCGCCCTCCCCGGCGCTGACCGTGCCCGTGCGCCCGACCGACCAGGAGCCCTGATGTCCCGGATCGTCTTCCACCGGCCCGCCAGGGTCGTGCCGCCCCCGTTGCCCACCGACCCGGTGGTGCTCTCCGCGCCGCCGCAGCCGGTCGGCAAGGACAGCAACGCCAGCTGGCTGATGCTGCTGATGCCCTTGCTGTCGAGCATCAGCATGGCCGCCTACCTGATGGCCGGCGGCCGGCGGATGCTGGTGCTGCTGGGCATCGCGTTCGTCGTGATGTCCATCGGCGCCACCGTCGCCGTACGGATGCAGATGCGCGGACAGGCCCGCAAGCAGAAGCTGCGGGCCCGCGACCGCTACCTGGACCATCTGGTCGAGGTGCGCCGGACCGCCCGCCAGGTCGCCCAGAACCAACGGACCGTGGCAGCCTGGCAGTTCCCCGCGCCTCGCCGGCTGTGGGCCATCGCCACCCAGCGCCGCCGGGTGTGGGAACGCCGCGTCACCGACGCCGACTTCCTCAAGGTGTCCGTCGGGACGGGCGACGCCCCGCTGTCGACGCCCATCCGGATGGCCACCCGCAACGACCCGACGGTGGAGTACGACCCGCGCGCCAAGACCGCGGCGGACCGGCTCGTCGACTCGATGTCCGTGGTCGGCGACCAGCCCGCCGTACTGGACCTGGCGAAGGCCGGCGTGGTCAGCGTGCTGGGTCCGCCGAAACCGGCCCGTGCGGCCGTGCGTGCCCTGCTCTGCCAGATCGCGGTGCTGCACGCGCCGGACGACGTCGGCATCGCCGTCGCGACCGGCGGCGAGGACTGGAACTGGGCCAAGTGGCTGCCGCACACCCACGAACCGGACGCCACCGGAGAGGCCGGCGTGGTGCCCTTGGTCGCGGAGGACTTCGAGGGCATCGCCGACCACATCCAGCGGACCCTGGAGGCCGCCGCCCGGCAGCCGTCCCGCCGGCTGAACCTGACCGACCGGGACGGCCCGGACACCCGGCGCCGCCTGATCGTCGTCCTCGACCGCTACCTCCCGCGGGCGGTCTGGGCCCGCTCGCCGCTCGCCGCCGAACTGCTCGCCGCGGCCGGCCCGCAGAGCGCCGTCACCGTCATCTGCCTGGTGGACCAGGAGAACGACGAACCGACCCGCGCCGACGTACGGGTCCGCATCGACGCGCGCGGTGCCCTCACCCTGGAGGGCCGCCGTGCCGACACCCGGGCGGCCGTCGGCGCGGCCATGGCGGCCCGCGCCGAACTGCCCTTGTGCGAGGCCGTCGCCCGCGCGCTGGCCCCGCTGCGGCTGTCCGTGGAGGGCGAGGAGATCCTCGCCCAGACCATGTCGCTGCCCAGCATGCTCGGCATCTCCGACCTGGAGAGCTTCAGCCCCGAGTCGCTGTGGGTCCGCGCACAGGACGAGGAGGTGCTGCGCATGCCGATCGGCTTCGACAGCGCCGGCCAGCAACTCGTCCTGGACCTCAAGGAGTCCGCGCAGGGCGGCATGGGCCCGCACGGCCTCGTCGTCGGCGCCACCGGTTCCGGCAAGAGCGAGCTGCTGCGCACCCTCGTCACGGGCCTGACCATGACCCACTCGCCGGAACTCCTCAGCCTGGTCCTGGTCGACTTCAAGGGTGGCGCGACCTTCGCGGGCGTCACCGATCTCCCGCACGTGGCAGGCCTGATCACCAATCTGGTCGACGAGGTCGCCCTCGTCGACCGCGTCAAGGACGCCCTCGTCGGCGAGCAGCAGCGGCGGCAGAAGATGCTCCGTGACGCCGGCAACATCGACAACGTCCGTGAGTACCAGCTGCGCCGCGCCGCCGGGGCCACCGGAGCGGACGGACGCCCGCTGGAACCGCTGCCGTATCTACTGGTGGTGGTCGACGAGTTCGGTGAACTGCTGTCCACACGACCGGACTTCATCGAGCTGTTCGTCCAGATCGGCCGGGTCGGCCGCTCCCTGGGCATCCATCTGCTGCTCGCCACCCAGCGACTGGAGGAGGGCCGGCTGCGCGGTCTGGAGTCCAACCTCTCCTACCGGATCTGCCTGCGCACCTTCTCGGCCGCGGAGTCCCGGGTGGTGATCGGCACCCCGGACGCCTACCGGCTGCCGCCGATCCCCGGCTCCGCCTACCTCAAGGTCGCCGACACGGTCCTGGAGCGCTTCCGCGTCGCCCATGTCTCCGGCGTCCACCTGTCCGACGAACAGCGCGCCCTCGCCGCGGGACCGCCGCCCACCGGACCCGCGCCCTTCGCCCTGCGACTGCCGCCCGACCCCGACGCCGAGCCGGACGAGGAGCGCGAGCGCGTGCGGCCCATGCTGGAGGGGCCCAGCGAGATGCAGGTGATCGTCGAACGGCTCGGCAGCGCGGGCCAGTCGGCCCACCAGGTGTGGCTGCCCCCACTGCCCGCCGCGCTCGCCCTCGATGACCTCACCGGTCCGGTCGCCACCCACCCCGAGCGGGGCATGAGCGCCGACTGGTGGGCGCACAAGGGCGCCCTGCGCACCCCGGTCGGTGTCCTGGACGTGCCGATCCAGCAGCTCCAGCAGCCGCTGATACCGGACTTCGCCAAAGCGGGCCATCTCGCGGTGGTCGGCGCCCCGCAGTCCGGCAAGAGCACCTTCCTGCGCACCCTGATGCTCTCCACGATGCTCACCCACACCCCGGCCGAGGCGCAGTTCATCTGCCTGGACTACGGCGGCGGTTCGCTCCAGCCCTTCGAACGGGCCCCGCACGTCAGTGGGGTGGCCGGACGGCACGACCCGACTCGCGTCCGGCGCGCGCTGGCCGAGGTGCGTCAGCTCATCGCGGAGCGGGAACGGCTCTTCCGCCACCTCGGCATCGACTCCGCGGACGAGTTCCGGCGGATGCGCAACACCGACCGGCTGCCGCAGGGCATGCGCTCGGCCGATGTCTTCCTGCTGATCGACAACTGGGGTGCCGTACGCGGTGAGTTGGACGGCGCGGACGAGGCCGTCCTGGACATCGCCGGCCGCGGCCTCGGCGTCGCCGTCCATCTGGTGCTGGCCGCGGGCCGCTGGGCCGACATCCGTACGGCGCTGCGCGACTCCATCGCCGCCCGCCTGGAACTGCGGCTCGGCGACCCCGGTGACTCGGAGATCAACCGCCGCGCCGCCCGCGCCTTCGGCCTCGCCGCCGCCGGCCGCGGCATGGCGCCGCCCGGGATCCAGTTCCAGGTCGCTCTGCCCCGCCTCGACGGCAGGGACAGCGCCGACGGCCTCGCCGACGCGCAGGACGAGGCGATCGGCAAACTCGCCGCCGCCTGGTCCGGGACCGTGGCCCCGCCGATCCGGATGCTGCCCGAGCGGCTCACCGCCGCCGAGCTCGCGAGACGGATCCCGCAGGACGACAGCGCACCGGGCGTGCCGATCGGGATCGCCGAGAGCGACCTCGCCCCGGTACGTCTCGACCTCACCGACGCCGACCCGCACTTCCTGGTCTTCGGCGACGCCGGCTGCGGCAAGTCCACCTTCCTGCGCGGCTGGATGAAGGGTATGGCGGCACGCCGCTCGGCCTTCGAGACCCGGTTCATCGTCGTCGACTACCGGCGCGCGCTCATGGGCGCCGTGGACGAGGAGTACGTCGGAGCCTACGCCGGAGACGCCAACGCGGCCCAGGTCTACATCCAGCAGGTCGTCGCCAAGCTCACCGAGCGGCTGCCCCCGCCGGACGTGACCATGGACCGGCTCCGCGCGCGCGACTGGTGGACCGGCCCGGAGTTCTACGTCGTGGTCGACGACTACGACCTGGTCGCGAACGGGCGCACATCACCGCTCAACCCGTTGGTGGACTTCCTGCCGCAGGCCCGTGAGATCGGCCTGCACCTGGTGGTGGCCCGCCGGGTCGCGGGCAGTTCCCGGGGCTCGATGACCGAGCAGCTGCTCACCCGGATCAAGGAGCTGGGCGCGGCCGGTCTCGTCCTCTCCGGCGATCCGCGCGAGGGCGTGGTGCTCGGCGGCGAGCGAGCGGCGCAACGCCCGCCGGGCCGGGGTGTCCTGGTCGGCCGCAACGCGCCGCCGACCCTGATCCAGACCGCCCTGGACGGGTGAGGGAGGACCGGCGGGACGGAGACGTGCGGCGGAAGCGGAGCGGCGAACGTTCACTTCCGTGGAACCTCCGTCTCGCCGGTGATCGCTACGCTGCCCGCCATGGTGGTGCAATCGACGACGCCGTTCGTCGGCCGGGACACCGAACTCGCTTTGTTGAGCGGCCTGGTGGACGACGTCGTCGCCGGTCGCGGACGGGCGGTGCTGATCGAAGGCGAGCCCGGGATCGGCAAGAGCGCGCTGCTGACGGCCGCCCTCGCCACCGCCGAGCCGTCCGGCTGCAAGGTACTGCGCGGGGCGTGCGAGGAACTCACCCAGCGCTTCCCGCTCTGGGCACCCGCGCAGGCACTGGGCGCGGACGGGCTGTCCGACGCGCCCGGGCGGACACCCGTGCCCGGCGAGGACCCGGTCCTGGCGGCGATCGGGCAGCTGGCCGAGCTGGTCGACCGGTTGTGCGCCGCCGGGCCCCTGGTGCTGGCGGTCGAGGACCTGCACTGGGCGGACGAGCCGAGCCTGCGGCTCTGGGAGCGGCTGAGCCGGGCGACGGCCCGGCTCCCACTGCTGCTGGTCGCGACCCGGCGCCCGGTGCCGGTCCGGACCGAACTGGACGGACTGCGCCAGGACATGCACGCGTCCGGCGGGGTGATCGTCACGCTCGACGGGTTGCCGGAGTCGGCCGCGACGCGGCTCGCGGCGGGCCGGCTGGGCGGCGCACCGGGGCCACGCCTCGCCCGGGTGCTGGCGTCGGCCGCCCGCAACCCCCTGTACCTCGGGGACCTACTGGACGCGCTGGCCCGGTCGGACGCGTTGCGGACGACGGCCGAGGGTGCGCGAGAGGTGACCGACCCGCGGGGTGAGACCGACCTGCCGGGGGCGACCGAACCGTCGGGGGACACCGTGCCGTGGCCGGTGGGGGCGATCGCCGACCGGTTGGACTTCCTCTCCGACCGGACTCGCGACACGCTGCGCACGGCGGCCCTGCTGGGCCCGGACTTCACCGTCGCCGAGCTCGCGACGGTGGCGGGGCAACCCCCGGACATCGTCTCCGGCACCCTCGACGAGGCCTTGGCCGCGCGGGTGGTGGAGGCCGACGGCACGCGACTGCGTTTCCGGCACGGGCTGATACGACGCTCCCTGCACGAGACCATGCCCAGCGCCCTTCGGGCGGCCCTGTCGCAGCACGCGGCGAAGGCGCTGATCGCCGTCGGGGCACCGGTGGAGCGCGTCGCCGCGCTGCTGCCGGACACCGCGGACGCCGAGGGCTGGGAAACGGGCTGGATCGTGGCGAACGCGGCAACCCTGGCGGCCCGCGCCCCCGGGAGCGCGGCGCGGCTTCTCGCCCACGCCGGGACCCGGCTGGACATCACCGATCCGCGGTACGCCGACATCGAGGACCACCTCCTCGCCGTGACCTTCCGGCTCGGCCGGGACGAGCAGGCAGAGCGTACGGCACGCGACATCCTCGCGCGTGACACCGAACGAGGCGGCCGGGCCACGTGGTTCCTCGGCTCCACCCTGCTGCGCACCGGCCGCCGCGAGGAGGCCGCCACGGTCCTGGCCGACGCCAGGACCGCCGTACCGCTGTGGCGGGCCCGCGTCGGTGCCCTGCGGTCGACGGCCCTGGCCGCCCTGGGCGACGCGGAGGAGGCGGGGCAGGCCGCCGAGCGCGCCCACACGGAGGGGCTGCGGCTCGGCGACCCCGTCACCACGGCGCAGGCCCTGTACACGCGCTCGGTCCTGCGCACGCTCTCGGGCGACCTGGCAGGCGCCCTCGCCACCACGGACGAGATCCTCTCCCTCACCCATGAGGGCGACGAGAACCACGAGAACCACGAGAACGCGGAGTACGGGGCATGGACCGACGCCCTTGCCGGCCTGCGGCTGGCGGTACTGGGCGACCGGGCGGCCGTCCTCACGGAACTCGACCGCTTCCCCGAGGCCGAAGGCGCGGCACGCGAGGCACTCGCCCGGGCCGCACGGGACGTACGCCCCGCCGCCGTCGGCGTGCTGCGCACCCGGATCGCCGAACTGCGTTACGTCCAGGGCCGCTGGGACGAGGCGCTCCTCGAACTCGAACCCGAACCCGAACTCGAACCCGGCGCGGCGGACGCCGACTTGGTACGCCCGCCCGGGGCCGCCCACGCACTGCGGGCCCTGATCGCCGGGCAGCGCGACGACTGGCCGGAGGCCGCCCGGTCTCTGGCGGCCCTCGGTGACCGCCGGGTCCTGGACGAGCGGGTGGTCGGCTCCGCCGTCCTGCTGCGGGCGCGGGCCCTGGAGGCCGAGCACGTCGCCGGCCCGGAGCGGGTCGTCGAGGTCCTCGCGCGCTGCCTGACGCCGGAGTCCGGGCCGTCGGTGATCGACACGAGCGGCTGCCTGCCCACCCTGGTGCGGAGCGCGCGGGAATGCGGCGACCCAGCCCTGTCGCGGGTCGCGGCACAGGTGCGGGCGGTCGCGGCGGACGGTGGACGCCACCCGGCGCGGCGGGCGGATCTCGACTGGTGCCGAGGGCTGCTCGCGGGCGAGTCGGCGCCGGTGCTGGCCGCCGCGTCGTACTACCGCGCTCACGGACGCCCGCCGGTGCTGGGCAACGCCCTGGAGGACGCGGCCGTCCTCCAGGCGGCCGACGGTGAGGCGACGGCGGCTCGCGCCACACTGGCCGAGGCGCTGGAGGTGTACTCCGCGCTGGGCGCGGTGCGCGACGCGCGACGGGCGACCGCCAGGCTACGGCCGTACGGTGTGCGCCCGGGAGTACGAGGGACGCGGCAACGGCCGAAGAACGGCCGTCAGGCGCTGACCGGCACCGAGTTGCGGGTCGCGGAACTGGTCGGCCAGGGGCTGACGAACCCGGAGATCGCCGGGCGGCTGCTGTTGTCGCGCCGGACGGTGGAGACCCATGTCTCCCGCATCCTGACCAAGCTCCAGATCAGCTCCCGCCGTGAGGTCGTCCGACATGTCGGTCCCGAGGACGCCTGAGCACGACGGTCCATGTGCCCGGAAGCGGCCGTGGCCCGGATGACGGCCGAACTACGGCGTGCGACCGAACGATGGTCTGCGTCCTGACGGTCCGCGTCCTGACGGTCCGCGTCCGAACGACGTTCGGCGGCTGAACGCCCGGCGTGTACGCACAAGCCGTTCGCCGTGGCGAGCAAGGGCTCGCCGCGAAGGTCGGAGAGTGAGCTAATGCCGGGCGAGCGCCCGCGCGGGGGTCGGGTGCTGCGGGGTGTGCTGTCGGACCGGGACCGACGGGGCGTGCTGTCGGACCGGGGCCGACGGGGCGTGGCCGCGTGCGGCCGAACGTGCCCGCTGGGCCGCCCCGCTGCGGTCGCCCAGTGCCTCGCGCAGGGCCCGCAGGGCGTTGTGGGTACGCGACTTGACCGTGCCCTCCGGGACGTTGAGCACCTCGGCCGCGTGCCGGACCGGCCGGTGCAGGAAGTAGACCTGGGTCAGCACCGCGCGGTGGGTGGCGGACAGTCCGGCCAGTGCCGTACTCAGCACCTCGCGGTCCAGCACCTGCTCCAGCGGTTCCGCCGCCACCGGGATCGACTCCAGCGGATCGTCCTCCACCTCGGTGGGACGCGACGAGCGGGCCCGCAGCATGTCGATCGCCAGCCGCCGCGACACCGTCAGCAGCCACGGGCGTACCGCTCGCGGATCGTCCGGCAGGATGTCCAGGTTGCGCCAGGCGCGCAGCATGGTCTCCTGGACGAGGTCCTCCGCCGCCTGCCGGTCGCCCTGGGTCCAGCCGAGCAGACTGCGCATCAGGGAGCTCTTGTTGACGTCGTAGATGAGCCGCATCTTCTGCTCCGCGGAGTCGGGGGAGTGGGGTTCCCGCGGTGCGGAAGCGGGTGCCTCGGGTGCGAGTGCCGTCGTCATGAGCTGCCCCATCTGTCGCTGTCCTGGTGCCGTCCGATGGGACGAGCCTGCGGCAGCGGGGACACGGAGACATCCGTGAGCCTCACTGAGATACGGAGGGCCGAGGAGAACCACGTATCCGTGAGCCGGGACGAGCGCAGGGGGTGAACCGGGGTGAGCTGGGCGGCGCCCGCAAGACTCAAACCTCAGTTTCCCCAGGCGTCACCTGAAACGGAGGGGGACCTCACGGAGAGGCTCTAGAGTCATGAGCATGCTCGGGCAACAACAGTCTCCGCTGATCGGGCGGGACATGGAGCGCACCCTTCTGGACCGGCTGGTCGTCGAGGTCGCCGCGGGGCGGGGCGGAAGCCTGCTGATCGAAGGGGAACCGGGCATCGGCAAGTCCACGCTGCTCGCGCACGCCCTGGCCGCGGCTCGTGCGGCCGGCTGCGAGGTGCTCACCGGGCAGTGCGACGAACTCGGCCGGCGGCTGCCGCTCTCGGTCATGACGCACCTCCTGGAGGTCGACGCACGATCGGCCGATCCACGTCGTGCGGAAGCCGCGCTCGCCCTGGACCAGCCGCAGGAGACACCGGGCTGGACGATGCGTCTGCTCGCCGGGGACCCGGTGGTGGCCGCGACCGAGCAACTGCTCGTCCTCGTGGACCGGTTGTGCGCGAGCGGCCCGCTGGTGCTGGCGCTGGAGGATCTCCAGTGGGCCGACGAGGCGAGCCTGCTGATGTGGCGCCGGCTGTGCCGGGCCTCGGTCCAGCTCCCGCTTCTGGTCGTCGCCACCAGTCATCCGACGTCGGAGCGGGCCGAACTCGACGCGCTGCGGCGCGACTTGCGTTCCCGAGGCGACGAGCTGGTGGTGCTCGACCGGTTGCCCGAGGACCGGGTGGCGGAGCTGGCCGCGCTGCTGGCACGGGGCGTGCCGGGCCCGTTGCTCACCGAACGGCTCCGCTCCGCCGCCGGAAACCCGCTCTACGTGAGGGAGTTGCTGGACGCCCTGACCCGCGTCGGCGCGCTGGACAGCGTGGACGGACGCGTGGAGCTGACGGAGGGGGGCCGGGACATGCGGGAACTCACCGAACTGCGCGACGTGATCGCGGACCGGCTGTCCTCCCTGTCGGCCGACGCCCGCGAAGCACTGCGCGCGGCCTCGCTGCTGGGACCGGAGTTCTCGGTCACGGACCTGGCGGCGGCGGTCGGCAGCGGCGCCGGATCCCTGCTGAGAGTGGTGGAGGAGGCGCTCGGCTCCGGAGTCCTGGAATCCGCCGGGTCCAGGCTGCGCTTTCGGCACGGTCTGCTGAAGGAGGTGCTGTACGAGGCCATGCCGGCCGCGCTGCGTACGGCATTCCTGCGGCGCGCGGCGCAGGAACTGATGGCCTCGGGGGCTCCGGTGGAGCGGGTGGCCGAGCTGATCCTCCCGGTGCTCGGCACGGCCGAGGACTGGGGGTGGGACTGGCTCGCCGACCACGCCGAGCGCCTCGTCGTCCGGGCACCGGTCGCCGCCGCCGAGCTGCTCGAACACGCCCTGCGGCACGCGCGTGCGGACGACCCGAGGCTCCCCGTGCTCACCGGCCGGCTGGCCGCGCTCTACTTCCGCGTGGGCCCGCTGGACCGCGCCGAGGAGCTGGCTCGGACCGTGCTGCGGCAGGCCACCGACTACGAGCTGATCGGCCGGGCCAGATGGCTGCTCAGCACCATCGGGATGCGCACCGGCCGCTACGACCACGTGGTGGAGAACTGGCGCGCCGCCACCGCCGATCCGCGGCTCCCGCCCGTCTGGCGCGCCCGGCTGCTGGCCCTGGTGGCGCTGGCCCGCCAGTTGCTCGGACAGACCGGCCGGGCCCGCCTGGCGATGGCGGAGGCACTGGAGGAAGGCCGGAAGCTGGGCGATCCGACCGCGGTCGGCTACGCCCTGCACGCCGCGTCCGTCATCAGCGGCCGGCACGGTGACCAGGCCGGCGCGCTGGCCCTGAACGGCGAGGCACTGGCGGAGATCGGCAACGACCCGGAACTCGTCGACCTGCGGCTCATCCTGCTGGGCAAGAGGGTCACCGAACTGGACGGCGACGACGACCGTCTCCAGGAAGCGGAGGAGACCCTGGCCCAGGCTCGTACCCTCGCCGAACGGGTCGGAGCGACCCGGCTGTCGATGACCCTCGTGCAGAGCGCCGAGCGGTACTACGAACACGGCCGCTGGGACGACGCCCTCGCGGTGCTGGACGAGGTCACCGACCTTCCGCCGCTGTGGCGGCGCTCCCGCCACGGTTTGATGGCCCTGATCAGCGCTCGTCGCGGCCAGTGGGAGGAGGCCGCCCGGCATCTTGACGCCCCGGGCAGCGGCAGGACCCCGTCGGCGGGGCCGGTGGCCGCCGCCTACCTGTTGCTGGCCCGCGGCCTCGTCGCCGAGCGCGCGGGCCGGCCCGGCGACGCCGTCGAGGCGCTCGGCGAGCTGCTGACCGACACCTACGCGCACGATCTGGGGAACCATCCGGAGTGGCTGCCCGTCCTGGTGCGCACGGCGCTGGCCGCCGACGACCGGCCGACCGCGGAGGCGGCCGCACGCGCCGCCCGGCAGGCGGCCGAGAACCGGCCCTGGGCCCGCCCCCGGGCCGCCGCCGACTGGTGCGCCGGGCTGCTCGGCCAAGACCCGGCGCCGCTGCTGGCCGCCGTCGACTATCACCGTGCCGCGGACCGGCCGCCGGATCTCGGACCCGTTCTGGAGGACCTCGCCCTGGTCCAGGCCGTCACCGGAGACCTCGACGCGGCCCGCGCCGCGTTCGGCGAGGCGCTGGCGGTCAGCGCCGAACTGGGCGCGTCCTGGGACGCCCGCCGGGCCGCCGCGCGCCTGCACCCCTGGGGCCTGCGGCCCGGAAGCCGCGGCCCGCAGGGCCGCCCGACCACCGGCTGGGAGGCGTTGACCGCGACCGAGCGGCACGTCGCCGGCCTGGTCGCCGAGGGCCTGTCCAACCCCGACATCGCCGCACGCCTGCTGCTCTCGCGCCGCACCGTGGAGACCCACGTCTCCCATATCCTCACCAAACTCCAGGTCCGCTCCCGACGCGAGGTCGCCGCCGTCGACGCCCCGTCCGCCACGACACCGGGCACCAGTCGGGCCGGACGCGGCTGACCGGCGCGTCGGGCCCGGGGAGTTCGTCGCCGCGGCACGAAATGTAAGGACACGGGTTCGACGCCCGACAGGTCCACGTTCGGGGATCTGGGAATGTCCCCGGGGCCCGGCCGTACGGTGACGATCGACATCACCGAGGGCCGCCTGTCCTTTCCGGCCCGGGCCCCGACGGAGAGTTGGCCGATGTTCTCGCACCGCGACCGGTTCGACCGCGGCACGGCTGTGACCGTGCGGGCCGGCGAACCCTCCCTGCACGGCGGGGAGTCGTACGACCCCCGAAGCCGTCGACGCCGTCCGCCGGGCCCGGTCCGCGCCGTTCGGACGGGGCCGGCCGATGCCTGAGCGTGCCCGTGTGCTCCTCGTCCCCGGAGCCGCGGCCTGGGGGCCGTACAACGCGCTGCGGGCGATGGCGGAGGTGATCCGCGACCGCGGCCAGCGGCCCGTGTTCGCCATGGACCGCAGCTTCCGCGGAGTCGCCGCCGGCCACGGCTTCGACGAAGAGGTCTACGACGCCTCACCCCCGCCGGCCCGGGCGGGCGCGCGCGGCCCCGCGACGTGGGGCACCTGGGTGCGCGAGAACGCCGTGCACTTGCGTGGCACCACCTTCGAACAGCTCCGTACGGTGATCCGCCCGCGGTGGGCCGAACTGGCACGGGCCGCCGAGTACGCCCAGCCGCGGCTGCGCGCCATCATCGACGAGGTCCGCCCCGACCTGATCGTGGTGGACACCGTGGCCGCGGACCCCTGTGTCCCCGCGTCCGGCATCCCCTGGGTGCGGTCCGTCTCGGCGAACCCGCTGGAGCTGAGCGACCCGGACCTGCCGCCCGCGTTCTCCGGCTACCCGCTCGGCGACCGCTCCGGGTGGGACGCCTTCCGTGCCGAGTACGCGGCCCTGCACGGGGAACTGCACGCCGAGTTCGACGCCTACTGCACCGCGCAGGGTGCCCCGCGACTCGAACCACTGCGGTTCTCCTACGACTCACCGTGGCTCAACCTCTACGCCTACCCGAGCGCCCTGGACTACCCGCGCTCCCCGGAGTTCGCGCGGCGCCGGCACCGGCTCGACACCGTGGTCCGCACCGGCGAGCGGACCTTCCGGATCGACGACCACCTGCCCGGCACCGGGCCCGTGATCTACCTGTCCCTCGGCTCCCTCGGCTGCCTGGACACCCGGCTGCTGCAACATCTCGTGGACGTCGTCGCCCGCACCGGGTACCGCACCCTCGTCTCGATGGGCCCCTGCCACGACGAGGTGACCCTCGGCCCGCACATGTACGGCGAACCCTTCCTGCCGCAGCCCCACGTGCTGCCCGGTTGCGACCTCCTCATCACTCACGGCGGCAGCAACACCCTGGGCGAAGGCATCGCCGCGGGCCTGCCGATGATCGTCCTCCCGCTCTTCCGGGACCAGTACGACAACGCGCAGCGCGTCGCCGACCTCGGCTACGGCGTTCGGATGGACACCTACGGATTCGACCCCGACGAGTTGGTCGCGACCATCGAGGAGTCGCTCGCCGACACCGGACGCCGCCGGCGCCTCGCCGAGGTCCGCGACGGCATCCGCCGCGCGCCGGGCCGGGAGACCGGCGGCACGATGATCGCCGACCTCGCGACCTCCCTGGCCGGAGCCCGGTGAGGCGGGCGCTCCCCGGCTTCCCCGAAGGGGACGGCATGACCGTCCCCGACTCCCTCGCCTTCGTCGCGGGCGGTGCGGTCGAGCGGTCCGCCGCGAGCACCGGGAGCCGAACCAGGTCAGGGGGTGGCGAGGTGGAACGCCTGCTGTGCGGGCGCGGCCGGGTGGTGGGGGAGCGTGGCGGTCAGGGGTGACTGGTCGTCGGCGGCGGGCCAGGCGGGTGTGTCGTTGAGGAGGGGGATGTCGGCGAGTACTTGTCCCGGTAGGTCGAAGGCGTCGACCAGGGTGCGCATGTGGGGGGTGAGTTGGTGGATGAGGGTGTCGATGGTGGTGTGCAGGGCGTGCAGGTGCTGGGGGGTGAGGTGGTTCGCGGCGAGGAGGTCGCCGGTGTGGGGGATCAGTTCCTTGAGGAGGAAGAGCTGGCAGAGGCGGTTCAGGAGCTGCCGGGTGCCGGGGTCCTCGGTGTGTTCGATGGCGGCGAGGAAGGCGTCGGCGGCCTGGAGGGTGGCATGGGCGGAGACCATGTTCAGGGCGGGTGCGGAGGTGTTGTTCCAGCGGGTGACGGGGTCCTTGGCGGGCCCCTGACGCAGGGCGGTGCGGGCGCGCTGCTGCCAGATGGTCTCGGTGTGGGCGAGCAGATCGCGCAGGAAGTACGGGTCGGTGAGAGGTCTCTCGTCGGTCTGGACGGTGAGGTGCGGGGCGGGTTCGTGCCCGAAGATCATTTCGGCGGCGGCCTTGAGCCAGATGACGAGGTTGTCGCCTTCGGCGGTGATGGTGCCTTCGAGGTCGGTCATGATCTCGGTGAGACGGTTGGCCGTGAACAGGCCGCGGGCTCCGCAGCGTTCGCGCGATTCGGTGACGATGTCGCGGGCCTGCCAGGTGGTCCAGGCCTTGGTGATGGCGACCAGGCGTTCCGCCGCGGCCTGGTCGGCGGGGGCGTGGTCGGTCCAGGCGGTCAGCGCGGTGCGGTGGAGGAAGGTCATGGCGTAGGTGGTGGCGAGGGCGTAGAGGAGGCGTCCGGAGTGGCTGCGGTGGGCGGCCAAGGGGATGCGCTGGCCGGCTTTGGGTCCGCTGATGTGGCGGGTGTGGGCGTAGCGGACGGCGATGGCGAGCGCGGTGCGGGAGACGCCGACGGCCGCGCCGCTCATGCAGAGTTTGCCGAGGGTGACGCGGCCGATGGAGCTGAGGAAACGTTTGCGGCGGTTTCCCAGGGTGCTGTGCAGGTGGTCGTCGTCGTCGAGGCGGCCGTGCGCGCCCTGCAGCAGTGCGGTGCGGGGGAGTCGGACGTGGTCGAAGGTGGTGAGGCAGTGGTCGACGGGGGTGCCGCCGCGTTCGGGCAGGGGCTGGACGCGGATGCCGGGCAGCGTGCCGTGTTCGTCGCTGAGGGGGACGAGGAACAGGAAGATGCCTTCGTCACGGCCGTCGATGAGCAGGCGGGCGGCGACGAGGGCGCTCTTGGGGCCGCCGATGGGGCTGGTGTTGGGCATGAACTTGCCCGCGCCCGGTGTGGGGGTGTGCAGGGTGAAGCCGCCGGTGGTGGGGTCGAGGGTGGCGGTGGTCTCCAGGGCGGCGGCGTCGTTGCCGTGTTCCACCTCGGTGCACAGAAACGTTCCTGTGCGGTCCAGGGTATGGAAGGCGGACAGATCGCGGTGGCGGCTGTCGTGGTCCAGGAGGCTGCCCAGGAAGAGGTTGTAGTGGATGGCTGAGAGCGTGCCCAGTCCGCTGTCGACGACCGCGCTCCACTCGATCAGGGCGGCCAGCCGGCGCGGGTCGTCGGCGAGCTCTTCGGCGCTGTCCACGGTCTGGTTGACCAGACGCAGTCGCTCATAGGACAGGGCCGTGCGCTCGGCCACGGACAGTCCGGGGCGCGCACGGAAGGCCTCGTCCGCGATGAGGTTCCGCCAGGGGCCGTGGACGCGCTCGCGCTCGTCCCGGTCGAAGAGCAGACGGGACAGTTCGCCCGCGGTCGCGGAGTGCGTGCCGGTGTCGGCGCCGGGCGCGGCGTCGGTGGGCGTGACGTGCGGCGGGTCCCCGGGCAGGGCGCACGGTGTGAAGACCGTCGCGCAGGTGCGGGCTGGGGCCTTGTGCTGGAGCGTCAGCAAGGTCATGGACCTCTCCCCGTTGAGGGGCTCCCGGCGTGTGGGGAGCCAGGCCACACAAGATACGTACCAACCGGTTTTCTTTTCAAGGTGATTCGGTGAGTTCGTGTGCCCAAATCGTGGGCCGGCGGGGTGAGTTGAGGGTGTCCGGTTGTCTCCTGCGGAGCGGTGTCTTCCGCGAGTGAGGGGCGATGTGCTGGGCATATGCGGGATCCGGAGGCACTCGTACCCCCCTGTGCGCACCAATGGTCTGGACCTCGAAAAAACCGATGTACTGGTTTTGTTACGCCAGTCGTCGTCACCATCGGGTGGCCATCTGTCGACCATCCGTCATCGACGTGCCGTTTCGGCCTGGGGTGCGGGCTCTCGCCACCTGGAGTGACCGCCAGTATGATACGAACCTTACGGTTTGCTTTTGCGGGCATGCTCGGTGCGGAGGTGTGTGATGGCGCGGCAGGAACGAGCCATTCGGACGCGGCAGAAGATCCTTGCGGCGGCGGCCGAGGTGTTCGACGAGGTCGGGTACGA
>NZ_JBSFCK010000018.1:0-146717 GCF_053593435.1 Streptomyces sp. NPDC002306
CGGCTGACCGTGGAGCAGGGCTCTCCGCAGGACGGTCTGGACCGCCGGGTGCCGATGCAGGGATGGATCACCCGCTCGGTGGAAGTCTTCGAGAAAGCGAAGGCGAACGGGGAGCTGGTGCCGCAGGTCGATGTGGAGCTGATCGCGAAGCTGTTCGTGGGCAGTTTCACGGGGGTGCAGATCCTGTCGAACATCATGACCCGTCATGAGGACATGCTGGAGCGGGTGTCGGACCTGTACCGGCATCTGATGGCGACCATCGCTGTCCCGGGCGTCCTGATCCGGCTGGAGTTCACCCCGCAACGGGCCCAGCAGGTCTACGAGGCGGCCATCGAACAGAGCCTGCAGAACGCGGGAGAAACAGCCGAACTCGTCTGAAGACCGGCTCGTAACTCGTCTGAAGACCGTTCCGTAGGCGGTCCGCACTGCCCTGGCGCAGACCGTGCCGAACGCGGACCGTGCTGTCCGGCGGAGGTCGGTGGGCGGACGACCCGTGTGGGCGGATGGGGCCGGTCTCGTAGCCCAGGATGGCGGGTCTCGCCTGCTGGGCGGTGATGAGGCGCATCGCGGTCAGCCCGTCCATTGCGGGCATCCGGCTGTCCATCCGCAGCAGGTCGGGTGTCCGAAGTCCCGCGAGCACGACGGCGGTCGGGCCGGCAAGGGCAGCAACGCCCGTACCGCACCGGCCGGTTCGAAGGGGATGCGGGCATCCGTGGCGGTCGCCGGCGCCCGCAGGCGTTCGGCGACCCGGCTCACGGCCGCGAGGCGCACGCCGGTGATCGCGAGTTGCAGCGCGGCCCTGCGCCGACGCCGCCGCGTCCGCAGCCGGATCCGGACCGGGACCCGGACTGGTCCCTGGTCGCCTGCGGCCGGTGCCGCGTCCGTCGGCCGCTCGTCCGCTCGTCCGCCACGGAAGACTTCTCGCGTTTCGTGACGGGAAGAAGCTCTGGAACTGAGACGGCGTGAGGCTTTTGATTTACCCGGCGATTGCCCACTGTTCACCGATGAGTGGCGGAAACTGTCATGGCCATGCGTGACGGATGTGTCAAGATCATCGACGTTCCCGCGGCATGTACGGCGCGGGTGCCGGATGAAGCGGCGAGACCGCAAATCTGTCTCGCGGAGGGAAGGTTGGGCACATGCGAACGAAATCCTGGGCCGCGGTGGCGACTGGCGCCATGCTCTTCGCGTCGCTGGCGACGGGTGCCGGTTCGGCATCCGGGGCCACCATCGCCTTTCATTATGTGAACTACAAGAGCGGGAGATGCCTCTCGCTCGAAGGCGGTGGCAGCACCAGTAACGGAGCTCACGCCATCATCTACGACTGCAACATCGAGCATGAGCAGTACTGGGCCGCGTACGACTCCGGCGAACTCCACAACAGCAAGAGCGGCAAATGCCTGTCGACAGCGGGCGGCGGCGGCACGGCGAACGGCACGGAAGTCATCCAGTGGACCTGCAACGGCGGTCTTGAGCAGCAATGGATCCGCTCCGGGTACCAGTGGGTCAACGTCAAGGCCGAGAAGTGCCTGTCGACGGCGGGTGGCGGCGGCACCTCGAACAACACGAGGACCGTCATCTGGGACTGCAACACCGCTGATGAGATGCACTGGACCACCTACAACTGACGGGGACCAGGCAGAGGCCGCCAAGCAGCGCCCTGTCCTGCGGGACCCCGGCCCGGCGCGATGTCGGCCGACGGGTGGTCCGCGAGGCCGTGTGCGTCAGGACCGTGTACCGGCCGCCGTCACCTCGGCGGCGGCTTTCACGGGTCGTAGGATCCGGGTCTGCAGGTGGCGCAGCATGTCGAGATGGTCCGCCGTCCAAATCTCCCGCACAGCCGCCGAGGCGGCGGCCTCTCCGGCGTCCTCGGCCAGGTCGCGGCGCAAGGCTTCCCAGAGCCGCGGGCCCGCGACTCGTTCGTCGAGGAGGTGAGCCGGCGCGGCGGTCAGTCCCGCGAGTGCGCGCCCCGATGTCTCGAACCACGCGAGGACGGAGTCGCAGTCGCCCACGATCCGTTGGCTCGCCGTGCTCGCAGACCTGGGGACGCGGTCCGCGTGCGACCACAGGTCGGTCACGGCGTCGCCGGTGAGTCGCAGGGCGGCGACCGTGTTGACCAGCGAGACCACGTCGGGCAGAGCTATCCGCTTGGTGCCGCGCTCGGCCAGGTACCCACGGAAGGCGTCGTCCAGCCTGCGTGCCGAGGCCGTGGCCCGCCGTTGCTCCTCCACGGGCGTTCGAGGGAATGGTGCGGGGTCGCACGGGGTCAGTCCGTGTCCGACGGCGGCGCGCACGTACCGCGAACTGGCGCCGAACGCCTCGCACAAGGCCTGGCCCAAAGCTGAGCCGGCCCCTCTCGGCCAGAACAGAAGTCCCACCACGAGACTCACCGCGCACCCGAGCGCCATGTCCTGGACGCGGACCAGTCCGACGCGCCAGCCGACGGGCTGGATGATGGTGAAGAGAATCAGCAGGACGACCGTGAAGCCCGCCTGCCCGGCCGTGAACGAGGTCACCGACGGTTCGAGCCCGACCAGGACGATCGCCGGCGGCAGCAGCAGCCACAGCACCTCGGGATGCGAGCCGAGCGCGACGATGAACGCCACTCCGACGACGAAGCCCAGGACGGTCCCCAGCAGGGCGCGGCCGACGGTCTGGCCGGTGTTCACCGCGTTGGTGCGCAGCACCGCCAGCGTGCCGAAGACGACCCAGAACGCATGGTCCACGCCGCTGACCTGTGCCAGTACGACACCGATGGCGAGGGCGACGGCTCCGCGCACACTGTTGTGCAGCCACACGGAGTGGCGGTTCAGATGCTCGGCCAGGCGCTCGCGCGCCGAGGAGAGGTCGGACTGGGCGCCCGCCGGGCGATGTCCGCACAGGCGCTGCCACCAGGTGCGCCGGCGAGCGCTGACGGCCACGTCGATGTCCGTGGCGATGGCGGCGGCCACGAAGCTCATCCGCTGAGCTCGGAAGCCGGACAGGAGTGAGCCGACCAGCGCGGCAGGAGGCTCGGTCGACGCGATGGCCGGCCGTACGGGAAGAGAGCTGGTCACCGCCGCTTCCAGCCGGGCCCGCGCCGACGCGAGACGTGTGTTGTCCTCGGCGAGTCCGCCCGGCGAGAGCATTGCCGGGTGGGGTGGAGGAGAGGGGCCGGGGCGGGGTGTGCGCGGTGTCTCCGACGCGAGGAGGTCCGAGGCGCCGTGCTCCAGGAGGACCGCGGTGGCCAGGTGGACCTCACCCACCGCTGCCCCGGCGGGCTCGTCCGGCCGGTACGACGGCGTCTGCTTGAGCAACTCGCCGAGCCAGACGACCCGGTCGACGAGCCGCACCAAGGCGCGGGCGGTCGTGGACAGGCCGGTGGGCCGGTGGGGTGCGGTGAGGAAGACCCTCCGTACGGTGGCGACGGCGTCCGTCGTCTCCTGGACGGCCGCCGACGGGACAGGGGCCGCGGGGACGGACGATGACGCCCCGGCGCATAGGGCCTCGGCCCGCAGTTGCCTCGCCATCGTGGCGCAGACCCTGGCGGTCGAGGTGCGCAGGGGTTCTTCGGGCGGTCGCGGCCACATGACGGCGACGGCGACGATCGTCGCGGCTCCGCCCAGGGTCCAGCCCGCGATCCGCTCCGGCAGGGAACTCACCGGCGCTTTGAGCGTGGCCGGGAGCACCAGGCTGATCAAGAGGGAGGTGGTGGCGCCGGCCAGAGCAGAGCTGAGAATTCCGGAGAACAGGATCACGAAGGCGATGACGAACGTGGCGATGCCCGCGAGCCACACCGTCTGGCCGATGAGGGTGCCCACGCACACCAGGAACGTGGAGGCCAGTACCAGGGCGGTCTGCTCGGCCACCCGTTCGCGCATCGGGCCGCCGAAGTCCACGAACATCATGAGGACGAAAGGCGCGAACGCCGAGAAGATCGCCATCGTCGGGCTGCCGATCACGAGGGAGGACAGCGCGAACAGCGAGGGCGTGATGACGGCGGCGCGCAGCGAGCGCCGCAACGCCGACAACCCCGGATCGTGTGCCCGCACCCACCGGGACAACCCGGGCGGTACCAGCTCGGGGAAGCGACTCCTGTGCGCCTCGCCGCCGGAGCTCCCGGCCCCGAGCGACCTCATGCGGGACACCCGCACGTGGCGGCGGGCCCGCCATGCCCGTACCCGGCGGCGGTAGGTGTGCCGTCCCCGCTGGGTGGGGGTCGGATCGCCCGACTGGTCTGCGTCATGCTGATCTCCGACTGATATCTCCGACTGTTCTCCGACTGATCCAGGTGTTCCTCGGTCGTGGCATCCGCCGGTCGGCCGCTGTCCGGCCGCCTCAGACGATGTCCAGGCGGTCCAGGAACGGCTCGGCGGCGGAGGGGTCGCCGGTGATCTCGCAGCTCTCGCGCCAGGACGTGCGGGTCGTACTCCAGGAGACGAAGTCGCTAGCCGAACTCCGGACGCGGACGGCGGCGCCTTCGTCCCCGGGTACGACGGTCAGAGGGTCACCCGGGCTCCGGGCGGGGAGGACGGTGACGGTGGTCCGGCCCGGCCCTGTCAGGTCGAGCACGAGGGGTTCGCCGACGGTGTCGTCGAGTGCGTGGCCTTGCATCTGCGGCAGCCCGGCGAGCATGAACTCGACCGCCGGGGCGACGAGGCCGTCGGTCGGCGGGGGCAGCTCGAACGCCAGTGGGCCGCCCGGGGCGAGGACGTCGTAGCGCAGGTGGCACAGGACGTTGAAGGCCATGGTGTTGGCCAGGAGGTGCCGCGGGTAGGTGCCGAGGCCGGGGACGAGCACCGGGTCGTCCGCCTGCGGCGACTCCTGTCCCCGCGCGATCAGGCTCAGTTGCAGCGGTGTGAAGTGCCGCCACTCGTCGATCACTTCGCCGTGGCTCCAGCCGTGGCGCTCCTCGACCCGCAGATCGTGATAGCGCTCACGGTTCGATGGCCACGAGGGGTCGACGGGAGGGGGCTCGACGGCCTCGTGGGCGAGCGCTCCCAGATGCGCGATCACGTCGATGACGCGCCAGCCCGGGCAGGCCGAGGGCAGTTCCCACGCGGACTCGTCCACCTCCGGCACGATGTCCGCCAGTTGCGCGGTGCTCGCGCGCGCTGACTCCCAACCCGCCCAGGTCATGGCCCTCTCCCTCCTGCCGGGACGGACGCCGGCGCCGGACGCCGTCAGCCGGCCCCTGTCCGACGCGACTGGCGGTACGTGGCCGCGACGTCGGCGCGGCCATGACCCTGGTCCGCCGCGAGGCCGAGCCGTTCCCGCACCACCGCGGCGATCCCGAGGTGCAGTCCCGCGGCGCGGGCCGTGTCGGTGATGAGCGTGGCGTCCTTGGCCGCGGCCTCCAGGGGGAACGACGGGTCGTCCAGGTCGTCGTCGATCATCTTCGGCCCCTTGGTCTGGACGTACTGGCTGTTCAGAGCACTGCCGTCGATGGCCTCGATGACCTTGCGGGGGTCGATGCCGAGCACCTTGGCGAGAGTGAGGGACTCGGCGACACCCTCGACGGTCGCCAGGACCCAGGCGTTGTAGGCGAGCTTGAGGCCACTGGCCTGGCCGACCTCGTCCAGCCACACCGTGCGGGAGCCGACCGCCTCGAACACCGGGCGGACGGACTCCCGGGCCGCCGGATCGTCCGTGGCGGCCAGGATGCCCAGGGTTCCGGCCACCGCCGGTTCCTTGGTGCCGAGGAGCGGGGCGTCCACGTAGGTGACGCCCAGGCGTGCCGCCTGGTCCGCGAGCCGACGGGTGCCGTCGGGGGACACGGTGCACGACTGCACCCACACCGTCCGCTCGTCCAGGCCGTCCCGGGCCTGGTCCATCACCTCGGCGACGACCTTCTCGTCGGCGAGGAGGGTCAGGACGACATCGGCGCCGCGGCAGGCCTCGCCCGGGGTGTCGCACACGACCGCGCCCACGTCGGCCAGTTCCTCGGCCGGGGCACGGTTGCGGTTCCACACGCGCTGGCCCAGGCCCGCCGCCGCGATGTTCCTCGCCATCGCCGCCCCCATGGTGCCGATGCCCAGCACCGCCACCACGGGCCGCTCGCCCCCGGAGGGCGCGTGCCTCGCTTCACTCATCGTCGCGCCTTTCGTCGCGCTATGCGCCGACCCAGACGGTCTTGGCGTTCATGAACTCGCGCATGCCGAGGTCGGACAGCTCACGGCCGTAGCCGCTGCGCTTGACACCGCCGAAGGGGATCTCGGGGTAGCTGGTGGTGTTGCCGTTGATGAACGCCATGCCGGACTGCACGTCCCGTACGAACAGTGCCCGTTCGTCCTCGTCCTCGCTCCACAGGTTCGAACCCAGCCCGTACGGATGGCCGTTGGCCTCCCGCAGTGCCTCCTCCAGCGAGGAGACGACGAACACCTGCGCCACGGGGCCGAACACCTCCTCGTGGTACATCCTCATCTCCGCGGTGATGTCGGCCAGCGCCGTGGGCGGGTAGTACCAGCCCGGCCGTTCGGGCCGTTCACCGCCGACCAGCACCGTCGCCCCCTTGCCCACGGCGTCCGCGACGTAGTCCTCCACGTCCTGCCTGCCGGACTCCGTCGCCAACGGCCCGATGTCGGTGTTCTGGTCCATGGGATCCCCCACGACCAGTGCGCCCAGTTTGGCGACGAACTTCTCGATGAACGCGTCGGCGATGTCCTCGTGCACGAGGAATCGCTTGCCATTGATGCACGACTGCCCGTTGTTCAGGGTGCGCGCCTTGACGGCGACGTCGGAGGCCCGCTCCAGGTCCGTGGACGGCATGACGATGAACGGGTCGGACCCGCCGAGTTCGAGGACGACCTTCTTGATCTCGTCACCGGCGATGGAGGCCACCGACCGCCCCGCGGGCTCGCTGCCCGTCAGCGTCGCGGCCGCCACTCGCGGGTCCCGCAGGACCTGCTCCACCGTTCCCGAGGAGATCAGCAAGGTCTGGAAGGTGTCCTCCGGGAAGCCGGCCTCGCGGAAGAGACTCTCCAGGTACAGAGCGCACCGCGGCACGTTGGAGGCGTGTTTGAGCAGGCCCACGTTGCCCGCCATCAGCGCGGGGGCGGCGAACCGCATGGCCTGCCACAGCGGCAGGTTCCACGGCATCACCGCGAGGACGACGCCGATCGGCTGGTAGGTCACGTACGTGCTCCGCGCGCCGACGCCGCGCCCGTCGCCGTCCACGTTCCGCAGGAAGGCGGGGCCGTGGTCGGCGTAGAAGCGCAACCCCCGCACGCACTTGGCCACTTCCTCCTGGGCCGACCGGAAGGTCTTGCCCATCTCCGAGACGATCAGCGCGGCGACCTCGTCCGTCTCCCCCTCCAGGCGGTCGGCGGCGGACCTCAGCCATCCCGCCCTGTCCTCGGTGCTCGTCAGCCGGTACGACCCGGCCGCGGTCGCGGCACGCGCAAGCCTGTCTTCCAGTCGCTCGGCAGTGAGTTCATCGAATCTTTCGACGACCTCTCCGGTAACCGGATTCGTGGATGCAATAGCCATACGGATAACGGTACGGAGGCCGAACGACCGCGGCAATTCCTGCAGCGGCTCGCGGATTACTCGTGCTTGGCAAAGCGATTGCGTCGACTTTAATCAATGTGACTCGCTTCCATCACGGTGTGTCGACGGCTGGACAACTCGATGTGAACGCGCGCGGCCGTCCGCTCTCCCATGACGTCTCGTGATTGCGCGGTGTCACGAGTGATGGACTCAGTGCCGCCGAATCGACCTGTGCGCCGCGACTGCTTCCCAGGTGGGGTCGGCGTTCATGATGGCGCGCACATGCGAAGGGTGTGGCACGCGTATTACATTTTTCGGCCTGTGGGATTCCTTCGAATTCCTCGACATGGGGCCGGAGTTGCAGCGCGTCCGCAGGGGTCTCGGTTTGACCGCTGTGTATCCGGAGCTACGCTGGCCTCGTGCCCCACGTCGGCTCAGAGCCTTCGGTGCGGCGTGCGGCAGGACGGGTTCGCGTCGCCGACCGGAGCGGGGATCAGCACGGCCCGGCCGACGTCTCGCGCACATTTCCGAAAAGGTCGCGTTCCCTTGCACGCCGAGGAAGTGGAAGCACATGACCGTCTACGAAGTCCTGAACTCAGGCAAAAGCAGAATGGCCATCGGGATAGCGGCGCTGTCAGCCCTGGCCATGGTGCCGGCTCATGCCGCAGACGCGCCCGGCAGAGCCCCGGAGAACCAGAAGCCGACCGTGGTCCTCGTGCACGGGGCGTTCGCCGACGCCTCGAGCTGGAACGGCGTGGTGCAGCGTCTGCAGGGTGACGGCTACACGGTCTTCGCCCCGCCCAACACGCTGCGCGGGATCCCTCAGGACTCCACGTACCTGAACAGCTTCCTCAAGTCGGTCAAGGGGCCGATCGTCCTCGTCGGACATTCCTACGGCGGCGAAGTGATCTCGCAGGCGGCCGCCGGCGTGGACAACGTCAAGTCGCTCGTGTACATCAACGCGATCATGCCGGACAAGGGCGAGTCGTTCGCCAGCCTCTCCGGAAAGTTCCCGGCCGCCCCACTCTCCAAGGCCTTCCATCCGGTGCCGTTCCGCAACGGTGACGGCACGACCGGCACCGATGTGTACGTCCAGCCCGGCAAACTCCACGCGGTCTTCGCCCAGGACCTCTCCCGGCAACAGGCGTCCGTGATGGCGTCGACGCAACGCCCCATCGCGCAGTCGGCGTTCACCGACAAGCTCACCGAGGCGGCCTGGCGGGACAAGCCGGTCTACGTACTCGTCGGCAAGCAGGACCGGAGCATCAACCCGAGCCTGGAGCGCTACGAGGCCAAGCGTGCGCACGCGCGTAAGACAGTGGAGATCGACTCCTCACACGTGTCCATGATCTCCCACCCCGAGGCCGTCACGGATCTCATCGTGAGCGCGGCCCGCGACTCCGGTAACCGGTGACCGGGTCCTCGACCACGTTCTGTCGGAGGTACGTTCATGACGCAGGTAGCCGCCGGACCCAGGATCACCGGAGTCCACCACCTGTCCTTCACCGTCTCCAATCTGGAAGACAGCCTTGACTGGTATCAGCGCCTGTTCGGCGCCGAACGTGTGGACTACAAGTTCAACCACCTCTACCGCGAATCGACCGGCTACGGCATCCTGTTGATCACCCCTGACTCCGGGGTCGTGATCGGCTTGCACAAGAACACGGGTAACCAGCACGAGGGGTTCCTCGAATCCCGGACCGGTCTGGACCACATATCGTTCCAGGTCGGCTCGCGCGCCGACCTAGAGGCGTGGACGGCCTGGCTCGACGAACTGGGGATCGCGCACACGCCCATCAGGGACGAGACGGAGCCCTTCGCCTACTCGACAGTCGTGTTCCGAGACCCCGACAACCTCCAGCTCGAGTTCATGGCTGTGACGTGACGTGACGTGACCTCGCCTGTCCTGGCCTGACGGCGCGGTGAGGTGAGGTGGCGGGCCGATTCCGTGGGCAGCGCGCTATCGGGGACGCCGGGTGGGTGAAGTGTGCCCCGAGGCGCCGCTGTGGCTGCCGGAATCCGGAGAGCCCGCTGGTTCCTTGGCGCTCCAACTGGCCAGCAGCTTCCACGCGTCCTGGGAGGACTGGTCCTGGGCCGGAAGGTACAGGAACAAGGTCTGGTCGGAATCGCCCGGCATCGTGAACGCCTGGTAGTCGACGGTGAGGTCGCCGACGATGGGGTGATGGTGGCGCTTGTGCCCGTGGGTGCGGTCGAAGACCTTGTGGTCGGCCCACCAGTGGCGGAAGTGCCGGCTTTTCATGGCCAGTTCGCCCACCAGCTCGGCGGTCCGGGTGTCGTCGGGATGGCGGCCCGCGTCGAGGCGCAGGATGGCGGTCATCTCGGCGGCGACCTGTTCCCAGTCCGGATAGAGGGAGCGGGCGGCTTCGTCCAACAGGACCCAGCGGGTGAGGTTGCGCTCGCGTGCGGGCATCGATTCGAAGTCGGCGACCAGCGCGCGGGCCAGATGGTTGGTGGCCAGTACGTCGGTGCGGCGTCCCAGGACGAAGCCGGCCTGGTCGGTGAAGGAGTCCAGGAACCGGCGGACCACGGGCCGCACGCGTTGCACGGTCGGTGCGGAACGGCGGGCCGTGCCGGTTTTGGGCCCGGCGAGGTCGTACAGGTGGGCGCGTTCGGCGGCGTCCAGCCGCAGCGCGGCGGCCACGGCCTCCAGCACCCCCGCCGAGGGGCTGATCTGCCGCCCCTGCTCGAGGCGTGTGTAGTAGTCGGTGCTGACCCCGGCCAGCTGGGCGACCTCCTCGCGGCGTAGCCCCGGCACCCGCCGGTAGGCGCCCCGCTCGGGCAGCCCGACCGACTCGGGGTGGATACGGGCGCGACAGCGGCGCAGGAATTCGCTGAGCTCGACGTTTCTGGCCATGCCTCCATTTTCCGTCCGGGGTGACGCCAGGTCGACCGGGGAAGGGGGGTCGCCGAGTCCTAGGCACACGCTTCCCTGGCAGGTCAGGGCAGGGAAGCGGCGTCCGCACGGCGGCGGCCGCGTGGTGTTCTGGATTGCGGAGGCCCACCGGGCAGGCGACGAATCCTGTGACCGGGCCGGACTCCGGTCAACTCCTTCCGCCGGCCACCGCCGGCACCCCGCCCGAAGAAAGTGAGTCCCGACATGACCAGGATCCTGATGGTGCTGTCCGGCGTCGACCACTGGACGCTGAACGACGGCAGCAAGCATCCCAGCGGCTACTGGGCCGAGGAGTTCGTGGTCCCGCACCGCATCCTCACCGAAGCCGGGTTCACCGTCGACATCGCCGCCCCCACGGGCGGACAGCCGGCCGCGGACCCCGTGAGCCTGCGGCCGGACGTCGCCGGCCCCGAAGCCGACGACTTCGCCGCCTACATCGACGCGGCGGCCGAGTCCCTCGCCAAGCCCACGGCGCTCTCCGACGTCGACACGGCCCGTTACGACGCGATCTTCCTGCCCGGCGGCCACGGTCCCATGGAGGACCTGGCCCACGATCCCGACCTCGGCCGCGTCCTCATCGAGGCCGACGTCGCGGGGAAGATCATCGCCCCGGTGTGCCACGGCCCGGCCGCGCTGCTGTCCGCGAACCTGCCGGGCGGACGCTGGCTGTTCGCCGGACGCACGCTGACCGTGTTCACCAACGAGGAAGAGCGGCTCAACGGCACCGCCGACCGCGCCCCGTGGCTGGTCGAGACCGTGCTCACGGCACGCGGCGCGGTCGTCCGGTCCGTGAACGCCTGGGAGGCGAACGTCGTCGTGGACGGCAACCTCTACTCCGGGCAGAACCCCGCTTCCAGCAAGCCCCTGGCCGAGCGGCTCGTCGCCGCGCTCACCGGCCGCTGACCGGGAAACCGTGGGCCGCGCGGACCAGCAGAGCAGGGACACGAAGACACGTCTCGAAGCGGCTGTCGTCGCGCCCGGCGCCCCGGCCGCAGCAGCCCTGTTGCTCGACCGCTGACCACCTCTCCAACACACTCCTCAAGGAATCACCAGCTTGACTACCACCACCGCGGCGTACGCCGCACACTCCCCGAAGGCGCCGCTGGAGCGCACCACCGTCGAGCGCCGTGACGTCGGCGAGTTCGACGTCCTGATCGACATCAAGTACGCCGGCATCTGCCACTCCGACATCCACCAGGTCGACGAGGGCTGGGACGAAGGGATCTTCCCGATGGTCCCCGGCCACGAGATCGCGGGCATCGTCTCCGAAGTCGGCCCGGGCGTCACCAAGTTCCGCGCCGGTGACCGCGTCGGCGTCGGCTGCATGGTCGACTCCTGCCGCACCTGCGACAACTGCCGAGCGGGCAACGAGCAGTACTGCACGGGCAGCGGCATGGTCGGCACCTACAACGACACCGGCAAGGACGGCCGGCCCACCTACGGCGGCTACTCGCAGGCCATCGTCGTCGACGAGAACTACGTGGTGCGCATCCCCGACGGCCTCGCCCTGGACGCCGCCGCCCCGCTGCTGTGCGCCGGCATCACCGTCTACTCCCCGCTCCGGCACTGGGGCGCCGGCCCCGGGAAGAAGGTGGCGATCCTGGGCATGGGCGGCCTCGGCCACATGGCCGTCAAGATCGCCCACGCGCTCGGAGCCGAGGTCACGGTCCTCTCCCAGTCGCTGCGGAAGCAGGACGACGGCCTGCGACTGGGCGCCGACCATTACCGCGCCACCAGCGACCCGAAGACCTTCGAGGAACTGGACGGCACCTTCGACATCATCCTCTCCACCGTCTCGGCCCCCCTCGACTTCGGCGCCTACCTGTCCCTGCTGAAGACCGACGGCACCCTCGTGAACGTCGGGCTGCCCGAGGAGCCGATCTCCGTCGACCTCTTCGGCATCGTCACCGGCCGTAAGACCATCGCCGGCTCCCTGATCGGGGGCATCGCGGAGACCCAGGAGATGCTGGACTTCTGCGCCGTGCACGGCCTCGGCGCCGAGATCGAGCTGGTACGGGCCGACCAGGCCAACGAGGCGTATCAGCGCGTGCTCAAGAGCGACGTCCGGTACCGCTTCGTGATCGACACGGCCACGATCTGACCCACGGGCCGAAGCGGCCGCCCGGTCGGCGGCCACTGAGGGAGGCGCGCCGACCAGGGGTTTCGCGCCTGGAACCCGTCCGACATGACCACCCACAGTGGTCACGTGATCGAGAAGGGCAACACTCATGTACACCGCCACCCACCGGCCGCACCCGGCCGAGGTCCACGTTTCCCAGGACCAGTGGCTCGTGGGCCTGCGTCTCCACACCACCCGGACCGCCGTGACCTGGCACTACTACGTCGTCGACGAGACCCCGGAACCGGTCGACGCCGTAGCCACCGCGATCCGGCGGGCCACAACCTCTGACTCGGCCCTCACGCACGCGGCCGAGCGCATCGCGGACTTCGAGATCCGGAGACTTCGCCGCAGTCTCCTGGGCGAGGTGTCTCTCGACCCGAGCACCCGCCTGGACGACTGGCGGCGGCCCGCCGCGTAGAACGGCCCGCGGTGCTGGGGGAGTTCGTCCGGCTCACGCGGCAAGGCATACGCCTCGCCGGGGAACGCCACGAGGCACCCGCGTGGCCCTCCGGCCGGACGCCCGCAGGGCTCACCGCCGAACGGTCCCTCATCGAGCGTCTCGGGAGACGCGAGCGGATGATCCTGGTCCTCATCGGCTCGGGGCTCCACCGGGGCCCTGCGATAGGTTGCCCGCCATGACCGACCTCGGATCCGTCGCCTGGCCACCCGCTCCGATCAGGACCGAGCGGCTGGTGCTTCGCGAGGCCGAGGCCCGCGACCGCGCGGCGTTCATCGAGCTGTTCTCCTCGCCGGAGGTGGGCGCCTACATAGGCGGCCCCCGACCGCGCGCCGAGTTGGAGCGCGCGGTGCCTGAGACGCCCGCGCGGCGTCCCGGCCTGTTCGTGGTCGAGTACGACGGAGCGATGATCGGCGTCGTCGAACTCAACCGGCGCGAGGCGGAGCATCAAAGTCAGGTCCGTCCGGACGCCGGGGAGGCAGAGCTCGGCTACCTGTTCCTGCCGGAGGCATGGGGACACGGGTACGCCGCCGAGGCGTGCGCGGCGGCGCTCGGCTGGTTCGGCGACGCGCTTCCCGGTGAGCCGGTGACGGTCTGCACCCAGACCGCCAACGACCGTTCGATGCGCCTCGCGGCGAAGCTGGGGTTCACCGAGATGCGACGGTTCGAGGAGTGGGGCGCCGAACAGTGGTCCGGCGTGTGGTCCTCGGTCGCGCCCTCCTGACAACTCGCCGATATTCACGGAGAGATGAACGTCTCCCTGCTATGGTGCGCCGATGTCTTCGATCAAGCAGTTCCAGGTCACCTTCGACTGTGCGGAACCTCGTCGCGTCGCTCGCTTCTGGAGCGAGGTGTTGGGGTACGTCATGCCGGCGCCGCCGGAGGGATTCGCCACGTGGGGCGACTACGACAACTCCCTCGCTCCCGAGGACCGGGGCGCCTGGGCCGTATGCGCCGACCCGTCAGGTGTGGGCCCGCGCATGTACTTTCAGCGCGTTCCCGAGGGCAAGGTCGTCAAGAATCGGGTGCATCTCGACGTGCGGGTCGCCACGGGACTCGTGGGTGACGAGCGCGTGGCCACGCTTGAGGCGGAATGCGCACGACTGGTCGCGCTCGGCGCGGTGCGCGTACGACTGCTGGTCGCCGATGAGGACAATGAGTCGTGCCTGGTGATGCAGGACGTCGAGGGCAACGAGTTCTGTCTCGACTGAGCGTCCTTCGGGACGGCGGGGTTCGGCCTGGCCGTGTGTGTGGTGGTGCGGGCGACCAGGCCGGCCGACGCGGCCGTCCGCGACGGCCGTGGTCCCTCCGCCACCCCCCGCCGGACTTTCTCTGGTACCGGGCCGCTCACGCAATCCTGACGTGACTCTGACGGCGCCTTGATCAAGGCGCCCTTTTTGCGTCCTGGGCCGGTGTTACAGTTCGAATCCATAAAATATGCGCGCCTTGAGGTGAGTAATGCGTGGCCGCGGAGGTCCTCTCGGGCCTCCTCGCTTCGCACATACACGGCATTGCGCGCGCTGACTGTTTTATGGAGAAACTCTTCTGCTCGAGCACTGCCCAGTTGTGGGGTCCGGCGCCGTGAAATTACGCCGGCACCCGCATTCGGGCAGAAGAACATTTTCCCTGCGCATCGCGCACGGTAGGCGGAGAGTTTGATGGGAACTGACGTTCACGCGACGGCATCTTGCGTGCATGAGGAAATCGAGAATCAGGCTCGGAGAAATCCGGACAGGACCGCCGTGGTCGTCGGCGAGAGCAGATTCTCCTACGCGGAAATCGATCGCCTGGCGAACGGGATCGCCAGGCGACTGCACGCCTCAGGAGTGCGTCGCGGAGACCGTGTCGGCCTGTGCGTCCAGCGTGACGCGTGGCTGATCCCGGCCCTCCTGGGGGTGCTGAAGTCCGGTGCCGCCTATGTGCCACTGGACCCGGCGTATCCCGAGGAGCGCATCCGGTTCATCGCCCAGGACGCCTCGCTCTCGGCGGTCCTCACGTCGACGGGCACGGAGCACGTGGTGCCGGACGGCGTCACCGCCGTGCCCGTGGAGGGCACTTCGCCGGCGGACCGCCCGGACGGGGATCCCGAACCGTACGACGCCGCGTACGTCATCTACACCTCCGGTTCCACCGGGACGCCGAAGGGCGTGGTCGTAGAGCACCACAACCTCCACAATCTGATCCGCTGGTTCGCCGATCACCTCTCCTCGGACGAACTGAGCGGCATGCTCGCGACGACGTCGGTGTGTTTCGACCCCTCCACCGTCGAGATCTGCGCCCCGCTGGTGGCCGGCGGGACGGTGATCCTGGCGGAGAACGCCTTCGCCCTGCCGACGCTTCCGGCGCGCTCCGAGGCGACCGTGCTCGTCGCCGCGGCATCCGCCCTGTCGGCGCTCCTGCGCGACGGGCTGCCGCCGAACGTACGCACCGTGATCACGGGCGGCGAGTCGGTCAGCCGCGCACTGTGCGACCGGGTCTACGCCCACCCCCAGGTCCGCCGCGTACTCAACTTCTACGGCCCCACCGAGTGCACCGTGTGCTGCACCATGGCCGACGTGGAGCGGCACGGAACCGGCAACCCCGCGATAGGACAGCCGATCGCCGGCGCGGAACTGTCCGTGCGGTCCCCGGACGGCGCCGTCCTGCCGGAAGGGGAGACGGGTGAGCTGTGGGTCGCCGGGCCGGGGGTGTCCCGCGGATACCTGGACCGCCCGGACCTGACCGCCGAGCGGTTCGGCTCGTTCGGCTACCGCACGGGCGACCTGGTGCGACGGCTGGGGGACACCTACTACTTCGTCGGCCGAGCCGACGAGCAGGTGAAGATCGGTGGCGTCCGGCTGGAACCGGGCGAGGTCGAGGCGGCGCTCGCCGCCCACCCCGGTGTCCGGCACGCCGTCGTCCTGGCATCGGGGGACCGGCTCGTCGGATACGCCGAGTCGGACGCGGCGACCGAGGCCGAACTGCGTGAGTGGCTGACCGCCCGGTTGCCGCGGCACGCCGTTCCCTGGCGGATCGCGGTGCTGCCCCGCATCCCCGTCCACCCCACCGGCAAGGTCGACCGCGCGGCCCTGCCCGCCATCACGGCGGGCCGCCGGCCGGACGCCCCGTACACGGCGCCGCGTGACGCCACCGAGGAACTCGTCGCGGACGTCATCACCGAGATCCTCGGTGTCGACCGGGTCAGCGTCGACGACCGCTTCACCGACCTCGGGGGCCACTCACTGGCCGCCGCCCGAGTGGTCGGCGAGCTCGGACGACGGCGCGGAGCCCCGGTGCCGCTCGCGACGTTCCTGGAGCATCCCACCGTGGAGTCGCTCGCCCGGGCACTGGCCACCGTCGCCGCGGAACCGCCCCTGCGCCGTACGCCCGGCCTGGCCCGCTACCCGCTCACCGCTGTACAACGGGAGTTCTGGCTGCTGCGCCAGCTCGCCCCGGACGTCCCCGTCACCACCCTGAGCCTGCGCATCGGGGTGCGCGGACCGGTGGACGGTGCGCCGGTGCGGGAAGCGCTGGACGCCGTCGTGAAACGGCACGAGGTGCTGCGCAGCACCATCCGGGCCGACGACGACGAGCCGTACCTGGTCGTCGGACCGCCGGTGTCCGTCCCGCTGGCCGAGACGGACCTGCGCGCACTGCCGGCCGCCGAGCAGCGGCGGCGGCTCGACGCGCTGCACCGCGAGACGGCGGGACACACCTTCGACCTGAGCGCGGAGAGCCCGCTGCTGCGGGCCGTGTTCGCCCGGACGGCCGATGACGCGGGTGAACTCCTCCTGGCCGTCGACCACGTGGCGTTCGACGGCGCCTCCGTCCCCGTGTTCCTGCGCGAGCTCGCGGGAGAACTCGCCGGCGAACCGGTGGACGATCTGCCGGTGCAGATGGGCGACATCGCGCTGCACGAGCGGGAACTGGACGGGGAACCGTCGCGCCACGACCGGCTGCACGCCTATTGGCGGGCCGCCCTGGAAGGCGCCGTCATTCCCGACGACCTGCCCGGCGGCCCGGAGGCACCGAGGTGGGAGACGGACCGGGCGGCCTTCACGCTGGAGCAGCCGCTGGTGACCCGGCTGGACCGGTTCGCGGCCGAGAGCGGCGCGACCGCCTTCGCCGGCTACCTGGCCGCTCTGGGCCTGGTGACCGGCGGTCTCGCCGGGCACGACGACGTCGTGATCGGCGCCGCCGCCGCTCGCCGTCACCGGGCCGGAACCGAGCGGATGCTCGGCCCCCTCGTGGACACCCTGCCCCTACGGCTGCGCATGACCGGCGACCTGACCTTCCGGGACCTGGTCCGGCACTGCGCCACCACCACCGTCGCGGCGCTCGCCCACCAGGAGCTTCCCGCACGGGAGTTGATCGACCTGCTGCCGGCGCACCGGGTGGCCGGCGCGTCACGGACGCCGGTCGTCATCACTATGCTGCCCCTCGACGAACCGGCGACGCTGGTGCGCGGACCGTTCCGTCTGGATCTGCGCTCGGACCGGGGGAGCGGGGCCGCGGCGAACGAGTTCTCCGTCTTCATCTCCCGGACGGCCACCGGTCTGGAACTCCAGATCGAGTACGCCACCCGGCGTTTCAGGCGGCCGGACGTGGAAGCCTTCGGCGAGCGCATGCTGAGGACCCTGCGGACGGGACTGGCCGACCCAGATCTGCCCTTGAGCGGGCTGGAGTTGGTCACCGGACGGGAGCGCGACACCGTACTGGCCTTCGCCCGGGGACCGTTGCTGCCGAAGTCCGTGCCGACGACCGTGGCGGACGCTGTGCTCGCCGCGGCCGACGCCCGGCCGGACGCGGTCGCGGTGACCGGGCCCGAGGACTCCCTCACCTACGCCGAACTCGTCGCCTGGTCCGGCCGGGTGGCCGCGGGGCTGCTCGACGCCGGGATAGGCCCTGGTGACGTCGTCGGAGTGAGCGTGCCCCGGGACCATCTCCTCCCGGCGGTCCTGCTCGCGGTGTGGCGGGCGGGCGCGGCGTATCTGCCGCTGGACCCCGGCTACCCGGCCGAGCGGCTGACCAGGCTCGCCGACGACGGCGGCGCCCGGGCGGTACTGGCGCGCGGACCGGTTCCGCCCGGACTGCCCCTCCCGTTGGACGCCGACGAGCTGGCCACGCGTGATGTACGGCGGGCGCTGCCCGGAGCGCGCCCCGACGGCCTCGCCTACGTCCTGTACACCTCGGGTTCGAGCGGTAGACCCAAGGGCGTCGAGGTGACACACGCCAACCTGGCCGCCTTCGTCGAGGGATTCCGTGTCACGCCCGGCATCGGCGCGGCCGACTCGATGGCCGCGGTGGCTCCCCTCTCCTTCGACGTCTCGGTCGAGGAGATCTGGGCGCCGCTGGCGGTCGGTGGCCGCTGCGTCGTCGTCGAACGGGCCTGCGCGACGGACGGGTACGCCCTGGCCGAGCGGATCACCCGCAGCGGCGTCACGATGCTGCACCTGACGCCCACCTCGATGCGCATGCTGCTCGCCGCCGACTGGCCGGGCGACCCGCGGATGCCGGTCCTGACCGGAGGCGAGGTGCTGGACACGCGGCTCGCCCGCGACCTGATGGGCCGGGTCGGCCAGGTGTGGAACTCCTACGGGCCGACCGAGACGACCGTCACCGCCACCGTGCACCGGGTGACCGCCGCGGACGACCCGGTGCCGATCGGCCGTCCCGTGGCGGGCACGCGCTGCTACGTGATGGATCCGCTCGGCCGACTGGTGCCGCCGGGAGTGACCGGCGAGCTGTGGGTGGCGGGCGGCGGGGTGGCGCGCGGGTACCGGAACCTGTCCTCGACGGCGTTCGTGGACGACCCGTTCGTGCCCGGCGAGCGCTGCTACCGCACGGGTGACATGGCCGTCTGGCGCGCCGACGGGGCACTGGAGTACTACGGCCGGCGGGACGGCCAGGTGAAGGTGCGCGGCTACCGCGTCGAGCCGGGCGAGATCGAGGCGGCGCTGCGCGCGGACGCGGACGTCGCCGACGCCGCCGTGGCGCTGTCCGGTTCGGGCGGCGACGCCCACCTGGTGGGGTATCTGGTGCCCGTCGGCGCCGGCACCGAGGTCGATGTGACGGCGGTCCAGGCACGGCTTCGCGAGCGACTGCCGGAGCACATGGTCCCCAGCCGGTGGGTGACGCTGCCGGCGCTGCCGACGTCGACCAGCGGCAAGGTCGACCGCGCGGCGCTCCCGGAGCCGGCGGAGCGGTCCGGGCGCTCACAGGTGCCGCCCGGCGGAGAGGCCGAACAGCTCGTCGCCGACGTGTGGGCCGCGGTGCTGGACGTCTCCCCGGTCTGGCGGGACGACCAGTTCTTCGCCCTGGGCGGCCACTCGCTCGCCGCCACCCGCGTCGTCGGACGACTGCGTGAAGCCCTCGACCTCCCGGTGTCGGTGCAGCTGCTGTTCGACCACCCCGTCCTCGGCGACTTCGCCGCCGCTGTGGAAGCGCTGCTGCTCGACGACCTGAAGAGCGACGCCCGGGGGACCGCCGGCTGACCGCGTGCTCGCAGCGACGTGACGACATGACCACATGACGACGGCCCGCCAGTGATGGCGGGCCGTCGTCACGGGGGAGCTGAAGATGATCGGGTCAGCGCAGCTCGGCGAAGATCTCCTGAAGCAGACCGCGTTCGTAGGTCTCCTCGTGGTCCACGCCGCCCAGCATGTAACCACCGAACTTGATGTTGCCGCCCGCGTTGTCCAGGGCGATGACCCCGCGTCCGAGTTCGGTGAGCGCCGCTTCGACGTCCGCCAACTCCACTTCGGTGTTCTCCCGGATGTAGAGCTCGGAGAGCTTCCTGATGGGGAGCAGCTCGCCGTGCCATTCCCGCACGGTCGCGTTCTTCTTGAAGGCGTCACGGTACATGCGGGATCCGGGGATGATGGCCGGCGCGGCGACCGATATCGTCGTGATGGATCCCGCGTAGGTCTCCGCGATGGAGAGCCAGTTGTCCACTTCCTCCTTGAGCTGCCGCAACGTGGTGCCCGGAAGTCCGAGGATCCCTGAGAGGTACATCTTGTAGTCGAGGCTCTGCGCCAGCTGCAGGGCTTCCAGAACGCGGTCCGGTCCCTTGTTGATGCCCTTCGAGTTGTCCTTGAGCAGCTTGGGGTCGAAGGCCTCGATCCCGACGTTCCAGGTCTTCACGAATCCCTTGCAGAGCTCCGCCGACTGCAGGAACTCGTAGACCAGTCCGTAGGCGAGCATGAACCGCTGGCCACGGAGGATCTCCGAACCGGCGCAGGCTTCGGCCAGTTCGTCGAGGAAGGAGGAACTCCCGTTCCACTGAGCCTTCGACATGCCCAGAGTGGAGTCGCCGGCCGCGTACACGTTCGACTTCAGCTCGCCGACGAGTACTTCCAGGGTGGACACGGCCGCGTTGACGTCGGTCGTCTTCGGCGTCAGCCCCTGGATGGAGCAGTGCAGGCAGCGGCGGGTGGGGCGGCGCCCCCAGTTGCAGCCGCCGTCCAGCGGCAGGGTGACCATGCGCTTGAAGTCGTAGTGCGACGCGTACCAGACCCTGAACGCGTCGTCGTAGTGGGCTTCCAGCTGGTCCTCGATGAGCCGGTAGTCCGGCAGCATCCGTGAGGAGAGGGGATACGTGGGCGCCGCCTGGTTGTGGATCTCCCCGGAGGCGCTCCGGTACGCCAGGGACGGAACCCGCGCGAGATCGATTCTCCCCTCGATCCACGACAGCAGTCCCATCATGGTGAAGGGACCGTTGTTCCCGGTGCAGACGAAGTCCACGATCTTCGACCCGTAGGTGCCGGAGAGGACTTCGCGATGCAGGATGCCGGGGTGGTCGTTGCCGAAGACGATCACGGCGTCCGGGTTCACCCGCTTGATCTCGGCGGCGACGATGTAGGCCCACATCGCGGTCGAGGAGTACACCGTGAACGCCGCCATGTCGGGCGGGTCCGCCTGGATCCTCGCGCGCACGGCCTCCCATTCGAGATGGCTCATGTCCAGGTACTGCCAGTCCAGATCGGGGAAGTGCGCGTTCTGGTACGTGATCATCTCGACGAGAGCGGAGTGCGGGTAGACGGTGCCCTCGTTCGCGTAGCGGGACTGGTCCCCCGCGTCGTCGATCAGGGCCCCTCCGCCGGAGTGGCTGCCGCGATGAGCGGACGTGAGCGGAAGCCCGACGTACCAGACCGTCCGGACCTTCTTCGCCCGCGGTTCCGACGCCGGCTGGTCGACCGGATAGGACCAGATGTATCGGGAATCATCGGCGGAGACCAGCTCTTCCACCGGCTCAAGGCTCATCATGATTACGGTCTCTTGACTTTCTGAAAGGGGAGTTCGCGGCGCGTCGAGATATGCGCGACATGACGTGTCTCCGTAGGACCAGGTCGCCAACGGCCGGTTTCACCATTCCGGTCCGATGGGGCGGCGGTCCGCACAGGCCGTTGTCGCCACGCGCGGATCCGAGTAACACGCGCGCAATGTGCGGAAGCAAGGGAGCAGATCCGCCGGAAACCGATCGTACGGGGGCGCGGCGTGTGGATCGCGTCAGAACAGGGCCGGTCGCCGTCATGGACGCGTTAAGCGTCGGAACGAGGGCGTTCGCCCCCTCCATGATGATCGCCGGGCCTGCCTGAGCAGCCGCGGACCATTCGCTTTACGCACGGTTGGAGAAAGAGTCATCCCCAGGGCCGGTAAGGGATTACGTCGGACGCAGACCCGCACGGGCCACTGACCGTCCGGCTGTCCCGCCGTGCCCGTCGGTGCCCGGATCGGGGCCGCCGACCGCGGTCACCCCGGCGGGCGTCAAGGCCATCGCGGGTTCGCCCCGCCACCGTCACCATCACCGACCGTCATCACCGTCTCCGGCCCGGCCACGGGCAGCGGCCGGCCCTTCGGCCAGGGCCGGTGGAGACGCGTGTGCCGCTCGCCGGACCGAGAGCCGCCCTCCCGGTGAGCCGGCCCCACGACTTCGAAGAAAAGGGCACCATGAGCAACACAGGCGACGGCCTGCGCGAACGGCTGGCAGCGCGTCTCGCGGCCGGCCGGGAGGCGGTGGCCCAGGGCACCGTCCCTTCCGCGGCCGCGACGTCCGAAGGCCCGGCTCCCCTGTCGGCCGCGCAGCGCAGACTGTGGTTCCTCGCTCAACTGGAGCCGGACAGCCCGGCGTACAACGTGCCCGTGGTGCTGCGGTTCACCGGGAGTCTGGACGAGGGCGCACTGCTCGGCGCCCTGCGGGACCTGGCGGAACGCCACCGCGTACTGCGCGGCGTCATCGATCCGGACGGACCGCTCCCGGTCGTGCGCACCCGTCCGGCCGCCGACGTGCCGGTGTCCGTGCGGGAGGTGGACGAGGCGGACCTCGACGCGGCGCTCGCCGAGGAGACCGGCCGCCCGTTCCGCCTCACCACCGAACCGCCCATGCGGGCCGTGCTGTTCCACACGCCCGGCTGCCGGGTCCTGGCCCTCACGCTCCATCACATCGCCACCGACGGATGGTCGCACCGGATCCTCGTCGCGGACCTGGCCGCGCTCTACGCCGCCCGGCGCGGTGAGAGCGAACCGCCCGCCCCGGCACGGCAGTACGCGGACGTGGTGCGCGAGGAGCCCGAGGACGCGGCCGGTCTCGACTGGTGGGCCGCGAACCTGGCCGGCCTGCCCGCCCTGCTCGACCTGCCCACCGACCGGCCCCGCACCCTGGCATCGGCGTGGCCCGGCGCGGCCACCCCGGTCACGGTGCCGCCCTCGACGGCGGCCCGGGTGCGCGCCGTCGCCGCGGAGAGCGGCGCCTCCCCGTTCATGGTGCTCATGGCCGCCTGGCAGGCCCTCCTGGGACGGCTCGCGGACACCGACGACGTCGCGGTGGGCGTCCCGCACGCCGGACGGCACACCGAGGCGAGCGAGGCGGCCGTCGGCTGCTTCCTCGACACGGTCGTGGTGCGCACCGACCTCGCGGGCGACCCGACCGGCCGCGATCTGATCGCCCGGGTGCGGGCGGGCGCGCTGGACGCCTTCGCTCACTCCCGTGTGCCCTTCGAACGCGTCGTGGAACGGCTCAGCCCGGAGCGGACCCTGTCGGCCACGCCGGTGTTCCAGGTGCTGCTCAACCTGTACGACGCGTTGGAAGCCCCCGCCCTGCCCGGCGTGCACGCCGAGTGGCGGCACGTGCCGCCTCGTACGGCCAAGTTCGACCTGAGCATGGAGCTGGCCGACGGCGGGCCCGGATCCGGTGTGAGCGGCCGCCTGGAGTACCGCGGCGACCTGTTCGACGCGGCGACCGCCGAGAACCTCGTGCGGTGGTTCCTCGCGCTGCTGGAGGGGATGGCCGCCGATCCGGCACGTCCGGTCGGCGAGATCCCCCTGGAACCGGAGACCGGACCCGCGCTCGCTGGTCCCGTCACCGCGCCGGCCGAGGTGCCGGTGCACACGCTGATCGAGAGGTGGGCGGACGAGCGCCCGGACGCGACGGCCGTGACCGGCGCCGACGGCAGCCTGACCTACGGCGAGTGGGACCGGCGCGCCAACCGCCTCGCCCACCGGCTGATCGCGCTCGGCGTCGGCCCGGACCGTCCGGTCGGCGTCCTCCTGGATCCCGGAGCGGACTTCGCCACGGCCGTACTCGGCATCCTCAAGGCGGGCGGCGCCTACCTGCCGATGGACACGGCCCACCCCGCCGCCCGCATCCACGACATGCTGCGGGCCTCCGGCACCCGGCTGGTGGTGACCGCGGGCGAACCGGCGGACCGCGTACGCGGGTTCGCCGATGTCGTCGAGCCGGCCGCCCACGGCGACGGTCCGCGGACGCGGCCGGACGTGCGGGTCGGCCCCGACGACCTGGCGCACATCATCTTCACCTCCGGCTCGACCGGGGCCCCCAAGGGCGTCGCGGTCCGGCACGGCAACCTGGCCCACTGCGTCACCGGTCTGATCGGCCGCATGCCCGAGGTCGCGGGCGGGTCCTTCGCGATGGTGTCCACGGTCGCGGCCGACCTTGGCCTGGCCTGCCTCTACGGGGCCTGGCTTACCGGCGGCACCCTGCACCTGCCGGACCGGGAGACCGCGACCGACCCGCGGGCCTTCGCCGCGTACCTCGCGCGGCACCGGGTGGACGTGGTCAAACTCGTCCCGAGCCACCTCACCATGCTCGCCCGCCACGGCGACCTCGCCGGCGTCCTGCCCGGCAGGCTGCTCATCCTCGGCGGTGAGGGCTGCCCGTGGTCCCTGGTCGAGGACGTCCGCCGGGTGCGGCCCGACCTCGCCGTGCACACCCACTACGGGCCCACCGAGGCCACGATGATGTCGCTGGTCTGCGACGTGGACGAGGTCCCCGAGGCGGCGCGCACCGGGCTGGTGCCGCTGGGCCGCCCGCTGCCCAACGTGATCGGCCGCGTGGTGGACCGTGCGGGCCGCCCCCAGCCGGCCGGCGTCCCCGGCGAACTCCTCCTCGGCGGACCGGGCGTGACCCGCGGCTACGTGGGACGACCGGACCTGACCGCGGAACGCTTCGTCGACGACCCGCGGGGCGGCCGCTGGTACCGCACCGGCGACCTGGTACGACTGCGCGACGGTGACGTCGTGGAGTTCCTCGGCCGCGCCGACGACCAGGTCAAGGTGCGCGGCTACCGCGTCGAGCCGGGCGAGGTGACGGCCGCGCTCAGGTCGCTGCCCGAGGTCGCCGAGGCCGTCGTACTGGCCGAGGGCGAAGCGCACGAACGGCGGCTGGTCTGCTGGGTCGTGCCCGCGCCCGGCCACACGCCGGGGCCCGACGGGATCCGGGCCCGGCTGCGCGAGTCGCTCGCCGCCCACATGGTCCCGTCCGACGTCGTGGTCCTGGAGCGCATCCCGCTCACCTCCAACGGCAAGCCCGACCGGGCGGCCCTGCGCCAGGCACCGAGGGCCGCCCGGTCCGAGGCCGCCGCGGTCGCACCGGCCACCGCCGCCGAGCGGGCGGTCGCCGAGGTGTGGACGGCACTGCTCGGTGTGCCCCGGGTCGGCGCGAGCGACGACTTCTTCGCGCTCGGCGGCCACTCCTTCGCCGCCACCCGGATGGTGGGCCTGCTGGCCGAGGCCACCGGCTGCCGGCTGCCCGTACGGGTGGTCTTCGAAAAGCCGGTGCTGCGCGACCTGGCCGCCGAGCTGGAACGCCGCACGGCGGGGCAGGCCGCGTCCGGGCCCGTGCCCCGGCGCGCGGATCCCGCCGCCCCGGCGCGGCTGTCGCCCGCGCAGGAGCGGCTGTGGTTCCTGTGGCGGCTGCGCCCCGACAGCGACGCGTACCACACCGCCGTGGCACTGCGGCTGAACGGCCCGCTCGACGTGCCCGCCCTGCATGCGGCGGTGCGCGCACTCGGCGACCGCCACGGGGTGCTGAGCGCCGTCGTCACCGAGACGGAGTCAGGGCCGGTGACCGCGCCGGCCGCCCCCGCCACCCTCGCGATGCCCGTCGTGGACGCCGGGACGGACGGCGTCGACGCAGTGGTACGCGCGGAGGTGTCGCGGCCGTTCGCCCTGGACCGCGAACCGCCCTCGCGGGCGCTGCTGCTGCGCACCTCGGCGACCGAACACGTCCTGGTGCTCACGGTGCACCACATCGCCGTCGACGCCTGGTCCTGGGCGACGATCACGGACGACCTGTCGGCGCTGTACCTGGCGCGGCGCGGCACCGGACCGGCTCCGCGGCCGCTCGCAGCGCAGTACGCGGATGTGGCCGAGTGGCAGCGTACGCAACGCGACGGACACGCCGCGGACGCCCATCTGGACTGGTGGACAGCGCAGTTGGACGGCCTGACCCCGCTCGCGCTGCCGGTGGACCGGCCGCGCGGACCGGCGGCCGGCTGGGCGGGCGCCTCCGCGCCGGTGGAACTCCCCGCCCAACTGGCCGCACGCCTGCGGCGGGTGGCGGCGGAGCTGGACTGCACGCCGTTCATGGTGCTGCTCACCGCCTGGCAGGCACTGCTGGCCCGGCTCGCGGGCACCGAGGACGTGCCGGTCGGCGTACCGGTGTCCGGGCGCACGCTGCCCGGCACCGAGCGCATGGTCGGCTGCTTCGCGAACACCCTGGTCCTGCGCGGCGACCTCTCCGGCGACCCCACGGTCAGACAGGCGCTGCTGCGCACCCGAAGCAGGGTGCTGGACGCCCTCGACCGCGCCGACACCCCGTTCGAGGAGGTCGTCCGACGTCTGCGGCCGGAACGTGATCCGGACTCCACACCGCTCTTCCAGGCGATGCTGAACGTCATCGGCGTGCCCGCCGCCGCGGACACCTTCGCCGACCTTTCCGCGGCGCGGGTCGACACGCCGCGCACGGCGGCGCAGGTCGATCTCTCGCTCGCGCTGATGGACGACGGCACCGGGTTCACGGGCACGCTGACCTATCGGACCGGGCTGTTCGACCAGGCCACCGTGAGCCGCTGGGCGCGCTGGTTCGTCGCCCTGCTCGATGGCGCGCTCGACGAGCCGGACCGGCCGATCCTCGCCCTCGACCCGCTCACGGCGGGCGAGCGCGCCGAACTGCGCTCGGCCGCCACGGGCGAGGCGCTGGCGCCGGACCGGCCCGCCACGGTCGTCGGCGCCGTGCTGGAGCAGGCCCGCCGCAGGCCGGACGCCGTCGCGGTGCTCGCCGCCGACGGCACGGTCGGCTACGGCGAACTGGCCGAGTCCTCCGGCCGGATCGCGGCCGTCCTCGCCGCGCGGGGCCTCAAGCCGGGAGAACCGGTCGGCGTCTGCCTGCCCCGCGACCGGCGGCTGCCGGGGGCGCTGCTCGGCGTGCTGAGGGCGGGGGCGGCGTACCTGCCGCTGGACCCCGAGCACCCGCCGGGCCGGCTGGCCGGGCTGGCCGCGGACGCCGGGGTGCGCGTGGTCGTCTCCGGCGGCACGGCCCTGGCCGCGGCCCGCGCCCTGCCGGGAGCGCACGTGATCGACGTGGACGAGGCCGTGACCCGGGCCCGTCCGGCCGACCTGCCGGAACCCGAACCGGAGCGGACGGCCTACGTGCTGTTCACCTCCGGCTCCACCGGACGGCCGAAGGGGGTGCAGGTGACGCACGCGAACCTGGCCGCCTTCGTCGCCGCGCTGTCGGCCCGGCCCGGGATGACCGAGGACGACGTCACCCTCGGCGTGGTGCCGTTCACCTTCGACGTGTTCGGCTACGAACTGTGGGTCACCCTCGCCCGCGGCGCGCGGCTGGCGCTCGCGGACCGCGACACCACCACCGACGGCCACGCGCTGGCCGAGTGGATCGAGCGGACCGGCGTGACGGTCGCGACGGCCACGCCGACCACGCTGCGCCTGCTCCAGGCCGCCGACTGGCCCGACCGGCCCGGGATGCGGGTGATCAGCATCGGTGAACTCCTCGACCCCGTCCTCGCCCGTGACCTCGCGCCGCGGCTCGGCGAGCTGTGGAACGCCTACGGACCCACGGAGACCACGATCTACTCGACCATCGGCCGGGTGGACGGGCAGGCGACCGACCGTGCCGTGCCCATCGGCACCCCGATCGCCGGTACCCGGATCCACGTGGTCGACCGGTGGGGCCGGCCCGCGCTGCCGGGGAGCGCCGGCGAGCTGTGGATCGCGGGCGCGGGCGTGGCCACCGGATACCTGGACCGGGCCGAGCTGACCGCCGAGCGTTTCGTCACCGGTGCCGACGGCGAGCGCTGCTACCGCACGGGCGACCTCGTGCGCCGGCACGGCCGGGGGCTGGAGTACCTGGGGCGCGGCGACCTCCAGGTGAAGGTGAGGGGCCAGCGCGTCGAGCTCGGCGAGATCGAGGCCGTGCTGCGCGAGCACCCCGACGTCGCCGACGCGGTCGTCACCGTCGCCGGCCCGGCCGGTGAACGGCACCTGGTCGGCTATGTCGTGTCCACGGCAACCGCGCACGCTCCCTTCGAGAGCCATCTAGCCGAGCGGCTGCCCGACTACATGGTCCCGCGCCGCTGGATGGTGCTGGACGCCTTCCCCACCACGCCGAACGGCAAGGTCGACCGCGCCGCGCTGCCCGAGCCGGCCGTGGCCGAGCTGGCGGCGGACGCACCCATGTCCCTGATGCAGCAGGTCGTGGCGAAGGTCTGGGCCGAGGTGCTGCACGTGGACGAGGTCGCGGCCCGGGGCGACTTCTTCGCGCTGGGCGGCACCTCGCTGGCCGCGACCCGGATGGTGGGCCGACTGCGTGAGGCGATCGGCCAACGGATCCCGGTACGGGCCGTGTTCGACCGTCCGGTGCTCGCGGACTTCGCCGACGACGTCGAGCGGCTGATGCTGGAGCGCCTCGCCGAAGAGCAGGGCGAGGCACCGGCATGACCGGATCCGGCGCCTTGGCCGACCAGGAACGACCGAGCGGGAAGCAGGACATGACGACACACCCCGTGATCATGGTGGGGTTCACCTGGACCGCGGTGGCCGCCGTCGGCGCGTTCCAGCCCGATGCCTCGGTGATCGTCATCGAGGAGCCCGACGTCGTCCGCAAACGCGCACTGCGCGCGCAGGCGCGGGACGCGGAGGTGATCCGCGAGCTGGTCGCGTTCGAGTACCAACTCGCGGGCGCGGCCGACGCGTTCCACGACGCCCACCCCGATCTCGCACCCGCCGCGATCGCGCCGGTGGTGGAGGACGCCACCGTGTTCGCCGCGCGCCTCGCCGAGCGCTACGGGCTTCCGGGCGCCGGGCTCGGCGCCGCACAGGTGCTGCACGACAAGGCGCTGCTGCGCGGGGTCACCCGGGCGGCCGGCATCCCCAACCCCGCCTCGCAGGCGGTGGACGATCCGGAGCAGGTGCGGGCGTTCATGGCGGCCCACCCCGGTGCGGCGGTGCTCAAACCGGCCGACCGGCAGGGGAGCGTGGGCATCCGCGTCCTGCGCCACGCGGACGAGGCGGACGACGCCTGGGCCGAGTGCGTCGCCGAGTGCGCCGCCCTGACCGGCGGGGTCTGGCTGCCGGACCGGCCGCTCCCGGCGCGGATGCTGGTGGAGCGGTACGTCAGCGGCCGCGAGTACAGCGTGGAGATGCTGGTGTCGGCGGGCCGCGTCCTGTTCGGCAACGTCACCGAGAAGGACCTCTTCCCCGGCCCCCGGCCGGTCGAGCGCGGACACCTGGTACCCGCCGACATCTCCGGCGAGCTCGACACGCTCCTGCGTGAGCGGACCGAGCAGGTCGTGCGCGCGGTCGGCTTCGGCACGGGCATGGTGCACTGCGAGTGGATCGTCGAGGACGGCACGCCCTACCTGGTCGAGTGCGCCGGGCGCCCGCCGGGCGACGAGATCGTGGACCTGATCGAGTGGGCGTACGACACCGAACTGGTGCGCGCCTTCTGGAGCGTGCTCCGGGGGGAGGAACCGTCCGCGCCCCTGCCGCGGCGGGCGCGCAAGGCCGCAGCCGTCCGCTTCCTGCGAGCCCCGGACGGCGTGGTGGAGAGCCTCGACGGACTGGCGGCGGCCTACGCCGTACCGGACGTGATGGCCTGCCGGTTCCTCGTCGAGCCCGGAGCGCGCACCCGCGAGCCGCGCCACTCCCTGGACCGCGCCGCCTACGCCGTGAGCTGCGCGGCGACGCGTGAGCAGGCCGTACGCCGGGCCGAGGAGGCCATCGGCCGCCTGCGGATCGAACCGCGGCCCCCGGAGGCGTCCGGGCCATGATCCGGCACCCCCGCACCCCGCCCGCCGGCACCCGCGGGCGGGCACCCGCCCCGCACGACTTCCACTCAATCGCTCGCCCCACGCCGGCCGCGAGCCGGACACGCAAGACCGCGAAGGAACAGGTGGCGCCGCACGGACACGCGTGCGTGCGCCCGGCCACTCGGCCCCCTGCGACAGCGCGCACGTCGATGGAGAATGAACGCAATGGGAACTGAGGCCCTCGGTACGGCCCCGCGCTCGACCACAGCCGACCCGCGGGCACGCTCCCGTGAACTGCTGGAACGGCGCCTGGCCGCGGCACTCGCCAAGCCCGCCGACACCATTCCACGCCGCTTCGACCCCGCCGCACCCCTCCCGCTGTCGGCCGCGCAGTCCCGCCTGTGGTTCCTGGAGGAACTGGGCACCAGCGGTACCGCGTTCCACGCCCGCCTCGTGCTGCGGCTGCGGGGCGCCGTGGACGAGGCGGCCCTGATCGGCGCGGTCCGGGATCTGGCGCAGCGCCACGAGGTGCTGCGCGGCCGGATCGAGGAACACGGCGGGCAACCCGTCACCGTGGTCGGCGAGGCCGCGGACGTACCGGTGTCCACCGGGGACGTACGGCCCGAGCGGCTGGAGGAGGCGCTGGCCGCGGAGGCCGACGAGCCCTTCGACCTCGCGACGCGGCCGCCCCTGCGCGCGGCGCTGTGGCGAACCGGCGACGAGCATGTGCTCGCGCTGACCTTCCATCACGTAGCCATCGACGGCTGGTCCCTGGGGCTGATCCGCGCCGAACTCCCGGTGCTGTACGCGGCACGGCTCGGCCTCGGCCAGAGTCCGCCGCCCGCCGCCCAGCACACGGACTACGCCGCGTGGCTGGCCGCCCGCTCCGAGCAGCCCGAGGCCGTCGACTGGTGGGAGGAGGAACTGGCCGATCTCGCACCGCTGCTGGACCTCCCGCTGGACCGACCCAGGCCCCCGGTCGCCGGGTCGGCCGGCAGTGAGGTCGCCCTCGCGGTCACCGGCCCCTTGGCCGAACAGGTCCGCGCGGTGGCCGAACGGACCGGCTGCACCCCGTTCATGGTGTTCCTCGCGGCGTGGCAGGCGCTGCTGTCGCGCATGTGCGCCACCACCGACGTGCCGGTGGGCGTCGTGGAGGCGGGCCGCCGCCACCCCGGCACCGACGGCATGGTGGGCTGCTTCGTCAACACCGTCGTCATGCGCACCGACCTCTCTGGCGACCTGACGGGGGCCGAACTGCTCACGCGGGTGCGGGAGGTGGCGCTCGACGCCTACGCGCACGCCGACGTGCCGTTCGAGCAGGTGGTGGCCAGGCTGCGGCCCGACCGCACCGCCACGGCGGCCCCGATCGTCCAGACGCTGTTCAACTTCCTCGTCCTGGACGACGAACCGCCGGCCTTCCCCGGCCTCGACGCCGACGCGCTGGGCCGACCGGTCCTGTCCGCCAAGTCCGACCTCCACGTCACCGTGGCGGAGGGACCGTCCGGCTTCACCGGCACCCTCAACTACCGCAGCGAGCTGTTCGACGAGGACACCGTCCAGGGCATCGCCTCGTGGTACCTCGACGTGCTGGCGCAGTTGGTTGACGACGTCGACGCGCCGGTGTCCGCCGCCGCGCCGGTGTCCCTGGCCGCGTCGGAGCTGCGCGGCCCGGTGCGTGAGGAGGCCCCCCGCACCCTGCATCCGCTCGTCGAGCGGTGGGCGGACCGCACCCCCGACGCGCTCGCTGTCGTGGCGCCCGACGGCACGCTGACCTACGGGCAGCTCGACCGCGCGGCCAATCGCGTCGCCCACGCCCTCATGTCCGCGGGCGTCCTGCCCGACCAGCCCGTCGGCGTGCTGCTGGAGCACTCGGTGGCCCTGCCGGCCGCCCTGCACGGCGTGCTCAAGGCCGGCGCCGGCTATCTGCCGCTGGACGCCACGCACCCCGCGAACCGGATCGCCGCGATCCTGGACACCGCGCGGGTGCGCACGGTGGTCACCGTGCGGGAGTTCACCCACCTCGTCGAGGGAGACGGCCGGCACATCGTCGTCCTGGACGACCCGGCCGTACTCGCGGACCGGCCGGAGCACCGGCCCGACATCCCGCTGGACCCCGGACACCTGCTGCACGTCATCTTCACCTCCGGATCCACCGGCACGCCCAAGGGCGTCGCCGTCGAGCACGCCAGCGCGACCGACTACCTGGACGGCGTGCTGGAACACCTGGGCGACGACGTCCGCGGCGGTGTGTTCGCCGTGATGTCGACGATCGCCGCGGACTTCGCCCACACCTGCTTCCACGCCGCTCTCACCACCGGCGGCACCGTCCACTTCGTCGCCCGTGAGACGGCCATGGACCCGGTCGCGCTCGCCGGCTACCTGGCCGACCACCCCATGGACGTCATCAAGCTCGTCCCGAGCCACTTCGAGCTGCTGGCGGCCCACGGCGACGTCGGCGCCGTCCTGCCCCGCAAACTGCTGATGTTCGCGGGCGAGGCGCTGCCCTGGTCCATCGTCGAGCGGGCCCGCGCCGCCCGCCCCGGACTGCGGGTGCAGAACCACTACGGGCACACCGAATCCACCATGGTCCGCACGGTCTGCGACGTCGACGACGTCCCCGAGGACCTGCGCACCGGCATCGTCCCCCTCGGCCGGCCGGTCGCCAACACCGTGGGCTTCCTCGCCGACCGCGACGGCCGCCCGGTGCCCGTGGGCATCCCGGGAGAACTGCTGGTGGGCGGTCCCGGCGTCGCCCGGGGCTACATCGGGGCACCCGAGCTCACCGCCCAGCGGTTCATCACCGTCGACGGACAGCGCATGTACCGCTCCGGAGACGTCCTGCGGATCCGCCGGGACGGCTGGGTGGAGTTCCGCGGACGGGTCGACGACCAGGTCAAGGTGCGCGGCTACCGGGTCGAACCGGGCGATGTCGCCGACGCCCTGCGGCAGTTGCCGGGCGTCGCCGAAGCGGTCGTCCTGCCCGTCGGCGAAGGGCAGCGCCAGGCGCTGGCGGCCTGGGTGGTGCCGGAGTCCGGGAGTCGGCTCGACGTCCGGCAGATCCGTACCGGACTGCGCGAGCGCCTCCCGGAATACATGGTGCCCGCCTCCCTCACCGTGCTCGCGAGGATGCCCCTCACGGCGAACGGCAAGGTCGACAGAAAGGCCCTGCCGCTGCCCGCGCCCGAGGAGGCCGGAAGCCGGGCGATGCCGCAGACCCCCACCGAGCACCGCCTGGCCCAGGCCTGGACGCGGATCCTCGGGATGGACGACATCGGCATCGACGACGACTTCTTCGCCCTCGGCGGGGACTCGTTCGCCGCGGTCCGCGCCGTCCGGGCCTGCGACCCCGGCCTGCGGGTGATCGACATGTTCACCCGTCCCACCATCCGGGAACTGGCCGCGCACCTCGAAGCGTCCGACACCGGGCAGGGCCGTCTGCTGCACCGCCTGAGCGGGACGCGCGACGCCACGGCCACCGTGGTCTGCGTCCCCTACGGCGGCGGATCGGCGGCCGTGTACCAGCCGCTCGCCGCCGCCCTGCCGGACGATCTGGCGCTCCTGGCGGTCGAGCTGCCGGGACACGATCCGGCCCGGCCCGCGGAGGAGTTCCTGCCGCTGGACGAGCTGACCGAACGGCTCGCCGAGGAGATCGACGCGACCGTGAGCGGGCCCGTCGTCGTCTACGGACACTCCGTGGGCTCCGCCGCGGCCGTCGCCCTGGCCCGCAGGCTGGAGGACGGCGGCCGCGAGGTGCTCGGCGTGGTCGTGGCGGGCAACTTCCCCTCCGCGCGGCTGCCGGGACGGGCCGCCGCCTTCGCCCACCGGGTCCTGCCCCTGGAGCGATGGGCCTCCAACCGCCACTACCGGGACGTGCTGCGCACGACCGGCGGCATCCTCGACGACATGGACGACACGGCCACCGAGACCGCGCTACGGGCCATGCGTCACGACTCCGGCGAGGCCAGGGCCTGGTACGCCCGGCAACTCGCCGCGCCGGGCGCCGCCCTGCGGGCCCCGATCCTGTGCGTGGTGGGCGAGGCCGACCACTCCACCGAGCTGTACCAGGAGCGCTACCGCGAATGGGAGACCTTCTCCCCCCGGGTCGCGCTCGCCACCATCCCGAAGGCGGGCCACTACTTCCTGCGGCACCAGGCGACCGCCCTCGCCGCCCTGCTCGGACGACGGATCACGGACTGGACCGCCGGCCACCTGCCCGAGCCGGCCGCCCCGGCCCCCGCGCGGCCCTCCGGTCTGCGGGCCTTCTACACCGTCGCCGGCGGCCAGTTCCTGTCCATGCTGGGCGGCAGCCTCAGCATGTTCGCCCTCGGCGTGTGGGCCTACCAGCGCAGCGGCCGGGTCCTGGACCTGGCCCTCGTCACGATGCTCGCCACGCTTCCCGCCGTCCTCGCCACCCCGGTCGGCGGAACGGTGGCCGACCGGGTGGACCGCCGCCGGGTGATGCTCGCCGCCGACACCGTCAGCGCCCTGGCGATGGCCGCGCCGGCCGTGCTCCTGCTCACCCACCGGCTGTCGCTGCCGGCCGTGTGCCTGATCGTCACGATCACCGCACTCGCCACCGCCTTCCACCGGCCCGCGTACCTGGCCGCCACCGCCCAACTGGTGCCCAAGCCCTATCTGCCGCAGGCCAACGCCCTCGTCGGACTCGGACTCGGCTTCGCCACCGTCGTCGGACCGCTCCTGGGCGGCGCGCTCGTGGCGGTGGTGGGCGTGTCCGGCGTCGTCGCCGCCGGTGTGGGCGCCTTCGCCGCCGGCATCGCGTCCCTGCTGGCCGTACGCTTCCCCGACCGCCTCTTTCCCCGGCAGCGGGAAACCTTCGGACAGGCACTCATCGGAGGCTGGCGGTTCATCGCGCGGCGCAGGCCGCTGCTGCTGCTGACCGGCTTCGCCGCCGTGCTGAACCTCTTCGCCTCCGTGGTGTTCGTCGCCGTACAGCCGCTAGTCCTGTCGTTCGCCGGTGTCCCGCAGCTAGGACTGGTCACGACCATCGGCGGACTGGGCGGCGTGGTCGGCGGCCTGCTGATGGTGCCGTGGGGCGGCACCCGGCGCCGGGCGACCGGCATGATCGGCGCCACCCTCGGCGTGGGAGCGGGCACCGTCCTGATGGGCCTGCACGCGTCCCTGCCGCTGGTGGCGGCCGGACTCGCGGTGCGGATGGGGGCCATGGCCGTGCTGAACGCGCACTGGCTGTCGATCATCCAGGTCAAGGTCGGGCAGGAACTGCAGGGCCGGGTCCTGGCCACCAACGTCACGCTCGCCCTCGCCACCCAGCCCCTGGGCCTCCTCGCGGCGGGCCCGCTCGCCGATCACGTGTTCGCCCCGGCCCTGCGTGAGCACGCGGCGCTGGGCGACGCGCTGGGCACCGGTCCCGGCCGCGGCATGGCCCTTCTGCTGATCGTGTGCGGGGTGTGCATCGCCGTCTGGGGCACGCTCGGCCTGTGCTGGCGGCCGCTGCGCCGACTGGAGGACGACCTGCCCGACGCGACCCCCGACCCCGAGACGGATCAGGATCTCGACACGGTCCAGGACATGGCGGACCGGCGGCTCGCCGTCGTACCCCGCACCGGCTGAGACCACCCCCGTACCGGGTGCGGCGGCACGGCCGCGCGCCGCCGCACCCGGTACGGGGGACCACACCCCGGCGCACCCGCGTCCGGGCAGGGCGGCACGAGCCCCTGAGGACCGCGTGGGCGACCGCGCCCCCTCCCCGGGGACCGCGTGGCCGACCGTGCCCCTCCCGAGGTCGTCCCGGCCGGCCCGTGGTCCCGCCCCTCGCGAGATCTCGGCCCGCCCGGACCCAGCGGGGCCGGCCCGCGGCCGAACGGCCACCGTGCGGGCGCCACCACAGCGGCGGTCGGCCCGCCACGCGGCTGACCTCCGACCACCGACTCACGAACCAGGAACCACCCGTGCCCGTGCCCGTGGACGACCCGTCCCGTCCCACCGCAGCGAACCGCGCCGCCGAACCCATCGCCGTCATCGGCATGGCCGGCCGCTTCGCCGGCGCCGACACCGTCGACGACCTGTGGACCCTGCTGCGCGACGGCACCGACGCGATCACCGACATCCCCGCCGACCGGTACGACGTCGAGGCCCTCTACGACCCGAAGCCGCGTACCCCCGGACGGACCGTCAGCCGGTGGGGCGGATTCCTGCGCCGCGTAGCCGACTTCGACGCCGAGTTCTTCGGCATCGCTCCGCGCGAGGCCGGGAAGATGGACCCCCAGCAGCGCCTGCTGCTGGAGGTCGCCTACGAGGCACTCGAGGACGCGGGCATCCCGCTGGCGCACCTGGCCGGTTCCGACACCGGCGTCTACGTGGGCCAGGCCGGCGGCGACTACTGGCACACCCAGTACACGCGACGAGATGGGCTCGACCTCTACGGCCTGACCGGGGCCGCGTTCCGCGCGATCACCTCCGGCCGGCTGTCGTACGCCTTCGACCTGCGCGGGCCCAGCTTCACCGTCGACACGGCCTGCTCCTCGGGCCTGGTGGCGGTGCACAACGCCGTCCAGGCACTGCGCCTGGGCGAGTGCCGGACGGCCATCGCCGGCGCGGTCAATCTCGTACTCCGGCCGGAAGAGGGCATCGGGTACTCCAGCGCCGGCATGCTCGCCCGGGACGGCCGCTGCAAGTTCGCCGACGCGTCCGGGGACGGCTTCGTCCGCAGCGACGGCATCGGCACCGTGATCCTCAAACCGCTCGCCCTGGCGCTGGCCGACGGCAACCGCGTCCGGGCCGTCCTGCGCGGCTCCGCCGTGGGCAACGACGGCCGCTCCAGCGGCTACCTGACCACCCCCGGCGTCGAAGGCCAGCGCGACGTGCTCGTCCGCGCCTACGCGAACGCGGGCGTGGACCCGGCCGACGTGGACTACGTGGAGGCGCACGGCACCGGGACCGCCGTCGGCGACCCGGTCGAACTCCAGGCACTCGCGGACGTCCTGGGCACAGGCCGGTCCGCCGCTCACCCCGTGCTCGTGGGCTCGGTCAAGACGAACATCGGGCACGCCGAGGCGGCGGCGGGAATCGCCGGCCTCATCAAAGCGGTCCTCTGCCTCGAACAGCGCGCCGTCCCACCCAGCCTGCATCTGAGCACCCCCAACCCGGCCGTGCCCTGGGCGGCGCTTCCGCTGGCCGTCGCGACCCGCAACACACCGCTGCCCGACGCCGGCCGGCCCGCCCTCGCGGGCATCAGCAGCTTCGGACTGTCCGGGACCAACGCCCACATCGTGCTGGAGGAGTACGTGCCCGGCCGCCAAGTGCGGCCCGCAGGGGCAGGCGCGGTCGCAGGCGCAGGCGCAGGCGATGGGGCAGGCGAAGAGTCGCCGGAGCGGCCCCAACTGCTCACCCTCTCCGCCGCGACCCCCGAGGCGCTCAAGGCACTCGCGGGTTCGGTCGCCCGCTTCCTGACCGACGACAAGAGCGCTCAGCACCGCCTTCGCGACATCTGCCACAGCGCGGCCCAGCACCGTTCCCACCTCGACGCCCGGCTCGCCCTGCCGGCCGACTCCCGCGAGCAGGCCGCGCTCGCACTGGACGCCTTCGTGCGGGACGAACCCGAACCGGGCCTGTCCGCCTCGGAATACACCGACTCCGCCCGGCGCCCCCGGGTGGCCTTCGTCTTTCCCGGCCAGGGCTCCCAGTGGGTGGGCATGGGACGCGAACTGCTCGAGGACGAGCCCGTCTTCGCCCGCGCCCTGCGGAGCTGCGACGCGGCCGTCCGGGCCGAGACCGGCTGGTCGGTCGTCGAACTGCTCCGCGACGGCTCCGAACAACGCCTCGCCGAACTCGACGTCGTCCAGCCCGTCCTGTGGGCGATGGAGATCGCCCTCGCACAGCTGTGGCGCTCCTGGGGGATCGAACCCGACGTCGTCATCGGCCACAGCATGGGCGAATCGGCGGCGGCGTACATCGCGGGCGCCCTGAGCATCGAGGACGCCGCCGCCGTCATCTGCCGCCGCAGCCGGATCGCCAAGCGCCTGTCCGGCCACGGCGCCATGGCCTGGGTCGCGCTGCCCGCCGCCGACGCGGCCCGGGCGCTGACTGGCCACGAGGACACCGTGGCCGTCGCGGCCGCCAACAGCCCCTCGTCCACGCTGCTTTCCGGTGACGCGGACGCGCTGGCCGCGGTCCTCGCGGCACTCGACGCCCAGGGGACACCCCATCGGCTCGTCAACGTCGACTTCGCCTCGCACTGCCCGCAGATGGACGTGCTCCACGACGACCTGCTGGAGGCGCTGGACGACGTGGCCCCTCGCCCGGCGTCCGTACCCATCCACTCCACCCTCCTCGGCGAGGTCGTCGACGGCTCCGGCATGGACGCCCGGTACTGGGTGCGCAACATCCGTGAACCCGTGGACTTCGTCGGCGCCGTGCGCCGTCAACTCGACACCGCCGACACCGTGTTCATCGAGATGAGCCCGCACCCCGTGCTCGTGGGCGGGATCAGGGAGACCGCCCGGGCGGCGGGCCTCGCGGACGTCACGGTGGTGGGATCGCTGCGCCGCCACGAGAGCGAGCGCACCGCGCTGCTCACCGCGGCCGGCACCCTGCACACCGCCGGCGTGCCGATCGACCTCGCCGCCGTCGTCGACGCCGGACACCACGTCCCGCTGCCCGGCTACCCCTGGCAGCGCGACCGGCACTGGCTGCCCGAACCCGCCCCTGTACGGGAGGCCACCGCCGACGCGCCGACCTCCACCCGGCCGCCGCTCGACGCGGCGCGCCGGCATCCCCTCCTGGGCCGGCTCACGACGGCCGCCGACGGCACCCGGGTGTGGCAGGGCCCCCTCAACACCCGTCGCCACGCCTATCTGGCCGGTCATCGGGTCCAGGACACGATCGTCCTGCCGGGAGCCGTCCACCTGGAACTGCTGACGGAGGCGACGCGTCAGGTACTAGGCGACGGACCGGTGGCCCTCGCGGACGTCCACTTCACGCACGCCCTCTACCTCGACGAGGACGGCCCGGCTCCCACCCTGCGGGTGAGCGTCGGCGTGGCCGGGACCGAACTGACCCTCCAGGTACACGGCCGACCCACCGGACACGCGCCATGGGCGCTGCTCGCCCGAGCACGGGGCTACGCCCTCCCGGCGCACCCCGGACCTGAAGCCCCGGTCGATCTGGCCGCCCTCCAGGACACCCTCCCCGAGCGCCTCGGCGCCGCCGACTTCTACGCCTACCACGCCGAACGCGGCAATCAGTGGCAGGGCGCCTTCCGGGGCCTGACGGACCTGTGGTGCCGGGACGGCGAGGCACTGGCACGCGTCGCATGCCCCGACGAACTGCGCGCCGGCCTCGCCGGGCACCACTTCCATCCGGCGCTGCTCGACGCCGGCAGCCAGGCGATGGCAGCGCTCCGCCCCCGGTCGACGGCCGATCCGGACAACGCCTTCGTCCTCGGCGGCATCGACGAGTTCCGCTCCTACGACCGGCCCGGAACCGGGCTGTTCGGCCACGCCCGCCCGGCGCCGGGCGCACATACCGACACCGACACCGTCGTCGCCGACCTGCACCTGCGCGACGCCTCCGGCCGGCTCCTGGCCGACATGAGAGGCGCGCGGCTCCACCACCTCACCGGCCGGGCCCCCGCCCAGAAGGACGCCCTCGTGACCACCGCCACCCCACCCGCTCCCCGCACGCCGCGGACCGCGGACGATCCGGACAGCTGGATGTACGACGTCGAGTGGCGGACGCTGCCGGGACCCGACGCCGCCACCCCGCCCGCCGGGCGCGGCACCTGGCTGGTCCTCACCGACAGCGGGCCCATCGGCAGAGCCGTGGTACGAGGGCTCGCGGCCGAGGGTGAGGACGTCGTCGTGGTGACCGCCGCCGCCACCTACCAGGCCGCGGCCGACCGGATCCGTATCGACCCCGCCGACGCCGCGCATTACGCCACGCTGCTGGACGAGGTGGCCGAGCGTGGCACACTGCGCGGCATCGTGCACCTGTGGTCCCTGGACGCGGAAGCGGGACTGCACGCGACCGGCAAGGAGATCGAGAGAGCCCAACTGCTCGCCTGCGGAAGCGTCGTCCACCTCGTCCAGGCCCTGGACGCGCGCGGCCTGCCCGGCACCCCCGGGCTCTGGCTGATCAGCCGGCACGCCCAGCGCGTCACCTCCCGCGACCGGCTGGTCTCCCCCTTCCAGGCCCCGCTGTGGGGCCTGGGACGCACGCTCGCCGTCGAGCACCCCGCGTCGCGCAGCCGCCTCGTCGACCTGGACCGCGACCCCAAGAGCGTGGCCGCCCTCGTCGCGACCCTGCTGGCCCCAGACGACGAGGACCAGATCGCGCTGCGCGACGGCACCCGTCACGTCGCCCGCCTGGTCCAGCACGGCAGACTTGCCGGAGCCGAGGAACCGGTCTCCGCCGTCTGCCTCACCCTTCCGCCGTCGGGCCGTCTCGACGACCTGCGCCTGACCTCCGTGCCCCTGCCGGCGCCCGCCGCCGACGAAGTCGTCATCCGTGTCTCGCACGCCGCGCTCAATACCCCCGCTCCCTCCGGCACCCGCCCGTTCCCAGGAGTACGGCCGTTCGGCACGGGCTGTTCCGGGACGGTGACCGCCGTCGGCGACGGGGTGCACGACGTGAGCGTCGGCGACGAGGTCATCGCCCTCGCCGAGAACACGACGGCCACCCACATCGTCACCAAGGCCGTCCTGACGGCGCCGAGGCCCGAAGGCGTCACCTCCGCCGAAGGCGCCGCACTGCCCGGGGCGTACCTCGCCGCCTATCACGCGCTCCACCACCGCGCCCGCGTCGAGCAGGGCGACCGCGTGCTCGTCCGCACGGCTGCCGGGGGAGTCGGCCAGGCCGTGGTCAGCGTGGCCCGCTTGCTGGGCGCCGACGTCGTGACCACGGCCGGGACCCCACGCGAGCAGCGCCGCCCGGACGAAGAAGGGGCCGGGCATGTCACGCACCCTCGACCGTCCGCGGTCCCGTCCATGCGCCATGAGGCCACCGGCGAGACCGGATTCGACGCCGTGGTGAACACCCTCGCGGGCGAGGCCGCCCCCACGGACCTCTCCCTGCTCGCGCCCTACGGCCACTACCTCGAACTCGCCACCTCCGCCGAGGCCGGCCCCCTGAACCACGGTGACCTCGCGCCCAACCTCTCCTTCCACGCGATCGACACCGTCCACATGATCAAGCACCGCCCGCACCATGCCGGTGCCGTGCTGCGGGCGACGGCGGACCTTGTCGACAAGGGAACGCTCGCCCTCCTGCCTCACCACGAGTTGAGCGCCGCCGTCTCCGGCGATGCCCTCCGGGCCGCAGTCCGGCAGGGGAGCGCCGGCGAGATCGTCCTCGCCTTCACCGACGATCTGCTCCCCGCCCCGCAGGAACGCCGTAGGCGTGTGGAGCCCCAGGAGTCCCAGAAGGCTGGGGAGGCGCGGGTGCACTCCGTGGGCACCTACCTCGTCACCGGAGGCACCGGAGGCATCGGGGCGCAGGTGGCCTCCTGGCTCGTCGACCAGGGCGCCCGCACCCTCCTGCTGACCGGCCGGACCCCGCTGCCCGACCCGGCCACCGCCGCACCCGACCACCCAGGCGCCACGCGGTCGGCGGTGCTGCGTGATCTCGCCCGGCGGGGTGTCGACGTCCAGTACGCGGCGGTCGACGCGGCCGACCACCGGGCCATGCGCGCCCTCCTCGACGAACGAGCCCGCCAGGGCAAGCCCCCGCTGCGAGGAGTCCTGCACGCCGCCGGGACCCTCGACGGTGTCCTGATACGCGATCTGACGGCCCGGCAGCTCACGGACCAACTGAAGGCCAAGGTCTCGGGCGCCTGGAACCTCCACCGGCTGGTCAGCGGCACACCCTTGGACATGTTCGTCCTCTTCTCGTCCTGCTACTCGGTCCTGTCCGCGCCCTTCCTCGGCGGATACGCCGCCGGAAACGCCTTCCTGGACGCCCTCGCCCACCACCGCCGCGCCGAAGGAGCCCCGGCCACCTCGGTCAACTGGGGCTACTGGGACCGCGTCGGCATGGTCGCCCGCAAGGAGGAGGAAGACGGCCGCAGCCTCGTCCCCCAGGGCATGGCGAGCTTCTCGCCCGGCGAGGGCCTCGCCGCCCTGGACGGCATTCTGGGCGAGGGCGCTTCGCACACCGTCGTCCTCCGAGCGGACTGGCCGTCCTGGGCGCGCGCCTACCCCGAGGCGGCCCGCACCCCGCTGCTCAGCGAACTGACGGCACCCGGCTTCGGCGCCGAGGCGCGAGTGTCACCCGTGTTGCCAGTGCCGCCAGTGCCGGAAGTGCGGCCTGTTCCGGACCGACCGGCACGATCGCCGCAGCCGCAGCCGCAGCCGCAGCCGCAGCCGCAGCCGCAGCCGCAGCCGCAGCCGCAGCCGCAGCCGGGGTCCCCTGCCGCCTCCTGGGCGGCACAGCCCCCTACTAGTCGGCCGGCGTCCTCGGCGTCCCCGGCGGTCTCCCGACCGGAGGCCGTCGAACCCACCGCCGCCGCGTCCTCGGCAGTGGGGACTCCCGCCCCCGGCCAGCGCGGGGCGACGGATCCACAGGTCGTCGACGCACTCAAGGAGACGGCCGCGGAGATCCTCGGACTGAAGCCGGAGCGTCTGAACGCGGCCCGGCCACTGAACAAGATGGGGATGGACTCGATGACGGCGGTGCAGCTGAGGACCGGCATCGACCGGCGCTTCCAGGTCAAGCTGCCGATGGTCACGATCCTGCGGGACAGCTCCATCGACTCACTCGCCCAGGCCATCGCCGACGCGGTGGCCGCCGGGGCGACCGACGCGGCACCGGAAGGAACGTCCCAGAAATGAAGACCCCTGATCTGTACATCGCCGGACTCGGCGTGCACGTCCCCGACATCTTCGACGCGCGGAAGGCCATGGAGCTGGGCCTCTACGACGCCGAGGACTTCGAGTACCAGGGTTGGACCGGCGCGGCCGTCGCCGGGGACACCATGGCACCGGACATGGCCGTACGTGCGGCGCGCCAGGCGGTCGAGCGGGCCGGCCGGCATCCTCACGACCTCGCCCTCCACGTCCACGCCTGTCTGTACAGGCAGGGGCCCGAAGCATGGTCGCCGCAGCACTACATCCTGCGCCACCTCACCGACCTGGACATCCCGTCCTACCAGGTCCGGCAGGGGTGCAGCGGCCTGATCGGTTCGATCGAACTGGCCGCGTGCTACCTCCAGGCCGTCCCCGAACGCAAGGCCGCCCTCGTCACCGGCTCCGACAACGTGGGGGCTCCGCACTTCAATCGCTGGGCCTCCCTCGAGAACGGCATCGTCGCGGACGGGGCGAGCGCCGTCGTCCTCACCAAGGAGCCGGGATTCGCCCGCGTCCTGTCGATCAACAGCGGCTCCACCGCCGAGGTCGAGGAGCAGTTCCGCGAGGAGGAGTTCCCCCCGGTGAACGTCGGCGGGACCGCGGACGCCGTCGACAGGCCCGCGGCGGCCGGATTCGCGGACGAGGCGGTCCTGGAGGCGGTGGGCCGTCAGGGGGAACTGCGCACGGAACTCGCCCTGCGCACGATCACCGAGGCGGACCTCGACGTCGCCGACATCGCCCGCGTGGCGCACATCTTCACCGGCCGGGAGAGCTATCTCAAGGGCATCCTCGACCCGATGGGCCTCAGCCCCGAGCAGGGACTCCTTGATTTCGGACGGGGGTTGGGGCACATGACGGTCAACGACCAGATCGTCGGCCTCAACCATCTCGTGGAGACGCGCCAGGTGGCCGCCGGCGACCACATCCTCATCGTCGCGCACGGGGGCGGTGTCTCGATCACCTGCGCGGTGGTCCGCATCGACCACCTTCCGTCCTGGGCGGTCGCCCAGGCTTGAGCCGCGGCGAAGCCCCCTCCGAACGCACTGAACGGACTCAACGCGCCGAACGCGCCGATACCGTGCTCACCCTCGCCAGATGAGGAACTCGTGCGCCATCGCGATCAGGGCCCGTGCCGCGGCGCTGGGCGTGCGCTCGGACGGAGTGGCCAGGGAGAACGGCCAGTCCAGGTCGGCGTCGTCGATGGTCAGCGTGGCGACTCCTTCGGCCTTGGCGAGGGCGGGGCGTGGCAGGAGCGCGACGCCCAGGCCGTTGCGGACGTAGGCCACGCCGGTGGGGAGGTCGGTGATCTCGAGGGCGACGCGACGGGACACGGAGGCGGCGGCGAAGGCCTGGTCGGCGACGGTCCGGATGCCGTAGCTCTCGGGAAAGTCGACGAAGTCCAGCCCGGCCAGTGCGGTGATGGGCACGGTGCGGCGCTTCGCGAGTGGGTGATCGGCCGGTACGACGAGGTCGAGCACCGAGGTGGCGAGGTCGGTCAGCGTGATGTCCGTGGGGTGAGGTCCGGGCAGGGAGACGAAGGCGAGGTCGAGCCGCCGTTCGAGGAGGGCGTCGATCAGGCCCTGGGAGCCGGAGGCCGCGGCGCTGGTCTGCAGGAGGACACCGGGATGACGCCGGTGGAACTCACCGAGAAGCGCGGGGAAGTCGATGAGCCCCACCGTGGTCATCGTGCCCAGCCGCAGGGTGCCGCGCAGTCCTCCGCGGACCTCGGCCACCGCGTCCACGGCCTCCCGGGCGGCGTCGAGCGCGGCGAGGGCGCGGGGGAGCAGGGCGGCACCGGCATCGGTGAGCAGCACGCGCTTGGAGGTGCGCTCCAGCAGGGGCGTGCCGAGTTCTCGCTCGAGGTTCTTGATCGTGCTGGAGACCGCGGACTGGACGACGTGCAGCCGTGCGGCGGCACGAGTGAAGTTCGCTTCCTCGGCGACGGTGACGAAGTGTTCGAGTTGGCGCAGTTCCACCCTCCCAATATCCCACAGTGAGCCCCTCAAGTATCTCTGAGCGAGATGGCCGCGTTCTCTGACTTTCGTTGGACACCGACCGTCGCGCAGAGCGATCCTCTTCATCAGTGGAACTGCAGAAAGCAGGAACTGACTCCTTGCGAGGCCGGCTCATTTCCGCTGCGATATGGAGGAAACGTGTCCCGTAATCAGAAAATCGTGGATGCTTGCTGGCGGGCCTATTCGGGATTCGAGGAGAATGATTCCTCGGATCTGGTGGCCCTGATGTCGCCGAAGGTGGTTTTCGACTTTCCGGCGTCGCTGCCGTACGGCGGGACATTCCATGGACCTGAAGGGTTTCGAGCCTTCTACCAGGATATCTACGACCACTACTACGAGACCTTCAATTATGACGCGCACACGGTGCTCGATGCCGGGTCGCACGTCATCGTTCCCGTCAGGGCTCGGGCGAAGGCGAAGACCGGTCGCTCGATGGAGAATGAACACTGTCTGCTGTTCACCGTGCGCGACGGGCTGATCACCGAGGCCCGACTGTACGCGGACACCGCCAAGGGGCGTGACTCGATCGACGGCCTCCCGGTGTACCCGTCGGCGGCCTCCTGAGGAACCGGAGCGGCCCGCCATCGCCCGGCGCTCCGCCGGACCACGTTGTTGGTTAGGGTGGCGGGCGGAGACTGCTACTGGCGCCCTTGACCAGGGTGTTGGACAGGCCGGGGAGTTCAGGGCCGTACAGGCTGACGCTCCCGCGCGAGCCAGGTCGGATACGACGTCGGACATGACGTCGGACATGACGACGGGCTTGCCGGTGAGGAGTCGGCACCACGGGGACGGGGGCATGGACCATTGCTGCGCGGAGAAGACACGAAGGTCACCGAAGGCGGACCGGGCCGTCGTCAGACGCGCCTGGGGCGGGGAAGAGCCACGGGTCGACCGTACGCGGTGAGCGTGTGACCGGCCGGTCGGGGCGCCCGGTGCTGCCCCCGACGCTGCGCGCGCGGCTCGGGCTGATCGCGGCCCTCGCCGCGCTGGTGGTCGTCGTGCTCGGGGTCCTGTATGCCGACGACAGCGAGCCCGGCAGGGTGGACGCGCGGATCTGGGCGGCGGTGTACGGCGTGCCCTCGCCGTGGCGGCATGTCGCTCTGGCCCTCGACTTCCTGGGGGAGCCCGGGGGAGCGGCGACGCTGGTCGTCGCCGCCGTGACGGGCTGCCTGCTCCTTCGGCGTCCTCGCGCGGCGGTGCTCGTCGTCGCCGGCGCCGGCGCGACCGTGACGACGGCGACGCTGCTCAAGTCCGTGGTGGGACGCACCATCCACGACGGGAACCTGTCCTACCCGAGCGGGCACACCGCCTTCGTCACCGCGCTCGCCCTGGTGGTGGCGCTGGTCGGCACCGGCCGGCTCGGCCTCGGCGGGACGGCCGGCACGTCGGTCGTGCTCGCCACGGCGCTGGTCGCCGGCGCCGCGATGGGCTGGGCGCAGGTCGCCCTGGGGGCGCACTATCCGACCGACGTCCTCGGCGGCTGGTGCACCGCGCTGGCGGTGACACCGGCCACCGCGTGGCTGGTCGACCGGATGGCCGACCGGCTGCCCGACCGGACGGCCGACGCCGCTCATGAGGAGAGTCGCTGACGGCACATCACCTCAGACCAGGCGGCGGAACACGGGTTTCACCGGTCGTCCGACCAACCAGGGAGTGGGGTCGGCGGCGTCCAGCGCCTTCCGGTACACCGCACATGCCTGGGCCACCACGTCGACGGTCTGATCGATGTCGGCGTCGCTGAGCGCGCTGCTCACCACGAACGACGGGGCCAGCACCCCGCCCGCGAGGAGCCGGTGCAGGAACAGGGTGCGGTACCGCTGCGACGGCTGCCGGTTCTCGTCGAGGGTGGCGAAGACCAGGTTGCTGGCCCGGCCCCGGACGACGACGTGGTCGCCGACGCCCATGCCGGCCGCCGCGTCGCGGACGCCGGCGGCCAGCCGTTCGCCGAGGGCGTGCAGCCGCGCGGTGACGCCTTCTTCGACATAGGTGGCCTGGACGGCCATCGCGGCGGCCAGGGAGTGTGTTTCCGCGCCGTGCGTGGTGGACAGCAGGAAGACCCGGTCGCCGGAGTGGCGCAGCCCGCCCCGTTCCATCAGGTCGCGGCGCCCGGCCAGCGCGGAGACGGCGAACCCGTTGCCCAGCGCCTTGCCGAACGTGGAGAGGTCGGGGACGACGCCGTACAGGCTCTGGGCGCCCGCCTCGGACCAGCGGAAACCGGTGATCATCTCATCGAAGATCAGGACGCAGCCGTGCCGGTCGGCCAGCGCGCGCAGGCCGGCGAGGTACCCGGGCGGCGGCTCGGTGTGGGTGGCGGGTTCGAGGATGAGGCAGGCGATCTCGTCCTGGTGGCGGGTGAGCAGCTCCTCCGTGGCGGCCAGGTCCCCGTAAGGGAACGTCACGGTGAGTTCCTCGGTCGCCGCCGGAACACCGGCGGACATCGGCGTGGTGCCGATGAACCAGTCGTCGACGGAGAAGAACGGATGGTCGGCGCAGAGGGCCACCCGCGGCCGCCCGGTGGCGGCGCGGGCGAGGCGCACCGCGGCGGTGGTGGCGTCGGAGCCGTTCTTCGCGAACTTCACCATCTCGGCGGTCGGCACCGTGGCCAGGAAGCGTTCCGCGGCTTCGACCTCCACGATGGACGGCCGGACGAAGTTGCTGCCGCGGTCGAGTTCCCGCCGCGCCGCCTCGGTCACCCGGGGGTGGGCGTGGCCGAGGCTGACCGAGCGCAGACCGGAGCCGTACTCGATGTAGCGGTTGCCGTCGATGTCCCAGACATGGGCACCGAGGCCGTGGCTGATGACGGGGGCCAGGTTCTCGGGATACTGGTCGTCGCCCTTGGCGTAGGTGTGCGCGCCCCCGGGGATCATGGCGTGCAGCCGCTCGTTCGCCGCCCGCGACCGGGGCAGGACGAACTCCGCGGTGTCTTCGGTGTGTTCGGTGTTCACGCCGACCTCACTTCTCCATCTGCTTCAGGGCCTCGGCGAGTCTCGGCGCCTCCCGGTCCCGCTGGGACATCGACGCGGCCGGCAGCGGCCAGGGAATGGCGAGCTCCGGGTCGTCGAAGGCGATCGTCACGTCCTCGGCCGGATCGTGCGGACGGTCGATCCGGTACGAGGTGTCGGCGGTGTCGGTCAGCGCCTGGAAGCCGTGCGCGCACCCCGCCGGGATGTACAGGGTCACCTGTGTCTCGCCGGACAGCTCGAAGAAGGCCCGGTTGCGGTACGTCGGCGAGTCGGGCCGCAGGTCCACGACGACGTCGAAGACCTTCCCGTACGAGCACCGCACCAGCTTGGCCTCGCCGGCGCCGGAGCGCAGGTGCAGGCCGCGCAGCACGCCCCGGGCCGAGCGGGACAGGCTGTCCTGGACGAAGGTGTCCGGGTCCAGGCCCACCGAGCGGACCACGTCGGCGTCGAAGGTGCGGCAGAAGAAGCCGCGCTCGTCGGCGTACGGCGTCGGCTCGAACAGGTACGCGCCGGCGATCGCCGGGACTTCGGTCGCCTTCATGAGGTCTCCCGCAGGGCGTGGGCGTTGTCGGCCGCCGGGAACAGGGCCGCTGTCAAGGCGGTGAACTGGTGGTCGAGTTGCTGAAGGACGGCCGCGTTCCGCTCGGTGAGGGTCCGCCGCAGTTCCACCGATCGCTTCTCCAACGACCGGAACAGATCGAGCAGTTGGTCGGCGTCGACCTCGCGGGCCGGATGGCAGTACGCGTCCAGCCCCAGCTGAGCCATGAGCGCGTCGCTCTTCGCCGCGTAGCTGAGCGCGAGCGTCGGTGTGCCGACCTTCAGCGCGCAGATCAGGTTGTGGTACCGGGTCGCCACCACGGTGTCGGCGGCCGCCATCTCCGTCATCAGGTCGGCCAGCGAGGCCGCCTCGGCGGCGGTGACCAGCGGCGAGTCCACCGCGTCGAGGATCGCGGCGACCACCGGCCGATCGCACTCGTCGCCGGTCACCAGCCGGACCCGCCTGCCGTCCTCGACCAGCGCGCGGACGAAACGGGTCGTCCCGTCGAGGTAGCGCCGGTGGATCTCCTCGGCCCGGGCACGGTCGTCGTTGCCGCCGTGGAAGTCCATGACCCCGACGCAGACCGGGCCGCCCGGTCCCGAGGGCGCGCTCGGCGAGGGCGTCGGCAGGGCGAAAGCGAGGTCCGGGTGGACCTTGTCGCGCGCGGTGTCCACGCCCATCGCGCGCATCGCGTCGCGGGACAGGACATCACGGTACGACCGGTAGGCGGCCAGCCGCGCCGACCAGCGCACCAGGGCGCGGGTCGGCCGGTCGCCGATCGCTGCGGCGCCGACGCCGACCAGCGCGACCCGGGTGCCGAACAGCCGGCCGGTCGCGCAGAGCAGGAACAGCGAGTACGGGAAGCCCCACGGCCGCAGCGGCAGCGTCGCCTCCAGGACGCCCATGCCCGGGACGATCACCACGTCATGGCGGCGCACCCAGGCGGCGGTACGGAAGACGTCGACGAGCTTGCCCAGACCCTTCGCCGCGATCGCGCCCGCCCGCGACGCGGTCCGGTACTCCCCGCCGTACCAGTGCAGCCGCGTCGCGGGGATGCCGTACCGGGCCGCGACGACCTCGGGTCCGCCGCACAGCGCGTCCACGGCCGCCTCCGGGTGCTCGGCGCGCAGGTAGCCGAGTACGGCCTCCAGCGACCCGTCGTTGCCGAGGTTGCCGGAGCCGAGCAGCCCGAACACCCCGACACGTACCGGAGTTTCGTTCGCCGACGTCATGCCCGCCTCCCCTCACGACCCGCGACGAGGGCGTCGACGGAGACGGAGAGCAGGGCCGGGTCGACCGGGGCGCGGTCCTCGACCCGCTCGCCGGCGCCCGGCCGGACCCGGCTGGTCATCCACGCCATCAGGTGGCGGTGGCAGGCGCGCCGGTCGGCCGGGGTCAACGGCGCCCGCCGGATCGCGGAGACGAAGCCCCAGACGTACTCGGCGAGCAGCCGGGGCGTCGGGTGCAACAGGCCGGCCCGGCGCGGGTCCAGGTTGACGCACCGGGAGCGCTTGCCGGGGTTCGCCCGCTCGGCGCGGGTGGGATGGTCGCGGCGGAAGTACAGCAGCTCCGGGACCTGGTGGAAGGGTCCGTGCAGGGTGATCTCGGCGACGAACGTGCGGTCCGCGTGGTGGTAGCTGTCGTGCGGCTTCACCCGGCGCAGCACGTCGGCCCGCATCACCCCGTAGAAGTCGTCGCCACCGGGCTCGAACAGCAGACTGCGGAACCGCTCCGGCGCGTCGGGCGAGTCGGTCGCGAGCCCGTACTCGTACGGGACCTTCACCTGTCCTTCGCCGTCGATGACCGCCTGGCCGGAGTGCGCGAGGATCACGTCCGGCCGCTCGTCCAGCGCCTCGACGCAGCGCAGCAGCAGGTCCCGGGCGTACAGGTCGTCGTGCGAGGCCCACTTGAACAGCTCGCCCCGGCACTCGGTGAACACATGATTGTGGTTCGGTGCGGCGCCGATGTTGCGGGGCAGCCGCAGATAGCGGATGCGCGAGTCCCGTGCGGCGTACCGGCGGCAGATGTCCTGGGTCCCGTCGGTCGAGGCGTTGTCCGAGATGACCAGCTCGAAGTCCTCGTAGGTCTGGCCGAGCAGGGCCTCCAGCGACTCGGCCAGGTACTCCTCGCCGTTGTAGACGGGCAGGCCGATGCTCAGCCGGGGTCGGTCGGTCATGAGGTCCTCACTTCGGGAATGGGATCGCGGTGGTGCTCGCGCAGGGCGGCGCGCAGGTGCAGCCACCACAGGGCCGAGCTGCCGAGGGTCGCGGCGGCGACGCCCCAGGCCGAGCCGACCGTGCCGGCCACGGCCGCCCCGCCGAGGCCGCCGCCGGCATAGCAGGCGGAGGCGAACAGCTGGCAGCGCAGGCTGCGCCGGGCCGCGCCGAGCGCGCGCAGCCCGGCCGCCGCGCCGGTGCCGAGGCTCGCGCCCGCGACGCCGAGCGTGGCCGGCAGGATGAGCTGCGAGGCGGAGTGCCAGACGTCGCCGAGCACGAACTCGCCGAACCGGTCGGGCATCAGCAGCAGCGCCCCGCCCCAGCACAGCGCGGCGACGGCCTGCCCGCCGCCGAGCAGGAGGCAGAAGGTGCCCAGCCGGTGCGAGGCCCGCCGCAGCACCCGCGCCGCCTCCGCGACGGTGACCAGCGACAGCCCCATCAGCACGGCGAGGAACGGACCGAGCAGCAGCTCGGCGCCCCGGACCGCGCCCACCGAGCTGACTCCGACGATCGCGCCGAGCCCGTACGCCCGCAGCTGGCTCGCGCCGCTGAGGCTGACGTTCTCGACCAGGTACCGGTAGCCGAGGTCGCGCTGCTCGCGGAGCCACCCGCGCGCTCCGGCCGGCCGGGGCCGGATGCCGGACTGGAGACAGCCGTACCCCGCGGCCACCGCGGCGGACGCGCCCCAGGCGACCACGAACGCGGCCACGCTGCCCACACGGGCCGCCACGACCATGGCCGGGATGAGCGCGACGCCCCACACGAGGTCGTTGGCGAACGCCTTCTGCCCGGTGCCGGCGGCGAAGAACGAGTACCGCCAGGCGTCCTGCAACAGCAGCGTCGGCAGGACGACGCCGAGACAGGCGAACGCCGGCCCCACACTGCCGCCGAGGCCCAGCCCGATCACCAGGCACACCGCGCCGAGGCCGGCACCGACGCCGAGCGCCGTACCCGACGACCGGGCCACCGCCCCGCGCCAGGCGGTGTCCGACACGCCGCTGAAGCGCACCACGAGCGGGTCGGTGGCCAGCCCCCGGGAGACGTTGAGCACCACGCCGTAGGTCACCCAGGCCAGACTGAACACGCCGAACGCGGCCGGCCCCAGGGAGCGTGCCACGTAGATGCCCACCGCGAAGTTGGTCATGCTGGAGGCCGCCTGGTCGGCCAGTCCCCAGGACAGCCGGCCGAGCATGGCGCGCTTGGCGGTCCGCCGGGGTCCCTCCGGTGCCGCCGCCGTCGCCGTCGTCTTCTCCTTCTCGGTGGTCATGGGCGTCACGCCTTGATCAGTTCGGCGTCGCACAGGGCGTCGGCCGCCGCGACGACGGTGTCGAACGGCAGCCCGGACCGTTCGGCGACGTCCAGCAGGGAGTGCTCGCCGTCGGAGAGGCTGAGCACCCAGAGCATGGCCATCTGAGCCTGCTTCGCGTCGCTGCGGCCGCCGAGCGAGTCGTACAACCCGCGTCTGCCCAGCTGTGGTTCGCCGTACGGGCTGAGGTTGACGTACCGCCTGTTGCCGTCCAGCACCGCGAATGCCTCGCGGCACAGGGCGAGCGTGTCCGCCATCGCCTCCGGGGAGACGAAGTCCAGGTTGTCGGCCGAGGTGTGGTACTCGGGGTACCCGGCGTACGGGGTCCGGCTGAGCGAGCCCACGCCGAGATCGAACCCGGGTGAGCAGAACTGCCGCTCGTCGTAGCCGTACGGAGTGAACTCGGTGACGTGGTGCGGGCGTTCGGAGGCGGCCAGCACATGCCGCAGTACCCGGTCGATCTCCGCGTCACCGCGCCTGCTCTGCTTGTACGTCAGCCGGCCCGGGTCGCCCGCGCAGGCCAGCACCAGCCCGTGCTTGACCCGTTCCACCCGCTCCGCGTTGCGGGCCAGCCAGGTGATCGCCCCGATGGTGCCGGGCGCGTAGATGAACCGGTAGGTGTAGTACGGCGTCCGCCGCGCCAGCGCCCGGGCCAGGAAGGTCGCCACCGCGATGCCGGCCAGGTTGTCGTTGGCCAGCGACGGGTGGCAGACGTGACAGGAGACGATCACCTCGTCGGCGACCTGCCCGGGGACCACGTGCTCGGCGTAGGTGAGGTGGCCGTCGGCGAGCGTGGAGTCGACGCGCACCTCGTAGTCGCCGTCCGGCATCGCGTCCAGGGTCTCCTGGGCCAGGCAGAACCCCCACTCCGGCTGGTAGTAGCTTGTCCGGTAGGGCACCCAGGACGGGTGCTCCGGCAGGGTGTGCAGGTGTCCGCGCAGCTCGGCCAGCGGCATGGTCGCCGACACCGGCACGCTGTAGCCGAGCACGTGGAGGCTGGACGCGGCGAAGTCGACGATCCGGTTGCCGGCGGCGTCGGCGATGTACGCGTCCCGGATGTTCCACTCCTGCGGCACCGTCCAGTCGAGCACCTGCGTCCCGGTCGGCACCTCGTGCACCTGGAGCGGGACGTACTCGCCGACGATGTCCAGGGTGGCGCGCACCCCGTCGCCGGTGATGCTCCGGCACAGCGGGTACAACCGCTCCACCAGGGCGTACATCTCCTCGCCTGCGTCGGTCATCGGCGCCACCGCAGGGTGTCGTCGACGGTGCCCGCCTCGGACGCCGCGCGCAGCACGGCCAGCCGGGTGAAGCGTCGCTCGAAGTCCTCCCGCGTCAGCCCGTGTTCGCGGTAGGCGTCGGCGAGTTCGAGCGCGCCCTGTTTCACCGTCCACTCGCAGTCGAAGCCGGGTATCGCGGCGCGGAACCGGGAGAAGTCCACCCGGTAGGACCGCGGGTCGGCACCGTTCTCCCCGGTGATCACCACCTTCGCGCCGGCCACCGCCTCGGCGACCTGCTCGGCGATCTCGGCGACCGTGACGTTGTTGATCTCGCTGCCGATGTTGAACGCCCGGTCGTGCACCGAGTCCCGCGGCGCGGTGAGCGCCGCCGTGAAGGCCCGTGCGATGTCGGCGGCGTGCACCAGCGGACGCCAGGGGGTGCCGTCGGAGAGCACAAGGACCTCACCGGACAACAGCGCGTGCCCCACCAGGTTGTTCAGCACGATGTCGGCGCGCAGCCGGGGCGAGAAGCCGAAGGCGGTGGCGTTGCGCATGAACACCGGACTGAAGTCGCCGTCGGCGAGCTCGTGCAGGTCGTCCTCCACCCGCACCTTGGACTCCGCGTACGGCGTCACCGGGCGCAGCGGGGCGTCCTCGGCCACCAGGTCGTCGCCGCCGGCGGCGCCGTAGACCGAGCACGTCGACGCGTACAGGAAGCGCCGCACTCCGGCTTCGCGGGCCAGCCGGGCCAGCCGCACGGACGCGTGGTGGTTGATGTCGTAGGTGAGGTCGGGCGCCAGCGATCCCAGCGGGTCGTTGGACAGCGCGGCCAGGTGGATCACGGCGTCCACCCCGGCCACCTGGTCGGCGGTGACGTCGCGCAGGTCCACCCGCACCCCCGGCGGGTCCGCGGGTGTCGGGCCGAGGACGCAGTCGGCGAACAGGCCGGCGTCAAGACCGACGACCTCGTGTCCGGCGGCCGCGAGGACCGGTGCCATCACGGTGCCCAAGTAGCCCTGGTGTCCGGTCAGTAGTACACGCATGGTTCAACCCCCCAGGTTGAGAGTGAGTTTGGTGACGGCGAACGCCTCGGCATAGCGCGCGTGACATTCGATGCCGCGGATCCGCGCCAGCCCGAGAAAGGCCTCGCGGTCGTACCAGGGCCGGTGCCGCTGCGAGGGGTAATGCTCCTGGAGCAGCCCCACCTTCCGCTCGGCGACCTCCGTCGAGAGCGGCTGGTACGCCGCCGGACGGCCGAGATCGCCGTCCCACTTGACGATCTCGTACCCGAGCACCAGGTGGTCACGGAACGCGGTGGTCATCAGCTGCGCCAGTCCGCGGTGGTCCTGGTGCGCGTCATCGGTGCGCGGGGCGAGGACGAGATCCGGATCGGTCTGCCCGCGCAGCTCCTCGACCGAGCCCTTGGCCTCGTCCCAGTGCGCGGGCAGCCGGCCGTCCGGCAGCTTGTGCACGGTCAGCCGCAGGTCGGCGCCCGGGCAGAAGGCGGCGAGCGCGGCCCGCTCCTCCTGCTCGCGCGCGCTGCCACCGCCGGAGAGCACCAGCGCGTCGACGCGGATGCCCGGCCGCGCGAGGCACAGCGTCAGCAGCGTGCCGCCGGCGCCGATGGCGATGTCGTCGCAGTGCGCGCCCACCGCGACGACCCGGTCCAGGGGCCCGGCCCCGAGCCGGATCACGCCCTCGCTCCGGCGCCGTCTCCGCCGCCGGTCGCGCCGGCCCCCGCGTCGTCCCGCTCCCACACGGCCCACGGGCGGTCGCCCCGGGCGTAGGCGTCGTCGAGCGCGGCCCGCTCCTTCACGGTGTCGGTCGGCTTCCAGAAGCCGCGGTGCTGGTAGGCCACCAGCCGTCCCCGCTTGGCGAGTTCGGTGCATCCGTCAGCGACCAGGTCCCCGTTCTCCGGGATGTGGTCGAAGACCTCCTGGCGCAGCACGAAGTAGCCGCCGTTCTCCCACAGCGGCAGTTCGCTCACCGGGGTGATGCCCCCCACCAGGCCGTCATCGCCCAGGTCCACGCAGTGGAACGAGGACTGCGGTGGCACCACCATCATCGACGCACCGGCGTCGCGCCGGGCGAACCGGTCGATCATCTGCGGCAGCGGGGCGTCGGTGAGGACGTCGGCGTAGTTGGCGAGGAACATCTCGTCGCCGTCCAGGTGGTGTCGCACCCGGCGCAGCCGCTCCCCGATCGGTGACTCGACGCCGGTCTGCACGAACGTGATCGTCCAGGAGGCGATGTCGGTGGACAGCAGCTCGGTCCGCCCGCCCCGCAGCACGAAGTCGTTGGACGTCGTCTCCTCGTAGTTGAGGAAGAAGTCCTTGATGTGGTGAGCGCCGTACCCGAGGCACAGGATGAACTCCGTGTGCCCGAAGGAGGCGTAGTAGCGCATGACATGCCAGATCAGCGGCCGCGGGCCGACCATCGCCATCGGCTTGGGCACGTCGTCGGAGGTTCCGTTGCGCATCCGCAGCCCATAGCCGCCGCAGAACAGTACGACCTTCATGACTTGGCCTCGACAATGCTCAGTTCCGGTATGGGAAAGACCAGCCGGCCGCCCCACTCGTGCACGAAGGACAACTGCTCGACGAGTTCGGCCCGCAGGTTCCACGGCAGGACCAGGACGTAGTCCGGCTTGTCGGCGGCGATCCGCTCGGGCGGCAGGATCGGGATGCGGGTGCCCGGGGTGAACCTGCCGTGCTTGTAGGGGTTGCGGTCGACCGTGTAGGGGAGCAGGTCGGGCCGGATGCCGCAGTGGTTGAGCAGGGTGTTGCCCTTGCCCGGGGCGCCGTAGCCGACGACCGTCTCACCGCGCTCGGCCGCGTTGATGAGGAACCGCAGCAGGTCCCGGCGCACCTTGGCCACCCGAGCGGAGAACTGGGTGTACCCGGACAGCTCCCGCAGTCCGGCGGCCTTCTCCCGGTCCAGCACCTCTGCCACCCGCCGGGTCGGCTCGCCGGCCACCTCGGCCGGCCGCGCCCACAGCCGGATGGAGCCGCCGTGCGTGGGCAGCAACTCGACGTCCACGAGCGTGAGTCCGCCGCTCGCCAGCGCCCGGGCCGCGGACGCGACCGTGTAGTACTGGAAGTGCTCGTGGTAGATGGTGTCGTACTGGTTGTCCTCGATCAGGGTCAGCAGGTGCTGCACCTCGATGGAGACCCAGCCGTCGTCGGCGACCAGGGCGCGCAGCCCCCGGGTGAAGCCGACCACGTCGGGGATGTGCGCGTACACGTTGTTGGCCACGACCAGGTCCGCCGGGCCGTGCTCGGCCCGGACGTCGCCGCCGGTGGCCGGGTCCAGGAACTTCGTCAGCGTGGGCACACCCGCGTCCCGCGCGGCGGCGCCGACGTTCACCGAGGGCTCGATGCCCAGGCAGCGGATCCCACGGTCCACCACATGCCGCAGCAGGTAGCCGTCGTTGCTCGCCACCTCGACCACGAAGGCGTCCGAGCCGAGCTCCAGCCGCTGTACGGCGTCGGCGACGAACGTACGCGCGTGCTCCACCCACGAGGTCGAGAAGGAGGAGAAGTACGCGTACTCGCTGAACGTCTCCTCCGGCGTGATCAGCGGAGGGATCTGCGCGAGCCAGCAGTCGGTGCAGACCCGCAGGTGCAGCGGGTACGCGGGCTCCGGCTGGTCCAGCCGGTCCGCCGCGAGAAAGCTCTCGCACGGCGGGGTCGCCCCAAGATCGACGACGCTCTCCAGCGCCGCCGAGTCGCAGAGTCGGCATCGTGTCATCTTTTTCCGCCCCCATTCCGCTCGCGCGAGTGCCCCCACCGCGAGCCAGTGCTTGTGTCCCCTTCCGGCGGCGGGCTCTCCCCGCCGCCGGACCGACCCGCGATCGCGGATCGGTACCCCTTCACCAGGCGCTCCAGCCCGACGGCCGGGCTGAAGTCCTGTTCGTAGCGGCGCCGGGCCGCCTGTCCCATCTCCCGGTTGCCGGCCGGCTCGGCCGTGATCCGGCGCAGACACGACGCGAGCGAGGCGGCCTCGCCCGGCCGGTGCAGCAGCCCGGCCACCCCGTCCTCGACGAGTTCCACGAAGGCGCCGTGACCGGCGGCGACGACCGGGACCCCGGCCGCCATCGCCTCCACGACCACCAGACCGAACGCCTCCAGCCACGTCGAGGGAGCCACCACGGCGACCGACCGCGCGATGGCCTGCCGGCACTGCGCCAGGTCGTACAGGCCGACGTAGCGCACGTCGTCCCGGTCCGCCGCCCAGGCGGCCACCTCCGGCTCCAGCGGCCCCGTGCCGGCGATCACGAGCGGGACGCCCACCCCGCCGTCGGCGGCGAGCGCGTCCCACGCGGCCATGAGCAGCCGTACGCCCTTGGCCTCCGCGAGCCGGCCGAGATAGAGCACATGCTCGCCCGGGCCGGTCCGGACGACGCCCGGTTCGGGCACGAAGTTGTGCTTCACCGCCAGCCGCTCGGGTGGCATTCCGGCCCGCACCAGGACGTCGCGCTGCGCCGCGGAGATGCAGAAGAACCGCTCCACGCCGGACCACCACCGCCGTCGGTTGACCGACAGGCTGACCGCGAGCGGCACCGTAGCCAGCCGGGAGCCGCGGTAGCAGCCGTGCCGGACGGCGGGCAGCGGCGCGGTCCCGACGCACTCCGCGCACGGCCGGCCGTCCCGTTGCAGCGTCCCGGGCGGGCAGACCTGGGTGTAGTTGTGCAGGGTGGCGACGGCGGGCACCCCGGCGTCGGAGCAGGCGGCCAGCACCGCCGGTGACAGCAGCGGGAAGACGTTGTGGACGTGCACCACGTCCGGCCGCTCGCTGTGGAGCCTGGCGGCGAGCTCCGCGCGCACCGCCGGGTTCCACGGCACCAGCAGCGGGATCGCGGCCTTGCCCGGCAGGGACCGGGCGGCGATGTCGTCGCTGCGCCGCTCGAACACCCCGACCTGGTGGCCGGCCTCGCGCAGCAGCGCCACCTCCTGGTCGACGACCTTGTTCTCTCCGCTCGGCTGCGCCGAGGCGTAGCGGTTGTGCACCACGAGCACGTGCATGCTCAGGTCGCCTCCGATCTCTGGGCCCATCGCGGGACGCGTCGTTGGGGCACTTCGGGCGTGGACAGGGGAGCGGCCTCGGCGGGTACCGCCAGCAGCGAGGCGGCCACGGCCAGGTGCAGCAGATAGGGCGAGGCGTCACCGAGACCGGCCTCGGTGTACGACGCGATCGCGCAGTAGCTGATCAGGAAGATCGCGCAGGCCCTCGACAGCGACGGTGGCCGCAGCAACGCGACGGCGCCCAGCACGATGATGATCGCCGCCACCAGGGCGACGCCGGTCATGCCCTGCTCGTTGTAGACGGCCAGCCAACTGTTGTCGATCGGCAGCCCGTTGAACGACTTGTCGCCCAGGCCCGTCCCGAACAGGTACTCCAGGGTGGTACGGGGTGCCGCCAGCAGGGCGTGCCAGACCTTGGCCCGTCCGGTGAGGCTGCTGAAGTTCGCCTGGCTCTGCCCGCGCAGGAACCACGTCTGCAGCGCCGAGGCGAACCCGACCGCGGCCACGGTGGCGCACAGCACCGCCCAGGCGAAGAACCGGCGGGCGGCGGCGCTGGTCAGCACGAGCGAGCTGATCGCCAGCGTCAGCCCGATGAGCAGGCCGAGCGTCGCCGTGCGGGTGTGGGTCAGCGCGAGCAGGACGAGTGACGGCACGATGACCACCGCCGCGCTGGTCCGGTCGGTCCGGCGGCCCAGCAGGAGCAGCGCCGTGAGCCCGATGATCACCGCCGCGTACTGTCCGATCTGCGGCGGGGTGAGCGGCCACAGCGCGCCGACCAGCCGTCCGCCGTAGAGGTCGGGCAGGGCGGCGCCCGGTGAGATGATCGCGCCGGCGGCCACCGACCCGAGGACCACGAAGTAGATCCGGATGTGGTGCCGGACGAAGGTCGGGCTGCCGTCCCACCAGCGGCTGAGCAGCCACAGCGTGCCGACGAAGAGAGCCAGCCGGGCGCAGCGGAACAGCGCCCCGAACCCGGACTCCAGGTCGGCGCTGGAGATCACGCTCGGCACCAGCAGCAGGGTGAGCAGGAACACGAAGGAGCTGGCGCGGATGCGCAGCTGCAGATTGACGGCGAGCGCCAGGGCGAACGCGGCGACGAGTGCGCCCATCGTGACCATCTGGATGAGGGAGCGTGGCAGCGGGACGATGGTCTTGGCCCCGGCGGAGCCGAGCGTGTTGAGGATCAGCAGTCCCCAGACCGTCCCGACGACCTTCGACGTGTGGTCCCTTTCCATCTCAACCACCGTTCCGGGTACGGAAGGTGCTGCCCGCGTCCTGCTGGTACGGCGCGGTCTGCCACTGCCCGGAGTCGAGGACCCGGCTCGGGTCGTGGGCGACGAACTTCCAGGGTCCGACGTAGACGTTGTCGTGCCAGTGGTTGTCCTGCGCGTGGGTGATCGCCTCGGCCACCCGTTCGCCCTGGTACGGCGACCAGTCCGGGTAGGTGCCGTAGTTGGCCAGCACCGCCATGCGGTCGCACTTCACTATGCAGTTCACGACGGACTTGTCCAGTTCGAAGCGGTTGTCGTGGATGTCCACCCGCTGGGTCTTCCACCGGCAGTCGGCGTAGAGGGGTGCGGTGGCGATCGCCGGCTGTGCGCAGCGGTGGGTGTCCTTCACCAGCAACGTGCAGTCGCCGGAGGAGGTGTTGGCCGGGCTGTTGCAGAACCGGTCGGCGTTCTCCCACAGGGTGATCCCGGACCAGTTGTCGTCCAGCACGTTCCGATAGATCTCGATCTTGTCCGTGCGGGCCGGCACGCGTGGTTCGCCGCCGGACTCGGACAGGTAGACGGTCGCGAACGGGAAGCTGTCTCCGCTGTCGGCGTACTTGCGGCCCTCGACCCAGTTGTTGTGGCGGATGATGTTCTTGCGGATGACCGCGTTGTAGCTGGTCTCGTAGATCAGCGCGGCGCCGTCGTTGGCCTCGAGCACGTTGCCCTCGATGCGGAAGTCGTTGTTGTTGGTGTCGGCCCACAACCCGGCTCCCCGGTTGTCGTGCACCCAGTTGCCGCGGATGTCGGCGCCGTCGACGGCCCAGAACTTGACGCCTCCGGTGCAGCCGCAACCGGGCCGCCGCCGTTCCCAGTCGTCGGTGTTGTTGCCGACGATCTCGTTGCCCTCGACCACCAGGCCGCTGATACGACCGCTGGCCTTGTAGGCGTTGATGCCGTATTGGCCGTTGTCGCGCAGGCAGTTGGCGCGCACCTGCTGGCGGGCCCCGGCCATCAGTGCGGCGCCGGAGTTGTTCTGGACCGTCGCGTGTTCGATCACCCAGCCGTTGGCCGAATCATGGTTGACCACGCCCTCGTCGCGCGGCGCGACGAAGCCCTGCACGGTCAGGTAGCGGATGGAGACGTCGGAGGCGGTGCCGCCGAACGCGTACTGGTTGGTCCTGCGGCCGTCGAGCACCGCACCGGGCGCGCCGAGGTACTGGTCGCCCTCCTTCGGGAGGACCTGGGAGTAGCGGTTCGGGTCGAGTCTGTGCTTGCCCGGTGCGAGCCAGAACGTGGTGTTCGGGGGGTTGCTCTCGGTCTTCGCAGCCAGGTCACCTGTCACCGAGGGGTCGACTGTCACCGCGCCCGCCGGCGCCGTCGCCGGCCCGGCCGCGGGCTTGGCGCACATCCGGGCCACGGAGGTGGATGGCGCGGCGGTCGGCTTCGGCTGTGCGTCCGGCGTGCTGTCGCAGCCGGTCGCCGCCGACAGGGCCAGTGCCAGCAGTGCCGCCGGCAGCGCCCCGTGCCGCCACTTGATCCGCAAGCGTCCTCCCTAGCCGTGGAACCTGAGTACGGTGGTGAACCCCTCCGAGCCGTCGGCGAAGCCGCTGCCGACGAGCGTGGTGGAGGGTTCCTTGCGCCCGAAGCCGGGGGAGTACCAGCCCAGGGGCGGGTCGCTCTCCCCGCGATGCGCCCGCCAGCTCAGGCGCGCGGGCAGCTCCAACTCCGCGGAGCGGTCCTCGCCGTCCCGGGTCCAGGTGAGCACCGCCCGGTCACCCACCAGGTCGGCGCTGATCGCCGGGCCGAGGTGGAACGCCAGGCGCACGGCCCGGCGCGGGCCGCGCACCTCGTCGACGATCCTCAACTCACGGCTCGCGGAAGTCAGTTCCACCTGGCGGCGGTGCACGGAGCGCTGGTAGCCGTCGTGCTCGGCGGACCAGCGGACCACTCCCTCGTCCGCCGCGTCCGCCGTGTCCGCGACCAGGACGGTGCTGCGGGCCTGGCGGGTCCACAGGAACGGGCCGCCGGAGACGGACTGGTCACCGCCGTCCAGTTGCAGCGTGTTGTGGCCGAGAGTCGAGCGGAAGTACTGCCGCCACTCGGGCTGCCCGTGGTAGCAGAACGTCCCCGGGTCGGCGAGGACGTCGACTCCGTCGTGCCGGACCTCCACGGACAGCGCGTCCGCGTGGGCGTGCGCGGCGATGGACAGGAAACCGTGCGGACCGCCGTCGCAGCGGCACCAGATCTCCGCCGGACCACGCAGGATGGTCATGCCCGCGTCGGCGAAATGGGCCGGCCGGCTCGCCGGGCGGGACATGGCCGGTGCGGTGGTGTCCCGCGCGTACGGCCGGATGAGCGCGGCCAGCAGCGGGGTGCGCACATCGGTGCCGGTCACCGTCGGCCACCAGGCGAGCCGGCCGAACACGGTCTCGCCGGTGGCCAGCAGTGAGCCCCAGCGGTCGGTGCCCGCCCCGTCCACGACCAGCCCGTGCCCGTCGTCCGCGTCCCCCTGGCGCGGTGGCCGCAGCCGGTTGTCCACGACGGCAGCGAGCGCGTCGGTCATCCGCAGCAGCACCAGCCGGATCGAGGCGGGGACCGGCACGCCGGCGGCGTCCGCCTCGGCCACCGCGACCAGGCCGAGTTCCAGCACCAGCCCGTGGTACTCGGTCGCCAGCTCGCGGTTGAGGCCGGAGTCGAAGGTGTTGCCGCGCAGGTGCCGCTCCAGCGACCGCAGCGCGTCGGCCCGCCAACGCGCCGAGGAGGGGAACCATCCGAACGCGCAGGCCGCGGCGAACTGCCCGGCGGCCTCGGCGACGACGTGGTTGTTCGCCGAGGAACCCCGGCTGGGGAAGGCGGCCAGCCAGCGCTGGTGGTGCCAGATCTGGTTCAGCGCCGCCGGATTGTCCTCGAACAGCGCGGCCACGCCCGGCCAGTCGTCGAGCAGCCGGCGGATCCACACCCAGGACAGCAGCCGGATGCCCAGCTCGATGCCGCTGGTCCAGTGCACTCCGCGCAGCGGCGCGTTGGCCGTCCACCACGACCGCAGGTGCTCGGCCACCCGCTCGGCGTACCGCTCGTCCCCGGTGATCGCGTAGGCGGCGGCGAGCACAGTGAGGTACTGGTGCCGGGACAGCTCCCAGATCTGCTTGATGTCGCCGACCGCGGCCTCGTCGCGGTACGGCACGTCGAAGGCGTAGCCCCACGGAGCGCGGCGCCCGGTTTTCGGGTCGTACCACCAGTTCGGGTCGGCCAGATCGTCGCGGTCCACCCCGAAGAACTCGGCGTGTCCGGCCATCAGCCGGTCCGCCTCGGCGATGAGCCGCTTCGCGGCGTCCGGCGGCACCGCGGCGATCGTCCCCGCGGGCAGTGCCGCGGTGAACCGGGCGCCGCTCACGCTCGGGCAGGCCGGCCGCGCCGACCGCCACCGCCGCCTGCGCACCGCGTCGCTCACCCGGCCGCCGACCTCCCGCGGGCCCATCCGGGACAGCCGTCGCAGGTACCAGCCCGCGCTCATGGTCATCGCGTCCTCGCCAACGTCACGGGCAGGCCGCCGGCCAGGCCGGCCTGCACGGCGAGGGTGGCGGCCGTGGTGGCGACCAGCGACTCCAGTGGCACCGGCATCGGGCCGCCGGTCCGCACGGCCTTGACGAACGCGGCCAGTTCGGCGGACTGGCCCTTGTCCCGGGCCTTGGGCAGCCGCGAACTCACCCAGCGCTTGCGGTCGTGGACCGAGGCACGGACGAAGTCGTCGAGCCGCAGCACCTTGCCGTCCGCGACGAGGTCCAGCGTCTCCTTGGGGAAGTTGGGCGCGCCGGTGGTGACGTAGCTGATGGTGGCGGTGGACCCGTCCGGGTAGCGCAGCACGACCTGAAGGTCCTCGTTGCCGGGTGTCGTGATGGCGTACACCGAGACCGGGTCGGCCTCCAGCAGCCAGCTCGCCGTGTCGATGAAGTGTCCGCCCTCGCCGGCGAACCGCGAGCCCTCCGTATCTCCGCGGAGGTACCAGCTGCCGTGCTGCAACCGGCCTGCGTTGACCAGATAGCGCAGGCTCGCGGGACCGGTCCGGGCGCCGAACCGCTTCCTGGCCTCCTGCAACAGGGGCGCGAACCGGCGGTTGAAGCCGACCTGCAACCGGTCGTTGCCGGACTCCTCGACCGCCGCGAGCACGCCGGCCAGCTCGTCCTCGGTGAGCGCCAACGGCTTCTCCACGAACACCGCCTTGCCCGCCAGCAGCGCTTTGCGGGTCAGTTCGGCGTGCGAGCTGTGCCGGGTGACGACGAACACCGCGTCGATGGACTTGTCGCCGAGCACGGCGTCGAGATCGGTGCTCGCCTCGGCGAAGCCGAACTTGCGCTGGGCGTTGGCCGCGGACAGTGCCGTCGTGGTGACGACCGTGGACAACTCGACGCCCTCGCGCCGGGCCAGGTGCGGCAGCAGCATCGACGTGGCGTAGTTGCCCGCGCCGACGAACGCCAGCCGCACCGGCGCCTCGGCGGACCGGGCCGGGGCGGACGCCCGGCCGCCGCCTCGCACCGCCGGCACGGTGACCGCCGGGGCCTCCGCCCGCGCCGCTTCCTCCTTCTGCCCGGGGTACCGGAACAGCACGGCCACAGCCTTCAGTTCGCCGTCCTTCAAGCGCTGATAGGTCGACACGGCGTCATCGAAGTCGGCGATGTGGGAGACCAAGGGCTCCACGTCGACGCTGCCGCGGGCGAGGAGATCGAGGAAGCACGCCAGGTTGCGGCGCTCGGTCCAGCGCACGTAACCGATCGGGTAGTCCCGCCCTTCGAGCTCGTACTCCGGGTCGTAGCGCCCGGGGCCGTAACTGCGGGAGAACCGGACGTCGAGCTCCTTCTCGTAGTACGCGTTCCACGGCAGGTCCAGGCGGCACTTGCCGATGTCGACGACCCGGCCGCGGTCGCGGCAGAGCCGCGCGGCCAGCTCGACGGGCTGGTTGCTGCCGCCGCCGGCGGCCAGATACACCTGGTCCACGCCATGGCCGTCGGTGAGTTCGGCGACGGCGGCCTCTACGGCCGCGGACGCGGGATCGCCGCAGGCCGCGGCACCCAGACGCTCGGCGAGCTCGCAGCGCACCGGGTCGGGGTCGACCCCGACGACGCGGACCCCCGCGGCCGCGAGGAGCTGCACCACGAGCTGCCCGATCAGTCCGAGGCCGATGACCAGCGCCACCTCGCCGAGCTGCGGCTCACCCTGGCGGACGCCCTGCATCGCGATCGACCCGACGGTGCCGAAGGCCGCGTGCCGCGGCGCGAGACCGTCCGGCACCGGGGTGTAGAGGTTCTTCGGAACCCAGTTCAACTCGGCGTGCAGCGCGTGCTCGTTGCCCGCGCATGCCACGAGGTCGCCGACCTTCACGTCGTCGATCCCGGCGCCGACCTGCTCGACCACCCCGCACAGCGAATAGCCCAGCGGCGTGTAGGAGTCCAGCTTGCCCATCACCTTGCGGTAGGTGGCGGGCACCCCGTTGGTGGCCACGCTCTGCATGACCTTCGCCACCTGGTCCGGCCGGGAGCGGGCCTTGCCCAGCATCGACATGCCGGCCTCGGACACCTTCATGAGCTCGGTCCCGGTGGATATCAGCGAGTAGGCGGTGCGGACCAGCACCCCGCCCGGCTTGCACCCCGGGACCGGCACGTCGAGCACCGCCAGCTCGCCGCTCTTGTAGTTCTGCACAACCTGCTTCACCCGAAGTCCCCTTGTTTCTACGCCGTCTTCTACGCCGCTGACCGAGCGGTGTGGCCGGACCCGGAGGTCGCGTCGCGGTACCAGTACTCGAGGGTCAGCACATGCCACAGATGCTTGGAGAAGTCCCGCTGTCCGGCGGCGTCCTCGGCGACCATCCGCGCCAGCGCGTCGCGGCGCAGGAACCCTGAGTTGACGAGCACGCCGTCGTTGACCACCTCGCGCACCAGCGGTGCCAGATCCCGGCTCATCCAGGCCCGCAGCGGGGCGCTGAACAGGCCCTTCGGCCGGTACACGATCTCCCGGGGCAGGACCGAGGTGGCCGCCTCCTTGAGGACGGCCTTGCCCTGCCGGCCGACGATCTTGCGGTCGCCGGGCACGGCGAACGCCGCCTTGACCACCTCGACGTCCACGTACGGCACCCGTACCTCGGTCGACGCGGCCATGCTCGACCGGTCGGTGTACGCGAGGTTCAGGCCCGGCAGGAACATCCGGGCATCGCCCAGGCACATGCGGTTGACGAAGTCGTCGAGATCGTTGTCCTGGTAGACGTCCGCGTGCTCGGTCAGCACGTCGTCGACCGTCCCGGCCAGGTCCGGATCGATGAGGGCGAGCAGCTCGTCCTGGTCGTACATGGTGTAGCTGCGCCGGAACGCGGTCTCCTCCGGCAGATCGGCGAAGGACAGGAACCGCTTCGCGAAGCGCACCGACCGGTAGCCCCGGCGGGCCGTGGCGACCGGCAGCCGGTCCACGGCACTGGAAAGGCCGCGCCGCAGGGGCCGCGGGACGCGCTGGTAGCGCAGCGCGATCAGATTCGCCAGGTGCTTGCGATATCCGGCGAACAGCTCGTCGGCACCCATCCCGGAGAGCATCACCTTGACCCCGGCCTCCCGGGCGGCCGAGCAGATCAGGAACGTGTTGATCGCGGCCGGGTCGCCGATCGGCTCGTCCAGGGCGTACGTCATCTGCGGCAGCAGGTCGAGGACGTTCGGAGCGATCTCGATCTCGTGCAGGTCGACGCCGAACCGCTCGGCCACCCGCCGGGCGTAGCGCAGGTCGTCCGGCATCGCCTCGAACTTGGCGTCCTCGGGACGGAACCCGATCGTGTAAGCCGAGATCCCCGGTTGGTGCCGTGCCGCGAGCGCGGTCAGATAGCTGGAGTCGAGACCGCCGGAGAGGAAGGTCGCCACGGGTACGTCGGAGAGCATGTGCCGCCGGGTCGACTCCTCGACGACGGCGGCCAGATCCGGCTGCTCGCCGCTGCGGATCCGCTCCCGGCCCTCGGCCGCGACGTCCCTCAGGTGCCAGTAACGGCCGCGCTCCACCCGGCCGTCGGGCCGGCACCTGAGCCAGGTCCCCGGCGGCAGCTTCTCCGCCTCACGGAACGCGCACCGCGAGTCCGGCACCCAGTAGTACAGCAGTGAGGCCACCAGCGCCGCGTGGTCGACCTCCAGCGACCCACCGGTCACGGCGGCGAGCGCCTTGAGCTCGGAGGCGAACACCAGACCCTCGCCGCGACGGAGCAGGAACAGCGGCTTGATGCCGAGCTGGTCGCGGGCGAGCACCAGCTCACCGGTGCGCTCGTCGAAGATCCCGAACGCGAACATGCCGCGCAGCCGGGGCAGGCAGTCCGTGCCCCAGCGCCGCCAGGCCTCCAGCAGCACCTCGGAGTCGGAGGTGCCGCGGAAGCTCACCCCGGCGGCCGACAGCTCGGCCCGCAGCTCGGGCGCGTTGTACAGCTCGCCGTTGTACGTCAGGACGAGGCCGCCCGAGCGCATCGGCTGCGCGCCGGTCTCGGACAGGTCGATGATGGCCAGCCGGCGGTGCCCGAGGTGGACTTCGCCGTCACCGGCGGGGTGGCTGTAGCGGCCCGCCCCGTCCGGACCGCGGTGGGCGAGGGTGTCGGTGAGCCGGTCGGCCACGGCCTTCCCGTCCGGCCAGTGGTAAGTGCCTGCGATGCCACACATGTCTAGCGCGCCTCCTGGTCGCTGTCCGGGACCCGTGCCGCCCGCATCGGCAGTTGCTCGGCCCGCCGTCGGCCCGTCCCGATCTGCCGGGCGAGGCGCTCGTTCTCGCCGCGCAGCGCGGTGTGCAGCCCGTCCCACAGCGTGCCGTCGGTGCGGTCACGCGGATCGGGGTCGATCAGCACCACACCGATCACCGGAATGCGCTGGTCCGCGAGCTGGCGTGCCACGGTGTGCAGCCAGGCGGCGTTGCCGTGCCCGGCGCGTACGACGAGAACGGTCTGCGTGCCGAGGTACTGGAGATCGGTCCACGCCGTGCCGGGCGCCACCGAGCCGACGCCGAGCCGGCGTTCCCCGGGCGACTCGGCCGCGGCGCGCTCGCCGGTGACCACGGTCGGGTCCCCTGCTTTCGGGCGGCGGCCCGCGAGCTGCCGGCCGGGCAGAGCGTCGACGACGACCACCGGCCCGTCCGCGGCGAGTGCCCTGGCGAGGTCCAGGGCGATCGCGGCGGCGCTGCGCGCACAGCCCAGTTCCAGCAGCGACATCGGTTCCGCGGAATTGCGCACGGTACGGACCAGGGACGTGGTGAGCCGTTCGCGTGCCGCCCGGATCCGGCGGCGCTGCCACAGCTTGCCCGACCGGCGGGGCAGCTCCGTGATGACGGAGGCGCCGAGGTTCGCCGCGATGTCCCGGCGCAGAACGGGACGGTCCGCCACCACCGTGCCGACCGTGGCCAGCGCGAGTCCGAGGACGAGTCCGAGGAGGAGCCCGACCGCGGCGTTGGTGGCGGCGGTCCTGGGCAGGGAGTGGTCCACGGCGCGTGGGGCGTCCACGATCTGTGTGCCGGCGATGAGCTGGGGCGTGCCGATGCGTGCTTCCGCGGCGCGCTGGCTGAAGTCGGTGATCCGTGAGGTGAGTTCGGCCCGGCGGGCGAAGAGGGACTCCAGGTCCGCCGACGCGTTCGGCCCGCTCCCCGGCTGTCCGTCCGCGATCGCCTTGTTGACCTGGTCCAGCTCGTCCTGCATGCGGTCGCGCTGGTCGAGCAGGGCCTTGGACTCGGCGTTCGCGGCTTCCTGTATCCGCCTGACGTGGTCCGCGACGAACGCGTCGGCCAGGGCCTTGGCGCGGGCCACCGCTTCCGCGTCGCTGTCGGCCGTCACGGTGATCTGCAGCAGGTTGTTGGTCAGGCCGAGTGCCCCGTAGTCGCGCATGAAGTCTTCGGGTTTGTCGGGGGAGTCGAGGGACCGCAGGGCCGTGTCGGCGATCCGCGTGGTCTGCAGCAGCGCGACGTCGGTGCGGATCAGCGTTCCGGGGTCGTTCGGCTGGTCCTCCTGGTGCGCGACCAGCACCTTGGTCACCGCGGTCGGCGGTGGTGGCAGCAGGACCGCCAGCGCCGCGCCGACGAGCAGCCCGAGCAGCGCCATGGCGTACCAGAGTCGGCGCCGCCTGCGCACCGCCACCACCAGTGCCTGGAGGTCTAGCAGCGGAGCGGCGGCTGACGACTCCGCAGATGTACTCGTCGTCACCTTGCTCCTCCCGTTGCGTCGCCGCTGATCGCGAGCGCCGGCTTGGCGTCATCCCGGGGACGGCCGGGGGACCGTGTCGAAGTGGCTCGGACCGTGCCGGCGAGGACGATGCCGACGACCTCGTGCTGGGCGTCCGTACACGCCTCGGCGATGCCGTTGAGCTCAGGTGCGGTCCAGCTGCCCGCACTGAGCACGATCAGGACACCGGACTCGTGGTCGCGGTCCGGGACCAGCGGGTGGGACACCGAAACCTCGACCAGTCGCAGCAGCGGATCGCTCTCCGCCGCGGCGACGAGCTGCCCGGCGGCCCGGCGGGCGATCTCGTCGCCGTCCGGGACGACGACGAGCAGCTTTCGGGGGGCCGGCAGCTGGTCCCGGAGACGGGCGCACACCCGCCGGTAGCGGGTCTGCCTGGCGGCCTCGTCGCCGGACGCCGGCGGGGTCGGTATGTCCCACCGGGTGTCGACGCCCAGCAGCCGGCGGAGCCAGGCCCCCCGCGGTCCACGGTCCTGCGACCGGTGCGCCGCCCGTTCGGCGGGTACGTCCACGCTGCCCAGCAGCGTCGAGCGCAGCGCCGCGGTGATCTCCGCCTGGGTGCGCAGCCGGCGGCTCATCCGCGCTGCGGTGAGGTGGCCGACGACCGCGAGCAGGAAGAACAGCAGGGCCCCGGCGACGATGAGCTGTACGCGCGTCGGCGGTGCCTCGCCGGACGGCCGGGCGGCCGGCCCCATGACGACCATGTTGGCCTTGGTGGCGGCCGGGTCGGCCTCATCCAGCTTGTTGATGGCCTCCTGCAGCGAGGTGCGCAGCTTTTCGAGGTCGGTGCGGGTCTGCACGCTCTCCACGGTCTGTCCCGGATCGGTCGCGTCGGCGAGCTCGGTGATGCGGCGGCTGGTCTGCACCACCATCTGCTGCAGTTCCTCGAGCCGCGCCGCCGCTTCGGGGTCGGTGTTGTCGTCCACGATCCGCGCGGCGAAGGTGACGAACTGCTGGGCCACCTGGTCGGAGAGTTGCTGTGCGCGCTGCGGAGTGTCGGCGGTGCCCGAGATCTTGATGATGTTCCCGTCGGCGGCCTTGGCGCTCACCTGATCCTGCAGTTCGCCGCCGCTGACCCCGGTCCAGCCGAGTGTGTCGGCCGCGCGGTCGATCACCACCGAACTGGTGGCGACCTCCACCTGAGTCAGCAGTTCGCGCTCTTCCCACGCCCCCGGCAGCAGTACCGATGCCGACGTCGTGTACCGCGGCGGAATCAGCAAGGAGGTGCCGTAGCCGACGAGCGCACCCACCAGAGTGAGGATGGTGAGCAGCCGTCGGCGCCGGCGGATTATCCGCCCGATCGTGACCAGGCGTATCGTGTCATCGCTCAACGGTGCGGCCTCCACCCTGGCCGGTCCGGTCGTCCGCCGGCGCCGGAACGTCGTCACGGCAGGCGGCGGCGTAGGCGGCGAGCAGGGATCGCTGGGAGTTCTGCCAGGAGAGCGACCCGCTGATCCGCTCCTGGCCGATCTTGCCCATCCGGGCCCGCTGCTCCGGGTCGTCCAGCAGCAGGGCGACGAGCTTCGCGAACTCGGCCTCGTCGTTGGCGGGTGCGTAGAGGGCTGCCTCACCGGCGGAGACCCGTGCCTCCCGGAGGTCGAACGAGACGATCGGACGGCCCATCACCATGTATTCCAGGACCTTGTTCATGGTCGACACGTCGTTGAGCGGATTGTGCGGATCGGGGGAGAGGCAGACGTCCGCGGTGGACAGGTAGCGCGCCAGATCGGCGTCCGGTATGCGCCCGGTGAACTCCACCTGCTCCGCGAGCCCGAGCTGTCGGGACAGCTCCACCATCGCGTCGAAGGTGTCGCCCGCGCCGACGAACACCGCGTGCCAGTCGGTCCGTCCGAGCTCGTCACGCAGCTTCGCGAGGGCCCGCAAGGCGTAGTCGACGCCGTCCTGCGGGCCCATGACGCCCAGATAGCACAGCAGATGAGGCTTGCCGCGCTTCAACTCGGGCACGGGCGGGACGGGGTGGAACCGGTCGACGTCGGGCGCGCTGCGCACCACGAAGACGTCTTCCGGCCGCCGGCCGCCTCGGCGCACCGCGACGTCCCGGTAGCTCTCGTTCGTGGCGAGCACGACGTCCGCGGCCCGGTAGGTCCGCCGCTCCAGCGCGCACACGGCACGGTAGAGCAGATCCTCGCCGCGGCCGAACCGGGAGAGGTACAGCTCGGGCACCAGGTCGTGCTGGTCGAAGACGAACCGCGCGCCGCGTCGCTTCAGCCACAGGGCGGGCAGGAACAGCAGGTCGGGCGGATTGCAGGCGTGGACCACGTCGACCCGGCCGACCTTGCGGGCCAGCCGGATCGTGTGCCACAGCGCCGATCCGTACTCCCGCAGGTAGCCGGCCGGCCCTCCGGTGGCCGCGCGCAACGGGTAGCGGTGGATCCGCACCCCGTCGATCTCCGCCTCCGCCTCGGTGTCCCGTTTGCTGCCCTGGGGGCAGATGACGTGCACCGTCCAGCCCGCGTCGCGCAGTGTCGTGCACTCTTGCCACACCCGTCGGTCGAACGGCACCGACAGGTTTTCCACCAGGATCAGCGCACGCCGGTCTGGCCGGTCGCCGCTGGTCGTTTCACCAAGCAAGGCCCATGTACCCCGGTTCGGTCCGGCGCGTCTCCGCGTCGGGAAGGCGGATGAGATCGACGATCACCGGGCCGTCGCCGCCAGGAGGCAGCGCCGACAGCACGGCCTGATCCTTGGTCCCGACCAGGCACACCTCGGCGTGGTCGAGCACCTCCTCGACGGAGTCCGCGAGGAGCTGTGCGAGATGCGGCAGCCGGGTCTCGATGTATTCGCGGTTCGCGCCGAGCAGCCGCGAGAGGCTGACGTTGGCGTCGTAGATCCGCAGGTCGTAGCCCTTGCCGAAGAGCCTCTCCGCCAGCTCGACGAGCGGGCTCTCGCGCAGGTCGTCGGTGCCGGGTTTGAAGGACAGGCCGAACAGGCCCACCCGGCGCTTGCCGGTGCGCTCGACCAGCTCCACCGCCCGTTGCAGATGGTCGGAGTTGGACGGCAGCACGTGGGAGAGGATGGGCACCGAGACATCGGCCCGCTGCGCCGCGTGGACCAGGCTGCGCAGGTCCTTGGGCAGGCAGGAGCCGCCGAAGGCGAAGCCGGGCCGCAGGTAGGCGGGGCTGATGTTCAGCTTGCGGTCGGCCAGGAACACGTCCATCACCTGGTGCGAGTCGACCCCGAGCGCCTGGCACACCGCGCCCAGCTCGTTCGCGAAGCCGATCTTGAGTCCGTGGAACGCGTTGTCCGCGTACTTGATCGCCTCGGCCGTCGGGACCGGCACCCGGAACACCTCGCCGGGCAAACCGTCGTACAGCGCCGCCACCGTGTCGCCGCTCGCCGCGTCGAGCTCGCCGATGACGGTCTTGGGCGGATCGAAGAAGTCCTGCACGCTCGTGCCCTCGCGCAGGAACTCCGGGTTGACCGCGACCCCGACGTCCACCCCGGCCGTGCCGCCGACGTACTTCTCCAGGATCGGCACCAGCAGGTTCAGGCAGGTGCCCGGGAGCATGGTGCTGCGGAACACGACGGTGTGCCTGCCCCCCTGCTTGGCCCCCTCCGCCAGTGCGGCACCGATCTCCGCGGTGACCCGCTCCAAGTAGGTCGTGCACAGGCTGCCGTTGGGCTCCGACGGGGTGCCCACACAGACCAGCGACACCTCGCTGGCCATGATCGCCTCACGGACGTCCGCGGTGGCGCGCAACGCTCCGGTCCGCACCACCTCGGCGATGAGCTCGCCGATACGTTCCTCCACCACCGGGGCCTTGCCGTCGTTGACCAGGTCGACCTTCACCTGGTTGACGTCCACCCCGATGACCTCGTGACCCATGCTGGCCAGGCACGCGGCCGACACGCAGCCCACGTAGCCGAGCCCGAAAACGCTGACTCTCATGACCCGTTCCTCCCCCCGAGCAGGCTTTCGCCGCCTGCGGTCCGTGCGTCGGCCGGACGATGACCCCCGCGCATCAGTAAGCCCCCTGTCCGTAGAGCACCGCACGCAGCGTCTTCCACAAGATCACTGTGTCCAGGGCGAGTGACCAGTCCTCCACGTATCTCAGGTCCAGCCGGACCGCTTCCTCCCACGACAGGTCGCTGCGGCCACTGATCTGCCACAGGCCGGTCAGTCCGGGCTTGACCAGCAGGCGCCGGCGGATGTCCGGGCCGTACGCGGCGGACTCCTCCGGCAGCGGCGGCCGCGGTCCGACGAGTGACATCGATCCGGCGAGCACGTTGAAGAGCTGCGGGAGTTCGTCGATCGAGTACCGGCGTAACACCGTCCCCACCCGGGTCACCCGCGGATCCCGGCGGAGCTTGAACAACAGGCCTGCGCCCTCGTTGCGGTGGGCCAGCGCGGCACGTGCCGCGTCAGCCCCGGCGATCATGGTGCGGAACTTCAGCATGGTGAACTCGCGGCCGTCCTTGCCGACCCGGCGCTGGCGGTAGAGCGCGCCACCCCGACTGTCCGTCACCACGAGCAGCGCGACGAACACCATCAGCGGCGCGAACAGCAGCAGCAGGATCGCCGCGCCCATCCGGTCGACGACCCCCTTGACCGCCCGGCGCCCCCCGGTGAAGGTCGGCATGCTGACCCGCAGCAGCGGGATGCCGAGCACCGCGTCGATGTGCAGCCGTGGACCGGCCACCTCCATCAGCACGGGGGCCACGACCATCTCGGCGTCGCTGCCTTCGAGGTTCCAGGCCAGCCGCTGGAGCCGGTCCGGTGACCAGTGCGGGTCCGGTGTGACCGCGACGACACGGTAGCCGTCGCGGCGGACGTGGCTCGCGACGTCCGTCAGCCGGCCGACGACGCGCACTCCGTCCAATCGGTCACCGTCGAGCCCGAGTCCGTCCGTCGTGCACACCGCGTCCACCCGCCAGCCGAGGTGCGGGAACTTGCGGGTTCTGCTGATCAGGTCCCGCACGGTGGTCGGGCTTCCAGCGGCGAGCACCGGTCGCAGACACCGCCCTTCCTTGCGCTGTTTGTGCAGCCAGAGCCGCAGCAGATACCGCGCCGGCATGGTGATGAGCGCGATCGCCGGGATCGCGACGAAGATCCAGAGCTTGATGTTGCGTGAGGTGAGAGCGATCCCGCCGAGCGCCAGTACGACGGTCGCCGTGAACAGTGCACGTCCGAGCCGGCGGAATTCCTCGGCGCCCTGGCCGAGCACGGCCGGCGTCCAGGACCGGCTCACCGCGAGCGCTCCCAGCACCAGCAGCCAGGTCCCGAACGCGAGAATCCCCCACTTCTCATGCCAGTTGGCCGCGTCCCGGGCTCCGAAGAAGTTGCCGATCGCCGCCACCACGAAGGCGGTGGCCACCGTGTCGCTCGTGATCACGGCACGGCGGTAGCGCTGCTCCCATTCGATCGCGGGCTGTCTGATTGAGTTGTCCGTCAGGCGCTCGCGCGCTGACGGAAACGGGCCGACCAGTCCCCCTTGCCGCACAGAACCCCCCAGGTCCCCAGTGGCTCGACGTGTTCGCCCAGCACTGTTGCTCCCCCGCAGGAGACCCCCGCCCCCTGCGCCCCGCGACGCACCGTTCCTCTCCGCGGGAAGTCCTGCCCTGGGCATGACATCCCGGCGATTGCAGATCTACGCGAACAACCCACCCTCCCGGCAAGGGACTTGAATGTCCTGCCGGCCCTTCGAGGCGTGAGACCCGTCGAAACCCTTGGCGCTCCCTGCACCCAAGGCCCCGTTCGGGACCCAAAAATCGATCACCCCCACGTCTGGCGCACCGGACGAGACCACTGTCTCTCCGTAGCGCCGGACCTATTGATCATTATTGGTCGCCTCGTGTTCGAACAGCTGAAGCATGGTCAATCTAGACCATCGGGGCCAGGTTGAAGAGAGGGATGTGTGTAATTTGTGCTCAAGATTTGAAGCCTGATCCATCGGGTGGTGACCGCCTATGGCGAGAGTGCGCCAGAGACCGGACGATCACCCGACTGGTTGCGGAGAAAGCCCAGTTGGGACATGCCGTGGACGCGTGTGCGACGGTCGTCCGGGGGAGATCAGCATCTCGCCACGGTCCAACGGCGCCCGTCGACAATGATGTTGGGGTGCGGCGTGGGGTTTGAGGTGCCGTGTGAGGTTCCCCGGTACGCCGACATCCAGCCGTACGCGGCTGGAGCGACGGTGATCGACTGGGCGCCGGGGGGGGCCGCTGTCGGCGGCGCTGGCGGGGGAGTTGGGTGCGCCCGGGCGGGGGCGCTGGGGCGGGAGTCGGGTGTGGCCGGTCTCCGTCTCCTCGACGGCACTCGAAGCTGTCGCGGATACGGCGGTTCCACTCACCACTTTGGCTGATAAGCCCCGTTGGAGCGCTCGCGCCGGTGCCGCATGCGGCCTGTCCGGCGGGCGGCTCGTAGCTGTGAGGTGACCGCGCAGGCGAGGTCTCCCGCGACCGGGGGCGGACCTCGGCCGATCCGCGCCTGGCGGAGGACCGCCCCGCAAGCGTCCCGACCCGCTGCGCCCGCGACGGCGGCCGCCGGCGGCCCGCGGCGATGAGAGGCGGCCGACGGCGATCGGAGCCGGCCGGTGGTCGGAGTCGGCCGGCGGTCCGAGGTGGCGAGCGGCGAGCCAGGTGTTACGCGCGTAAATTCCTGCCGCCAATGGCTTGCCGATGCCCCCTGAACTCACAATACTTCAGCATTGAACTTGTCAGGAGCACGTCCGACCCGCCCACAGGCGGGCTCGTGCTGTACCCGCTCGCCCCTCTGACCCGCATCCCCCCACAGGAGGAACGCATGCGGATCACGAAGCCCAGCACTGCGAGACGTACGGGACCGATCGCCACAGCGACCGGCCTGTTCGTAGCGATCGAGCCCCCGACCCCCGCCACTCGGACCACCTCCACGACAGGGTCCCGGCAGCGGATTCACCCGCCGTCCGCCGAGCCCGCACCCGAATCCGCCGCCGAAGCTCCCTGCGGGAACACGTCCCGCGCCGAACGCGCGAGCGGAACCTCCGAGCAACCGTCCGGCGGCGACAGCACCTCGCACCGGCTGACCCGCCTCCGCGCCGCGCACCGCGCCCACGGCCCGTACGGAGTCCTCGACGCCGTGACGACCGTCGACGGCCGCGCTGATCGGTCGTCCGTTCCAGCGCCGCGCGATGCCGCACTGCTCGCCTTAGTCCCCGGCGGCAACGCCGCCCGAGCCGCGCACCCCTGGCACTCGGCTTCCCGCCCGTGACCGGGGCGCCGAACACGCCCGGCACCGACCTGCGCTGACGGTCCGTCGACCACGTCCTCGCGGTACCCATGTCGCCCCTATCGGCCTGCCCGGGGCATCCCGCCACCTTCTCGCGGCGGCCCTCCGCCTTCGGCACGCCCCTGGCCCCATCCCCGTGAGGTCAGGGTGTGAACGCGGAGTCCAGCAAGAGGGTTGTTCTGTCATGCCCACGCCATTCATGCAGCTCTGTCGCCTGCCGTCCGGCATCCGTCGGAAGGTGGCATTCCACTTCTGGAGGTCCCGTGAGATCGACCAAGCCGCTGTCCGTGCTCGCAGCCCTGGGCGCCGCAGTGCTGCTCAGCCTCGGCCTGGCCGCACCGGCCCAGGCCGCCGGCCCCGTGTACGTCGCACTCGGCGACTCCTACTCCGCCGGCAACGGTGCGGGCAACTACGACAGCGCGAGCGGCGCCTGTCACCGCAGCCTCAGCGCCTACCCCTACCTGTGGAAGAACGCGCACGCCCCGTCATCCTTCGCCGACACGGCCTGCTCGGGCGCGGTCACCACGGACGTGACGAACTCCCAGCTCGGCCCGCTGAGCTCCGCCACCACCCTGGTCTCCCTCACCGTCGGCGGCAATGACGCGGGCTTCGCCGACGTGATGACGGCCTGCGCGACGGATTCGGACGCCGACTGTGTCAGCCGGGTCAACCAGGCCGAGAGCTACGCGCAGAACACGCTGCCCGCCCGCCTCGACGCCACCTACAACGCGATCCGGGCCAAAGCCCCCAACGCCAAGGTCGTCGTGCTGGGTTACCCGCGCCTGTACACCCTCAACGTCTTCTGCATCGGGCTCAGCGACACCAAGCACCGCAAGATCGACGAAGCCTCCGACGTCCTCGACAGCGTCATCCAGAACAGGGCCGCCGCGCACGGCTTCGTCTTCGGCGACGTCCGAAACACCTTCAACGGCCACGAGTTGTGCTCCGGCGCCAACTGGCTGCACTCCATAGTCATCTCGCCGACCTGGGAGTCCTACCACCCCACCGCCACCGGCCAGGCCTCCGGCTTCTACCCCGTCCTCAACGCCAACAGCTGACCCACCCGCCCACGGACACCCACACCCCCGACCTTCCAGGGCCCCTGTGCGCGCCACATCGCACACAGGGGCCCGCCTTCATAGGACCAACCACCCCACCCCGGGAAGGTGTCGGGGAGCCATGAGGGAAGAAGGCGCAAAACACGGATCGCTGTCGGATCTCGTGTGCCGAGAGCGTCGGCTCTCCGTCTTCGGGACGGCCGCGGGTGTGGTGCCGGGGCGAAGGTCCGCTCCGGCACCACACCCTTCGGTCACTTCTCGTCGCGCAGTTGGGCCGCGAGCGAGGTCAGCGCTTCGGCCTCCTCCTGGTGGCCCAGGGCGGTCAGGTGGCCGATCGCGGCGTCGAGTCGGGTGAGGGCGGGGGCGGCACGTTCCAGGTAGCGGCCCTCGACGACACCGGACAGGCGGACGCATTCGGCCCACTCGCCGATGTGGTCGTCCTCGGGGCCCGGCTCGCCGAGCAGACCGAGGGCCTTGTGCAGGGAGGTCAGCGCGTCCTCGTACTCACCCGCGTAGGCGTTGACCCGGCCGTACTCGTAGGCGAGGGCCGATTCCAGGGATCGGCCGCGGGTCTCGTACGCCGCGGCGCGGGCCTCGTCGGCGACGCGGCCCGCGTCGGTGAGGAAGACGAGGGCGTCGGTGAGACCGTCGGGGCCCTCCTGCTGAGCCTGGAGACGGGCGAGTTCACGCAGACAGTTGCTGAGTGCCTCGTAGCGTGCCTCCCGGGCATGGGCGGCGAGTGCCTGGTCCACGACCTCGCGGGCCCGGCCGAACTCGCCGGATTCGCCGAGGAGTATGGCGGTCTCCGCCGCGATCATGGCGTGGCTTCCGGGGTCGTCGTCCCAGTCGGCCGACTCGGCGGCCAGGGCGATGAATTCCGCGGTGGCGGCCTTGAGGTCCTCGCCCGTGTGCAGGGCGCGAGCGCGGGTCAGACGCAACTGCGCGGTGAGCCGGTCGTCCACCTCCCGCGCGGTGACGTCCGGTTCGGAGAGCAGGGAGTCGAGCAGGGCGATGCAGTCCTCGACGCGGCCGAGGTCGAGGGTGAGCTGGGCCGCGTTGCTGTACGTGCAGAACGCGTCCGTGCGGCTCCCGTGGCGCAGGTCCAGCTCCGCGGACCGTGTCAGGTGCCGCAGCGCCTCGTCGGGGCGGCCCAGGTGCATGGAGGATTCGGCCAAGTCGCTGTGCAGACGCGAGGTGTTGATCGTGCCGGCCGGCCATTCGGCGGCCACGCGCAGGCCTTCGGTCTGGTCGGCGTGGGCCGTCTGCGCGTCGCGGAGGCCGAGGTGGAGCCGGCCCCGGAGCGCGAGAGCACGCGGCAGGTGCCAGGCGGGGCCCTGGGTCTTGAGACGGTCGAGGAGACCGTCGATCTCCTCGACCGCGGTGGGGAGTTCGCCGGAGAGGGCGTAGGTGCCGGCCCGCAGCAGCATGGCGCTGGAGATCTGTCCGGCGAGGTCGTGCTCGACGGCGTACGCGAGCAGGAGGTCCGCCTCGGCGAGGGCGGGCGCGGCGTACTCCTTGTCCCTCGATCCCTGCAGACGCAGGCCCAGCGCGGACGCGCGCAGCCGCAGCAGTCGCGCCTCGAACATCGGGGTGAGGCCGGACGCCTCCTCGTGCATACGGACTATGGAGGCGTAGGCGTCGGTCAGCGCGGCGGTCTGCGCTTCCGGCGTCTCGGAGTCCTGTGGGGGAGCCTCGGCGGTCGCGAGCAGCGCGCCGGCCCGGGCGAACAGCGCGTGAGCCGGCTGTCCGGCCTCGTCGTACAGGCCCGCGGCCTCTTCCAGGAGGGCCGCGGCGACGGTGAACTCGTCCTTCTCACCGGCCTTGTGCGCGTCCTCCGTCAACAGGTCGGCGCGCAACCGGGCGAGCGGCCCCACGGCCGTGTCCTCGGGGTGGGTGTAGTCGGCGGCGGCGACCAGTGCGCGCAGCCGCGTCCAGTGCGCCGCCGCGTCCGGGTGCCCGTCCATCTCCAACGCCCGTGCCTGAAGGATGAGATCGGGCAACGCGTCGGGTAGGCCCGCGGGCGCGACGGAGTTCGGTACGGCCACGGGTCCGGCCGGGGTCACCTCGTCGAGGTGGCGGGTGCGCAGGGTCAGTTCGAGCGCGTCCAGGAGCGGAGCGCGGTCGAGGCGGGCCGTGCGACGGTCGGTGTGGTTGGTGGTGCCGTTACGGCTGTCGAACCGGGCGGCGAGTTCCGCGGCGCGCTCCCTCACCTCGGCGCGCAGCGCGGCCACCGTCCAGGTGCGGCCCGCGGGTCCGGCGGCGGGCAGGGCGCCGTGGCCCAGGGCCTCGACGCGCTGGAGGAGGACCTCCACCCCGGTGAGGAAGGTGAGTCGGTCCAGGGGCGAGTCGACGTCCTCGAACAGGGCGCGGTTCTCGGAGAGGAGTTCCAGGCCGCGTGCCTCGTTGCCGGTCAGCGCGCAGAACTCCAGGTGCCGGCCGACCTCACCGGACATCGACGGGTTGCGTCGGCAGCCGCGGTACCCGGCGAGGTGCAGGAGGCGGGCCTCGTCGGTGCGTCCGGTGCGTACCAGCGGCAGCAGCGCGTAGGAGATGGAGCGGGCGGGTTCCTCCTGGCAGGACTCCTTGCCGGCCAGCACGGGTCCCCAGACGCGCAGCGCCCGTTCGTCGTCGCCCGCGCGCAGGTGGAACAGGGCACGCTCGCAGATCTCGCACGCCTCGCAGTCGCTGAGATCGCTTCGCGTGCGCCCCGCCCACAGCTCGTAGGCCAGGGTGGTGTCCTCGCCGGTGTGGGCGGCGAGTTGGTATGCCTGCCCGTAGTAGGGCTGGAGGTCGAGGTCGGCCTTCTCGTACCGGTCGCGCATCTCGGTCAGCCACTGGCGCAGGCTGGCCAGCGGGATCTCGGGCAGCGCGCGCAGGGCGTTCGCCACCCACTTGAACCGCCAGAACAAGGTGCGGCGCAGGCGCGGGTCGAAGGCGTCGGGCTGTTCGTCGAAGAGGGTGAGCAGGCGGGCGAAGACGACCGGAGACTTACGGGGTTCGGCGCCGTAGGTGTACGCCTCCTGCAGCTCCATGAGCGCGTGGACGAGCGGGACGGGCTCGGCGAACTGTTCGGCCGCGTCGACGAGTTCCTCGGCGGTGATGGTGCGGGTGCGGCCGTAGGGGCGCCGGTCGTTCTCCTGGAGCGCCTCGTACAGCTCGTCGGTGGTCTGGGGTGTGGTCGGCATCGTCAGCTGTCCTTGCGCAGGGCGTGGGCGAGAAGGTCGAGGAAGGAGCGGTTGATGAGGCTCGATTCGGCGGGCCTGAGCGGACGCCTCGACAGCATCGCGGCCTGCCCGTAGAGGGCTTCGGCGCTGGTGCGGGCCAGTTCGGGCTCGTCGATGGTGACGGCGGTGCGGACCAGCGGATTGAGTTGGTTGAGGATCAGCTGGGCCCGGGGTGCCTCCTGGCGCAGGTGGCCGAGGATGTCGCCCCACAGGCCGCCCTGCTGCTCGCGGGCGAGCTGGGAGCGGGTGCGCTCGTGACGGGCCTCGCGGCTGTCGAGGAGGAGGGCGGGAGCGCTCGCGGGCTGGAAGGTACGCAGGGCGACATCGCAGTCGAACACGGCGAGGGCGTCGCGGGCGAGGGCCAGGTAGGGCTCGGCGGCCAGCTCGGTCTCCCGGTCGACGGGGTCGAGGTGGGCGGTGAGGGTGGCCGGGTCGAGGTCGGCGACGCTGATCTCGGGCCGGATCTCGGGCAGCCGGTGGACCAGTTCACGGTCGTAGGTGTAGCCGCCGTTGACGACGCCGAGGCCGGCCGCCGAGGCGATCGCGGCGACCTGCCGGAACTCCTCCACGCTGGAGGTCACCAGCACGGTGCGGTGGGCGCGGGCGAACTCGTCGAGGGTGGCGTGCCCGTCCGTGGTCTCGAACGGCAGCCAGGGCAGCAGCATCCGCAGGATCTCGTCGTCGTGCACCGCCAGCGACTTCACGGCCAGGTGGTGGACCTGGAGGAAGCGGGACAAGAGGTCGGGGTCGCTGGCCGCGGTGCGCGCGATCCACGCCCGCAGGCACTCCGCGAGGGCGTCACGGACCGCGGCGAGGGTGTCGTCCTCGTACAGCGCCTCGCGCGACGCCGTCGGACGCAGGCTCTCGGCGTCCACGACACAGCGCACGAAGAACGCCCATTCGGGCAGGATCTCCTCCGCCTGCTCGGACAGCAGCATGCCCTTGACGTGCACCCGATGGCCGTGGCGCCGGCCCGCCGGTACGGCCTCGGACAGCACGCACGCGATGCCCTTCAGGCCCACGGCCGGAAGGTCCAGCTCGATGGTGTCCAGCGGTGCGAACCCGAAGACCTCCTCACCGTAGGCGGCCAGCGCGCGGGAGCGGGACCCCGGGGTGGGGTAGGTGCGCGTCCACGGCGCGGGCTCGGGGTTGACGGCCGCGCCGGGGCCGCTCGTGCCGTCCTGGAAGGTCACCGGGTGGCGCAGCAGCGAACCGAAGTGCCTGGCCAGCTTGTGCACCTGGGCCGGCCGGGTCCACTCGGCGGCATCCGCGCGCGGGGTGAGCGTGACGGTGGTGCCGGGGCTGGGACGGGCGGAGGACGGCAGTGTACGGACGGTGTAGCTGCCGTCGCCGCGCCCTCGCCACTCCACGGTGGGGGCGTCCGGGGTGCGGGCGGACCGGCTCAGGACGTGGATCTCGTCCGCGACCAGGAAGCAGGAGAGCAGGCCGATGCCGAACTGGCCGATGAAGTCGGCGCGTTGCTCGGCGATCTGCCCCCAGCCCCGGATGGGCTCCTCCGTAGGGACCCCCACGGCGCGCTTGCTGCTGCGGCCGATCGTGGCGAGGAAGGTGTGCACGTCGGCCTCGGTGAGACCGACGCCGTCGTCCTCGACGCGGACCACCGAGCCGTCGGCGAACAGGCGGATACCGAAGGCGTCGGCGGAGGCCGCCGGGTCGAGGCTGTGGCGCGCGGTGAGCGCGTCCACGGCGTTCTGGAGGAGTTCGCGCAGGTAGACGCGAGGGCTGGAGTAGAGGTGGTGGGAGAGGAGATCGACCAGGCCGCGCAGGTCCACCTGAAAGGTGCGGTCGGCGCCGGCCGGGCTCACGGGGGTATGGGGCAGAGTCATCGAGGAGTCCGGGGTGGGGTGATCGAAGGGCGGTGAGAGGAAGGTGTGTGAGGCGGCCGGTCAGGCGGTGCGAGAGGCACCGGTGCCGGCGGCCGGCTCAGCCGCGGCGCCGGAAACGGGCATACGACTTCTCCGGTTGAGCCATGTACGTCCAGGGCCACTCGGTGAAGGCTCCGTCGAGCTCGTGGTAGACCCGGGGGGCGACGACGCTGTCGGCGGCCAGGGACAGGGCCATGGCGAAGTAGTTGAAGTCCTCCTGCCAGCCCAGGCGTCGCTCGTAGGCGGGATGGAGAATGCTGCGCTGGGCCGCATCCCTCAACTCCCGCTGGATCTCCGGGGTGTCGAGACAGTCCTTGTCGTCCGACTCCACCCAGTCCTCGATATGGGCCAGGGCGACCACGCAGCCGAGACGATGGCCTTCGGGGGCTTCGGCGAACGCCTTGCGCGCGAACTCCAGGGCCTGGCCGGGCTCGCCGTTCCATCGCGGCTGAAGGTGCGACACCCACTCGATGTGGGTCGCCAGGTCCAGCGGGTCGCGGCGCAGGGCGGCGTCGAGCCGTGCCTCGTTGACCGCGTCACCCAGCGACATACCACGGCCGGAGGTGAGCAGCCGGCGCCACGGAGTGATCCAGTCCGGCCGCAGCTCGGCGGCTTCGAGGAGGTGCTCCTCGGCGATGTGGAGCCGCTGGTGGAAGGTACGCCACTGCTCACGGGACACGTTCGAGGCACGCGCGGAGGTGCGTGCCTCCCAGCCCCAGACGATGTGACGCGCGCCGGATATCAGCAGGGCCGTCGCCCGGTTCTCCTTGTCCTCCTCGGCGGCCCGGCCGATCCAGTCCTGCAACCCGTCCACGTCGGAGAGTTCCCCCAGCACCTGGTGGTCGCGGCCGAGATCGAACGGGGCCGACGCCATCTTGACCGCGTCCCAGTCACCCGACTCCGCCGCCACCACCAGCGCCATGACCCGGGTGTCCCCGAGTGTCTGGAGCTTGTACATCCCGTTGTGCTTGCGCGGTACGGGAAGGGCGTACGGATCCGCCGCCGGTCTCTCCCCGCCCCTGCCGAACAGCTTCCCCAACATCCCGCGCCTCCCCATGGTCCTGCTTGATCGTTCGAGGCAGCATAGGCGGTACCTCGGACATCGTTGCCACAGGATTTCCACGTGTGCGCCGGGGGCGTGGTGCGGGGTAGCGGGCGACCGGACAGGGGTGTTGTGGCGCGGCCGGTGGAAGCAGTCGCGGAGAACCCTGTGCTGTCGCCCGAGCCGTTCCGCCGCCTCCGTGTTCGGCATCGGGTGGGCCGGATCGGGGGGTCTGAAGCGCTGTTCGACGTGGGTGAGCGGCTGAGGCTGCCGCAGTCGCTCACCCTGTTGTCGTCACCTGAGCGGACTCAGGGGACGGGCACGGGTGCCCCGTAGCGGACCGGGACGCCCGTCTCGGCCAGGCGCTGGGCGATGGCGGGCGCGGCCCGTTCGGCGAGCGCGGCGATGGTGAGGGAGGGGTTGACGGTCAGGGAGGTCGGGACGGCGGAGCCGTCGGTGACGAACAGGCCCTGGTGGCCGCGTAGTTCGTTGGTGTCGGTGAGGGCGCTGGTGGCAGGAGCGTCTCCCATGCGGGCCGAGCTGATGGGGTGGGCGGTCACGCCTCCGGCGACGTCCTCCTGCCAGGGCCGGACCCGGGCGAGGCCGTCCTTCTCGAGGATGGCGCGCAGCGCGTCGTCGGCCTTGCGCCAGCCGTCGCGGGTGCGGGTGGTGGGGCGATAGGTCATCGTGCCCAGTCCGAGCCCGGGAGCGAGACGCACGAAGCTGCCGGTGGGCGGGGGAAGGGCCGCGAAAACGCCCTCGTTGTCGTCCTCGGTCATGGCGAGCAGGGTGAGCCAGGACTTCCAGCGCGAGCGCAGGACACGACCCGGTATGCCGAACCAGTAGGGCGGGTCGGCGGCCTGCGCCAGCACGTTGGTGAGGGGCGGGAAGTAGATCTGCTGGAGCATGAAGCGGCTGAACTCGGGCTGCGCGGCGTCCAGGAAGTCGTAGGTCGCCGCCGTGATGGGGCGGCCGATCGGCAGACCCTCGTACGGGACGCCGTCGGGACGCGACAGGCCCAGAAGGGATTTCACCTTGGCCTCGTCCATGTCCGCGACGCTCACCCGGTCGCCGTTGCCGGAGAAGTACCGTCCCACCGCCGACGGCATGCCGCCGAGCAGCGGGGCGGAGCGCTGGAGGACGACGGGAGTGCCGACGGCCCCGGCGGCGAGGACGACCGTCCTGGCGTGGATGGTGCCGATCTGGAGCGTGCAGGTGTAGTCGTCGGGGTCGAGCACCGTGTAGGTGACGGCGTACCGGTAGCCCGGTTCGAAGGAGGGCGCGATGGTCTGCACTTCGTGCAGCGGCCGGATCGTCGCGCCGTGCGCCTCCGCCGCCGGCAGGTAGTTGAGCAGCATCGAGCGTTTGGCGTCGAGGCGGCAGCCGGACAGCATCCAGTTGCAGTTGGTGCATCGTTCGGTGTCGACGGCCACCGGTACGGGATTGCAGGTGTGGCCCGCGCGTTGGCAGGCGGCGGCCAGCACACCGCCGGCGTAGGACACGTCCGGCCAGCCGGTGCGGGTGACCGGGATGGCCTCCTCGACCCGGTCGTACCAGGGGTCGAGCGTGGCGCGGGTGAGCGCGGCCGGCCAGATGCGCCGGCCGATGCTGCCACGGCGCTCGAAGACGAAGGCGGGGGCGCGCAGCGAGGCGGCGAAGTAGGAGACACTGCCGCCGCCGACGCAGTTGCCGGCGACGACGGCGATGCCGTCGCCGCGCACGACGTCGACGATGCGGTTGTAGGTTCCCAGTCGCATCGAGTGGACGAAGTCGTTCGCCGCCAGGCGGGGACCGCGTTCGAGGACGGTGACCCGTGCGCCCCCGGCGGCGAGGTAGTAGGCGGGGATCGCTCCGCCGAAGCCGCTTCCGGCCACGAGGACATCCGTGGTCTGCGCGCTCATGCGGGGCTCCCTGACGCGGTGGTCGCGGGGTGCGGGGCGGCGAGGGCCCTGCCGTAGGAGTAGGCGGAAAAGCGCCACAGACCGTCGGGGTCGGGCGGGGGGAAGTCCAGCCAGGCCAGTCCGGGATGGCCGGTGGCGAGGGCCTGGCGCGTGTCGAGGTGCGCCGCGGTGTCGAAGGCGAGGCCGGTCAGCAGACTGAGCACCTGCCAGATCGGGCGGTCGAGGTCCGACGGGCCGAAGAGTCCGCGTACCAGGGCGGTGCGGTCGCGGAAGGACAGTCCCACGAAGGCCGGGCTGGTGAGGGGAAGCAGGATGAGGTGGGCGGCGGCGTAGGCGATGGCGCGGGCGTTGAGCAGGGCCGCGATCTCCGGCAGTACGGGGGCCAGCGGCAGCTCGGGCGAGGTGAGGATGCTGACCACTCCGGCCTGCACGGCGCCCGGGCCTGTGACGGCTCCCGCGATGGCAAGGTCGCCGGTGAAGCGGCGCTCACCGGGGATCAGGGTGTCGGCGAACGCCTCCATCGTCTGGACGGTCCAGCTCGCCGCGGCCGCGGCGGCGGCGGCGGTGTCGGCGCCGGCCGCGCGGGCGACGGCCGGGAACGGCAGCGCGGACAGGGCTCCCGAGGTGGCGACGAGCGCTTTGAGGACCGCCCTTCGGTCGATCGAGGGCACGGCGCTCACCCGACCAACGAGCACAGGGGCGAGTACGGCAGGGGTGTGGTCAGGCCCGTCTCCCCGGCCTCCGTGCCGTAATCGTCCAGAGCGTCGGCCAGGTCGGGGTACACGGGGCGCAGCGCGGCGACGGCGTCTCCGATGCCGACGCTCTGGCCGTGGACGCGGAAGCCGCTCAGCCTCGCTCCGGCCCGCTCTTCGGACTTGTCCCACCAGTACTGGCCGTCCCATGTCACCCAGGGCGTGGAGCCCGTGGTGGTCTGCACGCTCCAGTGGTCCTTCTGGTAGTAGCGGCACGTGAGCATGGCCAGGGCGAAGCGTGAGGGTTCGGCGATCAGGAAGCGCAAGGCGCCGCCGTTGTCGAACGTGATGTCACGCTTGCTGTACTCGACGCACAGCGGGTTGCGGAACATCAGCCACCACGGCGGGGTCTCCCCTTCGCCGAAGCGGTGCCAGTCGCAGGTGGCGCCGAAGGAGGGTTCGGTGAACGGCCCGATCAGCGACTCGGTGCGCGCTGTTTCGGACACCGCGGGGGAGCGCGGAGCCGCCGATGCGGTTCCCGGTACGAGAGCGGTGACGCACAACGACCCAGCGATTGCCAGGTACATGCCAATGCGACGGAAGTGAGACGAACGAGTCAAGGGGTCCCTGCCTTACTCGCGGCGACGGCCAAGAAGCCCGACCGCGGCGCGGCCTGGCACACCACAGAGTGAGGCATGGCTACGGCTCAGTAAAGAGGTGGGTGAGTGGCTCATCCACTAAACCTGTTCCTGGTCTCCCGCAGCCCGGGTTCCGCGGCGACGGGGCGGGGGCTGCGGGAGACAGGTTCGGCAGGATTTCAGCCACTTGAGGCCGCGGGGGCGCCCATGGCGACTCAGCCCCGGCCGATCCGCCCGGCGGCGAACCGGGCACCCTGCTCGACACTGCCGTTGAGGTGGTAGGTCAGGTGCGCGGCGCTGTTGCGGCCGTTGCCGCAGACCGGGTCGCCGGTGTTGCAGAACTCCTTGGCCCTGGGGCCGAACAGCTCGCTGGCCGAGGCGATGGTGCGGCCCGACAGCCGCAGCGGATTGCCGAAGACGACGACCGCCTTGACGCGAACGGCGAGCCCTGCGGGGATGGTGCGGCCGGTGCCCAACCGCGTGGGGATCCCCAGAGCGATGTCGGTGACGCTGCCGCCCTGCGAGTAGCCGCCCAGCACGAAGGAGGTGGCGGGACAGTTGGCCGCGGTGGCCTTGACGCGGTCGGTCATGTCGGTGGCGCCGGGTCCGGCACTCGTCTGCGAGAAGTTCGCCGCGTAGTCGACGGCGTACGACGACACGGACTTGCCCGGCAGGGCACTCTTGAGGCTCTTCACGAGCGGGGTTCCCGTGATGCCGAGGCCAGGGGCCTCTCCGGTGCCGCGGGCGAAGACGACCTCGACGTCGGAGCACGGGGCCGCGGACGCCATGGAGGGCAGCAGGGAGAGGCCGGCCGCGCTGAGAACGCCGACGCCCGCGAGGGACAGGAGGGTGCGACGACGCCGTGACGAGTGACGGGACATGGGGTTCCTCTTTCTCCAGCGGTGGTACGAGCGCTCGTGACGGGATCCGTTCGCCGGGCGCAACAGCACCGTAGGAAGCGCCGCGTCTCTCACGCATCGGTGGAATCACCGGTCGACCACCGGCGCAGGACTGGTGGACGGGCGGTCGGCAATGCCGCGGAACCGGGTCCGCGCCCGCCGGCCGCTCGCTACCATCGGCACAGCAGGACCACAGAGAACGGTGGTGCGCGTGGGGCATGAGGTGATCAGCACGGATCCCGGCCGACGGGACGCCCCAGCTGCGCGAGCCGAGCAACTGCCGCCCGCACAACAGGAGATGGCGCTCGGCCTGCGTCTGTTGCGTGACGGTCCCGTCGCCGACGCCCACAACCTCCTGCTCCTCGCCTCCGGTTCCCTGCGCACGAACGACATGGCCCGCTCGCGCGAGGCGGGAGTACAGGCATCCCTGGCGGCCTGGTCCGGCGGCGACCGCGACGGATACCTCACGGCGCTCGAAGCGTTGTGCCCTCCAGCCGCACACCCCGGCGGGGAATCTCCCGCGGAAGACGGCCACGATCCGGTCGCGGCCTTCTGGCGTGCCTACCGCGACGGCATGCACAGTGTCCTGCACGGCGAGTTCGCACGCGCCAACGCGCTGCTCGGCCCCGTACTGAACGTACTGAGAGCACAACGGGAGGCCTCGCGGCTCCTGTCCGCGGGCACGATCGCGCTCATGTTGGGCGACCTGGCGGCCGGACGGCAGATCCTCGGCCTCGCGCTGGCCACCGCCCGCTCCGAACCGGCACCGGCGCTCGTTCCCCGCATCCTGGAACACCTCGCCTACGCCGAACTGCGGGAGGGCAGATACCACCAGGCCCGCGTGCACGCGGAGACCGGTCTGGAGGCCGCCGGCGCGCACCCCCAACGCAATGTGACGGCGGGCCTGTCGGCGGTCCTCGCCCTGGCCGCCTCCATCGCGGGCGACCCGGCCCTGGTGGACACGCACGCGCAGTCGGCCCTGCACATCGCCCACGCCCACGGACTCAGCCAGGCGAGAACGCTCGCCGAGTGGGCCCGGGCCCGCGCCGACCTGGGCCACGGCGACGCCGAACGCGCCGCCGCGCGACTGGCCCCACTCGTCCGACCCGGGCCGCGCCAGGGCCACTTCGGGCTGTGGGCGATGGCGGTCCCCTGCTATGTCGAGGCCGCGGTCCTCGCCGGCCACGAGGTGGACGCGGACGTGGAAAGCCTGATCGACCGGTATGCCCAGTGGGCCTCTCTGGGCGCGGATCCGCAGGCCCCGGCAGTCGTCCTGCGCTGCCGGGCCCTGGTGGCGAACAACGACGACAGCGAAGACCTCTTCACCGAGGCCCTGGCGCGCCACGAGAAGGTCGACGGCCCCTACGAGCACGCCCGGACCCACCTCGCGTACGGGATGTGGCTACGGCGCCGCCGTCGTCCCGTCGAGGCGCGCACCCCATTGCGCGGTGCCGTCATGGGGTTCGACCACTGCGGGGCCGACGTGTGGACCGCCCAGGCCGACGCCGAGCTCCGAGCAGCCGGGGAGACGCCCACCGTCGTACCCTCCACCCAATCCGGGACGGGACCGCTGACCCGGCTCACTCCACAGCAGCGGCGCATCGCCCACTCGGTGGCCCAGGGCGCCACCAACCGCGAAGTGGCACGTCAGCTGTCGATCAGCACCCGTACCGTCGAGTACCACCTGCGCAACATCTTCACCCAGCTCGGAGTGCGCTCCCGGGTGGCCCTCACCCGTCGCCTGGAGCCCGATCTCCCTCCTGCCCGCACCGGCGGACACGGGGTCTCACCTCCGTGATCGCCGAGAGCCGAGCTGTTCAGGCGGCCCTCACACGGTCCTGACGACGGTGCCGGCGTCTTCGAAGGCGCTGATCTCGTGTGCCGGGGCGGTGGTGTCGGTGACGAGGGTGTCCAGGAGCGTGGCCGGGCCGACGTGGGCGTAAGCGGTGCGGCCGAGTTTGCTGCCGTCCGCGACGGCGACGATGCGGCGCGTGGAGGCGATGCCCGCCTTCTTCACCGCCGCGTCGTCGAGGTCGTAGGCGGTCAGGCCCTCGGCCGCACTGATGCCGCAGCAGCCGATGACGGCGGTGTCGAAGCGCAGCGCCGCGAGGGAGGCGAGGGTGAGGGGCCCGGTGAGGGCTCCTTCGGCTGAGCGGGGACGCCCGCCGGGCACCATGAGCGTGGTGCGCCCCGGCGCGTCGCTGAGGATGTGGATGGCCTGCAGGGACAGGGGCATCACGGTGACCGGCCGGCCGCGCAGCAGGCGGGCGACCTCCAGACAGGTGGTGCCGCTGTCCAGAAGGACGCTTTCGCCGTCGGCGATGAGCGTGTTCACCTCGGCTGCGATGCGGCGCTTCGCGTCGGCCGCCTCGTGGGCGCGCAGCACGAACGGCGTTTCCTCGCCCCTGAGTTGCAGGATGCGGGCTCCGCCGCGGACGCGTTCGAGGACGCCTTGTGCGGCGAGTACGTCGAGGTCACGCCGGATGGTCATCTCCGACGCGCCGGACAGTGCGGCGAGATCCCCGACCGTGGCGCCGCCGGATTCCCTGACGGTCCGGACGATCAGCCGGTGACGGTCTGCGTTACTCATACCTGGATTGAACACCACCTCTGAACGAACAGATAGGCCGTTCGAAACTCGTCTTTACGAACATAACATTTGTTCGTTACGGTGGTCGGCATGGATCATTCGCTCCGCGCCGCCCGTGTGGCCACGTTCGTCTACTTCATCCTCAACGGCACCCTGATCGGCACGTGGGTGGTGCTGATCCCCGCCGTCGAGGAGCGCGTAGGCATCAGCCACGCGACACTGGGCGGCTTCCTCGTACTGCTGGGCGGCGGAGCCTTCCTCGGCATGCAGGTGTCCGGCCGACTGGCCGACCGCTTCGGGACGCGTGTCGTGGTCCCCGCCGCCGGCGTGCTGTGCAGCGCGACACTGGTCCTGCCCGGGCTCGCCCAGGAGCCCTGGATGCTCGCCGCCGCCCTGCTGATCTTCGGCTTCGGCAACGGCTGCCTGGACGTGAGCATGAACGCCCACGCCGTACACGTGGAGAAGGCGTACGCCCGTCCCGTCATGTCTGCCTTCCACGCCACCTTCTCCGTCGGCGGTGTCATCGCCGCGGTCGTCGGAGCCGCGGCCGCCGGCGGCGGAATGTCCACCGCGTGGACATTCACGGCGGTCGCGGCGGCGGGCGTCACGACCGCCCTGGTGTCCGCGCGCGGCCTGCTGCCCTTCACCCCCGCGGACGCGGCCGACGCCGAGACGCGGACCCCCGCCGCACAGCGCGCCGCTGGTACCCGGATCTGGGTCCTCGCCGCGCTGGCCCTGATGGTCATGCTGTGCGAGGGCGCCGCCAACGACTGGAGCGCGCTCCACCTCAGGAGCGTCCTCGGCGCACCCGAGACGACCGCCGCCTTCGGATACGGCGCCTTCGCCGCGGCGATGACCGTCGGCCGACTGCTCGCCGACCGCCTGAGCGCCCGGTTCGGGCCCGTGGCGATCCTGCGCTACGGCTCGGTCACGGCCGCTGTCGGCATCACCGTCGTCGCCCTCTCACCGTGGGTGTGGGCCGTGTTCGCGGGCTGGGCCCTGTTCGGCCTGGGCCTGTCGGGCTGTGTCCCCCAACTCTTCAGTGCGGCCGGGCACGCCGACCCCTCGGCGGCCGGCGCCAACGTCTCGCGCGTCGCCGGGCTCGGCTACCTGGGCATGCTCGCCGGCCCCGGCGTCATCGGCTGGCTGACCCACCTGATGCCGTTGAACGAGACTTTCCTGCTGATGACGCTGCTCTGCGCGATCACCGCCGTGACCGCCGGAGTCCTGCGCACCGGTTCTGAGCGTCCGCGCGAGGCCGCGCACAGCGGCCACTGACCGCCCGTGCGGCACGGGCCTGACCCCCGTGCCGCACGGGTCCCACCCCCGTAGTCGTCGGCGGCGTCGTTCGCACCGGAGCGGTCGGTGAGCAGTGGATCACCACTTTCGAGGCGCCCCGTACAACCAATCTCATGACCGGCAAGTCGCACATAGCAGGAAACAACGAGCTGGAGGACAAGGGGGAACGATGCGTACAAGTCGATACGGGGCGGTCCTGGCCGCCCTGACGATGGCCTGCGTGGGCGTGGGCGTGGCCGCGCCCGCGACGGCGGGAGCGGCCACGGCGGCTGTCGTGTGCCCGACCGGGTGGGGCAGCCTTCCGAAGACTGCCGCTGACATCGACACCGGATCGCTGACCGACATCAGGACCGGCCGACACGACTGCTACGACCGCATGGTCTTCGACGTACCCTCGGCGGGCGACGAGCCGATCGGGTACACCGTGCACTACGTCGACGTCTTCTATCAGGACCCGTCCGGCACACGCATTCCGATCGCCGGCGGGGCGATCATCGAGATCATGGTGTCCGCCCCCGCCTACGACCCGGAGACCCACGCGGAGACCTATCCGGGCCGGGGCGGCCAAGTGCTTCCGGGCGTCGACCTGACCGGCTACCGCACCTTCCGCGAGGCGAAGTTCGGGGCCAGCTTCGAAGGGGTCACGCAGGTGGGCCTCGGTGTCCGGGCCCGGCTGCCGTTCCGGGTGTCCCAGCTCCCCGACCGTCTGGTGGTCGATGTCGCCCACACCTGGTGACCCGAAGGGCATCGTTCGCCGCGCCCGCGGCTGTCTTCGCGTGGCGGATGGACCTCAGCTCCTGACGGCCTCCGCGATGTGCAGCGCGGCCTGGGCCGGCGTGCGGTGCGTGGTGTCGACGACCTCGGCCTCGGCATGGAGCCATGTGCGGGCCGCTTCGGCGTAGGGCTCGAGGTGTTGGAGACGGAAGGGGGAGGGGCCGAGAACAGCGTCGTTCTCGATGCGCCCACGGAGGGTGTCCTGATCGGCGTGAAGAACGAAGTGCCGTACCGGAATGTCATGTTGGGCGAGGCCGGTGCTGATCTCACGCCAGTACCGCTCGACCAGGACGGTCATGGGCATCACCAGAGTGCCGCCGGTGTATTCGAGTACGTGGCGAGCGGTCTCGACGACGAGCGGTCGCCACGGCGGCCAGTGCTGGAAATTGCCGGTCCAGGGCAGCTCCGGTGTGATGTCCATGAGTGTCTCGCCGACCTTCTCGGCGTCGAACACCCGCGAGTCCGGGATCAACTGCCGCACCAGCGTGCTGGTCGTCGTCTTGCCCGCGCCGTGAGTCCCGTTGAGCCATACGATCATGGAACCCCACGCTAGCGCTGTGCGCGCCGCGGGAACGGGCACAGCAGAAATCCGCAGGGGGCTTCGGCGTTTCTCAGGGCGGTCCCCACCACCGAGATCAGATGTCACCCATGCTGGTGCACCCCGACGACGCCCCCCCTCTCCCCGTCACGCGCGGACGAGTGCCAGTACCTCGTCTCGCACCCGGGCCAACGTGTCCGTGTCCGTCGCCTCCACGTTGAGCCGCAGCAGTGGTTCGGTGTTGGAGGGGCGCAGGTTGAACCACCAGTCGGCGGCGGAGACGGTCAGGCCGTCCATGTCGTCGGTGCTCACCCCGGGGCGTGCCGTGAAGAGGTCGCGGACGGTGGCGAGGGTGGAACTCTGGTCGTGGACGGTGCTGTTGATCTCTCCCGAGGCCGCGTAGCGCTGGTAGCGGTGGACCAGCTGGGACAGCGGCTCCGGTTGCGAACCGAGTTCGGCGATCACGTGGAGGGCGGCCAGCATGCCGGTGTCGGCGTTCCAGAAGTCGCGGAAGTAGTAGTGCGCCGAGTGCTCGCCGCCGAAGATGGCACCGGTGCGGTTCATCTCGGCCTTGATGAAGGAGTGGCCGACCCGGGTGCGGACCGGGACGCCCCCGTGTTCGCGGATCACTTCGGGCACGGCCCGGGAGGTGATCAGGTTGTGCAGGACGGTGCCGCCCGGGTGCGCGGCCAGCAGGCGGGCGGCGATCAGCGCGGTCACGGCGGACGGTGCGACGGCCTCGCCGCGTTCGTCGACCACGAAGCAGCGGTCGGCGTCCCCGTCGAAGGCCAGGCCGAGGTCGGCCCGCGACTCACGCACCGCGCGTTGCAGGTCGACGATGTTGGCCGGGTTCAGCGGGTTGGCCTCGTGGTTCGGGAAGGTGCCGTCCAGTTCGAAGTAGAGGGGGATGATCTCCACCGGTACGTCGCGGAAGACGGCCGGTACGGTCAGTCCGCTCATGCCGTTGCCGGCGTCCACCACGATCCTGAGCGGTCGTACGGCGCTGACGTCGACGAGGCCCAGCAGGTGGGCCGCGTACTCCCCGAGCATGTCGTGGCGGGTGACGGAGCCCGGCGCGCGCCGCGGGGTGGGGAGCGGCGCGCCGGCCGCCCAGTGCTCCACCTGGGTGCGGATCTCGCGCAGTCCGGTGTCCTGGCCGACGGGTGCCGCTCCGGCCCGGCACATCTTGATGCCGTTGTAGCGGGCGGGGTTGTGGCTGGCGGTGAACATCGCTCCGGCCCGGCCGAGGGCGCCGCTGGCGAAGTACAGCTCGTCCGTGGAGCACAGGCCGATCTCGACGACGTCTGCTCCCTGCCCGGCGGCGCCCCGCGCGAAGGCCTCGGCCAGCGCGGGTGAGCTGGGCCGCATGTCGTGTCCGATCACGACGGCGTCCGCGCCGGTCGTCTCGACGAAGGCGGCACCGAACAGCCGGGCGAGGTTCTCGTCGAGCTGGTCGGGGACGACGCCGCGGACGTCGTACGCCTTGACCAGTCCGGACAGGTCGACTTCCGATCCCTTGTTCACTGTGGGGTTCATTGCGGGGTTCACTGCGGGTACTCCTCGTAGGTCATCCAGACCGCGGTGTCCTGGGGGACCGCGCGGCCGTCGAGCGGTGCGCTGGCCAGCAGTACCTCGGCGCGGTCGTCCAGGGGGACGGGCCGCGCTCCGAAGTTGATCAGGCAGCGCAATCCGGCAGATCGTTCGAAGGCGAACCAGTCGCCGTTCTCGGGGCCCTGGATCCGCAGTGCGGTGTCCGGAGCCGGGTGGGCGCGTCGCAGCCGCAGTGCCGCCCGGTACAGGGCCAGCATGGACCGCGCGTCCTCGCGCTGTGCCGCGACGGTGAGCGGAGCCCAGTCGGTGGGCTGGGGGAACCAGCAGTCCTCCGCGGCGGCGTCACTGAAGCCGTAGGGAGGTGTGCTTCCCGACCAGGGCAGGGGTACGCGGCAGCCGTCGCGTCCGCGGTGCACGTGACCGGAGCGCTCCCACAGGGGGTCGCGGATCCGGTCGTCGGGGATGTGGGCCTGGGGCAGGCCCAGTTCCTCACCCTGGTAGACGTAGGCCGCGCCGGGCAGCGCCAGCATCAGCAAAGCCGCTGCGCGGGCGCGTCGTTCACCGACCGGGCCGCCGCCGTAGCGGCTGACCGGACGGACCGCGTCGTGGCTGGAGAGCACCCAGGTGACGGGAGCGCCGACGGCCTGCATGGCGTGCGCCGACTGCTCGACGACCTCGCGCATCGCCCGTCCGTCCCAAGGGCATTCGAGGAAGGCGAAGTTGAAGGTCTGCTGCATCTCGCCCGGGGCCACGTAGCGGGCCAGGCGCTCGCGGTCGAAGATGCCCGCCTCGGCCACCATCACGCGCTCGGCCGGTGCCACCGCTCCGGCGGGGGCGGGGTGCCGGTCGAGCAGGGCTCGCCAGTGGCGGAACAGCGGATGCAGTTCCTCCTGGTCGTAGTACGGCATCAGGTGGTTGCGGTGGATGTCCTGGTGCTGGCCGGGGCCCGCGTCCGGCAGGCCCTCGGCCTTGAACAGGGTGTGGGCGACGTCGACCCGGAACCCGTCGACACCGCGGTCCAGCCAGTGCCGCAGGATCCGCTCGAAGTCCGCGACCACCTCGGGGTGACGCCAGTCGAGGTCGGGCTGCTCGGGTGCGTGGAGGTGCAGGTACCACTGGCCGGGTCGGCCGTCCGCCTCGACGGCTCTGGTCCAGGCGGGGCCGCCGAACGCGGACTGCCAGTCGTTGGGCGGCAGTTCGCCCTTCTCGCCGCGGCCTTCGCGGAAGATGTAGCGGCCTCTGGCCGGGGATCCGGGCCCGGCGGCGAGTGCGTCGCGGAACCACGGATGCCGGTGGGAGGTGTGGTTGGGGACCACGTCGACCAGGACCTTGATGCCCAGCGCGTGCGCCTTCGCCACCAGGGCGTCGAAGTCGGCGGGTGTCCCGAGGTCCGGGGCCACGCCGGTGTGGTCGGCGATGTCGTAGCCGCCGTCCGCCAGCGGGGAGGGATAGAACGGGGTGATCCACACCGCGTCGACGCCCAGGTGCGCCAGATGGTCCAGGCGGGCGGTGGCTCCGGGGAGGTCGCCGATGCCGTCGCCGTCGGCGTCGGCGAAGGCACGCGGATGGATCTCGTAGCAGACGGCTTCCCTCCACCACGGGGTACGGCCGCCGTCCGCACGGGTCGTGGACGCCGTCATCGGTCGCCTCCGGCCGGGGTCGGCGCGGTGAGGGTGACGGTACGGCCGGTCTGTGCGGACCGGGTCGCGGCCTGTGCCGCGGCCACGGCCGTCAGCCCGGTGTGGGCGTCGGCCCGCGGTGTGCCGCCGTGGGCGGCGCAGTGCAGGAGGTCCGTCATCGCGGCCCGCACGCTCTCGGTGTACATGTGCGGCTTGCGGGCCTCGCCGCCCAGGTCGACGACGCAGTCGACCCGGTGCGGGACGCTGCGCGTGATCCCCCTGCCGCGGGCGGGCCGGGACGATCCGGCGTCGCGTGCCACCGACACCGTGATCCGTTCCTGGCCGTGCGGCCGCAGTCCGGGAACCGCGAGCAGTTCGGCTGCCCGCGCGGGCAGCGCCTCCCAGCGGGCGGCGCCCGCGTCGTCGGTCCACGCGGTGAGCGTGGCGTACGTCGGGATCCAGCCGGTGACCCGGGCCTCGGCGAAGCCGTAGTCGAGGCGCATCAACTGGCGCTCGGCGCGGTGGGCGTGGGTGAAGGAGTGGGTGTGGGTGGCGACGGCGCCGCCGGGATGGATGGCCGTGGCCACCACGATGTCGACCGGGCCGCCCTCCCGCCGTACGTCGGTGCCCTGGATCTCCAGCGGGCCCGCGCCCATCAGGGCGTTGGCGGCGTCGAAGAAGTGCACACCGTGTTCGACGTGGATGCCGCCGCTGTGCTTCGGGTCCCAGAACCAGTGGTCGGGGCCGAGGTCCTCGTCGGAGGCGTCGTTCTCGAAGGCGAACCGCCGCAGCGGGTCGAGCAGACCCTCCTGCCCCAGGCGCTGGAGCAGGCGCAGGAGGGGGTTGTAGCGCAGTACGTGGTCGACCACGAACACGCCACGCGAGGCGCGGGCGGCCGCCTCGACCCGCGTGGCGTCCTCGACGGTCAGCGCCATGGGCTTCTCGCAGAAGACGTGCTTGCCCGCCCGCAGGGCGGTCACGGCGGCCTCCGCGTGCGCGGCCGGCGGGGTGGCCAGGACGACCACGTCGACGTCCGCGAGCGCGGACACCTCCTCCACGCTCGTGTGGACGGCCGCGCCATGGCGGGCGGCGAGCGTCTGGGCCCGCCCCCGGTCGGCGTCGGCGCACGCGACGACACGCAGTGCGGGGATGTCGCGTATCGCGTCCAGCACGAACGAACCGAAGGCGCCGCAGCCGACCAGTGCGACGGCGGGCCCTGTCGGGCCGGGGTTCACTCGGACCGGTCCAGCCGGGCCACGCCGATGTGCGCGTCGGCCATGCCGTAGAAGACGTAGCGCACGCCGTCGATCTCCTCGATCGCGGTCGGGAAGACCACGTTGGGCACGGTGCCGGAGCGTTCCTCCTCGGTCTCCGGGGCCATGAGCGGTTCGGCGGTGCGGGCGATGACACGGGCCGGGTCGGCGGGGTCGAGGATCATGGCACCGGCCGCGTAGTTGACCGTCTGGACCTGCGCGAAGGGGTCCTCGATGGTGCCGGAGACACCGTGGTGGATGAGCAGCCAGCCCTCGTCGACCCGGATCGGGGCCGGACCGGCGCCGATCTTGAGGTCTTCCCAGGGGTGCTCCGACAGCGCGACCAGCCGGTGGTGGCGCGGGCGGGTGAGCGCGCTCAGGTCCTGCTTCACCTCGTCGACGGGTACGTACGAGATCCAGATGCCGGGGCGTTCGTCGGTCACGCCGGCGGGCAGGTGCACGCCCTCGCCCGGCCGGAACCAGCCGAGGTCCCACATCGGGCGGTGCAGCATCGCGTAGTACAGCGCGCCGTCCGGGCCCGGCACGGGCTCGGGGAAGTGCACCACGTCCTTGTTGGGGAAGAGGTTGAGATCGGTGTCCAGGTCGGGCTGGTACGCGAACTGGATGGGGCCGAGGCGTTCCCAGGTGAGGAGGTCCTCGGAGACGGCGAGGGCGGGCTTGGGGCCGAGCGGTCCGTAGGCCACGTACGACATGACGTACCGGCCCAGGTCCTCGATCCAGGTGGTGCGGGGGTCCTCGACGCCGGCGTTGTTCTTGCCGCGCTCCCAGCCGGCGTCGGGGGCGAGGACCACGCCGCGGCGCTCGACGCCGGTGGGCACGCCGTCCTCGAGGGTGACTTCGGCGAGGCCGACGCGGGAGACGTTGCCTTCGGAGACCAGCCGCGGCAGCAGGTGCAGCGTGCCGTCGGGGGTGCGGCCGGAGGCCGGGTTGAGTACGCCCTCGGTCTCGTTGGCCTCGCCGGGCAGCGGGGACATGACGACTCCGACCCGGGTGAGGGTGTACGGAACAGGGGTGGTGGTGCTGTGGGACACGGGGGGTCAGCCCTTCGTTGCTGAGTCGATGTCGGTGGAGGTGAAGCGGCTCTGGAAGATGATGTAGAGCGCGACCGCCGGCCCGGCGAGTACACACGCTCCGGCGAGGATCGCGCCGAAGGGGTTGGCGGCGCTGGAGGCGACCGTGCTGATGTAGTTCGCCAGGGAGACCGCCAGCGGCTGCATGTCCTGCTGCTTGGTGACGAGGAACGGCCAGAGGAACTCGTTCCAGGGCCCGGTGAAGCTGAGCAGGACGACCGACAGCAGGGCCGGCTTGCACAGCGGCAGCGCGATGCGGAACAGGATCTGCAGCTCGCCGGCGCCGTCCAGGCGGGCCGCCTCGAACAGCGCGGGCGGCAGTTGCAGGAAGAACTGCCGGAAGATGAAGACCGCACTGGTGTTGATCGCGAACGGCAGGATCATGCCGATGTAGGAGTCGGCGAGACCGTAGTCCCGCACGATCAGCACGTACAGCGGGATCAGCAGCAGCTGGAAGGGCACGACCTGGACCAGCAGCACCAGCGCGAACGTCGAGCCGCGGCCGCGGAACTGCAGCCGGGCCAGAGCGTAGCCCGCGAGCAGGCCGAACACGGTGGTGCAGAGGATGACCCCGCCGGTGAAGATGCCGGAGTTCACCAGGGAACGTCCCAGCGAGATCGCCGAGTTGATCGCCGTGTAGTTGTGCAGGCTCAGGTTCCCCGGGCTGGGGAAGGCTCCGGACAGGCTGGAGTCGGGCTCCTTCTGCAGCGAGCCGATGATCATGTAGTAGAAGGGGAAGAGGAACGCGAACGCGCCGATGAGCAGCGCGATCCGGGAGCCGATGGTCCGCGGACGCTTTCGCGGGGGGTGCTGCACGGGGCGCGACTCCTCGGTGGGAGCGGGCGTGATGTCCGTGGTCATCTCAGTCCCTCTCCACGAGTCGTCGGTAGGCGAGCGAGATGCCGGTGATCAGGATGACGAGGATCACGCCGATGGCCGCCGCCTCGTCCGGGTGCCCCTGCTGCAGACCTCGCTGGTACATCAGCAGCACGGGCGAGGTGGTCGCGCCGTCGGGTCCGCCGCCGCTCGTGAGCAGGTAGGGCTCCGTGAACAGGTTGGCGCCGGTCACGGTGGCCAGGATCAGCACCAGGAGTGTGGCCGGGCGCACCGCCGGGATCGTGATCGAGAGGAAGGTGCGCAGGCGCCCGGCGCCGTCGATGGCCGCCGACTCGTAGAGCTCCTGGGGCACGTTCTGCAGCGCCGACAGGTACAGCACCACGAAGAAGCCCAGTTGCTTCCAGGCCACGAAGACCGCCACGAGCGGCATGGCGAGGTGCGAGTTCACCAGCCAGGACGGATGCGGTGCCATCGGTCCGAGCGCTTGGTTGACGAGGCCGTCGGAGTTGAACAGGAACATCCACACACCGACGACCGCGACACTGGCGGTGACATAGGGGATGTAGTACGCCGTGCGGAAGAACGACCGGAACGGCAGCTTCTTGTTCAGGGCGTTCGCCAGGACCAGAGCGCCGACCGTGGTCAGCGGCACGTTGATGACCAGGAACACCGCGATGTTGCGGAAGGAGTTCCAGACGGCGGGGTCGGTGAGCACCGCCGTGTAGTTGTCGAGGCCCACGAAGGGCCGGTCGACCTGGACGCCGGGGGCCGCGAAGAAGTAGTCGTGGAACGACATCCACACGGCGAAGCCGAGGGGATACACGAAGATCGCGGCGAGGTAGAGCAGGTACGGCGAGACGAACAGCATCCCGATGGGCTGGTGGCCGCCGAGCCACAGCCGCCAGGGCTGTCGGTGCCCCGGCTTCCTGCCCGCGGTCCCGGCGGCGCGCCGGGACCCACGAGTGTCAGAGGCGGTGGAGGACATGGCGGGTGCTCACTGGCCTTCCGCGAGCTTGTCCACCTTGGCCGCGGCGTCCTTGAGGGACGCGGTGAGGTCACCCTTGCCGAAGATCACGGACTTGGTGTACGCGTCGCGCAGCGTCTGCCAGACCTCGACGGAGTTGGGCACGTTGGGCGCCTCGATGGTGTGCTCGGCCTGCTGCGCGAAGACCTCGTACTCCTTGTGCGAGGCGAAGTAGGCCGGGTAGGCGGCCGCCAGGTCGGCGCGCATCGGCATCTGGCCGGTCGCCTCCAGCAGCTTGCCGTCCTGCTCCTTGCCGGTGGCGAACTTCATGACATCCCAGGCCGTCCCGCGGTTCTCGCAGGAGGTGTACATGCCGATCGACTTCTCGTCGCTGAAGGTGCCCTTGCCGGCGCTGCCGTCGGAGGTGGGCACCGGTACGGCACCCCACTTGACCTTGTCGCCGTACACGGAGACGGCCCACGGGCCCACGGTGGCCATGGCGGACTTGCCGTCGGCGAAGGCGTCGCCGTTGTAGCTCTCGTTCGGCGCCAGGCCGTCGGCGTACATGGTCTTCCACAGCTGGGCGGCCTTGATGCCGTCGGCCGAGGCGAACTGCGCCTTGCCGTCCTCGACCAGCTGCTTGCCGGTCTGCGCCGCGAACATCGGGTAGTAGTCGAACCAGGACTGGTAGAACTCCGACGTCGGCGCCGGCCAGATCGCGGCCTTGGCGGCCTTGCTGTCGACCAGCTTGTGCGAGGTGGCGAGGAAGTCCTGGTAGCTGGAGAGCTTGGGGTGCTCCGGGTCCAGGCCGGCCTTCTTGAACAGCGTCTTGTTGTAGAAGATCATCACCGGGTTGCTCTTCCACGGCATCTGGTAGTACTTGCCGTCCGGCGACGCGTACTGGGAGAGCCTGTCGCCGACGCGCTCCTCGAGGTACTTCTTGCCGTCGGGGAAGTCGTCCAGCGACACGAGACCGCCCTGCTTCTGGAAGCCGGGCACGGCCGCCGGAGCGGTGTTCAGAACCAGGCACGGGGCGTTGCCGGCGGTGATCGCCGCGCCTATGACCTCTTCCGAGCTCTTGCCCGCGGGGATCTCCTGAGCGGTGACCTTCTCCTTGGGATGAGCGGTGTTCCAGTCGGCCACCATCTTCTTGCCCCACGCGACTTCCTGCGCGTTGTTGGAGTACCAGATGGTGATCGGGCCGCGGGCGTCGTTGGAAGCGCCCGAGTCCGATCCGCCGCTGCCGCATGCGGAGAGCGCCAGGGCCGCCACCGGCAGCATGGCGAGGAGTGCCTTCTTCATTGGAGGTTCCGTTTCTAGCTGGGTGAATCACTTGCGGAACGGCACAGCCGGGGTGTGCCTCTCCCGCCCCGTCCCGGGGGCGCGGAGGCGCCGGTGTGCCGCCAGGTCATCTGTTGTCGCGCAGCGGCGCGGGCCCAGTGGTGCCGCGCACCACCAGGGCTGCCGGCTCCAGCTCCACGTCGGCGGTCGAGCCCGTCCTTATCAACTCGACCAGGGCCTGGGCGGACGCCCTGCCCCAGGAGACGGGGTTCGCACGGCAGGTGGTCAGCGTCGGGCTGGTGTAGGAGGCGAGGGGCACGTCGTCGAAGCCGACCACCGACAGATCGTCGGGAAGTCGCAGTCCGGCTGCCTGTGCGACCGCCATCCCGGCCGTGGCCGCGAGGTCGTTGCCGTACACGATGGCCGTCGGAGGGGTGGGTCGTGCGAGCAGTGTCCGGGTGGCCCGTGCCCCGCCCTCCGCGGTGAAGCCGCCCGGCAGTAAGGCGCCCTGCGCGAGGCCGGCCTCGGCGAGCGCGTCCGACCAGGCCTGACGGCGGCGCCGGGCGTGCACGAACTCGTCCGGCCCGGCCACGTAGGCGATGTCGCGGTGGCCCAGGCCGACCAGGTGCCGTACGGCCTCGCGGATGGCCGGCCGGTCGTCGAGGTTGACCGTGGGCAGGTCGACGCCGTCCCCCGGCGTCCCCACGGCCACAGCGGGCAGGCCCAGCTCGGCGACCAGCGCCGGACGGTCGTCGTCGCCGCGCAGGTCGGTGAGGAACACACCGTCCACCCGCCGGTCGGCGGCGAGCCTGCGGTAGGTGTTCACCTCATTGGCCGGACGGCTCATCTGGAGCATCAGGCCGTCGCCGGTCTCGGAAATGACCGATTCGATGCCCGCCATGAACGCGGGGTAGAACGGGTCGGTCCCGATGAGCTCGGGTTCGCGGCTCAGCACCAGCCCGACGGCGCGGGCCCGGCCCGTGGACAGTGCCCGGGCGCTGGAGCTCGGCGTCCACCCCAGCCGCTCGGCCGCGGACCGGACGCGTTCCTGCGTCGCCGGGGCGACACCGGGCCGGTTGTTCAGGACGAAGGAGACGGTCGCGCGGGACACACCGGCCAGCTGCGCCACATCAGCGATGGTGGGACGACGAGGCATGCGTGTACCGCTTTCTTCCGACGGGACCTGCTCCATGGCCCCTCCCGGACGGCCCAGAGGGCCTGACATCCCGAGGCCGCGCGGTCCGGGCGCCGCGGGCGGCACGGGGACCGGGAGCGGCGGCGGGGCGCCGTGGGAGGCGCCGGCCGGCGTTTAAACCGGTTTGAATGGCTCCCCGTAGCCTTCGCCTCCACCTCGGGATAAGTCAAGTGCCTGGAAAAAAGAGACAGGCTTGTAATGATTAATTACTATTTGTACTGGATGTCCACTATGGGGCACGAGACCGAAGAGTGACGTTGTTCCTGGAGCGGCGGGGGGTGGTGTGTCGCGGTGGGCGCTGAAGCTGTGCGACGTCCCCGCGAGCACTGGCGAGGGGCAGTGAGAGATATCGGCGACCTTGGAGAGCTGTCGGAACGATGAAACTTGAGTGAATGCAGCAAAGCCGAGCGGGTCGCGGCTCGGGCGGAGGGGGACGGTGTCCGGCTGGGGGTGCGGAGGCTATTGCGCGGGTGCTTCGCAAAAGGCGGTCCGTTGATGCGAAGTTGGCATTCCGGCTACGGGCCTCGCGCCGACGTGCAGGTTGTCGTGGGTGGCCGCTCCTGTCCGGAGGGGGTCGTACGACCGACGCTGTTTGAGATTCTCCCCGCTCGTCTCCATTGCGACGCTGCGCCGCCCACAGACTTGAGTTCGGGGGTCGTACGACGGACGTTGGCAGACGGTCGGCCATTCCTGTTGTGGCGAGCAGCTGAGCGGCGGCTTCCGTGAAAACCCCTCGACCGGGATGCCTTGTTCCCTGATCATTTGCAGATGACCTCGGCCGAATCAGCAGCGAGCATTCTGCAGGACTGTGCCGCTCTCTGGAGCGTGGGGGAGATCCGTGCCGGCGACGTCGTCGACGCCGCCTGTGACGCGCTCGTCGCTGGACAGGACAGCCCCGCCTTGAGAATCCTCGCGGCCTGCACACGTGCCGAGGCGGACTATGACGTTTCGGACCTCCTTCCTCCAGCACTCGACGAACTAGGCCTCACGTTCTACCCAGTGGGCAGTGATGCCGGACAGGAAGCTGTCGTACGGGCCCTTGCCGTCCGGATGCTGGCCGGTGAGCTGACGCCACGCGGGCTGGCCTTCCGAATCCACGAGCGCTTCGGGCACGAGCTGCCCTTGGCCGAACGACTCGCCGAACTGGACGACGAGTACGACATCCTCGAATACGGCGACAGAACACAGGCACAGGTCGACGCCGAAGTCACCGCCGAAGCCCATCGGCTCGCACATCCTTGTGTTCCAACCGAGCCCATGGATGCTCCGACCTTGTGATGTGCGTAAAGACCGCCGGGCGGGCGTCGATGCCGACTGCGGTCTGCCTCATGACGGGCGGAGATTCTGACCGACGCGTAGGTCGTTATCTGGACTTTTCGCACTTCATGGTTGCTTGGAGTTGCGTTTTGTGCTGCCGACGGTGTGAGCCGCGTCGCGTGCCGTCCCTGCATGCTGTGACCGAGCGTCCGGTCGTTCGCGGTGCGAGCCGGCCACCTTGTCGTGGGCCTGGGACGGGTGGTTTATCGAGTGGCCATGGTGGGTGATGCCGAGCCAGACTCAGGGAGATGGACGGCATGATTGCCCGGCGGGTTGGCGAACTGGATGCGGAATCGAGCGAGGTGGCAGAGGATGCCCAGCATGCGCTGATCGCTATGGGGTCAGCAGTGCTGGAGGAGTTGATCGCAGCAGTGCCTGGCCTGGGACCTTTCGGACAACTGTGTGCGATCGAGGTCGTCAGTGCGCTACGGGATCCGCAGCCGGGTGACGTGCTGGTCGACCTGCTGGACAGCGAGAACTCCACCGTTCGCCAATGGGCGGCCGAAGCCTTGGCCGACCTGGGCAATCAACGTGCAGTGCCGGGACTTCAGCGCACCAATGAAGCCTTTCGGCGGCGAGGCGAAGCCCCGGACGACAGCGAAGGAGTGGCCCTTCGCTGGGCGCTGAGTGAACTCGGTGCCCGTGACGTCGTGCTCCCACCCAGGGCTGCTGCGTTGCGACGGTCGGTGGAGTGCTTGGATCCGGCCTGACCGACAGTTCACCTCGCCGAAGTCATTGAGGAGCTTGCCGTTCACGGTCAGGCGATTCTCTATTTCCAGGTTTGGCAGGTCAACCTCGATCGCGGGGCGTTCGGAGGCCACGGTCCGGGCATCGACTGGCAGGTTGACCGTCGGCTGCCCTGGGATCGAATCGTGGCTGACTGCCGGGACTGGGCCCTGCTGGCAGCCGAAGCGACCGACAAGGCGCCAGATCTGGTAGCGACGATTTGCTGGATCGACGCGTCGGACCTGTAACGTTCACCGGGTCAATCGACCTCCGCGCCAACTCACCTGCCTTGACAAACAATTGCAGCACCCGGGTTGGCACCGAAGCTGATGCGCGCACCCGACGGATGGGCCGGTGCCTCGGCGGAGATTTCGAAGCCGACAGAGAGCGCCTGCGTCGACGCCGCCGAGGAAACGTCCACGCTGAGTCGTCGATATGCGGAGAGCTACAGCCCCGTGGGTATGTGGTCGCAGCAATTCCCGTCGTATATCGCGGAAAGCGGGTGCGTTGTCGCTGTGGGGCCGAAGTGGCTATGGCTCCTGGGCTCAACATCCAGGGAGGTACTGGCCTACACGGCTGGAAAGGCTGCTGGGCCCTTGAGGCCGGGCAAACCTGAAGGGTACGAGCGGCGCAACTTGACGCGGTACGAAAGCGAGGATGCCGCTCGGGCTGCTGCCTTGGAGCATGCCCGGTTCGAGGCTCACGGATGCTTCGCCCTGGGACGTGGTGAGGGACTCGCCCAGTTGGCGGAGCAGTTGTCCCAGGATATGCACGATCCGAACTTGCCGACGGGACACGACCTACCAGCCGACGACTGAGATTTCAGCGCTGTTTGCGACTGTGCCTTCCAGTAGTTGCCGCCTGTGGTTCGAAGAGGTACGCACCACAAGTACATCAGGAAGCGCACCAGATCGCGCGGAGAACAGCGGATAGCGGTTTCCCGGCCGATCGATCGATGGCGAAGGTATCCGACGCTTGACGGATGATTCTCAGCCTCGGGCGGTTTCGTGCGCGGTTGCCGCGGTCAGCGGGGCATGCACCGGCCCAGTTCCTGTGCCTTCGCGCGCAGGGCCGTAGCCCAAGCCGCGCCCTCCGCAGGGGTGGACATCCCAGTGACGGTGAAAACCTGCACATCTTCGAGCGGGGTTTCCGGGGAGGCTCCGTGCCGTGCCCAGTCCACCTTGATCCCAGCGCGCTCCGCAAGGACCAACACCGTGGCAGTGAAGCCTTCGGAGAGCGCGAGCCAGACGGCGTGGCTCATTCCTCGGTGCTTCGCCAGCAGGGCGTTGACGAAGGTTTCGAAGGTCGCAGGGCTGATCTGGCACTCGTCGTTCTCCATCAGTCCGATGCCCGATGGGAGTTCCAACTCCGCTTCGAAGACTGCTACGTGGCGCTGGAACATACGGGACGCTCCATTGGACGGATTCCACAGTGTCTCGTCGCCGATATCGAAGTACTGGCTCATTGCGGCGGCACCTTTCAGCTGGTCATGAAAGGCCAGCGTATCCAGCCGGATCATTGCCGTCGCCAGAGTTTTGTCTTGGCCGAACACCGATGGCACGACTCGATTCCTCAGCGGGCGATGCGGTGTCGAATGCCCCGCTTGCGGAGCCAACCGCACGTGCGGTCAGCGTCGCAGCCCTTCTCCGTGTGCAGGTTCGCCGGGCGGCGCCGTCTCGGTCCGCGCCGGCAAGGGAGCGGCGGGATACCTCGCGCGAGCAGTTCGGATCGGACTGTTCCCTCGGAGAAGCCGGCCCGGGACTGTGCGACCCCACTTCCGCACCTGCGCCCGCGTACGACAGGTGGGCGAATAGCCATCGGTTGAGGAGGCCATCTCAGGTCGGGCTGGTGGGGCCTGCCTCGTGCGCCGGTGTCATGCGTGACTGCTGTATGTCGTCGCCGTCTGGCGGGCGTTGATGTCAGCGGAACAACTGCGGCCCCGGGCATGCTTCCCAGGGTTCCTCTGGCCGGTCGGCCCAGCGCCACCAGAGATGTCGACCGGCGCACCTCCGCAACGACCGGCACGCCCGCAGGCCTTCGTCCTCGCGCGCAGAAAGAGCGAAGCCACCGGATTTCATGGGCTGGCCGCACTCGGGACAGGCCGGGGCTTGGGCGGTCATGCTGCGCACCTCAACGGAGCGCGGGCGGCGCTGCGTGTGGGAAAGCGGTCCGCCGCCGACGGGTCGCACTTCAGCTTGGTTGGCTCAGTCGTCGGCCGCGACGACGAGGGTGATCTGCCCAGCTGAGCGGTCGATGAGCACAAACTCGTGGAAGTACTCGTGTACACGCCCCCAGTCGTGAATCGCCTCATCACCGAGTTCGCTGAGGTAGTAGATGCCGTCAGTTGCGGTCAGCCGGTCGAACACCTCCCGCTGCAGAGCTGCCTCCAACTCGGTGGGCAGGTCCTGGGGCGGGTCCACCCACTCCCGCAGGATCTGCACAGCCTTGTCCTGGGTGACGGGCTCATAGAGGTAGGGAGTGATCAACCGCAGCCAATAGGGACCGTGCCGGAGTCCCTCCGACAGCACTCCACCACCTGCATAGTCGTCGCGGAACTGCTCATGCCCAATCAGTGCGGCAAGCAGCCCTCTATCGTCCCCGGGCTCAGCAGAGAGGCGGAACTGCTTGATGTCGACCCACCGAAACCCGTGCTCCTTCGGATCCGGGATGTGGTGCCGAAAGTTGATGAAGGTGCTTCCCTCGTGAGCGAGCCGGTTGTCCATGGCGCCAGCCTAGGCGGGTGGCAGGGGCACCCTGCCGACCCACTTCAGCCGTAGGTCGTGATCTTCACGCTCGGGCGGCTTGTAGTCGACAGTGGCCGACCTGCGATCGGGCTTGGTGGCGGCGTCGCCCATGGGACCAGTCGAGCCGGCGGTCGACGTCGTGAACGGGCCTGAGGACGAGTGTAGGGAAGAGGCGCTGGACCTCGCGCGGCTGACCAGGCAGCGGAGCGAGGGCCACGCCGCCTTTCAGAATCGTGACTTGCCGGATCGCGGCTTCGTCTACGTGCGGGCTGACGGCGTGCACCCCGAAGGTCCGGCTGGGCCAGGCCCATTCGTGCGTCCTGGTCCTGCGCGGGGTTCGGTTGGGCGGTACGAAGGGGCTGGTCGCCCTGGTCGAGGCCTGCGCGAGTCCACCGAGTCGTGGGCCGACCTGCTGCGCGACTGCCGCCGAGGCGGCATGCGCGACCCCGAGCTGGTCATCGGTGACGGGGTCATGGGCCTGTGGCGGGCGCTCACCGAGGTGTCTGCGGACCACCAATTCCACCGAGTCGACGTTCTCCACGGTCAAGCTCCGCACCACGACCACCTGCGGCGCGGGCAGCCCGGCGGCCGCCCCGACGATGGTGTTCAAGCTGGCCGGGTCGGCTCAGGCCCGATGGCCTGCGATCATCGGAGCCCACCTGGCGTCCTTGGTCCGCGCCGGTGCACGGTTCGAGAAGGGCGTCCTGGTCGAGCGTGAGGAGCGGGCTGCATGAACGTCCACGACATCCTGCAGGACCCGGACGAGCACGTCCGCTTCGCGGCCTACCTCGACAAGTTGGAGCACGTTGCCGACGTGAACGAGGCTGACCTGGTCAGCCGTGTGCTCACTGATCCGGACCGGACGATGGCCCGGTCCGCTGTGCTGCGGCACCTGGACCGTCGAGCCGTCGGCCTCTACCTCGGTCCCGCCTACGAGGGGTGGGCGCAGGCGATGACCCAGGCCACGATCGACCACCCCTTCCTGGCTCAGCGCCTGCGGGAGTGGTCACTCTTCCGCGCCATCACGCTCAAGCTGCCCTGGCAGCCGGAGGACCTGCTCGCGTCATCCAACTGGCTCCAGCTCAAGACCGCTGCCGGGACGAACATCGCGGCCATCGAGATCCTCGCCGATGCAAGCCGCACCAAGCGGATCCGTAATACTGCCAGGATCGGTCTCAACCACCGCAGCGAGAGCTGAAATCAGCTTACTCACTCTTGACCATGGCTCCTCGGACGACAGCGAGGATCGCGTGCGCGAGAGTGGATGTGCCTTCTCGACCAGGCCGGCAGCGAGGCAGCGGTCAGGGTCGGTCGGCAGTCCAGTAGCGCGGCACGTACAGTTCCGGGTTCGCTTCGGCGTGCCCTCGCTGACCTGCGTAGACCAGGCATGACAGCGACGGCTTGGGTATTTGTGGACGATCACGCAATTCCCCAGGGGCTGTCCGGCTGAGGCGGTCCAGGCGAGCCGCCGTGTCAGTCCGCTGCCGTGTGCTCGGTCGGGAGTGAGAGGCGGATGCGGCGCCGTGCCGGGTCTACTTCGGCGATCCGTGCCGTCAGCTCGTCGCCGACCTGGATGTCGCGGTCGCCGCCCAGCTGTGACAACTCGGAGTTGTGGAGTAGACCGTCCATGCCGTCATCAACGCTCACGAACACTCCGAAGGGGACCAGCCTCGTGACGCGTCCCTGCAGGACGCTGCCGACTTGATCGACCCATGCCAGCCAGGGGTTCGGCTGGAGGGCGATGAGGGACAGGACAGCCTGCCCGCGCATCTCGGCGTCCACGCCCAGGACTGCCGCGGTCACCCGTTGGCCCATCGTCACGACCTCTCCGCAGGAAGAGATCCACTTCCACGAGACCTCCGGTGGAGGAATGAAGCCCACCGAAGGCTCGGGGGCTCCATCAAGGTCCACGAAGACGCCGAAGTTCTCGATCGACGCAACCACTCCCGAGCGTTCGTCCCCGCGACGGAGTGTCGCCAGGAACTCTCTCAACACCGGGGAAGGAAGCGGATGGGCCATGGCTGCGACCTTATGCCACCCCTGGTTCGAGCGGCCCGCGTACCAGTGGACGACGTCCGGCGATCGCCGTCCCCCTGGGGAATTCCGTGAACGTCAAGGTGGGGAATTACGTGGCTCTGCCCGCGGTTCCGTGAAGCCTCGGTCTGCCCAGCCCTGGTCACAGCAGAGACCCGGTCCGGATCACCAATACACCTGCCCGGGCGCTCTTTCGACGTCCCGCGAGCGGGAGACTCGCGATGGGGGTATGCCATGTCACGCAAGGTGACCTCGGGGACCCATGAGGAGAGCAGCTATGTACGCAGTAGTTCGGCGCTACGAAGGGGTGAGCGACCCTGCCGAGGCGGGACGCCGGGTGAACGAGGGGTTCGTGGCGATCCTGCGCCAGGTCCCCGGATTCGTGGCTTACTACTGGGTCGATGCCGGGGACGGAGTGATGGTCTCCACCGGCGTCTTCGAAGACCAGGCCGGGGCCGAGGAGTCGACCAGGAAGGCGGCGGACTTCGTCCGGGCCAACCTCGCCTCACTGCTCCCCAACCCTCCCCAGGTCGCGGCCGGCCAGGTGGTGGCTGCTGGGTAGGGACCTGCGCAGTGGCGCTGGATCCCACGTACCCCCAGTCCAATGACCTGGCCTTTCACGAAACTCCGGCCAGAGCCAATTACGTGACGCCAACACCGGTCTGGGCCGGGAATTGCCTGATCGCCGACAGCATTCTCGATCCTGCCGCAGTTCCGGTGTACTGGCGCTGGAGGCCGACCGTGTCGGCGCCCTTCTTCACGTCACCGGTCTCGTCGACCACCAGCATCGCCTGGTTGTCGCGCAGATGCTCCAGCACGTAGCCGCGCGTTGTCGCGGACGGCGTCGGCGTCCCACTTGGCCCGCCCGACCAGGTGCTGCATACCGTCCGGGGTAGTGGCCCCGGCCCATTCGGCGATGGTCCAGCAGCTCTTGCGCGGCAGGTCCGAAAGAGCCCGAGCACCAGCCGCCGCATCCGACGCCGGGGTTCGATCCCCTTGAACCCGCCCGCGACCTGACTCATCAGGCAGTCGAAGGGCTCCTGCCGATGAGCAGGAGCCTACGCTGGCATCCAAGGCCACCGCTTGATCGGCGGTTGTCCGCCTACCACCTAATGATCAACAGCGGCTGCACCAAAAGGACTCCATTTGCCCCAATAGTCGACCCCGTCGATTCGGTAGCGAACACCGTTGACGAATCGCCACTGGGCAAGCAACTGCCGTACTTCGTCGGGTGCCTGACGGTGCTGTGTGAGCAACGCGGTCAGTTCGTCGTATCGCACGTCGATCCCCCCGTGCCCGGGGTGGCTGTCCGGTCCGACTGCCCCCGCCTTGTGCCGCTCATTCCACCTGACGAAGATCGACCATTGCTCTTGCTCCAGCGCCAGAGCGTCCTCACTGGCGGGCCAGACGCAGTACTCGCCAGCGTCGTCGAGGCGGTCGTAATCATGGCTGTGGAAGTAGTGCGGGACGCCGTTGACATCGGCGATGCCCTCGCGAGGGCCGTCATACCATTCCAGCTCGACGAACACACACTCGAACCCGTCCGCGATCAGTGTCTCTTCGTCCCAGGTATCAGCCACGTCGGCAGGCTACGGGCGGCCGGCCTTGCGCGTACATGATCACGATCACGCCAAGGCCTGCCGGGCTCCGTTCCGTCAGCGGGTAGGCTCGTGGCCGTTCTGGAAGACCTTCCCCAGCCCTGACCCCAACCCCGATCCCGACCACGCTTGGCGCGTGGCGGTGAACTGGGCTTCGATGCGGTTGTGTCGGCGACTGGACCGTCGCGCCTCACTTGGCGACTGGGGAAGGCACGCACAGCCCGGCAGGAGATCATCGTTCATGACCCGCGATTCCGTCTCGATCGAGTCGTTGCGCCTCGATGAAGAGCACGCTTTGGGGGAGTTCCATCGGCTGCACCGGCAAGCGCAGGCTGTGGACCTTCCGGACGGTCCTTTGTCCTGCGGGAGGGCCTTTCTCGGGGAGATGATCCATCCGCGGCCCGGGAACTCCGTGCTGGCCTGGGGCGCGTGGGTGGGGGGCCTGCCGGTGGGGTTGTGCGCGATCGGCGTGCCGGAAGCCGACCGGCGACGGGCAGCGGATGTGGTGCACTTCGTGGTTCATCCGGATGCCCGCCGTGTGGGTGTCGGGAGCCGGCTCCTGGCCACGGCGACGAGCCACCTGTCGGGACTTGGTGTCCAGAAATTGAGGGTCTTCACGTCCGGCCCTGTGGACGGCGCCGGTCCGGGTGATGCGTTCGCCGAGGCCACCAGGGCGGCGCGTGGCCTGGGCTATCAGCGGCTGTCGCTGCGTACGGTCACGACCGGGTCGAGCGCCGACAGCGGTACCGGCACGGGATATGAGCTGTTGCAGTGGCGAGGCGGCGTACCCGCAGAGCACCGGGCGGCGTTCGCCGCGATGTCGTCCCGTCTCGCCGCCGAAGAGGCTGCGCGTTCCGGCGGGGACGAGGTGCCTGAAGACTTCGACGAGGACAAGGTCCAGGGGCTCTACGCGGCTCTGCACGCATGGGGTTACCGCACCTACCTGACCGCCGTACGGCATCGGCGTACCGGTCTGCTGGTCGGGTACTCGGCGCTCGGCATGGCCGACTCGCATCAGCGGCATGCGAGCCAGTGGGACACGATGGTGCTGCCGTCGCACCGGGGCCACGGATTGGGAGCGGTCCTCAAGCGCGCGAACCTGTCGTGGACCGTTGAACACGAGCCCGAGCTGGCGACCGTGGCGACCTGGAACGCGGTCGGCAACTCCGCGATGCTGCATGTCAACGAGTCGTTGGGCTTCCGCGTCGACCGGAGTGGAGCACTGTGGGAATGGTCCTTGTGAAGCCGTCAGCAGATCATCGGTGATGATGTTCGGCTCCGGTGGTCGGGGCGGTTCAGAGCGGCGGGTCAGGCTGTGCCCAACTGGCGCGGTAGGGGTGTGTGCCGAAGCGCTCTCCGAAGTCCTGGTCGGCGAGCATGCTCTCGTGTCCGCCCCGGATGCGGGTGGACGCCCACTTCAGGACTTCAGCCCACAGGCCGCCGTCCGGGTGCGGCGACCGGTCCGCGGCAGCGCTGAAGTCGTAAAGCACCTGCGAGGCGTTGAGTTCGCGTGCGGCGACCGCTGTGCGGATCTTGTGGTACTCGGCTTGTGTCCGGATCTGGTGACACGAGCACTGGTGATGGGCCTGGGTCGGCCCGCACGGCCCGGCGCCCGGGTGGTCGGCGGGAGTTCCGGTGCACGCGGCCGGATCGGGGTCGGTGCACCCGCATCCGAGGAACGCGTGGACGGTGTGCCACTCCGGGTGTGCCGGTCCGACGGCGCGGCAGAGGCGGGGAGAGGGCTCCATGGGCTGCGGTCTCCTGGTCGTGCTTGATGACTCGGGTGCGTTGATGGGCTGCCTGGAACGGAGGGGCGCCGTGGCGGAGGGACCTGCGACTTGCCGCGCCCGGGCGGGGTGCGCGGGACGATGCCCTGAGTGGCGGGTATCTGGAGCTATCGGGTGATACGCGTCGGGCAGTGAACCGTTCATGCGCGGTCCGGCGCGGTTGACGCGTCGGCCGTGCCGGCGTCTCGTCAGGAGTTCAGTGGCGGCCTGGGGCCAGTACCCCGTGTGGGTCCAGTAGGTGTCCGAGCAGGTCGCGGAGGACCGTGTCCGGCCCTGGCCCGGTCGGTGTCACAGGGTGGTCGATGTCGGTGCGGTAGACGGCGAATCCCTCGGCTGCGAAGGCTTCGTGCAACTGGTCGAGGGTGTGGTGGGCGTCCCGTACCGCTGTGGGGTTCTCCGGTGCGAATCCGAGGGTGACGACGTGGTCCAGGGCTTGGGAGTCCAGCACGTTCATCGTGATGCCCGGCGCTGTCGTCGAGCCCGCGAGGCATGCGCGGGTCAGTGCGGCCGCCCTGCGTACCGCTGTGCCTTCGAAGGGCACGATGGGCAGGAAAAGCAGCAGTCCGCGTGCCCGGTCCAGACAGTGGGCGCAGTGGCCCGTTTTCCGCAGGAAGAGTGTGTCGTGCGGGTCGGCGTCGCCCGCGTAGGCCTGCTGCACCCATCGGTCGGCGGCCTGCTCCGGGCCGAGGGTGAGTCCTGTCCTCGTACGGTCCCGTAGTCGTTCGGTGATGATCTCCGTCGTCGCCCGCACCATGTCCTGGTCTCCGGCGAGGCAGACGTGGGCGAGGTATCGACCGGGTGTCCCGTAGGTGCGGGCGGCGACCGGGTCGTAGATCTTCGTGTTCGCGGGGATCAGGCTCTGCTCGGTCCACTCTCGCAGGGTGTCCACCCCGCGTTCCGGTTCCCGCTCGTCCAGCAGCAGGGGCAGTACGCGCACGGCGGCTGGGCGGGGGAGGAGGCGGACGGCGGCCGCGGTGATGACCGCCCAGGCGGACTGGGTGAACAGATGGTTCAGGGAGGGGCCTCGTCCGTGCGGGCGCACCACCGTGCCCGCGGTGCCCGGCCACCAGCCCGTGCGGGCGATCGTGCCGTCGGCGAGGACGAGTTCGAGGCCGGCCAGGTCCTCCGCGCGCCCCCGCAGCAGACCGACGCCCCGCTCCAGCAGGCCGCCGATCACCGCCGTCTGCTGAGAGGAACCCGTGAGGTTGAGGATCCGAGGAGTCCCGGAGAGGTGGGCGGCGAGCCGGCCCTGGGTGACGCCGGGCTCCACGATCGCGTACCCGCGACGGATGTCAATTTCCCGGATCCGGTCCAGTCCCGAAAGGTCCAGCACGGTGGCGCCGTCGCGTACCGGGGTGCGTGAGCCGAGTCCCCAGTTCCGGCCGGTCGAGACGGGGTGCAGCGCGGAGTTGCCGACGGCGGCTGCCTGCACTGCCGCCACCACCTGCGCGACGGTGGTGGGCCGGAGCACTCCGGCCACCTTCCGGGGCCTGAACCGTCCCGTCTCCACGTCGGACCCTGGCTGCGGCGCCGCGTCCCCGCAACTCCCTTCGGTCGTGGGCACGCAGGACGCGCATTTCACTGCGGCGGGCAGAGCGGGCGGGGGCATCGACGGCGTGCCCTGCGCGGAGGAGGGACACGGCTTGTCCGTGACGAGGATGGTGGGGTCGGACTCGGGGGAGGGCACCTGGGTCTCCTGGATCGTGACGAAGAGGTGCGCCGCCCCGCCTGTGCCGGGGAGTCGGACACAACGGGGCTCAGGCGAGGGCGACGCACGTAGGCGAGGGTCTGGTCGGTTCTGTCTCCCGAACCGTTTCTCCGGTCTCTCGTGCGAAGAGCGGTCGGGGCCGGGTCAGCGCTCGCAGTCCTGCCCGCGCACGAGTTGCCGCAGTCGCTGATCGGCGAGTTTCCGCGCCGCCACGACACCGCTCTCAGGCGCTACGCCGTCCTGGGGCCGAGTGCGCGACCCTGAGGTATCGGCCTGTGTGAGTGACTCCGAGGTCTCGGCCTGTGTGCGCGATCCCGAGGTCTCGGTTTGCGTGAGTGACTCCAAGATGTCGGCCTGGGTGCGTGATTCTGAGTTCTCGGCCCGAGTGCGCGCGCCGGCCGCCTGCGCGCGAGAGTCCGGTGTTCCGGGCATCTGGCCGACGGCGGGCCGGTCGACGCCCTGGCGGGTCTGGGCCATCAGGAGACTGGGTTCGGTGGAGCCGCCGAATCGGTCGCAGACCCAGACGTGAGCGGTGTAGAGCTGGCTCACGCCCGCGTGCACGGCGTCGGCCGACCTGAGCGCCAGGCGGTCCAGCCCGCCGCCGCGCTTCAGTGTGCGCATGACGGCCACGAGATGCTGGTGGTCGCGGGTCTGCAGCCCGCTGAATCCGGCGTTCACGGCGGGCGGCACCATCGTGTCCCGCACCTCCCCGTACCAGTGCGGGGGGAAGTCGGCGGCGTAGCGCATGGAGGCCGAGGCATTGCGGCACAGCCAGGTGAACTCTCGCACCGCCTCCTCCTCCCGCGCGGTGCCGGCCGCCTGGTCCACCCCGGACAGGGCCGAGCTCAGCAACTGGAGCACGACGAAGAAGCGCTGGTGCCCGATCAGCCAGCGCAGGTGCGCCGCCGCGGAGGGGTCGGCGGGCGCCCACTCGCGGTCCTTGGAGGGCATCGACAGGCCGCCGGTGAGGAAGGCGGTGACGCCCAACAGCTCGCCGGATTCTGCGTCGAGGGTGGTCCCGGCTGTGGCCAGGTCCTCCCGCACGAGCAAGTCGCTGACGAGGACGGCCGTTGCGAGCAGGGCGGCGTTGTCGCCCCGCACCCGCTCCACGTCGAAGTGCCGGTCGTGAATGCGGCTGCCGGCCGGCGGCTCGAGGACAACCAGTCCGTCGGCGCCGTGTGCTGTCGTCGCCCAGTCCAGCAGCGCCCGTCGGGCTTCGACTGCGCCTGGCTCGTCGCCCATCGCGGCCTCGTACGCCACGGGCGCGCGTTCCAACAGCGCGGTCAGCGACCGTCCGACGGTGGCTGTCCCGGCGGGCAGTTCGTTGGGGAGCGGCAGCCGGAGCATGGTCGACTCGTAAAGTTTTGCACCATGAGTCACAGAATCTCCCACACGAAATGTCACGTCTTGCGTTTACACAACTACTGTAAGTGTTCACACGTAGTGCTTCGGCCCACCACGACCCCGATCGGAAACCACGATGTCGACCATGCCCCTGGCGGCCGCCTCCTGCCCGTCCGCCGCAGTGCCCGCCCCCGCCCTCACCCCCATTCCGCTGATGGAACTCACCACCGGCTTCTGGCGGTTCAAAGCGCTGGCGGCCGCTGTCGACCTCGGCCTGTTCACCACCCTGTCCGGGCTGGGCGACGCGAACGCCGCCGAACTGACCGCGGCTCTGGGTCTCGACCACCGGCCGGCCCGCATGCTTCTGGCCAGTTGTGCCTCTCTCGGCCTGCTCGTGCGTGAGGACGACCGCTACCGCAACAGCGAGACGGCGGAGCACTTCCTCGTCGAGGGCCGACCGCACTGGTTCGGCGGATTCGTCCGGTACTCGGACCGGCATGCCTACCCCGCCTGGCACCACCTTCAGGAGGCCCTGCTCGCCAACCGTCCGACCACCTGGGACCCCGACACCCAGGAGTCCGCCTTCGTCACGGCGGACCCCGAGATCCTCCGGGACTTCTGGGGGGCGATGTTCACGCTGTCCTCGTTCACCGCCGACGCCCTCGCCGACGCCCACGACTTCACGTCTCACCGCCGGCTCCTCGACGTGGGCGGCGGCACCGGCGCCTTCCCCGTCGGCCTGTGCCGCCGCTATCCCCACCTGCGGGCGACCGTCCTGGACCTGCCGCGTGTCACCGCCATGGCTCGCGAGAAGATCGCCGGTCTCGGCCTCGAGGACGCCGTCTCCACCCACGACGGTGACTTCCTCGCCGACCCGGCCCTCCCTGAAGGCCACGACGTGATCCTGCTCAGCATGATCCTGCACGACTGGGACGAGGCCACGGGTCGCGCTCTGCTCGCCAAGTGCCACGCGGCACTGCCTCCGGGCGGCGCGGTCATCATCTGCGAACTCGTCCTCGACGACGACGAGACCGGACCGGCCCCCGCCGCCCTGATGGGCTTGAACATGCTGATCGAGACGCGCTCCGGCCACAACTACACCCACGCCGAATACGCTGACTGGCTGGCCGGTGCCGGATTCACCGACACCACCACCGTGCCGCTCGTCGCGGCCGGGGCGAACGCCGCCATCGTGGCCCGTAAGCGCTGAATCATGGCGCCGACACGGACGTTCAGACGTGGTGGTAGGGGGGACCGTGTCCCCGGATCCCCTCACCTACAGTCCAGGACGATCGTCCGGCTGAAGGCTCGTGGAGTGCTTCGCCGCGCAGGCGACCGCCCTTCACGACCACGCAGGTAGACAGCCCCGGCCGAGCCCGACGCCGTGGCCGTCCACGTCGCCGCTGGGACCGCACTCCACACCGGCTGACGGCGGCCACCCGGACGCGGCGACGGCCAGGACCTCGTTCACGAGGTGGTCGGCCGCGTCCGGAGAGCCATGTGCGCGGGCCCGCTCTCCCCTCGACCGCCGCAACCGGGCATCGACCGACAGCGGGCCCAGCGCGTCGCGCGACCTCGCGGCCACACCTGGCCAACGAGCGGGACCGAGGCGCCGGCCTTTCCGCGGATGGCGCGGATTGCAGGACCGCTCGTGGCCCGCGGACGACACCGGCGGCACGAACACCGCAGGCCGGCCCAAGGCGTCAGCTCAGCCGGTGTCCCGCCCTGCCGGCGCATGGCGGCAGAGAAGCAGTGATGAGCCGCTTCGTGGCGGGCCGGCGACGCGCCTGCTGTCCCGGCCGGAGTTCGACCACGCCGACTAGGCGCCGCACCGTCTTCGGCGCCAACTCTGCAATACAGTACGGTTGTTTCGTACCGTGCCTGCGTCGGTGAACGCCATTCGTTTCCGCCGCCGCCGTCAGGATCTGCCGGATATACGGGAACGGATAATCTCGCGACGCAATTGTGCCGGTCGACGGCGCGCCACCCCAACGGGCGTATGCGTGCCGCGATTTGGTATCGCCCCTCCCTCGGCAGGAGCAGCGCGGCGACGGGGCATCCGGCCGTGTGGGGAGCACACAAGTGGCTCGGACCAGGCCGGATGAGGTTGCCGGTCAGGAGAGGGTGTCGGCGCGGATCGCGCCGGTGAGTGGGTCGGGGCCGACCTTGCAGGCCCCTCCTTCGGGACCGGACGCACGTAATTCTTTACATTCTTTACGGTCACGTTGCACGAACAGTGTCGCGGCGGCGTGCTGTCGACGCGTGGCGCCAATGAGACATGTCGCAGTTACGACACCCGTGGCTAGTGACGCTTCAGGCTCTTTTAACCAATCCTTTCGGAGAGTTTCATCCCTTGCTGTGCGCACGGTGTCTTACAGCGCGGTGATCGCCTGACACAGCGGCCACATGGGGCCTATCCACGCCGTCAGTTCCAACCGGGCAGCGCCGAAAGCCGGCTGCCCGGGCTGTTCACCGGCCGCCATCCCGTGGCCGCCGCAGAAGGAGTCCGAGTGAGACGAACTGCTCGCAAGTCGGTCGCAGGCGCGCTGATAGCAGGCGCCACGGTGCTCGCTGTCACCGCGTCGTCCGGCGCCGCGATGGCCGGTACGCCCCAGGCGCACGCCAGTGCGGTCCGGGTCCAGCCCCGGGCGGGCGCACTGCCCGTCCAGCTCTCGGCCGCGGAGCAGGCGAAGCTCCTCGGGACGGCTCTGGCGAGCCGAGCGGCCACCGCGCGGTCGCTGCGCCTGGGAGCGCAGGAGCAACTGATTCCCAAGTCTGTCCTGAAGGACGCCGACGGTTCCGTGCACACCCGCTACGAGCGCACCTTCGCGGGTCTGCCGGTCCTCGGTGGCGACTTGGTGGTGCACACGGCTGCCGACGGGACCTCGAAGGGGGCCGACAAGGCCACCAACGCCCTCATCAGCGTGCGGAGCACCACCGCGACCCGGTCCGCCGCTTCGGCGGAGGCCTTCGCGATAGGCCGCGCCAAGGCCGTCGGGGCCACCAGCCCGGCGGTGACCAGCTCCCGCAAGGTGATCTGGGCGGCCTCCGGAGCCCCGGTCCTGGCCTGGGAGTCCGTGGTCGGAGGTCTGCAGGACGACGGCACGCCGAGCCGGCTGCATGTCATCTCGGACGCGACGACCGGTGCCAGGCTGTTCGAGTACCAGGGGATCGAGACCGGCGTCGGCAACAGCGAGTACAGCGGCAAGGTCACGTTGGGGACCACGCTGTCCGGCTCGACGTACAGCCTCACCGACAACACCCGTGGCGGGCACAAGACGTACGACCTCGGCCACGGGGGCTCGGGTACCGGCACCCTGTTCACCAACTCCACCGACACCTGGGGTGACGGCTCGCCGTCCACCGCCGAGACCGCCGGTGTCGACGCCGCCTACGGCGCGCAGGTCACCTGGGACTTCTACAAGAACGTGATGAGCCGCAGCGGCATCCGCAACGATGGTGTCGCCGCCTACTCCCGCACCCACTTCGGCGTCGGCTACGAGAACGCCTTCTGGGACGACGGCTGCTTCTGCATGACGTACGGCGACGGCGCCGGTGACAAGCACCCGCTGACCTCGGTCGATGTGGCCGGTCACGAGATGAGCCACGGTGTCACCGCCGCCACCGCGGGTCTGGTGTACGGCAGTGAGTCCGGGGGTCTCAACGAGGCGACCTCGGACATCTTCGGCACGTCGGTGGAGTTCTACGCCGACAATGCCGCCGACGCCGGCGACTATCTCATCGGCGAGAAGATCGACCTGTACGGTGACGGCACCCCGCTGCGCTACCAGGACAAGCCCTCGCGGGACGGTGTCTCGCCTGACAACTGGTCCCCCGGCGTCGGCAATCTGGACGTGCACTATTCGTCCGGCCCCGCGAACCACTTCTTCTACCTGCTGTCCGAGGGCAGCGGGGCGAAGGTGATCAACGGCGTCAGCTACAACAGCCCCACCGCCGACGGTGTGGCGGTGCCCGGCATCGGCCGGGAGAACGCGGCCAAGCTCTGGTACAAGGCCCTGACCGAGCGTTTCACCTCCACCACCGACTACTCGGGCGCGCGGACCCAGACTTTGCAGGCCGCCGCCGACCTGTGGGGCGCCGGAAGCGCCACCTACAAGACGGTCGCCGACACCTGGGCCGCCATCGGTGTCGTCGCCCGCGTCACGGTCACCAAGCCCGCGGACCAGAACACGGTCGTCAAGACCCCCGTGAGCCTCCAGGTCCAGGCGGTCAGCAACAACCCCGGAGCGCTGACGTACGCCGCCACCGGCCTCCCGGCGGGTCTGTCGATCAACGCGAGCACCGGCCTGATCTCCGGCACGCCCACCGCCGTCGGCCTTCGTACCGTGACGGTCAAGGCCACCGACTCCTCCAAGGTCGTCGGCTCGGCGACCTTCGGCTGGGGGATCTCCACGGTCGGCGGCAACGTCTTCACGAACACCACCGACGTGCCGGTCCCGGACGCCGGCGCGGCCGTGTACTCCACCATCAAGGTCGCCGGCCGGGCGGGCAACGCGCCGAGCACCCTGGCGGTCGGCGTGAACATCGTGCACCCCTACCGCGGTGACCTGGTCGTCGACCTGGTCGCCCCGGACGGCAGCCTCTACCACCTGAAGAAGTCCAACGGCTTCGACTCGGCCGCCAACGTCGTCGCCACCTACACCGTCAATGCCTCCGGTGAGACCGCCAGCGGCACTTGGAAGCTGAAGGTCCAGGACGCCTACCACCTGGACAGCGGCCACATCAACAGCTGGAAGCTCACCTTCTGAGCGGTGCCCCGTCCCCAGCCGGACAGCGCCGGGGATCCCAGCCCGACCGTTCCAGTCATACGAGAGGTACCTGACCCATGCTCAGAAACCGCCTGAAGGCGGCGATATCAGCGGGATTGATGCTGGTCGCCGGAGCCGTGCCGGCCGCGTCCGCGGCGCAGCCGGACCGCACCGGGACCGCCACCCGTCCCACCGCCGAGCCGGCGGCCCACTCCGCGACCGTACGGCTGGTGACGGGCGACCGGGTGACCGTGACGACGCTGCCCGGCGGCCGGCACACCGCGTCGGTGCAGCCCGGCCCCGGACGCGAGCACATTCCCTTCCGGACGCTGGAAGGGGACGACAAGGCCCTGACCGTGATGCCGTTCGACGCCCAGGGGCTGGTGTCCGCGGGCACCCTCGACCGACGCCTGTTCGATGTGACGGCCCTGATCGCCGATGGCTACGACGAGGCCCACTCCACCGCGCTGCCGCTGATCGTCTCCTCGCGGCCGGTGCCGTCACGGGCCGGAGCCCGCGTCACGGCGCAGGCGTCGAAGGCCGCCACGGCCACGGCCGACCGGCTCGTCGCGCTCAAGGCGGCCGCGACCCCCTCGCGCGACCTGGAGAGCATCCACGCGCGATCGCTGCGGATCGCCGACGGCGACCTGGGCACGTTCTGGAAGACCCTGACCCCGGGCACGTCCTCGGACGCCGCCCGCGCGGCGGTCACCCCGCGGATCTCCCTGGACGGCAAGGTGAAGGCACTGCTGGACCGCAGCACCGCGCAGATCAACGCCCCCACCGCCTGGAAGGCGGGCTACGAGGGCCAGGGCGTCAAGGTGGCCGTGCTGGACACCGGGGCCGACGCCAGTCACCCCGACCTCGCCGGGCGCATCGCGGAGGCCAAGGACTTCTCCGGCAGCGGGAACACCGGTGACCACTTCGGGCACGGCACGCACGTCGCCTCGATCGTCGGCGGCAGCGGCGCGGCGTCCAGCGGGACCCGCCGCGGAGTCGCCCCCAAGGCCGACCTGCTGATCGGCAAGGTGCTGGACGACAACGGCTTCGGCGACGAGTCGGGCATCATCGCCGGCATGGAGTGGGCGACCGGCGAACACGCCAAGGTCGTCAACATGAGTCTCGGCGCGTCCATCGAGACCGACGGCACCGACCCGCTGAGCGAGGCCGTCAACACCCTGACCGCCTCCACCGGCACGCTCTTCGTCGTCGCGGCGGGCAACGACGGCCCGGGGATGTCCACCGTCGGCACGCCGGGCGCGGCCGACGCCGCGCTGACCGTGGGGGCCGTCGACCGTGACGATTCCCTCGCCCCCTTCTCCAGCCGTGGCCCGCGCTTCGGCGACGGCGCGGTCAAGCCCGACGTGACCGCCCCCGGCGTCGGCATCGTCGCCGCCCGCGCGGCCGGCACCACCCTGGGCGACCCGGTCGACGCCAACTACGTCTCGCTGTCCGGGACCTCCATGGCCACCCCGCACGTCGCCGGCGCCGCGGCCCTGCTGGCCCAGCAGCACCCCGACTGGCAGGCGCAGCAGCTCAAGGACGCCCTGACCAGCACCGCCCACGTGGTGCCCGGCACCAAGGTGACCGAGCAGGGTGGCGGTCGCATCGACCTCGCCACGGCCATCGGCGCCGTCACGGCCACCGGCTCCGTCACCCTCGACCCGCTGTACATCGGCGGCGCGGCCGGGCAGCGGCAGACCGCCACCATCCACTACACCAACACCGGCGATCAGCCGCTCACCCTCTCCCTGACGGCCGGCCTGGCCACCGACACCGGCAGAGCGCTCCCGGCCGGAGTGGTCAGCCTGGGCGCCGACACCGTGCGACTGGCCGCGGGCGCCACCGCCGACGTGCCACTGCGCACCGACGCGACGCACGCCGTCCGCGGCAACTTCTACGGATACGTCACCGCGAAGTCCGCCGCCGGCGACGTGGTGGCGCACACCACGGTCTCCCTCGTGGTGCACGCCCCGCAGCACCGGCTGACCGTGGTCGTCCGGGACCGCGACGGACAGGTCGTGCCGGGCGCGCTGCCGAACATCTGGAGCCCCGCCGGCTGGGCGCAGTACACCGACCGGGACGCGGCGGTCGCCGTCGTCGAGGAAGGCACGTACTACCTCAACTCCGGCTTCTACGAGACGACGTCGGACGGTGACCAGGTGGGCGACGTCGTCGTCCCCGAGGTCAAGGTCACCAAGGACACGACGGTGACGCTGAACGCCGCCGACGTCACCGAGGTGAAGATCCGCACGCCCCGCCCCGCCGAGCAGCACGGCGTGATCAGCACCATGCTGTACCGCCAGATCGACGGCCACGGCCTGCTCCAGGGCGCCCTGTACTTCGACACTGTCAACCATCTCTACGTCAGCCCCACCGCTCCGGTCACCGACGGTGCCTTCGAATACACCACGCGCTGGCAGATGACGGCCCCGCAGCTGCTGGCGAAGATCTCCGGCAGCTCGCAGGGATTCCGCCCGTACTACGAGCCGTTCTCCCCGGTCTTCGGCGACCAGGGCGCCCGGCTGACCGCCGTGGACGCCGGGTCGGTCACGGCGCCCGACCTGCGCAATGTGCGCGGCAAGCTGGCCGTGGCCCGGTTCTCCTGGCCCACGGGCGACTACGCCGGGTTCTCCAAGCTCGCCGCCGCGGCCGGCGCCGAGGCGGTGCTCTTCGCCTGGGAACCCGCCGGAGGTGCCGCCTGGACCCGGTGGCAGCCGGACGGTGACCGCCTGGAACTGCCCTCCATGCGGACCAACTGGAAGAACGGCGGCGCCCTGCTGGACCGCATCAAGAAGGGCACCACGACCCTGGACTTCTCCGGCACCATGCACAGCCCGTATCTCTACGACGTGATGCCGGTCTCGAAGGGCTCCATCCCCCAGCAGATGGTCTACACCGTCTCGGACCGCAACACCGCGCAGGTCAGCGCCACCTACACCCGCACCGGCGCCTCGCTGTGGGCGAGCGAGCAGCGGTTCGGATGGCGGCCCTACCAGGACACCGCGTGGAACCAGTACAGCCGCTACGTGCCGGTGGGCCGGGAACGCCTCGAGTACGTCAGCAGTGACGCGGACACGCTGTGGAACCACACCGTGCACCACAACGTCGTCTGGAACGTCGACTTCGCCCTGAAGGCCGGCTCGCAGGACTCCCCGCACACCTACCGGCCCGGCCAGCACGCCACGGAGCGGTGGTTCGGAGCGGTGGTCCGCCCGTCGATCCCGCGCGGCTTCGCTCTGAAGTCGGTACGCAACGGCGACACCCTGTCGGTGTACGTGCCGGAGTTCAACGACTCCGGCACCGGCCACTGGTCGTTCTCCGAGCTGCCGGCCTTCGGCGGCGGAGTCGGCGGCCAGGGCGGCACGGGCAAGGCCGCGGCGAAGAGCAGCGGGTTCGACACGGTGCCCGACACCGCCACCGCGGTGCTCTACCGCAACGGCAAGCAGATCGCCGCGTCCGACAACGGCGCCTGGGGCAACCTCGAGGTGCCCCCGGGCAAGGCCACGTACAAGCTGGACCTGACGACGGCACGTGAATCGGACGACTGGCACTTCGCCACCGACACGCACACGGCGTGGACGTTCCACTCGGACACCGCGGCCCGCGCGACCATGCTGCCGCTGCTCCAGCTCGACTACGTCGCACCGGTCGACGCCAAGAACGCGATGGACCGGGCACGCACCCACAAGGTCGGCTTCAACGTCCGCATGCAGGACGGGATGCCCGCCCCGCGCGGAGTGAAGCTGAAGGTCGAGGCGTCCTACGAGGACGGCAAGAACTGGACGACGGTCAAGGCGACGCGGCACGGCGGCGACGGGCAGTTCACCGCCGACCTGCAGCGGCCGTCGTACATCCACGGCGACGCGTACGTGACCCTGCGGGTGACCGCGACGGACGCGGCCGGCAACAGTGTCCAGCAGACCGTGGTGCGCGCGTTCCTGCACCGCGGCCTCAAGTGGTACGCCAACTACCGTTGAGGTAAACCGTCCTGACCCGAACGCGGCGGGTGCCAAGGTCCTCGGACCCTGGCACCCGCCGCGTCGTCCGGCGCCACGGCGCACGCCGTGCCGTCGGCTCAGCTGCCCGCGACCGGTATGGAAACTGCAGTCATGGATCAACTCACCGTTTTGAGAAGGCAGGTTCGTTGAGTTCGATCGACCGCAGCCCCGCGGTCAGCGCCGCCTGGTCGCCGACGTCCAGGGCCGTGTCCGCGAACTTGATGGTGTGGTCGTCGCCGTGCGTGGCGGCGCGCTCGAAGATGTCCTCGGCGGTCAGGGTGCCGGTGGGGGCGTAGACCGCCGGAGCGGCCGGCGCGTACGCGGCGGTGACCGCCGCACTCGCAGCCCAGGCCGCCGCCAGCGAGGCGGGCCACAGCTCGCGGGGGAGTGCGGGCAGGGTACGCAGGACCGCGTTGGGCGCCGTCGCGGCATGGACCAGCATGATCGGCTCGCCGTAGCCGTGCGTGGCATAACGGTGCACGGCCGCGGCGACCAGCTCGGACAGGCCCGCGAGGGCCGCCGCGGGGTCCGAGGTCGAGGCGGCGGCCCAGTCGGGGAAGGCGGCCAGTTGGGCGAACCGGTCCCGGATGCCGCCGTTCTGCTCGGGGACCAGCGGTACGGCGTCGAGCGAAGCCGCCGCGCCGCGCGTCCGTCCGGACAGGGTGATCTCGGGCAACAGCTGATGACGTGCCGCCCAGTAGCCGAGCCCGTGTGCCAGTTCGGTGACCCGCGGGCCACCGGCGTCACCGCTCAGCAGGGTGCGTACGGCATGACCGACCCGGATCACCGGATGCGTGGCGCCCGCGGCGATACCCGGCAGCAGCCGGGGCCACCACTCGGCGAGGACATCCCGCCACGGCCGCTCGGCGGTCTCCCGCTCGAAGTAGGCCGTCCAGTCGCCGATTCGCCGTGGATCACCCAGCGCCGCACGCCAATTGGCTCCGCTGACAGGGGTATTGAGGCTCGGCATGTCCTCCAGCTTGTGGCGGTAGTGGTCCAGCCACCGGTGCACGCTCCCGGCCTGACCGTGGCGGACCAGGGCCTCGACCGCCATCGGCCCGTGGTTGCTGAGCCACCCGTGGCGCTCGGGTCCCGAGGTGTGCAGTCGCTGCAATGCTTCGTCGAGAGTGCCGGACGTGTCGAGCGTGCCTGTGGTGTGGTCCATCCCCGCACGGTAGAGCGAGGGCGGTGGCCTCCGTAACGGTCCCGAGTCGTAGGTCGCGGGACCGAACTCCTACTCCTACCAGGCCACTTCCCCGTACGACGGTAGCGGCAGCCCTTGAGCGGAAGGGGCCGCGGTCTGTTGGGATTCCCGCGTCCCAGAGCCGGTGGCGGGAACCAGCGCGTGGTCCCCCATCGCTCCTCGCGGTGGGGGTCGGGGGCACGGGTTTCGAACCTGACCTGCTATTCGGTGCGCAGAGCCGTGAAGGTTCGGGTCCTGGCGGCCCAGGCGGCGGCGCCACCGCCGCCGTGACCGTCGCATACGTCCCGGAACAGCTCCGGGTGGAAGTCACCGACACCGGTGGACGACCGGGCGTGGGCGCCCACCGGAAACGTCCGGGGCCTGATGGCCTGCGCGAGCGCCTCGCCGTCCATGACGGAACCCTGAACACCGGCCGACGTCTGACCGGCGGCTACCGTGCGGCCGTCCGTACGGTCCGCAGTAGCGACGCTCTCCTCGCGCCCGCCATCACCCGCCGCCTCGTGCAGCGGTTCGCTCAGCGCGGCGGCGACACCGCAGCCCTCCACCGTGACCTCGCCGCGCTCACGCCGCGCGAATTGGAGGTCCTAGCCGAAGCCGGGACGTGGGATCAGCAGCCGGAGCGGCTCAACGGGGGGTGCTCCGCGCGGCTTTCGAGACTCTGGGGGACCGGCCCTCGCGAGCCTGCCGCGGCGAGAGCATCACCCGGGCAAGCACCACATCCAGCCTCTGCTCTGCCTCGCGAAGAGGTACTTCGGCGACCCCGCACGGCCACTTCGCGTGGAGGTTCCCGGTGTCGGCGTCCGGCCGCCGACACCGGGAACCCTCAGCCTGTCGTGTGAGGGCTCACTTGAGGGGTTCGAGGCAGAGGGTGAAGTCCCGGCCCGCGCCGCCTTGGGTGTAGCGCTGGTACTGACCGTCGCAGGTTCCGTCCGTGCCGGAGGCTCGGCTCGCTACCTTGAACTGGGCTTCGGGGGTGCCGCAGTCCACGATCTCGAACTCCGGGTCGCCGACGGATATCACCCCGGTGGCAGTGGCGTTGGCGGCGTGCAGGCAGTCACCCGCGTCGGCGGTCGCGGCGCCCCCGAACCAGGTCGTATAGCCGCCGTACACGACGACGCCGACCACGACGACGCTGACGACTGCCCTGAGGGCGCCCTTGACGCTCACGCGGCGAGAGGGGGCCGGCGCGGCGGGGTGGCTGTACGGGTTGTGGCCGGGCGGCGGCGGAGTGGTCATCGGGGTCCCCCTGGGGTGTCGTGGGCAAGGTAAATCGGTGGCAAAAAATACCACCGTTGTCGCGACACCAGGGCCAGCTATCGCGGTCAACAGTAGATCTCTCTCAGCTCGGCGAGTTGGCCCAGCGCGGTGGGGTGGCCGCGTGCAGGGCGAAGGCTTCGGCGCCTATGCGGTCTCCGACGGACTCAGCTCGAACGGCAGTTGCGTGACCATGTGCCTCACTACGCTCCGCCTGGGGTTCGCGTGACAGCGCGTCACACGCGATCAGGTGGGGGTGGCGGAATGAGCACGCGTCGGCCGGCCCAGTACGTGCCCGCGGCGAAGGCCGCCGGGCTGACGTTCACCAGTCCGGATCAGGTACGTAAGACGGTGACGGCGAGGGCAGGCGGCTCCTGCGGTTCTCTCGTACGAGACCGTCACGCCGAACGGCGGACCAGTGTCAGCTCACCTCCGCACCCTCACCCACATGAGGCGCATCGTGTCCACCGTCACAACATCCAACGTTGGCGGTAGTCAAAACAAGTTTGATAGGCTGATGACAAGTGTTCAGGATGCTTCGGCTGCCTGTGCGCACCTGCGATGAGAAGCCCGCAGGTCGGTAGACGGGCGCCACACGATCCCCCCGTGTGGCGCCCGGCGCCGGCGGGCCGGTACGCGGGTTGTCAGTGGTGCGAAAACCTTACGGGGCGACTCGTGCGGTGGCGACATGCCGGGACCACCCGAGGACGGTGCGCTGACGAGGGCCGTCGGCAGACAGGCTTGGTCGGCCGGGCCGGACGAGGACCGTGCAGGCCAGGCAGACCTATGAGCGGATGGCGCGGTAGAGCCCGCGGCCGGTGCGCTGGATGCGAGATGTACCCACGAGCCGGTCGAGCGTGCTGCGGACCGCGTTGACGCTTCCACTGTCGGAGTCACGGCCGAGAGCCGCCGCGACATCGCGGGCCCTCACGTCGGCTTCGCCGGTCTCGGCGAAGAACACCAGAATCTGGTGAGTGAGCCGGCCGTAGTTGCTCTGCTCGCCGGCATCGTCGACGGATGGGACATTCTCCCCGCTGACCTGCGGCTCCTGGACGGGCAACGTCGATTTCCGTTCGACATCCGCGGGCCTGGGAGACGATACGTCCGACGGTTGGCCGGCAGTCGCGGCGATGTGGCCCTGCTGCGGGCCCGCGGCAGGGGAGACGACCATCGAGGCTGCCGCGCCCGGGCCGGGCATCAGGGCCTCAAGGGCACCAAGGGCGCGCTCCACCGAGCCCAGATGCGCCATGACCGCAGCCAGCTCCCGTTCCAACGCCTGCTTCTGTACCTGCAGGCGTGCCAGCTCCACCTGAAGGCTTTCAGCCGTCATCTCAACATTTCGTGCCGACTGAGATACAGGGACCATGTGTTCCTCTCATCTTCAACTCTTCCGCGCCCAGTCAACCTTGGTACCGCCTAGCCCGGACGCGACCGAACCTACCCTCCCTCAACACTATATGTAGTGGGTCACCCAGGGTGTAGACAACCGAAACGGGCGCCCAGGTCAACGGACGGTGACCGCAACACACAGGAGGCGAGCGAGCACGCTCCTGTACTGCGGAAAGGTCATTTGCGGACGTCCTGCTGAGAGCGAGCGGACAGTAACTCGTATCACGGAACAGTGGCACGCCTGCACCCTCGATCACGAAGGGCTGACTGACGGGACCGTGTGACTTCGTTGCCCGCGCGGGCCTCGGAACCGGGTGATCGCGCGATCTGCCGAGAGACGGGTTGCGAAGGGTGGCCGTCCGTCTCGGCGAGTGGACCTGACCGTTCGTACCGGGCCCGCGGATGTCCTGCGTGGCCCCCCGGCTCATCGGCCGGCCTGACCGCCCCGACTCCGGTCATGAACAGGGGAAGTCAGGCGGTGAAGACTCGCGGATACTGCCATGATGCGTGCATCGACATCATCGATGGCCTCCTGCAGCATGCGCAGGCGCGCCTCCAGCAGAGCTGCCTCGGCCGACAGGAAAGCACTGGCAGCGGCGGCGGATCGTTCGTCAGGGTCTCGGCGTGACGTCATGCGGCCTTCTGCGGTTCAGTCCGGGTGTCGTACGGAGCGGAGGACGGGTTCACCCGGCTTGTTCGATCTCCTGCCGGGCACACTGTGTCCAGCACCGCGGTGCGCCCGCGGGTCGGCAGCGTCCGGATGGCCGGTGGACGTGACAGGCAGGGAACGGTCATCGAGTGGCGCCGCGCACGTCGGCCCGTCCCAGCTGCGCATGCTCTGTGGTCGGCAGCGCCGAACAGAGCAGCACATGAGCGGCGGCCGTTTGAGCGCCGGGCGATACCGGTTCGCGACCTCATGGACGTCCTTCCTCTCTGCGCGATGGACACGCGGTGGTGGAGCCACCGTGGAAGTGACCGGACAGCCGCGGGAGATGTGACAACCGCGCACAGTGATCCGCTGCGACACAAGCTCCCGGCCGAGTGGACGAGCACCTGAGCGCTCAAGGGTGGCGGCGGCCACCATCCGTCGCCAGTGACCCGCTCAGCCGGCCGTCCGACTGCCTGAACCGCCATGTCAGCGGGCGGAAGGAAGCGACGTCCTAGGCCGTCGACCAAGGTCGGTTGGTGTCGGGCTGGTTCCACGAGCGCAGTTTGTCCGGGTTGAGGATGACCCACACCTGCACGACGTGACAGGCCGCGACATCAAAGCAGATGACGGCGGCCACCTGGTGGTCGTAACGCGCGACGACGCCGGTGCGTCCGTTGACGGACCGGGTGTGCAGTGTCGTGCGCGGTCGTCGGGCCAAGAGAGTCAGCAGACTGTTCGCGATCTGGACGTTGCCATGCACCGGCTTGATGGTGGTGCGGACCTTGCCGCCGCCGTCGAAGAAAGCTGTGGAATCGGGTGCGAGCAGTGAGGCCAAGAGAGAGGAGTCCTGCGCCACGAAGGCTTTCCGGAGCAGGTGCGCCATCGCGTCATGCTGCTGTGGCGTCGTCGGCTGCGCGCGATGGGCCTGGAGACTGCTGCGCGCGCGGCCGGCGAGCTCGGCACACTCCGGCTCCGACCGGCCCACGATGTCGGAGACCGCGCCCGGTCTCATCCCGAAGACGTCGTTGAGTACGAACGCCGCGCGCTCAGCAGGAGACAAGGAGTCCAGCGCACGCAGCAGAACCTCGCTGATCTCCTCCTCGAGCGCAATCCGGTGGTCGCTTCCCGCTTGGTCGGCAAGTCTGTTGTCACTGACACGCACGTGCTCACGCTCAGCCACAGCGAGCCGGGACACGCAGATACTGCCTGCGACCTTCGCAAGCCACGAGCGGGGTGCCTTGATGTCCGCTCGCGCGGGCTCGGACAGCTCGAACCACCGGCGGTAGGTCTCGTCAATGACTCCCTCGGCCTCGCTGGTGTCGCCCAGCATCCAATAGGCGATATCCAGCAGATGGCGCCTCTCGTCGAGCAGCTCCGCGATCGGTACCGCGTCGTCCGGACGTGCCATGACGTATCCCTCCCTCGCGCATCACAACTCGGCGTTCGACGTGGACCGTGGTGAGTGACTGCTCCAGCGTCGGCATGCGCAAGTGCTCCCAGCCGATGCCAGGTCGGGGAGCGGTGCGAACCGATGCCCGCGATCTGCTGCGCGCGGGACCGCGATGGTGGGCCGGGTGGTGTCCCTCTCCGCTCCAGAGGTACACCACCCGGCGGGGGTGCGCGCCGCCCCGGTCCCACGGGGCGGCGCGCGCAAGCCGGTCATTCCGTCATCCCTGGGAAGCCCGGCTTGGGCAGTTGAGGCCGGCGTCGGCAGCACGGCGGCCTCCCATGAACTTCAGTGGTGGGTCAGGATCGCCGTCCGGGTCACTCCAGCACGGCGGCAGGCGGATGGTCAGGAAGGGGGCGCCTGGAAGGCTCGAATTGCCGAGAGGTCTATGACCAGTGATATCTCGCTGCTCTTCGGTACGGCCCCCGCGTGGAGTCGCCTGTTCCAGACGAATCCCCAATCCAATGGCTTGAGTGCCGCCTTACCTTCGAATTCCACCCGTTCCTCTCCCATCGCCTCGTGACCTGTCCCAGTCGGCTTGAGGTCAATGGTGATGGGTAGTTCCGTGTCCCTTATTCTGAGATCGCCGGTGAGACGCGCAGCCGCGTTTTCCGTGTCTTCGAAACCGATCGATTGGAAGGTCATCAGAGGAAACGTCGCTGAATCGAAGAAGCCAGGACCCTTGAGATGCTCGTCCGTCTGCCGATTCCCTGTGTCCAGGCTTCCGGTCTGCACACTCATGTAGGCCTCGGAACGGTGAGGGTCAACGGTGTCGAGTTTGAGCAGACCTTCAAAGGAGTCGAACGAACCGTAGACATCGGAGAATGCCGCGTTCCGAAAAGAAAAGCCGATCATGCTGCGAGCCGGGTCGATGATGTAGATGGTGGGCGTAGCTCTGTTCAACCTTGCGATGGGTTTCCCATCCCGGCTGCGGCTTTTGGGCATGCGAGCGGCTTCTTTCGGGCGGTATCTCCCCTGAGTGTTCCGGTAAAGGTCGGATCGTCCAGCGATTCGGGGGAGGAGGTCCAGGGGGTCCTGCTGCCAGGACCCCCCGGGCGTACGTGTTACTGCTGTGCGAGCCAGTCCGTGAAGTGGGTGTCACCGAGGTGCGCGTCGGCACTCGGAAGGAGCGTGGACTCCTCCAGCTCGGTACCGAAGTACGGAGCGTGAGGGTCGGTCACAACGGTGCGCGGGTCGTTCTTGGCGGCGAGACCCTTGCGGATGAGTTCGTCGAGCCGGAAGGTGTCGGGGCCCGCGACCTCGACCAGGCCGTTGACGGGCGCGCCGACGGCTGTACGGCCCACGGTCGCGGCCACGTCGTCGGAGAAGACCGGCTGGATCTTCACGGGGGCCAGTCGCACGGTGTCACCGTCGGTCGCCGAGGCCGCGATGCCCTTCACGAATTCGAAGAACTGGGTTGCGTGGACGATGGAGTACGGAACACCAGAGTCCTTGATCAGTTCCTCCTGGACCTGCTTGGCCCGGAAGTATCCGCTTCCCTGGAGGCGTTCCGTTCCTACGACGGAAAGCGCGACGTGGTGAGTGACGCCTGCCTCGGCCTCGGCCTTGAGGAGGTTGGTGGTCGAGGTACGGAAGAACTCCATGACCGCATTGTCCTCGAACGACGGGGAGTTCGATACGTCGACGACGACCGCCGCGTTCTTCAGCACATCCGCCAGACCCTCACCGGTCAGCGTGTTGACGCCGGTGTTGGGTGAGGCCGGCACTGCTTCATGCCCGTGCTGGTTGAGCTTTTCCACGACCTTCGAGCCGATGAGTCCGGTACCGCCGATTACTACGACCTTCATGATGGAGATCCTTTCGAGGGTTTCCTATAGGCAGGGGCTGTGGGGGGTTTCCCGCCCCCTCCCCGCATCCTTAAGGTTGGTCTTCACCATCAAAGACAGGGGTGCGATCAGATTTGTGACATGGACCGCTATTCGGCGAGCTTTCCGTCGGTCGACACCTCTTCCATCAGAGAGGAGATCTCCTCAGGAATGGCGGGGATGGCTTCCCTGGTGACACCTGTGCTCGGGGACCAGACGAGGTTGACCTGCAGCGCGGGATCCATCGTCGGATAGTCGCTGCGGTTGTGGCAGCCACGTGTCTCACGGCGCTCGAGGGCTGCCTCGAGGGTGGCCCGCGCGGCCAGGGCCGCGCCCTTCAGGTCGAAGGCGTGGGCAAGGTCCTGGTAGCCGGCGATGTCAGGATGGATGCCGACGTCCTCCATCCGCTTTTCGATCGCGCTCAGCTCCGTGAGTCCGGCCCGCAGCCCCTCCTCGTCACGGACGACACCGGCGTGCTCGGTCATGGTGTTGCGGATGGCCCGCTGCAGGGCCCGGACGTTCTCCGGCCCGTCCGCGGCAAGGAGTCCGTCGACCTCCGCCCGGGCCTCGGCCACCGCGGCCGTCGACCGCGGCTGCGCGTGCAGCGACTCCGAGTAGGTGGCGGCCGCCCGCGCGGTGATGCGGCCGAAGACCAGCAGTTCGATGAGGCTGTTGCCACCGAGGCGGTTGGCGCCGTGAAGGCCGCTGGACGCCTCGCCGATGGCATAGAGACCACGGACGTCGGTGCTGTGGTCCTCGGGCCTGACCCAGACACCGCCCATCGAGTAGTGCGCGGTCGGCGCGACCTCGATCGGATCGCGGGTGATGTCCAGCATCTGCAGGTCCAGCAGCGTCTGGTAGACCCGGGGGAGCCGGTTCATGATCGTCCGCCGGGGGAGGTGCGAGACGTCGAGCCACACTCCACCGTTGGGCGTGCCGCGGCCTTCTTTGATCTCCGTGTACGAGGCGAGTGCCACGCGGTCGCGGGTGGAGAGTTCCATCCGCTCGGGGTCGTAGCGTTCCATGAACCGCTCGCCCAGCCGGTTGCGCAGGATGCCGCCCTCGCCGCGTGCCGCTTCACTGACCAGCGTCCCGGCCGCGTTCTCCGGCTCGATGATGCCCGAGGGGTGGAACTGGACCAGCTCAGGGTCGCGCAGCCGGGCTCCCGCCTCGACGGCCAGCCGGAACGAGTCACCGGTGTTCTCGTCGCGCCGAGACGAGGTACGCCGCCAGATACGGGTGTGTCCGCCGGCCGCGAGGATGACGGCGTCGGCGTGGATCAGGTACCGCGTCCCGCTGGTGAGGTCGAAGCCGTACGCACCGAAGACGGCACCGTCGTGGACCAGGAGCCGGGTGATGTACACGCTGTCGAGCACGGGGACTTTGAGCTGGCTCGCCCGGCGGATGAGTGTGCGCTGGATCTCCAGACCGGTGTAGTCGCCGGCGAAGGCGGTGCGCCGGAACTTGTGCGCGCCGAAGAACCGCTGCGAGATACGGCCGTCCTCCTCCCTGGCGAAGGCCATGCCGTAGCGCTCCAGATCGTCGATGCCCCGGGCGGCGCCGCGGGTCACGATCTCGGTGGTGCGGGGATCGGCGAGCAGGTAGCTCTCCTTGAGGGTGTCCGCGGCGTGCTGCTGCCAGCTGTCCTCGGGGTCCATCGTGGCCAGGGCCGCGTTGATGCCGCCGGCCGCGAGTGCCGTGTGGGCGTCGTCCTTGGCGCGCTTGCCGACGGCGAGGACGTCCATACCGGCTTCGGCCAGCTCGATCGCCGCGCGCAGGCCGGCTCCGCCGGTGCCGATCACCAGCACCGTTGCGGAAAGACGTTGTTCTCTGACAGACATGAGGGCTCCGATCGCCTGGTTCTCATCTCTAGGACCGGGCGATGCGGATGTTTGTGACAGCCGCGCAAGTGCGACAACCCGCGTGCAGGGGGTGGTGCGTGCGGCGGCTGTGACGGCCCGAGGCCGCCGCTTCACCAGGACGTGACCATGTCTCTCCGGAGGGCGGGTGCCGTCGGCGGCCGTGGCGCGGAAAGCCCCACCGCGTTCCCGGTGTTGTGGGGCGGGAACGCGGAGACGCGCGCGCTGCTCGAGCGTTGTCACGCTGTGCGGCGCTGTTCGGTCCTCTTTGCGAGGTCACGACTTCCAACCAGTCACGCCGGCTCATGTCCGGTGCCCAGTGCACATGGCTTCGGAAAGAGAACACATGCGCCGCCTACCGCGGATCGTTCGGATCGGCCCCGAGGAGATCGAGGGTGCCGCCGCGATGCATGGCAGGTGCTCCACGCACACACTGTGGAGCCGGTACCACCGGGCGATGGGAGATCCGCGTACCTACCTCGCCGCGCTGCTGGGCCGGCCGGGCTCGGTGCATCTGGCCGCGCAGGACGCGTCGGGCCGTCTCGTTGCCTTGGGGCACCTCATGCCGGATGGAGACAGCGCTGAGGCGGCGCTCCTTGTGGAGGACGAACGGCAGAACAGTGGACTCGGTACCCGGCTACTGCTCCACCTCGCTCACCATGCTGTGCGAGGGGGCTGGGGAGAGATCTACGGTCTTCTCCTCCCGGGTGATGAGCGGATCTCGGCAATTCTGCGACACGTCGACGTCGAGGTGCACAGCAGAGAGGAAGGCGGTGTGACGGTGGCCTGGGCGAAGACCGTCGATCTGGCGACCGCGTTGCCTGCTACGCGTCGCGACGGTCATCGTGGCCGGTGTTTCCGTCGCTCGTCGCCTGCCGGTGGCCAGGGTGCCGCCGTTGAAGGTCACCGTCGTCGGGTGGATCGCAGAGAACTCCGCGGGTAATCAACCAGCCACGGCCGTGGCATAGGCCTCCAGCTTGGCCGGGTTGATCACCCACATGATCCGATCGACGCCCTCGGAAGACACATCGACGGACAGGAGAGCCATGGCCTTGCCATCGACGAACACGAGAACGGCCGGTCGCCCGTTGGCCTCGACCCACCTGATGTCCGCCGATGGCCAGAACCGCGGAGCGAAAGCCACGAGGTACTTGGAAACGTGGGAACGTCCGACGACCGGGATCTTCGAGGCCCCTCGGACCCCTCCACCGTCGGCGTAGCTGACAACGTCTGCGGCGAGAACGTCTTCGAGCGCTCCCAGGTTACCCGTCTGCGCGGCGAAGAGGAACACGCTCAGCAGGCGCCGGTGTTCAGCTGGGCTGACGCGCTCACGGCGTTCCGCGGCCAGGTGCTTGCGCGCCCGGCTCACCAGCTGTCGCGCGTTGGCCTCCGTCGTCTCCAGGATGTCCGCGAGCTGTGCGTAGGGATAGTCGAAGGCTTCCCTCAGGACATAGGCGGCTCGTTCCACAGGATTCAGCTTCTCGAGCAGGAAGAGCACCGCGAGTTCGACGGCCTCCGCGCGCTCCGCACCTACGTAAGGATCTGAACTCGTGTCGATCGGCTCCGGAAGCCAGGGCCCGACGTACGCCTCGCGTCGCACCCTCGCTGACTGCGCGAAGTTGATGGCCAGACGGGTGGTGACCGTGGCCAGGAACGCCGTGGGCTCAAGAATGGTGGTGCGATCGGTCTTCTGCCACCGCAACCACGCCTCTTGAAGGATGTCTTCCGCTTCCGTGGAGCTGCCGAGCACGCGGTACGCGATGCCGAAGAGTTGCGGGCGTGCGGCGACGAAGTCTTTCGTCGCCTGATCCAGGGAATCAACGGTGTGATCAGAGTGCATGTCTGTCCCTCCGGGCTCCGACATCGCCACCCTACAAGTTGGTTCCGGAGCGCCCGGCGGGCGGGGGTTCGCATAGGTTGTGCCCAACCTTGTCTTCGATGTATCGGTTCCGCTTGCGCCGGACGCACCGGCATCGGCGAGCGCGGCGTGCGCGCTGCTCCTGGTGAGTCCTCGCTCGGGAAGGGCCCGAGCCCTCCGCAATCGGTCTGCCCCACCGGGTTGGTCAGCGCCCGCACGTCCGTGTGCGTGACGGTCCTGTCACAGCACGCGACGGCGTTGTTGTCTGCGTCACGGATCCGCCACGTGCCTGGTCATGAAACGAAACGGTCGTGCAACCGATGAAAGATGCAACACAGTGTCGGACAACCATGCGGCGCACCTGCACGGGGCCGGCGACGACGCAGGGCCGAAGAGCTGGATCACCGTGGCCAAGATGCTCCAGGACGCCTCACCCGGCCATGCTGTGGTCCCCGGTGACCGGCCTCGGTCACCACGCAGGGACGCGGCTGACCGCGACCATGACGAGGTTGTCCAGCGGTTTGAGAAGCGGTTCGAGACGGAGAACTTGCCGCTGTCCGCTGCGGAGCGATTGCGACGCAGTCCATGGGGTGCCCGGTCCTTGCCCCGTCCTCAGGGCCTGCCCGTCAGGAGAGAAGGCTCTCCAGCGTGATCCGGGGATCGGAGAGGACGGCGTCGTCCGTTCCGGTCTTGGACTCGATCAGGGAACGAATCGGCTCGATGACGTCCCACACGTTGACGCTCATACCCGCGAGAACCTGGTTCCCGGACATCCAGAAGGCGATGAACTGGCGCTCGTCCAGCGACCCTCTGAAGACGACACGGTCGTAGCCGCCCGGGTCCGTGTAGCCGGTGTACTCCATCCCGAGGTCGTACTGGTCGGTGTAGAAGTACGGCAGCCGGTCGTACGCCGAGTCCTTGCCGAGCATGCTCAGCGCGGCGGTCCGCGGCTGGTGCAGCGCGTTGGCCCAGTGCTCCACGCGCAGGTGCCGGCCGAGCCGCGGATGGTAGGCGTTGGCGACGTCACCGGCGGCGTGGATGTCGGGCACCGAAGTCCGCAGATACTCGTCCGTGACGATGCCGTCGCGCACCTCCAGGCCCGCCTCCTCGGCTAGCCGGACGTTGGGTGTGACGCCCACGCCCACCACCACGGCGTCAGCAGGGAGGTGACTGCCGTCGGCGAGGAGCACCCCGTCGACGCGGCCGTCGGTCCCGGTGAGGCGTTCGACCTGCGCGCGGGGGCGCAGGTCCACGCCATGGTCCTTGTGCAGGCCGGCGAACACCTCGGCCGCCTCCCGCCCCAGGACCTTCAGCAGGGGCAGCTCCGAGTGCTCCAGCACCGTCACCTCGGCCCCGGCGGTCCGAGCCGCCGCGGCCGCCTCCAGGCCGATCCAGCCGCCGCCGACGACGACGATACGCGCCCCCGCGGTGAAGGCGGCCTTGAGCCGTTCGCTGTCGCCCACGCGCCGCAGGTACAACACATTGTCCAGGTGCGCCCCCGGGACGGACAGGCGGCGCGGAGAGGAACCCGTCGCAAGGAGGAGCTTGGCGTACGGCAGGCGACGACCGCCTTCGAGCGTGACTTCGCGGGCGTTCCCGTCGACCGACGTCACGCTCGTACCCAGCAGCAGGTCGACTCCGTGCTCCCAGTACCAGCCTTCGGGGTGCACGTCGATCGACTCGCGCTTTTCCTTGCCCAGCAGGTAGCCCTTGGACAACGGCGGCCGTATGTAGGGCCGATCCCGCTCGTCGCCGATGAGGACGATCGGCCCGTCGTGGCCGTGCTCGCGGAGTTCCTCTGCTGCTTTCGCGGCGGCCAGGCCGCCCCCGACGATCAGGAACGTCTTATCACGCGACATGGTGCTCCCAGTCCTGGTTGGTCGGTCGCGCACAGCGAGCCGTGTGACGCGGTCGATTACCTGACCGCGGGACGACGTCGGTTGTGACACCGCGCTCAGGTCGGCACATCTAGGCGGGCGGCGCGCGTTCGTCACGGATCCGGTGGTGCCACGGCTCGCGGGACGGGGGATGGGGAGGGCCGCGGCGATCGAAATCCGCGTGCACGGGCGGGCGTGTGAGGCACGCTTGTCATCAGGGACGCCGGAGTGACATCGCCACGATGACCGGGTGATCGTGGCCAGGGGACGGAGTGAACCCCCAGTCGACTCGCGGGAATCGGTCCAGTACACACGCGAGGCCTTCGTCTCCGAACACACTGTGCTGTCTCTGAGACGGATGTGTTCCGACGGGAGACAGCAGGACGGAGACAGTGGGCCTGTGTGACGCCAGGATGATGTCACAACTTCCTCTCTTGTCCGGTCTAGGGGACAACCGACAGGGCGGGGGGAGACCCGTGCCGTTTTCGAGCGCTGGAGCGGCGTTCGGGCACACCGCGGGTAGCGTTCCGGTGCGTATGCCGGGGCGGCGACGGTGGCGCTGGCGGGCCGGTCGAGAGGGGGGGCGCGGTATGGATCGAGCCGGTGACGCCGTGCCGATCGCGGAGTTGCTCGACGAACGGCGGCACCTGCTGGAGGTCGCCCACTGGATGCTGGGCGGCCCCATCGCGGCCGAGCGAGTCACCAACGAGGCGTACAGGCAGTGGTACGGGCTCTCCGACACGGAGCGGGCGCGGGTGCTGGCGCCCCGGGCATGGCTGACACGAGCCGTCGGTGGAATCTGTCTGGCGACGCTGGCGCTGCCGGACGGGGACGAGAGTCCGCTGTCGGGCACGCCCGCCCGTGCGGCAGGGCTGGAGGCGGAGGTCCGCGCGGTGCTGTCTCGGATACTGGACTCGCTGTCCCCGGCCGAAAGGGCGGCGTTCGCGCTCGACGACGTGTTCGGGATGACGCCGCGTGCGGTCGCGGGCACCGTCGGACAGTCCGAGCCGGACCGGACAACGCCGGACCGCACAACGCCGAATTGCGTCGAGCCGGTGGAGCGCGCCCGGCAGAGCCTTCGGGATCGCCACGCGGAGCCCACATCGCCACGCCGACAGGACGAGATCGCCCACGCGGTGCGACGGGCGTGCGCCGACGAGGACGCGGGCCTTCTGGCGTCCCTGCTGGACCCCGACGCGATCGCCTTCTTCGACGGCGGGGGCAGGATCAGGACGCAGACCCGGCCCATCCACGGCAGCGGACAGATCACCCGCAGCCTACTGACGCTGCTCGCCCGGCATCCCCGTACCGCCCTGCACACCCATTCCGTCAACGGACGCACCGGCCTCGTCGCCCGCTACGACGACCAGGTCGCCGCGGTCATCAGCCTCGACATCGCCGGTTCCCGGGTCGTGCAGGTCTGGGTGATTCTCAATCCCGACAAGCTGCGCGCCTGGAACCGGCCCCGCCCGTGATGTGGCGCTCGGGGCGGGCCGTCCGTCAAGAGCCGACGGCGGTCGCGTAGCGGGAACCGGAGTCGAAGAAGGCGGCGATCTTGTGCGGATTGAACACCCACATCACCTGGTGGATGCCCCTGCGCGTGGCCGCGATGGTCACGAAGACGGTGGGCCGGCCGTCTCGGTACAGGAGGATCCCGCTACGCCCGTTGGCCTCGACCAGTCTGACCTCGGCCCTCGGCCAGAACCGCGGGTAGGACGTCGACAGGTTCGCCACCCGGGCACGTCCCAGGACGGGCACGCGAGCTGCGCCCCGTAGGCCGTCACCGTCGGACAGACTGACCACGTTCGGGGTGAGCAGTGCCTCCAGCGAGGCGACGTCACCCTCTTGGGCAGCAGCGACGAAGGCGTTCAGCAGGCGACGGTGCTCGGCCGTGTCCACACTGTCGCGCTCGTCCTCCGTCAGGTGTTTGCGTGCCCTGCTCACGATCTTCCTGATGTTGACGGGGGTGAGCCGCAGTATCTCCGCGATCTCCGCATAGCCGTAGTCGAAGGCTTCTCGCAGGACGTACGCCGCTCGCTCGGTCGGGGTGAGCTTCTCGAGCACCAGGAGGAGGGCGAGTTCCAGAGCCTCCGCTCGTTCGGCGCCGACCTGCGCATCGTCGCTGGTGTCGACGGGCTCGGGCAGCCACGGGCCGATGTAGGTCTCTCGGCGCACACGTGCGGACTGTGCCACGTTGATGGCCAGCCGCGTGGTGGTGCTCGACAGGAACGCCACGGGGCTGATCACCACGGAACGATCGGTTCTCTGCCAGCGTAGCCACACCTCCTGGACGACGTCCTCCGCCTCCGTCGTGCTTCCCAGCATCCGGTAGGCGATTCCGAAGAGACGCGGTCGGATCTCCACGAAGACAGACACGGCCTCACTCAGATTGCCCTCTTCGGGGGACGCCTCTGGATGCATGATCCCGATGTCTCCGTTCCTCCGGTCGTCGATGGTGTCGCGGGACGCGATCTTGTGGCCGCTCTCCACATACCGCCGGATCCGGTCCGGCGGTCTGTGGGTGCGTCTGGCCTGTTCTGATCGCCTCCGCCTGCAAAGACCGACGGTGGCACCGTTTCGTGACAGTCCCGCGCGGTGATTTCGCGGCCCGGGCTGCGGGAGCAGGCCTCGTATCGGCCGCAAGGACCTTCTCGGAGGGGCGAACAGGCGACATTCGGGTGGTTCAAGGCGGTCGGCAGCCGCGCTGACCGCTTCCAGCGCAGGGGAAGCGGGGGCGCTTGGGACCGATTCACAACGTTGAGCCACACTATGTTTCGCGTATTCACAGCATCGTGGCACGCTACCGCACGGCTGGGAACAAGGAGGCAGCAGGGCAGGTGGACAACACCTCGATGGACGCCACCCAGTACCTGGGGCCCGCGAGCCATGGGCCGCACTCGGCGGCCCGCGGCCGGGGTCTGGTGTCACAACACGGCGTCCGGTCCGGTCACACCATGGGACGAACCGTGATGTGTCCTCCGCCGGACCGTTCCGCACCTCATCAGCCCCCCGAGACCGAATCCGCCCGCACCGCAGGAGGTGTTCCGTGGACGTGAACTGGCGCGAACTGGCGCTCTGCCAAAGCGAAGATCCTGAGCTCTTCTTCCCGATAGGCAACATCAACAGCGGCCCGGCGCTGATACAGACGGACGAGGCGAAGGCGGTCTGCCGTCGCTGTCCCGTGACGGAGCGGTGCTTGGCGTGGGCCCTCAGAGATGACGCCGTCGAGGGCATCTGGGGCGGCACGTCGGAAGGGGAACGTCGCGCCATGAGACGCCGCACGGTACGCGAGCCCCGGAACGTGGCGGAGGAGGCTGCCTGAGCCCTGGTTGCAGGGCCCACCGACCCGAGGCCGCTCGGCGATAGGGATCGGCCGCGCGGCGGCGGACCTACATGAGTCCGCAGGGGCGAAGTGACATTTATCGCAAAAGAGACCCGAAGTCGCGCATGTTCACCTGTCACGATCCACCCGTGTACGCCATCGCGCAGCCCCGTCGACATCAAGGACCGGGCCTGCAAGATGGCGGTCTCCGCGTTCACCGTCGGCGAGGAGGAAGCCGCCGAGGCCGGCCTCTGGTTCCCCTCCTGACCGCCGCCGGCCCAGGAGAAGCAGCCGCCGCGCGCGGCGCCGGCCGCTGGGTGAGGAGACGGGCCGGTCAGGAGGTGAGGGCGATGGTCGTCGGCGTGCCTTTCCAGGCCATACGCGCGTAGGGGCACAGCGAGTCGGCCTTCCCCACCAAGGCGGCGGCCACCTTCGGGTCGGCACCGGGCCACTTCACCGCCAGATCGACGCGCAGCAGATAGCCCCCGTCCTCCGGATCCCGCCCGAAGGCCACGGTGGCCGCCACCGAGATGACGGCCGGATCGAGCGCCTCCTGGCGTGCCACCAGGCTCAGCGCTCCGTGGAAGCACGCAGCGAAACCGGCCGCGAACAGCTGCTCGGGGTTGGTTCCACGCCCGTCACCACCCAGCTCGGTGGGCATGCGCAGATCGAGGTCCAGGACACCGTCGGACGAGCGTGCCCTTCCAGAAGCCCGCCCGTGCGCGGCCACACCGCCGTCGACGGTCACCGTGGTCGTGTAGATGGGCGAGAACGCGTCCCCGTCGAAGTCCTTCTCGGTGGAGAGGCTGGGCAACTGGATCCGGTCGGTCATGGCGTGTCTCCGATGAGGTCACGGTACGTAGTCCGGCGGACGACGTCCGGAAGTACGTACGCGGGGAACTGGGGGTGCACAGGACGGTGACGGTCAAGGCGAGTGCCCGCTCAAGCGGAGCTCCTCGCGGGCGGCTGGCGTCGCGCCACCACAAACGAGGCACGTCACGTTGTCTGTCCTTCGATGTGCGGAAGTCCGGGATGCGGACTACTGGTTGACCGACAAGCCACCGTTCCTGTGACGACCGCTCACGGGCCGTCAGGAGAGAACGCCTGACACCCTGTCAGCCGTGCGGCGCCCCGACGCCGCGGCACTGGCGACAGCCGCCATGTCCAGGGGCCGTCTGCCTCGGGGTGCGGAGCTGTGGTGAGGTCCAGCCAAGCCGAAGCCGGTGCCGGCCGGGGGAACGTCCAGATCGACCATGCTGGTCAGCTCGGCGGCCTCGGCGCTGTCACGCAGTGTCCTGACCTGGTCCAGGGCGGGGTGCCAGAGGCGGTCGGGCATGGGACAGATGGCGCGGCGGACCGGCTCGTCAAGGGACCACCAGCCGTGCTCGGGCCGCGGCTCGCACATCGGGTGTCTCCATCGGATCATCGCGCAGTACGGCGACCCGCCCCAGGATCTCCGGGTTCGCGGGTGCCGAGGCGACCCCGAGCAGCCGCGCCCTCTCCTCACAATCCCAGAGGGGCGGGCCGCAGGAATTGATTCCAAGACACTCATCAAAGCGTCCTCGATCAGTGATTCTAGCCTCGTCGGACAGGACGATCCCGGGGATCACATGACGATGCAGACTGGCATCGATTTTTTCGGCAATTATGGCCTCGGGCTTACCAGGGAACAGTTCCATTCCGCGGTGATCGATACGGTCGAGCAGATGTACGCGAAGGGAACGGGCCAGGTGAAGAAGAAGTAACGAAAATTGCCCTATGGGTCCCGATTCGTTCTGCACGGAACGAATCGGGACCTTCGGATATTGTTCGGTATGGCGGTTGAGTTACGACTGGGAGTGTGTCCTGTGGTTCTTGATTCGGTCGAAGAGCAGGGTGGGCGTATGAGTGGCCGACGACTGCATGGATGTCTCGGCGCGGTGGTCGTACTGGCCGTTGCCCTGCTGACGGCCACGGTTCTGGGGCGGTCCTGGAACGCTTGTGACGCGGGCGTGAGCAATTCCGTCAACGGTAGTTTTCTCCTTCTGATGTTCATCCCTGTTCTCTGGTTCGTTCTGATGCTCGTCTGGCTGGGGGCCGGGGCCTTTCTCAGAGAGCACCACGTGGTCCGCGCCGTTGTCGTCGGGGCGCTGATGCTCGCCGTTTGCTGGTGCGCCGTCTCGCTATTCTGGGAGGGCGATACGTATCACTGTCCCGGCGGTGTTCCGTCATGGTGGCCGGGTTTCGCCCCTACTCCCGGATTCTGATTATTCCCTCGAACATCCACTACGGATATGTGGGGACTCGGTGTACACGTAGTCCAGGCCGCCCCGGTCGATGGCGGCGAGTGCTTCCAGGTACGCGGTCCGCTCGTGGGAGTGCGGGGTATGCAGCCAGAAGCGCCGCAGGTAGGGCACAGCGTCGCCGGCGTCGGGCCCGAAGCGGGCCAGCCGCCGGGCCGTCCGGTCAGGGCCGCACCAGGCCCGCTCCGCCCATTGCCTGGCCAGTTCCTCCACGAGTCCCGGCAGCGCCTCGGGGCCGGGGTGGTCGGCCAGGATGTCCGCACCCAGCTCAGCCAGCCAGGAGCAGTCGTCCCGTGCCCAGCCGTGCGCCGCCGGAACGGCGAGGGCGCCCAGGCGCTCAACGGCCTGCCTGAGCCGGGGCAAGGGCCGGCGGCCGTCCGACGTTCCCAACAACGGGACGAGCGGGATCAGCCCCTCAGTCGGCTCCCTGCCGTTCAGCGCGCTCAGTGCGTCGCACTTCGTGGTGCCTTCTGTACTGACGTCGGCGAGCAGGGCGAGGAGCTCTGAGGTGCTGAGCCCGGCCAGCGACGGCCGCGCAATGAACGGGCGCCTCTGGGTCTCGATCCCGAACCTCGTCCACGGCTCGGAGAACCGTGGAAGCTCCGCCTCTGCGCCGATTCGAGTACGCGCGACGTCACCGAGGTCTTGCCACCACTCCGTCGGCCAGGCGACGGACACCGACTCCAGTACGCGGACCCAGTGCTCGCCTTTCCGGATATGCATCCGAAGCCCCTCCCGGGCCTCGTCCGATCCGGCGAGAGCCAGCAGCTCCAAGAGGTCACAGGCCCGCAAGCAGGACTCCTCGTCCTCCGCCAGTTGATCCACCACCGGCGTGGGGGACAGCTCCAGGTCCTGGACCAGCCGCGCCAGATACAGAGACCGATCGTCGGCCCCGTGCCATCGCCAGTCACAGCGGATCCCGTCGTACGCGAACACGGCGGATCCTCGCGGGTCCTGGAGCGCTCGGACCGCGCCCAGGCCACGCCCCCGTTGCAGCAGGCCCCGGACGGAGTCGGGGTGGGCGTATGACATCTCGTACTCATCGCTCATCACCCGGAACCCTGCCCGGCTTGGGTACCGGCCCGCCAGGCAATATCGGCCGGGCCTCACCGGACAGGCCATTCTGCTCCAACACGACCGTCCCACGGCGGAGGCCGAGTGCTGCCGAAACTCGGTGCTGGCACAGATCTTGGGGAGTCGTCGCGGAGCGTCACCTCGATGTTCGAGGATGCGGGTGCTGTCTGATCGAGTCGGGCGTCTACTCAGCGAACCCAGTCGCTTGGCTGGCGCTGCCCATCTTGTAGCCATCCGAATGGTCGCGGCGCAGGAACTCAGAGCGGGACTGGAGGATGTCCAGGGCCTGTTGGATCGAGCAGCCGAGGTGGTCTCGGAGCATCTTGATGCCCTCGATGTTCCTGCCGCTGAGGATCTCCTCGTCCGCGAAGGAAAGCGGGCCGGCCGTCCAGGGAGCGGACGCGGGATCCCCACCAGGCCAGTCGACGTCGGTCAGGGTGACGAGCAGGCGGCCGTCCGCGAGCGCCACCGCCACGTCCATGCCGCGGGCTGCCTTCTCCGTGAAGGCAACGGGTGCCGTGTGGTCCAAGAGGAAGACGAAGTGCTGGGCGATACGTTGCCGCCCCTCATCGAGTTCGCCGTCGCCGTCCAGGTGCAGGTTGGAGTTCCAGGCTGCCTGGGCGAGGACCGATACGAACAGCCCGAGGAAGTCCGACTTCAGCAGGTCGTCTGCGTGCTCGATCAGGATCGCGAGGTCCTGGTTGCCGTGTCCGGGACCATGCCAGTCGTGGAGGCAGTCCACGAGCGCGTCCCAGTTGTGGCCGAAGGAGCCGAGGAACGACAGTTCCTGGGCGAAGGTGCGGAAGACGGACGTCGGATCCCGCATCTCCCGGCCATCCAGCCGCAGGACCAGACCGTTTTGGTGCAGGAGCGCGGCCGTTTCCGACGCCAGCCACGGGTCGGCCGGGGAGGTGAACACGACCCATGGAGAGCGGCGTTCCGTCAGAGTGGGCTTGGTCATCATGGGCGAGATCCTTGCACGGCGCCTGCTCGGAACCAGAGTGATTTGAGGAGGGCAGATCGTGGCCAACGAGGATAGTCCGCGCAGTTCAGGGGGCTACTGATGACCGCCCTCAACGAGATCGACAAGAGAGTATTGCGGGGCTACTGCAGCAGGATCATCTTCCGCAGCAGGTGGAAACCAGCTCGTCCGTAGAGCTGCCTTTTGATCTTCTTGATGCGGTTGACGGCGCCCTCGATGCTGCCGGAGCTCCAGTGGAGGGTGAGTGCGGCTGTCACGGCAACGAGGTCCCGGAGCAGGTGGAGGGCGAAGCCGGTGAGGCCGGTCGTTCACCTGCATTCATGGTCGGCTTCCCATACGCTACGGCCCACGGCACGCCACCGTCATGGCCAGGGGGAACATGGTGGAGCAACTTCAGAGGCTCGTTGTCCGCTACAGCGACTACGTACAGAAGCCCGTGCGCTTCCGTCCAGGAACGTGGCGCCCGTGGTTGGCGTCGCACGCGGCCACGCATGTACTCGATGTCGGCGTTGAATCTGCGAATGGGTCGGGCAGTGACCGTCTAATCGAGCGGAGCGACTTGGCCCGGCTCCGTGACCATGCTGGTGACGACCCCGATGGCCTCCGCGACCTGTTTGTGGCTGTCATGATCTGGGGCTCGGGTACCTCCAACGGACGGGGGCCGCGGTACACCGAAGCAGCCCTGTCCGACCCGCGCATGCCTAGGGTCCTTCGGAGCACGCGCGAAGCGGTCCAAGGCGGAGACCTGAGCGGGGCCTACCGACAGTTCGTCCTCAAGGGAGTAGGGCGATCATTCTTCACCAAGTGGTTCGCGGCTGTGGACAATCGCGAAGTCACATGCGATCGGGCCTTGATCCTCGATGACCGGGTCTTTCGCTCGCTGAACGCCCTCGGGTGGTCCAGCTTGAAGGCTGCCGGCACCCGCCATTGGCCCACCCGATACGCCACCTACGTCAGTTCCATGCACGGCTGGGCCTCGTCACTTGGTGTCACACCGGATCGGCTTGAGTGGCTCCTCTTCCATCTGAACGGTCGCGTAGACGAGACATGAGCTCGGGAAGCTGTGATCACTGAAGGACCGTTCCAGCGTCGACCTGAGTAGACGGTCCGGGTGCTGCCCTGTCAGCCTGGCCGCTATTCACCGTGATTCCCCGGTGCTCCCCGCTTTGAGGGCCATCGCTGAGTCTGGGGAAGGTTGCAACTCAACGACTGGTAGCACTCGTGATCACGGAGTAAAGACTGTCCCGACTTGGCGTGTCGCTCCGGACGTAGGGTGCGATGTGCGCCATTGGCGAGACTACGAGGGAGTGCGTCGTGGACCGGAACCCCACCTGTTGCTTCTGCTGGCTCGTCGTCGATCTCGAGCAGGACCAGGAGGCGAATGAGCTCCGGCTTGGTCCAGCGCACTCCAGCAACGTGCGGCAGCTTGTGTACTCCCACTCAAGCTGTCTGCGCGAGCGCGTCCACCAGAACATGGACTTGTGGTGGGAGCTGTGACGGTGGGAGTGAGCACACGCTTGTGACCGCGCCGGGATGATCTTGGTGTGGCGTGAGTGATCACGGCGTCGCAGCCGTCTTGGACAAGCCCGTTTGCCGGGTTGAGCCCGCGCAGCTTCGGCAAGTTGGTCACGGCTGCTCGCAGGCAAGGGGCCGATGACGTTCAGCGAGGCCGACCGTGGGGCCTGCCGTTGGAGGGTCTGACGATGGTGGGTCACTTGCGGGCCGTCCAGCAGTGGGACACAGCGATGTCAACCTCGATCAGCGCTGGCAGGAAGGCTGCACCAACGCCTGGAAACCAAGGGAGGAGATCAAGGGACAGGGCTGTCCCCGCGGCTGCGCCGGCGTCCGCGACTACGTCAGCAGGAATCTTCGCGGCAAGCCCCAAGGGGTCGGCCCCCGCACGCCGTCGGCCCGCGCTGGCTCCTCACCCATCCTGACGCCGTCCTACCCGAAGGCGACCGTCTCTAGTGCCGCATCAGGCAACGTTCGCCCTGTCGTGACGCGCCGTTCGGGGTTCTGTTCCGGGCAACGTATGGCTGTCAAGGTGTGTCAGTGGCAG